>CBDCKE010000008.1:0-825848 GCA_965218185.1 Flavipsychrobacter sp.
TTTTTTGATTAACAGCATTTTATAGCGGCATCAAAAATAGGAAACGATTACCAGCAGGTGCTTCTCTAATTTTGATGTTTCAAAATCAACGCACCATGCCTACCACGCTTAAATCCATCAATCCCGCTACCGGCGCGGTTTTGAAAGAATACACACCGCACAATGAAACCGAAATAGAACAGGCATTAATCCGCGCACAAAACGGTTTTGAAAAATGGAGACAAGCAACTTTTAAAGAAAGAAGCGCAGTGTTGAAATCCATTGCCAAAGAACTCCGCAAACAAAAAACAGCACTTGCCGAATTGGCTACAAAAGAGATGGGAAAGCCCATTGCGCAAAGCATTGCAGAGGTGGAAAAATGTGCCTTCACTTTCGACTTCTACGCTAAAAACGGCGCGCAGCAATTGAAGGATGAAATAATTGAAACCGACGCAAGAAAAAGTTACATTTCTTTTCAGCCATTAGGCGTTGTGTTGGCTATCATGCCCTGGAATTTCCCTTACTGGCAAGTGTTTCGCGCAATGGCTCCGGCTTTAATGGCGGGCAACACCATGCTCCTGAAACATGCATCGAACGTGAGCGGTTGTGCATTAGCCATTGAAGAAGTTTTGAAAAAAGCAAACACGCCAAAAGGAATTTTTCAGACGTTGCTTATTCCTTCCTCCGAAATAAAATCGCTTATTGCAAAGCCACAAATTGCAGCCATCACCTTAACCGGAAGCACCAAAGCCGGAAGCGAAGTGGCAGCCGAAGCAGGGCGGCACATCAAAAAGCAAGTGCTTGAATTAGGCGGCAGCGATGCTTACATTATTCTGGAAGATGCGGACATGGAGCTTGCCGTGAAAACCTGTGTGGACGGGCGTTTGGTGAATAGCGGGCAGAGTTGCGTGGCGGCAAAACGATTTGTTGTGGTGAAAAGCGTGCGGAAAGAATTTGAAAGACTCATGTTGGCATTGATGCAGGAAGCAAAGTTTGGTGACCCGTTTGACAAGCAAAATAAAATAGGTCCCATGGCGCGTCAAGACCTGCGCGACGACCTTCATCAGCAGGTTTTGAAAAGCATTGAAGCAGGAGCGAAACTTTTGTGTGGCGGCTATATTCCTGAAAGTGATGGTGCCTTTTATCCGCCCACCATGCTCACCAATGTGAAGAAAGGAATGCCTGCTTACGATGAAGAATTGTTTGGTCCGGTGGCTGCGATTATTGAAGCGAAGAATGAAAAAGATGCCATTCGCATTGCCAACGACAGCATTTACGGATTGGGTGCCGGCATTTTTTCTAAGAATCGCAAACGCGCTGAAACCATTGCTGCTAAAGAGTTACAGGCGGGCAATTGCTTTGTAAATTCATTTGTGCATTCTGACCCACGCTTACCTTTCGGCGGTATTAAGCAAAGCGGCTACGGGAGGGAATTGAGTACTTTTGGAATCAGGGAGTTTGTGAACGTGAAGACAGTTTTCATTCAGTAAATCGGATTTTTATGAACAAGGAAACAATTATTGAGACGATTAAGAAGATGCCTGATGATGCGCTTGTTGATGATATCATTGACCGAATTCTTTTTGTAAAAAGTATTGAAGATGCTATTCACGATATGGATGAAGGGAATGTTGTAGAGCATGAAGAAATTGAAACCATGATTCAACAATGGCGAAAAGAATTACCTGGTCAAGAAGGGCAAAGCACGATTTAATTGTTGTAAGGGCATTTATCAGAAAAGATTCTGAGCGTTATGCAATACAAACTATAGAAGGAATTGTTCAGCGCACTATGATTCTTCTTACTTTCCCCCAATCCGGCAGAATTGTGCCTGAATTCGGTGTAGAAAAGTGCGCAAAGTTGTTAAGGCAACTATCGGATTGTTTATCAAATCACCATGACAGGCGTGCGCGTATTACGGCACAGCCGATTTATGGAACTTAAATTGTAAAGACTATGTACTCCTACCTCGCAATCGGAGATTCCTACACCATCGGAGAACAAGTGCCAATGGAAGAAAACTTTCCGCATAAAACAGTGGCACTTCTTGAAAAAGAAAAACTGCAAATTGCCCAACCCGTCATCATTGCAAAAACCGGCTGGACAACCGACGAATTGCAAACCGCCATCCGCGAACAGAACATCCAGGAAACCTTTTCTTTCGTAACGCTGCTTATCGGCGTCAATAATCAATATCGCGGCAGAAGCGTAGAAAATTTCAGGAAAGAATTTATGCAATTGCTGGACTGTGCTATCGTTTTTGCAAACGGACATCCGCGGCATGTTTTCGTTTTATCCATTCCTGATTGGGGTGTCACGCCATTCGCTGAGGGTCGCGAGAGGACTAAAATTGCTAAGGAAATTGACGCTTTTAATGCTACTTGTAAAGACATCAGTTTGGCGCACAAATGTGCCTGGCTCGACATTACCGACAGCACCCGCAAACACGGTCAGGACGTGGATTTCATAGCATCTGATGGGTTGCATCCTTCTGGTAAGGAATACCACATTTGGGCAGAGCGACTTGCGCCGCTTGTGTTGAAAACCCTGAAATCCTGATTGCTATTAAACGTGGAATTTAATGCCCTGAGCCAATGGTAACTGGTCACTCCAGTTAAGCGTGTTTGTTTGTCGGCGCATGTATGCCTTCCAACTGTCGGAACCACTTTCTCTGCCGCCACCGGTTTCTTTTTCACCCCCAAATGCACCGCCAATTTCTGCGCCTGATGTGCCGATGTTCACGTTTGCAATGCCACAATCAGAACCTTGATGCGAAAGGAATGTTTCAGCTTCGCGCATGTTGAGCGTCATGATGGAAGAGGATAAACCCTGCGGCACATTATTTTGTATGCGGATGGCTTCTTCCAGGCTATCATATTTCATGAGATAAAGAATGGGCGCAAAAGTTTCGTGCTTCACAATTTCAAAATCGGGCTGCACTTCATACACACAAGGCTTCACGTAGCATCCGCTTTCATACCCCGCGCCTTCCAACACACCGCCGGCAACAATTTGTTTACCGCCTTCTTTTTTCACCGCATCATTGGATTTGAGGTAACTATCCACGGCATCTTTATCAATCAAAGGCCCAACCAAATTGGCTTCGTCCAACGGATCGCCAATGGAAATTTGTTTGTAGGCAGCAACTAATTTTTTCTTGAAAGCATCATATACTGATTCGTGGATAATCAATCTGCGGGTAGAAGTGCAACGTTGTCCGGCAGTGCCTACCGCCCCAAAAATGGCAGCGCGTAACGCAATATTGAGGTCTGCATTTTCAGAAATGATGATGGCGTTGTTGCCGCCCAATTCTAAAAGCGAACGTCCCAAACGTTGCCCCACTGCGCCACCCACAGCTTTTCCCATTCTTGTAGAACCAGTTGCAGAAACCAAAGGAATGCGCGCATCATTGCTCATCATTTCGCCAATTTCCCTGCCACCAATCAACAGCCCGTTTATGCCTTCAGGAACGCCGTTTGCTTTTAAGACGGCTGCGGTAATATTCTGGCAGGCAAGGGCAGTGAGCGGTGTTTTTTCAGAAGGTTTCCAAATGCAGACATCGCCGCAAACCCACGCCAGAAAAGCATTCCAACTCCATACGGCTACCGGAAAATTGAAAGCAGAAATAATCCCCACAATGCCCAGCGGATGCCATTGTTCATACATTCTGTGAAGCGGACGTTCTGAATGCATTGTTAGTCCGTAAAGCTGTCGCGAAAGCCCCACGGCAAAGTCGGCGATGTCAATCATTTCCTGCACTTCGCCATATCCTTCCTGAAGACTTTTCCCCATTTCGTAAGAAACAAGTCTGCCAAGCGGTTCTTTATTTTTCCTGAGTGCATCGCCAATTTGCCGCACAATCTCACCCCGTTTTGGAGCGGGCATCATGCGCCAGGTTTCAAAAGCCTGCTGCGCTTCGGCAATTACTTTTTCGTAGGATTTTTGGTTTGCTGCGGTTACGGAGGCAATTAGTTTTCCATCCACGGGAGAATAAGAATCAATTTTTTCGCCGCCTGATTTAAGCCATTGTGTGCCGGTGGATACGCCTTCGTTTTCTTTTTGAATACCGAGAGTGGAAAGGATTTTCTTGAGTTGCATAGTCGTGATTTTTTGTGTGCGAAAGTAATAGTTGAGACGGAGAGGAAGGAGGGGTTGGAGAAGGTTTAACGGGATTATGATGATGTAGAAGGCAGCAACATTTTTAGGACGTTAGTCTGCGACATAATTACGAGGGTTTGCCTGAAGCAATCTGAAGTTACAAAATATTAAATTTTGCCCCATACTTTCAAGTTGCTTCATTTCATTATCGACAAAAAGAATTGACGATCAAAAAGAGTTGCACGAGTTAATTAGGCGGCGCGGGATGGGGAAAAGGATTTATTTGAAGTGGGAATATAAGACATAGACGCCGCCTACGTTTAACGAAGACTCCTGCGCAACTCCAGCATTAAGAAAATCCCCTAGGACGCAAGAATTTTATAGCAGGCTTTTAAGATCATACTCCGCTTTAAGCTCATTAAATTCAGCATCGGTAATAACTTCTTCATGGATTAACCATCTCAACTTTTCAATGAAGATCTCTTCGGAAACATCTAAATTGAGATTAGCATGCTTAAACCGCTTATACTTTTTAGAAGCTGCAAGAATCTGTTCAATAAATTCCATTACTGCTTCTTCTCTAGGCTTTTTTCTGTAAAAAAAAATATTTTCAGCACCTCCGGTGATTACTACATCGTCTCTGTGATTTTTTGCGATGCTTATTCCCACAAAAAAGAGACAAAAAAGAATAGTCCAGAACATTATTTGGGTATCAATTATTTTAGGAAACAGAAAATAAAGTAGCAATGTAACAAATGGAACAATGCTGAAAATAATCGTCAGCACTTTACCTACCATTATGTTATCTCCCTGGAATTGAATTCTAATTCCGATCTCATCAAGGCGTACAGTTTTTTTCACCACTTCCCTAATCGTCTTGTATTCAACATTTAAACTGCTAGGAGTTAAAGAAAACGAACGTGTTTCAAAACCTCTCCGCTGTTTTAGTGTTTCCATATTTCTACATTATTTTTTCCACTTTCAATTCTCTTATCGCAGGTAGCCAAATTGCTAACACTCATTCCTAAAAAGGCGAATTAAAATCCCTCCATCCTTCAAAACTTTTATCTCGCTCGCTCGCCAAAGGTTCATCAACACCCCACTTCATCCCAAAACTATCGAAACGGATGCCGGTGTCATGCTGCTGCTGATATTCAGAACTAACAAGGTAAAAAGTAATGGCATCATCCGTCAATGCTTTGAAACCATGCGCAAAACCTGCAGGGATGAAAAATGCTTTGTGGTTTTCTGCTGATAATTCCTGCGCAAAAAACTGTCCGTAGGTGTTTGATTGTTTACGCAAATCAAGCATCACATCAAGAATAGCGCCCTGCGGACAAAAAACAATTTTCGCATGTTGGTGTGGGTATGTTTGAAAATGCATCCCACGAATCACGTCTTTTTTAGAAAGAGAAAAATAGCTTTCCTTCAATTCAAAATCAATTCCGGCTTCGCGAAAAGTGGTGTCGTGAAATGTTTTGATGAATACCCCCCGATTATCCTGAAATGCAGGCAGGGTAAGTATTTTAGCGCCCTCAAGCGGTGTGTTTTCAATCTCCCACATCAGGCATTGTTTTGAAAATACGCCTCAATTTGCGCAGCGCATTTTTCGCTGGCAGAAGTTTCTATATCGGCATACCATTTAGCTGTCCATTCAATGGCTTCAGTAGCAGAAAGTCGTGGCTGCCAGTTTAATTCTCTTTTTGCTTTGCTGCTGTCCAGTTTTAAAAGGTTGGCTTCATGCACGTTTGCGGATGATTTTTGAATTTCATAATCTCCTTCTTTATTAAAAATGCGAAGAAATATTTTGGTCAGTTCTTCCACCATTTTTTCATCACCGTTTTCCGGACCAAAGTTGAATGCCTGACTATACCTTTTCGGTTCGGTTTCCATTTTTGCTGCCAGCAATAAGTAAGCGCTCAATGGCTCCAAAACATGCTGCCAGGGGCGCACCGATTGCGGATTTCGCAACGCCACTTTTTCTCCATGTTCCAACGCCCGCACAATGTCAGGGATGATGCGGTCATCTGCAAAATCGCCACCGCCAATCACGTTTCCTGCACGTACGGACGCGATGGCTTTGCGATGATGCACAAAATCGTCGGGGTTAAAAAAAGAACGGCGGTAGCTTTCGATAATAATTTCCGCCGCTGCTTTGCTCGCAGAATAAGGGTCGTAGCCGCCCAGCTTATCATCTTCCGAAAATGCTTCGCCGCGCTCCGGATTTTCATACACTTTGTCGGTGGTAATCATCAACGCAACACATGGTTTGCTCAATGCCCGCAAGGCTTCCAGCACATTTGCAGTTCCGATAGCGTTCACCAAAAAAGTCTCAACCGGCTCCTGATAACTTTTCCGAACAAGGGATTGCGCAGCAAGATGAAACACAAAATCTGGCTCAAACCGGATTATCTCTCCCTGCAAATGGTGTAAATCTTTTAGGTCGCCGGTTACGGAACTGAAGCAAAGTTTATCGCCCTCTATCTGATTAAAAAGGTCTTTCTCTTTTTCAGGCGCAAGCGAATATCCTTTCACGTCGGCGCCAAGCTGATATAATATTTGCAGCATCCAAGCACCTTTAAAACCGGTGTGTCCGGTCAGGAAAACGCGTTTGTTTCTGAAAGTTTTTTGGAGGGTTTCGAACATTATTTCTGCTGTTTTAAAAGCGCTTTTTCACCAAATGCCGGAAGCAATTTGTTTCAAAAAAATTACCATTTTCGCCAGGGTGCACCCTCATGCCACAGGCTTTCCAGCTCTTCTTTGTCTCTTAGCGTATCCATGCATTTCCAGAAATCGTGGTGGCGATATGCAGCAATTTCGCCGTGTTTTGCAAGGTCGTTCATGGGTTGGCGTTCCCACATCATGTCGTCTGCATCATCGTGAAGATATTGTGCGATGGAAGGCTCTATCACAAAGAAACCTCCGTTTATCCAGGTGCCGCTTTCTTCCGGTTTTTCCTCAAAACTTTGGATGGTTCCGTTCTCTTCCATTTTAATGATTCCAAAACGGCTTGTAGCCTGTATTGCAGTCATGGTGCAGATTTTACCCGTGCTTTTGTGAAATTTCACAAGTTCATCCAGGTTCACGTTACACACACCATCACCGTAGGTCAGCATAAACGTTTCGTCACCCACGTAAGGCAACACGCGCTTCAATCTGCCAGCCGTCATGGTGTCTAAGCCTGTGTCAATCATTGAAATTTTAAACGGCTCTGCATTGTTGATGTGCACTTGCATGCTGTTGTTGGAGAGGTCAACGGTGATGTCGGCATTGTGCAGAAAATAATTCGCGAAATACTCTTTAATCATCCAGCCTTTATAGCCAAGGCAAATGATAAACTCCGTGTGTCCGTAAGCTGCATAAATCTTCATGATGTGCCATAGGATGGGCTTTCCGCCAATTTCAATCATCGGCTTTGGACGCAGGGTGGATTCTTCCGAAATGCGCGTGCCGCGACCGCCTGCAAAAAGAACAACTTTCATGAGTGTGTGAACTATGGTTTTGGTGTGATAAAGATTGGCTTGTTTTCAGGTCTTCAGGCAAAGCTATTTTCTGTCAAAGTTTTTCGGAATGCTGAATGGGAAATCAATTTTCTTATCAAAATCTACGTTGCCGAAATTCATGTCAAGGTAATGCTGCGTGCCATCGTTAATAATGTTGACGGTGCGTGTGTCTGCGAATTTTCTTCCTGAAATGGTTTGATAATCTCCGAACATGAAATTGCCATCCAGCGCATTGTTCTGCACAATCCGAAGCTGCAAAACACGCAAAGTGCTGTCAGCTTTATTCCATTTTGCAAGCTGCATTAAATCTCCATCCTGCATTTGCAAAGCAAGCGTTCCGCCAAAGTCGGTAGCATCAGTTGGGGTTCCTTTTTTCTGAATAACGTTCCCTACAATCAGGTTTTGCAGCATCCGAAAATCAGCTGGAAAAGGAAGGATTTTATTGGCTTCGGAAAGTGGCATTGTGGTGTATTCTCTTTGCAAATAATTCAGGAGCTTAAAACTATCGGGCGTTACGTAAAGCCTTGCTACCTGCACAATACCGCCGAGCGCCGTCACGGAAATCCAGATAATGTTGTCTTTCTTAATTCTGAAATGCGCCGTGAATTCCTGCTTTGTTTCATCACCGCTATAATGCATTTTCGCCTTACCGCTAAACGTGCTGAATGCAATTTCCTGATTCCAAAGAGGAAGTAACGATTGGGCAAGTAAAATTTTTTCGGGAGACAGCACAGGCGGCAGATTCGTATTTGGCGGTTGTACCACTACGACGCTGTCAGTGGACTTTACGTTTCTTCTGCTTTTCTTTTTAAAAACCCCGCAGGAGGAAATACCGAAAAACAAAACGCCCAGAAGCAAGCCGGTTACACATTTATTCATACAGCTTTCCGTCTGCTATTTTCTGGTCAATTTTTGGATTGTCGGATCCCTTTTCTTTTGCTTTTTTCCAGTAGTTCAATGCCGCTCCTTTATTGTTCAGTTTATATTCCACGTCGCCAATATGGTCCCAAAGCGTAGCATCCGCATCAGGCGTTGCTTTGATGGCATCGTCAATGTATTTTTTGGCTTCTGAAAACTTTCCCTGTTTGTAAAGTATCCATCCGTAAGTGTCCAGAAATGTGCCTTCGCCCGGTCTTATCTCCAACGATTTTTTGGACATTTCCGCAGCATCTTTCAGCCTTTCATCCCGAACAGAGAGATAGTACGCGTAATTATTGAGGACAGTGGCATTCAGCGGGTCAAGGCGGAGCGCTTTTTCATAACTGCTGTCAGAAAGTTTGTATTGTTTGGTTTCATTGTACGCATCTCCCAACGAGGTGAACATGCCTGCCAGTTCCCGCCTGTCTTCTTCGGGCTGAAGGTCGATGGCGCGGTTAATGGATTTAATGGCTTTGGGATATTCTTTCTTATTGAGGTAACCAATGCCGTTGAGATAATGAACCGTAGCCTGATTGGGATAATAGCGCATTGCCTTTTCGCTGTACAGAATCAGTGAGTCTGCATTTTGCCGGTCGGTGAAACCATACAGAAACTGCTGCCACACGGTGAAATTGGAAGGCTCAATTGCCAGTGATTTTTTGTAGTAAACTGCTGCTTCTTTCAGCTTTCCATCAATGGCTAAAACCTGACCGTACAATGCCAAAACCTGCGCACTTTCCGGATGTTGCGCTACCAGTTTGTTCACCATGCCTTCTGCTTTTGCGGTCTTTTCAGTATCGTTGGCATTCGCTTGCAAATAAGGAATCAACAAGCTCAGTTGCATTTCTGCATCAAGGGTATTATTAGTGATGGCTTTCACCACGTATTCATCGTACTTCTTAAAGTCTTTCACCAGCCTGTAATGCTCTGCCAGACTCAATTGCAGGGGCGCTTCATCCGGAAATTTCTGCAACGCTTCCTGGAGCACTTCTTCTGCCTTATCATGCTTTCCGTTGTTGTCATAAAGGTTGGCAAGGTTCACAAAAAAGCGGGGATCTTTCGGGTTGTCTGCAATCATTTTCCTCGCCACTTTTAGCGCATCATCCAGCCGATCCATGCTCAGGTAGATTTGCTGTTTTTCCATCAGCAGCGTTTCATCACCACCTGTTTTCGCAATCATTTGGTCAAGCATTGCAAGTGCTTTATCATTCTTTTTTGCGAGTTGATAAAAATGCGCTGCCTTGTACAAAAAGTCTTCGTTGAAGGTTTCCGTTTTTGCCAGCTTTTCATACACTTCCGCAGCTTTCTCAAACTTGTCCTGATAGGCTAACGCTTCCGCATATTCACTCTTAAACCAGGCATTGTTTCCTTCAATGGCAATGGCTTCTGCAAGATGCGCTTCGGCTTTGTCAAACTGCTTTTCACTCATCTCAAGCCGCGCCAAATCATAGTAAGGCGTCGCCACTTTCGGATACGTGCGGATGAAGGATTTCAACAAACTTTCTGCCTGTTTTTTCTCACCCAGAATGCGTGCTTTTGTTGCATCCAAATAAAGCCCGTCCTGCAATTGCTGCTCTGTAGATTTTTGTTTGGAAGCAGTGTCTTGCGCATGCAGTGCGATGCTACCGCTGACAGAAAATACAAGAAGGGTGAAAAGGAAGTTTTTCAAGAAAACGACGGTTAAAGTTGGGTGGAGAAATCACCAAGGCTCAATGCCTTTGGCTTTTCATGGTAAATAACTTCTTTGCCCAGCATAGTGTTGTCGAGGTTTGCATTTTTAACAACGCTCTGCGCCTGAATAATACTGTTAGCGATGCGGCTGTCTTCAATCTGAACACCTTTTTCCAGTGATACATTCGGCCCGACAACAGAATTTTTCACCACCACATTTTCACCTAAAAAGCAAGGCTGGATGATGATGGAGTTTTCAATTTTTGCCGAAGCATGTTGCAATGATTCATTGCCTGATTTAATGGCGAGGATGCGACCGTTGGTATAAACTGTGGCTTCTTTATTCCCGCAATCCAGCCATTCTTCCACCTGGTCGGTATAGAATTTCACGCCTTTCTTCAGCATGTGGTCCATCGCATCGGTAATCTGGTATTCGCCTTTCAGCTTAATGTCTTCATCAATCAAACGCTGCAATTCCTGACGCAGGTTTTCACCGTCTTTAAAATAATAAACCCCAATAATTGCAAGGTTTGAAACATACTCTTTCGGCTTCTCAACAAACGCTTCAATCTCTCCTTTATCATTCAGTTTCACTACGCCAAATGCTGCGGGGTCTTCCACTTTTTGCGTCCACACAATGGCGTCTTTCTGCTTATCAATGCTGAAGCTTGCTTTAAAAAGCGTGTCGGCAAAAGCGATGAAAACATTCCCTTTCAAAGCATTGGCTGCGCAAAGGATGGCATGGGCGGTTCCTTTTGGTTCGTGCTGATAATAGATTTTCCCCTGTGCGCCCAATGCTTCTGCCACTTTCACCAAATGGTCTTCTACTTCCTTGCCGAATGTGGGGCCAATGATGAAGGCAATCTCTTCCACTTTTTCATTGCTCGTAGCGATGATGTCTTCTACAAGCCGCTGTACGATGGGCTTTCCTGCAATCGGGATGAGGGGTTTTGCGGTGATGAGTGTGTGAGGCCTCATGCGCTTGCCCATGCCTGCCATTGGAATAATGATGTTCATGTTTTAAAAGAGTTTTGAATGAAGGATAGAACGCAGATTGTTATGATTTTTTAGATTGAAAATGATGCGGGATAGAACGCAGATGCTTATGATTTTTTAGATTGAAAATGATTTTTTCAGAACTTAGGAGTTTAATAAAAAGATAGAACGCAGATGCTTATGATTATTAAGATTGAAAATGATTTTCTACAGCCGCGACTTGATACTTGATACTTCCTACTTGATACTTAAAAAACTCCCGAATGCCCAAATCCGCCCGCACCCCGTTCCGTCTCTTCCAATGATTCCACAACCGCCCAATCAATCCGCTCATATCGCGCAATCACCATTTGGGCAATCCGCTCTCCATCCTCAATCGTCTGTGGCTCCTCACTCAGGTTTATTACCGGAAGCATAATCTCTCCTCTGTAATCGGCATCTATCGTCCCGGGTGTATTTACTAAAGTGAGTCCTTTTTTTATTGCGATGCCGCTGCGCGGACGAAGCTGCGCTTCAAACCCTTCAGGCAACGCAATGTGCAATCCCGTAGGTAACAATTTCCGCTCCATGGGTCGTAAAGTCACGGCTTCTTTTAACCACACCCTGATATCCATGCCTGCCGAGCCGGAGGTCTGATATTCTGGCAACGGATGCGGGGAATGATTGATGATGGAAACGGCATTTTGCATGACGGTGGCGAAGGTAGCGGTTGATTTTTAGCTCCTAACCATTGCTGTGATTTCATTTTCTAAAAGCCGCGTGAAAAATAGACTACGCTGTCTGCGCCTTCTTAAAATAATACCTGCTTCACCTACGCACAACACCACCCTGCCACTACCTTTGCCCGCTATGGCTATTTTGGGAAACATCATCTCCCGTTCTCTCTATCTAAGGAAGCAGTTTTCGCTCGGCACCGCACCGCCAATTAAATATCAGTTACGCACCCTGCACACCTTGCTGGAACGCGGGCAATACACTGCATTCGGCAAGCATTACGGCTTCGATAAAATCCTTTCTGAAGAAATAAATTACGTAGATGCTTTTCAGAAAAAAGTGCCCGTTCACACTTACAATAAGATGCACGACGAATGGTGGTTTCGCGCGCAGCAAGGGGAGGAAAACGTAACCTGGCCCGGAAAGGTGAAATATTTTGCGCTCTCTAGCGGCACGTCTGAAAGCGCCTCCAAACATATTCCGGTGACGCAGGACATGATTCGAAGCATCAAGAAAGTAGGCTTCAAACAGCTTTACAGCATGGCCAACTTTAAGATTCCTTCCATCGCTTTTCAAAAAGGAATTCTGATGCTCGGCGGCACTACTTCTCTCTTCGAAAAAGAAGAATACTACGAAGGCGACATGAGCGGCATCTCCGCCAAAAACATGCCCCGCTGGGTGTCTAATTTCTTTTACAAACCAGGGCAAAAAATCTCCGCTCGCCCTAATTGGGAGGATCGCATAGGCCTCATCGTCCGCAATGCAAAGAAGTGGGATGTGGGCACACTTTGCGGCGTTCCTGCCTGGGTGCAGATTGTGCTGGAGCGCATCATTAAAAGGCACAACGTCAAAAACATCCATGAGATTTGGCCTAACCTCCACATTTACATTCATGGCGGCGTTGCCTTCGATCCGTACCGCGACAGCTTTAAAAAACTGCTCGGAAAGGAGATTACTTACATCGAAACCTACATGGCGTCCGAAGGCTCTTTTGGGTTCCAGATGAAGCCCAACCGCCCGGGCATAAAACTGGTGCTCAATGCGGGCATTTTTTTCGAGTTTGTGCCCTTCAATGAAACCAATTTTGATGAAGATGGTAACCCACACGAAACCGTACAATCTTTCCTGATTAATGAGGTGAATGAAAAAACGGATTATGCCGTAATGATCTCCACTTGTTCAGGTGCATGGCGCTACATTATTGGCGATGTCGTGAAGTTTACCAGTGCCGCAGAAGGCGAAATAATCATCAGCGGACGCACCAAACAATACCTTTCTCTTTGCGGCGAACACCTAAGCGTGGACAACATGAACAAGGCCATTGACACGGCTTCCAGGGAATTAGGCATCACGATTCGGGAGTTTACCGTTGCCGGTTTCCCTTACGAAAATTTGTTTGCCCACCGCTGGTATATTGGCTGTGATGATGATTGTACAGACGGCAGTAAAATCAAAGAAGTGATAGACCGCACGCTTTGCAAACTGAATGATGATTATGCGGTGGAGCGCACTTCCGCCCTCAAAGAAATCTTCGTAACCGTGATGCCTTCTTCCCGCTTTTATGAATACATGCGCAGCATTGGAAAGGAAGGTGCGATGAATAAATTTCCAAGGGTTTTAAAAGGGGAGAAACTGAAGGACTGGGAAGCGTTTTTGGGGGAAGGAAGAAGTGAGATTGGATAAGGTTAGAGGAGGTTATACCATTCAGACACCCAAGTAGTCTCCGCGTCATTGCGAGGGCTTGCCCGAAGCAATCTTAAGTCAACTTGAGATTTCGTCTATCCTCCCCCTTTCTTCAGATTGCTTCACTGCGTTCGCAATGACGCTCCGTATTACCACATGTCCATCGAAGAAATGAAGCTCGAAGCCATCCGCAGAATCACCCAACTGCACACCGAAGCGGAAATTAAAACGGTGCTTCAGCATTTGCCCCCTCCGCCCGAAAATCTCCTAAACCTCTCCGGCAATTATGATGCATTAAAACTGCGCTACGAAGATGTTTTAAAGAAGCTTGCGCAATGATTTGTAGTTGCAAATTATTTCATTTTTATAAGCTTTTAAGCACTCATCCCATCTAAAACACCTTAAAATGTTAATTTCTAAGCCATTCCTTTAACAACGTTGCTTCAAAAAAGTTTTTTGAAGCAATTACTCGGCAATAGTTGTTTCAAAAAAGTTTTTTGGAGTAAATCTTTGGATAATGTTGGTTCAAAAAAGTTTTTTGAAGCAATTACTCGGCAACAGTTGGTTCAAAAAAGTTTTTTGGAGTAAATCTTCGGGCGTTGTTGTTTCAAAAAAGTTTTTGGGCGCATTTTATAGGACAGAATCCTCATCAAAAAACAAGCTCCAGAATATTACTATTAAGATGCACTCATTCCTTTTTTTTATTTAAGAAACCTGCCTGCATTTATTCTTCATACAAAAATTTAAAACCCACCCTTCATCAAAATTTAAAAGGTTTCTTTTTAGGGGATGATTACCATGCGCAAAGGCTAAAGACAGAAAACTTTCTTTTTCTATTTTTACCCGCATGAAACGCACACCTATTTTACTCCTCTTCTTTTTTATTTTCCTCACCGCCTGCGAATGTGATGATGTGTTTTGCCCTGCATTTCTTACGGAACATTTGGCATATGTGCCGCCACCTGAAGATTCATCTATTCAATTCATTAATGGCAAAGGAGATAAAATAAACTTCAACCTGGAAGATCAGGAGTTTAGCGCACGATACGTGAACCCCGCCGAAGGCAGCAAAATTAAAAAATGCACCACCAAGCCCTGCGATAATACTTTTTACAGAATGCAGGCACGCAGCAATGAAGGGCGCAATGGCAGCAAACTGATGATTGCAATGCTCCACACCGTTACCAGCACGAAAACGTCGGCTTATGATGCCCGCCTTCAGTATGTGCTGTTCGATTTTGAAAACACCTTTTCCTTCCTGCCTTCCTATGCAGCTTCTGCCACAAAAGACACTACGCTGCCTTCCGTTTCCTTCCCCAACGGCACTTATGCAAAAGTGCTTCGCCAGGAAATAGATACGATGGGAACAGGAAATAAAAACCAACAAATCTGGCGGGTTTACCTCACTGCCGAAAAGGGTATTATCGGCTTTGAAGACCGGTTTACGCATTCGTTGTTTTATCTGAAATAACCTTGCTTTGCATCATCATCATCATCAAAAAACAACAAAATCATGGACAATATTTTCCAGCCTGAAGTAACGGAAGCCATTATCTCCCGCATTGAAAAACTAACCCCTGACGCTCAACCACAATGGGGAAAAATGAACGTGGCGCAAATGCTGGCGCACTGCAACGTGACGTATGAACTAGTGTATGACGACAAGCACCCGCAGCCAAACGGACTGATGAAATGGATGCTGAAAACGTTTGTAAAAAACACGGTAGTAAACGATACGCCGTATAAACACAACAGCCGCACTGCACCCGTTTTTCTAATTGCTGATGCACGGGATTTTGCAAAGGAAAAGGCACGGCTTATTGAGCACATCCGCCACACGCAGCAACTGGGACAGGCACATTTTGAAGGGAAGGAATCTCACTCTTTCGGCAAGCTAAAAAGCGGTGAATGGAACAACATGTTTTTCAAACATCTGGACCATCATTTAAGGCAGTTTGCGGTGTAGACTTCCGCTAAGAAAAATTATTCGCAAGTACTTTCAGAATATGTGAAATACAGGTGGGAAGGAGAGGTAAACATCGTGTCGGCTTTGGCAGTTAGGCGGTCTCTTTCTTCCTGTGTAAGCTCGCAATAAGTGTAGGTGGAAGGCAGGTCGCTTGCGCCTCCGGTGGAGTCGTTTCTATACAAGTGGGTGGTGCATTTGATGCAGCTTGCGCTGCGGTTGCAGGCGGCAAAACTGAGGGCAATAGCAAGGGCAATAAATGCGGGAAGAAGCTTCATAAAATCTAATCTGGAAAATGAAAAGGAACGCTGCAAAAGTAAGGGCTTCACAAGGTTGAACTATGCGTCTGTTTCTTAGCGTGCTGATAAAAAAAACAGGATGCTTTTTTAAAGGCATCCTGTCGAAAACTTGGAGTGTGTTTTTAAGAGGCGATCCTAAAATTCTTTCTTAGCTACGCCGTCTTTAATAGCTTGTTCAGCGCGGGCTTGCCCCAGCATGGTAGTCATCTTGTTACCCTTGCCATCGGTGCCTTGCGCCATGTAGCCTCCGCGGGCTGTTTTTGTGATCACTGCGTCGTGCATGGGAACGTCTTTTTCTTTTGTTTTCATGCAGTACGCTGTCAGCATTTTTGATTTGTCCATTGTAAAAAGTTTTGGTGGTTAAGAAAATTATGTAGTTGCCAAGTTAAGCAGAGAAATTGACTCTATCGGGTTTTTCTGAAAAAAACTTTTTTGGGGTCTTTTTTTAAACGGATTTCAGTAGCAGAAAACAGCGTTAGAAATAGCGTTTAAACTTGCTTTTTTGGAGGCAGCGCAAAGGCAATTGCCTCATGTTCAAAATGCCCTTTGTGAGCGCCATCGCAAAAAGGTTTATTGGCTGATAATCCGCATCTGCAAATAGACACAGCTTCTCTGCCGCCGAGGTCATAATGGTTGCCCTCTTTGTCCAGTATTTCGAAATTGCCTTCCACTTTCAGGGAGCCGTTGTTGAGGACGGTAATTTTTGTTGTGCTCATGTTTTTTTAGTTTTTTAAAGTGGCGCAAGGATAGACTAAACGAGCGGGAATATTGGAATGGTGCATTGCGTTTGGGGTTGATATTGCTATCAGAATTTACTTTTTGATTACAAAGGATTACTGCATTATGTTTGCGCCTCAAACTTTTTAACTCAAAACAATGAAGAGAATCTTTTTGTCCTTACTTGCTTTAGGCATGTGGGCAGCAACAAGCAACAATGCAACCGCGCAAATCAAAAACGACCGCGGCACTTTCACGCTGCCATCACGCGGAGATGTGTTGGTAGAAACACAAGCTAACCTGAACTTTACAGGTGGTGGAATTTTTAACCTGAACGATGGCTTTCTCTCAGGATTGCGTAATGGTTTCAGCCGGATTGGATTAGACACATTGGATTTTCACAGAGCAGCTTATTACCCGTTACTAAAACTGCGTTTGGTAGGCAATCACAACATTATCCACCGCATTTCCTTCAACATTTCTTACAATAGCCAAAGTTTTAACCAGCTGCCAAAGACTGACGTTCGCGGCTCGGAATATGGCGGCGCTATTTCTTATGGCATCGAGAAGTATTATACACCCGCTGAGCGCTTACTTACTTATGTGGGTGGTGATGTTTCGATAGGTTATGCCCGTCAATCTATCATTGCAGATAGTAGTTCCGCTCAAAATGCTTACGGCGCAGGAATTCGCGTCTTTACCGGTGCTGATTATTATGTCCTTCCAAAAGTTTATCTCGGTATTGAACTTGGCTGGGGTTTAGGTTACTATCATTATGGAGAGGCTGAGTTTAATAACCGCCGTACTACTGCCAACAACAATGATTTCCTGGTGACGCCTTACATCACTCCGGTTTTCCGCCTGGGATATGTGCTTACAAACTGCAAGCATAAAATGAAAGGTGACGGCGAACCAATGTATCGCACCATGGAAAAAGATGACGATGATAATTAGGCTTCTTTCCTTAAAAAATTTTCACTAAAAAAGGTTCGGCGAATGCCGAACCTTTTTGTTTTTAATCACTTTAAGAAGTGGCTTTGTCTGGATGAATCAGGCTCCGCCACCATCTCCGGCACTGCCGCCATCGCTGCCACTTGCAAAGTCCATCTTAGGCTCGTCGTCCAGGTCGTCATCTGTGTCATCGTCGTCATCAAAATCATCATCATCGTCGTCATCATCAAAATCAACGTCATCGTCGTCCATGTCGTCATCATTTTGCTCCGCCATGTTTTCAATTACGCGGTCTTTGTTGTCTTTGTCGCGGCCGTCATGGGTGGTAGCTAAGTCTTCTCTGCTAAAATCTTTAAGTTCGTTTTCCATTTTGAAATTGGTTTTTTAGTGAGCAAAAGAAGTTATCAAAAGCGTGCCATTGCCTGTTAGGTTTTCATTACCGATTCGTGAAGCCGGCGTTGGCTATACTGTTCCATTCTATTCAAAAAGTAAAGCGAAAACAACAGCCACGCAATGCCGATTAAAAAGCCGGCAAGCACATCAGTAGCATAATGCACCCGCAAATAAATGCGGCTAAAACCAATCATCAGGATGAGGCAGGAAAAGAAAATAATACTCCCCCACTTTACCCAAACGTTTTGGGCGTAATTGTAAACGAGGTAAATCAGTAAACCATAAAAAGTGAAGCTCACCAGCGAATGGCCACTCGGGAAACTATAACCCAATGCCGGAGCCAGCAAAGGATCGTTCGGTCGCATCCGGGCAAAAATCAGTTTCAATACAAACATCAAAGTCACGCTGCTTAAGGCAATTGAAGCCACCTTAATGGAATACCAGGCGTGCTTTCTTACAAAAAGAAAATAGGCGCACAGCAGCAGATTGGCGGGTATTAAAAACTTATGATTCCCTAAAAAAGAAATGGCCTCCATGATGTAATTTATCCGGTGACTTACCAGCGTAGATACCCATTGAAAAGCCCGTTCATCAAAACCTTTATCGCCTTCTATAATTACCTCCTTCGCTAAAAAAGAAAACAGGAAAATGGCTCCGAGAAAAATAATCAGCGCAAATAAAAACTCAAGGGAGAGCAGTCCGGCTGAAGCAAGGGATTTCTTTATTTTCCGGTGGGTGATTTTTAGCATGAACGATATAAGCTTCTGAAATTATGCCAACGTTTTTGAAAGTTCCAGCACCACATCCCCATCCACCGGAAAGCCTGTGCAGGTAAGCACTTTCCCCGCTTTTAAATCTCTTTCCGTTAGCACTTCATTATATGCCATCCACACTTTTCCTTCCAGACAATGCAATGCACAAGCGCCGCACATGCCGGTTTCGCAGCTGTAGGGCAGCGCAATGCCATTTTCCTTTGCCGCATTCAGGATTGTTTTGGGATACTGCGTTGAAAAACTAAACGAATCATTTCCTGAAAGAAGCGTTACCTGATGAACGGTTTTATCCTGCGGCTTCAGTTTTAAAACAGGTGTGCTTACGTCAAAAATTTCTTTTCGGATAACCTCCTGCGTGTAGCCCATTTCTTCCAATCCGTACGTCACCATACGCATGTAAGCATACGGACCGCAGGTGTAAAAAAGTGGATTGCTTTTGTTGATTAAACAGGGTGCAATTAATTGCGGAATCAAGGCTTTGCTTAACCGCGCAGTCAATAGATTTTTGGCGTTGCTGAACAGCCAGATGATTTTAAAGTTGCCGGAAAAATTTTGTTGCAATTGTAAAAGTGCCTCGTAGAAAATTGTTTCCCCGATGCTTGTGTTACTGTAAATCAAAACCACTTTCACCGGCAGTTTTTGATACAAAATTGTTTTCAGCAAAGAAAAAACGGGCGTGATGCCAATGCCCGCTGCAAAGAAAAAATACACATCGTGCAGGAAAGGATCAGGCGGTAAAATAAATTGTCCGGAGGGTGGCAAAGCAGTTAAAACATCGCCCACTTTTGCTTCGTCAATAAGCCATCTGGAAAATAGTCCGTTGGGTATTCTTTTCACCGTAATTGCTAAAGGCTCATTATTTTCCCGACTACTGATGAGGGAATAAGAACGGCGTGCATCATCCTTTAAAAAAGTTAGAAACTGACCTGCTTTAAAATCAATTATTGCATCTCCATACGGCTCCAGGACAAACGTTTTCACGTCTTTGGTTTCAACAATTATTGCAGCAATTTTCAGCGTTAGCTTTTGGGTTGAAATCATGTTTGCAGCCTTAGAAAAAAGCGTCTTCAAAGTGAACAATTTCCTGCACTTCGCTTCCCTTCATTTCAATACTGATGATATCAAACTGCATTTTCAGAAACTGCGGATTAGCATCCAGAAAAGCTGTTGCTGCGGTTTTTAAAAAGTCTATTTTCTGATAGTCTACCGATTCTTCCGGAAAGCCAAAATCCATTCTCGACCTTGTCTTTACCTCCACGAAAATCAGCACATCGTTTAACTGCGCAATAATGTCCACTTCCTTTTTGCCGCTGCGCCAATTGCGATGCAAAACCGTGTAGCCTTTCTGCAGCAGGTATTTTTCGGCAAGCCGCTCCCCATTCAAGCCCGTTTCGTTATGTTTGGACATCCAAAAAGCAATCTATGAAAGAATTAGTATTAAACTTCCCCACCCAACTTCAGGAAGCCCTCATTATTGGCCAAAGTTACCGGTTCACCACAGCCCCGAAAGATTTTAAAAACGTAGTGCTCACAGGGCTTGGCGGCAGCGGCATCGGCGGCTCCATTGCACAGAATTTTGCGGCAGATAAAATGACCATTCCGTTTGTGGTAAACAAGGATTATTTCCTGCCCGCTTTCGTCAATGCAGATACGCTTTTGATTGTCTCTTCATACTCCGGCAACACCGAAGAAACCGTAGCCGCCATGCAGCAGGGAATGAAGATGAAAGCGACCGTGGTGTGCATTACGTCCGGCGGAAAAGTTGCGGAGATTGCGAAGAAGAAAAACATGGATTGCATCCTGCTTCCTGCGGGGATGCCACCGCGGGCCTGCCTGGGTTACAGCATGGTGCAGGTGTTGTATGCACTGGCACATTTCGGCTTCATAAAAAACGATTTTGAAAAGCAAATAAAGGCAAGCATTAAGCTGCTAAAAGACGAGCAAAAAAACATCCAGCGCAGTGCCAAAAGCATAGCCGGAAAACTCACCGAAACGACCCCGATTATTTATGCCGCAGCGCCGTTTGAGGGCGTGGCAATTCGCTTTCGGCAGCAGATAAATGAGAACGGAAAAATGCTGGCGTGGCACCATGTGATTCCTGAAATGAACCATAATGAACTGGTGGGCTGGAGAGATAAAGATCCCTCAAGAGCGGTGGTTTTATTACGGAATGAAGATGATTATGAACGCGCTCAATTGCGGATGGAGATTAACAAAAAGGTAATCAAGAAATACGCAGGTTCCATCACTGAAATCTGGTCGAAAGGGTCGAGCTATCTGGAGCAGGTTTTTTACCTTGTGCACCTCACTGATTTCATTTCTGTTATTCTGGCGGATTTGCATGGCGTGGATGCTACGGAGGTGAAAGTGATTGACTTTTTGAAGGGGGAGTTAGGGAAGGTGTAGTGAGGAGGGAAAATTGGCGTACTTAAATGTGATACATAATTACTAAAACATTCACTAAATGATTATATTTATTATTGTAATTACTTGCCTTACCCTTATTGCCGTAAGTGTGGGACTATTCCTAAACCTCAAATCAAATCGCAACACGTTGACAACTATTGCCAATTTTGAAGAGGCGATAACAACGAAAGTTGAAAATGTAAAAAGTGAAATTCTTTCAAAACTTCAAGATTTCAATAATAGCACACATTCAAAGGTTGACACAACAAAGACCGAAATTCAAACAACAGTAAAGGACAACTCTAAATTTGTTCATGAAGAATTAATTACAAAAGCTAAAGAAAGTGATGTAAATAATTATAATGCTATTGAGGCTGCTAAGAAAGCTGTTTTGGAATCGCTTGAGCCTAAAATGAATGAGTTGAAAACGGAAACTCAATCTTCATTAGAAACGCTGAAAAGCGAAACAAATCAACATTTGCAAAAACTATCAACAGATATAAATTCAAAAGTTGACACAGCTTTACAAGCCCAAGAAAAAAAACAAACTGAATTAATCAATGAAGTAAAAAACAAATTCAGCAAAATAATAGAAGAAATAAAAAGCCCTCTTACCTTAGATTAACACCGCTATGTCGAATCATACTGACCGAATCTTACAATACCTTCGATACTTACGGGATGTTAGTCGTAAAATTGTTACACGAAATGGCTTTGAAAAATGTTATTTCAACAAACAAAACCGCTATGCTTATCCAATAGTAAGGCACAAAGAAACTATCTCAAACTTTGATGCAGAGTATGAAACTTACAATTGGTATTATGAACAAGTAAAATCAAATCAGGACAAAAAATTATTCATAGGGTTTGGACTTCTTTGTGGAAGCAAACAAAAGAAAATGATTTCTGCCCCAATCGTTTATATCCAATGTGATATTGACAAAACAGAAGACAATACAATCATTTTAAATTTTGCTGATACTGCAAATATCAATTACGACCTTATTGCAAGTATTTCGGACAAATCCAGTTCTGATGATGACGATATTTTTACGCCTTCTACTACAAAACCAAACTTTGGTATTAGAAAAGTTAGAAGATGAGATATTGAAATGCAATACTTTTTCTAAGTTATCTGATTTTGCACAAGATGCTCTATTGCAATTACGTATTGACTTTGATGAATTTAAAACATCGAAGTAAGCAAAGAAAGCTTAGACTATAAGGCTGAAATTAATAACCATTTAAGCAATAAAGCAAATTCGCTGTTCAAAGGGAAATTGAAATTCTATCCGTCAAACTATTCATTCATTGCAGATATTCCAGACCAGCTTTCAACTTATCAAGCACTTCATTCATTCGTTGAGAATATTGAGCAAACAGGAGAATTTAAAAACCCAGTTTTAGAAAAATTATTGGTTAATGCATTAAGCGATAAAAAGACGACAATAGGCACAATACAAGAAGATAGAATAAATAACATCATAGACAATGTGATACCACTTTCTTTATCATCTTCTCAAAGACAAGCCATTCAAAACGTTTGGCAAAATGAAGTTTCCTATATTCAAGGACCGCCAGGTACAGGGAAGTCGCATACTATTTCTGCAATCCTTTTATCTGCATTAGCAATGAATAAAAAGGTGTTAGTTGTTTCTCAAAAACAGCCAGCCTTAGAAGTTGTAAATCAAAAAATAAACCCACTACTTTCTGACGATGAAGAATTGACAGGTGTAATATATTTTGATAAAGATTCAAAACGAAAAATCAAAGAATACATTGGAAAGATTACAAACCTTTCAACTCATAGCGGAGGTTTGTTTAGCAAATGGACATATTTAGGAGCGAACATTCAAGAATTAGAAGAGAAAATTAGAACTAAGCAATCATCGCTGAAAAAGTATGAAGAGCAACTAATTCAAAACTTAAAATTTCAGCAAGAGTTTAAAGAAAAAAATGAATTGCTTGAAGAAGAAGCAAAAAGGTTTTCAAAAAACTTTGAACCCATTCCGAATAAGCATCCATTTAAAATTATTAAAAACAAAGAAGCATACGAAATTGCCAGCGACACAGTAAAGAGGATTTATAACACAACGAAAAAACCTTTTACTGCAAATCTTTATTTGCATAAGTATAAAAAACACCTTGCCGATAAATACAAATTCCCGAAAGAGTGGTTCAACAAATCAAGCTTTCCTACTTTGAGCGAAAGATACATTGACCTGAATACAACCTATACAGACACTCAAATAATAAGAGAAAAAATAATTTATGATGAAACAAGTTTAAGGTCTTTGATTAAAGAATTAGATGCAGATTTAGAAAAACTAAAATTGCAACTAATAAAACTAACATTCAAGCAGAGGCTTATAAAAACGCTGCAACAGAATAATCTAACTGACGATTTGGAGCAGTTTGGAAAAATGTTGCATTGGACAAACAGTAAAATAGTTTTGAAAAGAATGAATGAAATCAATTTTTCAAACATTGTAAATCTATTCCCTTTTTGGACAGCAGAAATTAGAAACTTAGGGCAACTATTTCCTTTAAAACATAACTTGTTTGATTTGATAATTGTGGACGAAGCTTCGCAGGTAAATTTAGCAGAGGTTTTACCAGTATTTTATAGAGGTAAAAATATTTGTATTGTAGGCGACCACAATCAGCTTAATCTTAAAGCAACAGGTTTAAGTTTTGGACTTACTACCAGCTTTGACGAAAAGATTTGGAATAAATACAATGGCGGTTACTTGCAATATAGCGGTGCAGAAGATAAATTTCTTGTTGTTAAAAAAGCAAGTATTTTAGATTTCATCAGAAGTCCGCATTATAATTTTCCAATTCGTGAAGTGATGCTTGAAGAGCATTTTCGTTCACTGCCACAGTTGGCACGATATACAAGCAAGACTTTTTATAAAGACGAAAACAATCCGAACAACACGGAAGGAAAATTAAAAATAATGACTGAAACGCCTGATAAAATGGCGTTGCAATGTTTCAAAGGTTACTTTGTAAACGGAAAGCGAGATACAGAGAACAATAATAAAGTTGTTATTAAAGAAGCTGAAACAACTATTCAGTTAATCAAATTTTTAGTCAACCCGACTGCAACACAAAATGAACTATTTGAGCATCAATTTGACTTTCCTAAACACGTTGACCAAACAAGTTTTACTATTGGAGTTATTTCTATAATCCGTGACCAATGCGAATTGATTAAAGATAAAATCAATGAAACATTTACCGAAGACATACGGCAGAAATTCAATTTAATGGTAGGTACACCAGAAGAATTTCAAGGAAGTGAAAGGGATATTATTATCATTTCGCTTTGCCTTGATGAAAACTGCAAAGGTGGACATGGACATTTTCAAGACAAGCAAAGATTTAATGTTGCAACAAGCAGAGCCAAATCATTTACTTATTTCATTTACTCAAAATTCCCACAGTCATTTGACAAAGTTTATACTTATCTAAATACACTTGCAGGCGGCGTTGAGTTTACCGACCAACCATCTAAAATTGAAATAAAAAAACTGCCTCAATTCAAACCCGAAAAGTTAGAATCAGATTTTGAAAGACAGGTACATTATTGGCTTACAAACTATACTGACAAACGTAACAAAAGCAATAATTCAATTACAATCCATAATCAAATTGTAAGCTGCGGACAAAAACGACTTGACTTTGTTTTGTATAATGAACATTCAAAAAAATCAGCAGCGGTTGAGGTGGACGGCAGTTATCATTTTAACATAGGCGGACTAAAACAAAATTATACAGAAGAACATTTGGAAAGAATGGAAATCCTACTAAGAGCAGGATGGAAAATTATTAATACACCGTATTACAAGTGGTATAAAGATGGGTGGCTTAGTGAAACTTCAGAACCAACATTTAAGGAAGAAATTGAAAGGATTTACAAGGAACTTGACAGACATTTATTTGACTAAAATTTGAATACACTTCAGAACCTCGCTATCATCCAAATTAGCTTAAAATAATTTTAATTTATTACTTTGATTAAAATATATATTTTCTCGCTTCATCCTCTCCGCATCCTTCAAAAACTGTTGCAAGCCCAAGTCAGTAAGTGGATGTTTCAGCAAACCTAAAATAGAAGTAAGAGGGCAAGTACAAACATCATCACCAGCTTCAGCACATTTCACAATATGCATCGGACTGCGTATAGAAGCAGCAAGCACTTCCGTCATGTAGCCCTGATTATTGTAAATGCTCACAATCTGCTCAATCAATGTCACGCCATCCCAGTTGCCATCATCCCATCGATTGTAGTCCCCAGCACTTCGGCACTCACGAGGCCTTCCTCCCTTTTCCTTTGGGTTGATGTTTTCACCATCCAAATATCCTTCACTTCAAGCCCTCCGAAAATGCCTTCGAGCCTCCCTTAAAAGCCTTCGAGCCTCTCGAAATTGATTTCGGACACTCCGCAATTCATTTCGTCTCAACTTATAATCATTTGGGGTACCCCGTTAAAGCTGCCGACGCAACTTATTATTGTTCCGAGCCTCACGATAAATCCCACGGGCAAACTTATAATAGTTTGGGGTATCACGATAATCCCCTCGGGTAAACTTATAATTATTACGAGCCACACGAAACTATTTCCGAGCCTTCATATTATTATTACAAGCGTCATGATAAGATATAAAAGAATAACTAAACGCTTCATTATTACTACGTCCGGCGCAGCGTCTCTTGCGCCTCTCTCGTTAAATCACTCCCGATTTAAAGTTTAAGGAATGCAGCACTTCTGAACGCGTATTTTGGAGGTCTAACTAGTATTATTTCATCCCCTCCGCATCCTTCAAAAACTGCTGCAAGCCCAAATCAGTCAACGGATGCTTCAGCAAACCTAAAATAGAAGAAAATGGGCAAGTACACACATCAGCGCCGGCTTCCGCACATTTCACAATATGCAACGGGCTGCGGATAGACGCCGCAAGCACTTCACTTCGGTCATGTAGCCTATACAAATATACTCAGCCAACCAAACGTCATCCTAGTTTATCATCGTCAATGCGGCCACTATCTAGATTGCTTTGGAAGACCTGACTTCGCCAATATTTCATTAGCTTTTTCAAGTTTTTCAGGAAACAAAACTTTGCCTCTATATTTTTCAAGCCGCTTGTCAATTGGAATTATTGGCAATTTGGATTGATTAAGCTTGTCTATCATTGATTTATCCATATTGCTAAATATTTAGTCTATTTGTTACTAAAAATGCCTCGTAATCCTCACCTATTTCAAACTTTACCCAATTCTCATCCTTTGTATATACAAATATTAAAAAATCCTCAGAAATCTCTACAAGATTGTTCGTTAAACCCATTCTGTAAAGTCTTGTCCTTGCTTGAGTGCTACCTGTGGCGACTATCCAAGCTTTCAGGTGTTGATCTATAAAAGCATAAACAGCCGAAGCAACCGTCGCCAGCACTTTTAAGCTGTCTCCATTGTTTGTGACTGCCCTATCATCGATACCTTTTGTTTCATCATCATAGTCACCAAATGCAAGATTGAAAACATTGTCTTGAATTGTGCGTTGAAATTCTACAACCTTTTTTATTATGCCTTTTGGTCCCTCGCTATAAAACTCAAAATATTCAAACCTATCCTCAGTCTTATAGTGGTACTTTTCTTTTTTCACCCTATTTTATTTCGTCGAAAGCATAACTACGCTTAATGAAAGTAAGTCCTGTTTTTTAAGGCTATTGCAAACAAATTCGCTAATCCTAAACCAATTCCACCTCAAACTGCAATTTACCTCATCCCCTCCGCATCCTTCAAAAACTGCTGCAAGCCCAAATCAGTCAACGGATGCTTCAGCAAACCTAAAATAGAAGAAAGTGGGCAAGTACACACATCAGCGCCGGCTTCCGCACATTTCACAATATGCAACGGGCTGCGGATAGATGCTGCAAGCACTTCCGTCATGTAGCCCTGATTGTTGTAAATGCTCACAATCTGCTCAATCAACGTTACGCCGTCCCAGGTGCCATCGTCTATGCGACCAATAAAAGGGGAAACATAAGTAGCGCCCGCTTTAGCTGCAAGAATGGCTTGTCCGGCGGAGAAAACGAGGGTGCAGTTGGTTTCAATATTATTGTCAGAAAACCATTTAATGGCTTTAATGCCTTCTTTAATCATCGGCACTTTCACCACAATGTTTTTATGGATGGCTGCCAGTTCCTTTCCTTCCGCCACAATGCCGTCAAATGAGGTTCCCAACACTTCGGCACTCACGGGGCCGTCCACCATTTCGCAAATGGTTTTGTAATGCTGCGTAATGGCTTCTTTTCCTTTAATGCCTTCCTTCGCCATCAGGGTAGGATTGGTGGTTACGCCGTCTAAAATGCCCAGGTCGTTGGCTTCGCGTATTTGATCAAGATTGGCAGTGTCGATAAAGAATTTCATGGGGAGGGAGAATGATTTTAAGTAGAAGAAAGATGAAAGTAGAAAGACAAAACTAGAAAGTCTAAAGCCAGTCCAACACCTAAAAAAACCGTCATTTCGAGGGCTTGCCCGAAGCAATCTCAAGTTACGCTTTGCTTCCTAACCGCTCTTCAGATTGTTTCACTATGTTCGCAATGACGAGCGCTTCGGAATAATTATGACCAATTGGCTTAAAGAACTTCTATAAAAAATGCCATCCGAAAATGGCAAAAAAAACTGGCAGATTACTCACATCGCACCGCTACAACCGCCTACCCTTGCTACATTCCTGTCCTGGGGGAGTTCAGCAGGAGCTGGTCGTGCAAGACCTGCCAGAGCCGCAAATGTAAGGGAACATTTTTAGAAATCAGGACAGAAATTTCGTCAAAAACTACAACGGCATTTTTGCAAAAATCAAACGCATCCTTTCCCTAAATCTCCGCCTGACTGTTCGCCAGTTTCCGGTAAGCTTTTATGAAAATGGCACCCAGGTTTTTCTGTGGCGGCACGTAATCATTAAAGGTTTCCCGAAGCGCGCCTTTACCCGCAAAATAACCGTCCAGGCTTTTCCACATCGTAATCCAGTCCACGTCTTTCCCTTCCAGAATGCGGTCGTTGATGGATTTAATAATCGGGTCGTTCACCGCCATAGCCCCTGTTTGTTTGGAGGAAATAATGTGCGCATCGGGGGATAAATCAAGCACGGTAGCCAAGTTGTGATATCCACCGCAGGAACCGAGCATCACTATGCGCACATTTTTATTCAGCCTTTCAAGCGTGAGCGGCAGGTGATAACTGTGACCTCTGTGCACAACAATGGTAGGCGTTATGTTTTCAGCAGCGAGGTAAGCTGCAAGTTGCTTTTGGGCTTCCTCATCTTCGGGTTCCGTAAGCGGCAGGTTGGCGTAAATCACAATCTTTCTTCCGGAGGTAGATGCAATGGTTGTCCAGCTTTTTGAGGGCGTTACTTTCCATTTTCCATCCCTGAAATTGCCCAGGAAAGAAGCATAGGAAGCCCGACCATCTTCATCGCCGTAAAAAAAGTATTGCTCATACACTACTCCGCTGTCTTTTGCTAAGTCATTGTAGCGCACCATGTTGATGGGGGGCAGTTGCAACACCTCTGATTGCTGCTTCATGGCTTCTTCGTTTTCACTTGCCTTCAATCCGTCGAAAAGCGTAGCCAGCAAGGCATACACGCGCATTCCCTTCATGCTGCGGTTCTTGTAGGCTTCCTCATAATTCTTCTTCACTTCATCCTGCAAAAACACTACAAGGTCTGAATCATTGATGCTACCAAATGCGTCCGCAACATCCACCGCATCTTCCAAATCATCCTCCCTTCCTTTACCTAAACCGGCAATAAAATCCCTCATCAAAACCGTCTTCTTTTCGGCTTCTATTGTTTTCAAAAAATCACTCAAAGTGTTGTAACCGGCAGCCATCCGCAAAAAGGTTCTGAACTTGTCGTAGTTCACCTTGGCAAGCAGTTCATCGCCCTTCATGGAGTCCATCCTTTGCATCATTCTTCTGAAAGTGCCCACGTAAGAAGAGGTATAAATCTCATCCTGCCCATACACCATAATGAAGTAAAGTTCTTCGGGCTTAAAACCATCGATACACTTAAACCTCACCGCATCAGGCGATTCATGCAGGTCGTTCATTTCACGCACGTATTTCAGCCCGCGATATTGCAGCTCACTGGTAAAAGTTTTATCACCGAGGGAAGCATTTTCCAGTTTTAATCGCACCAGGTTTTTAAAGAAAAGATCCTGATTGGAGGTTATTTTATCCACCTCATCAACCGTCAGTTTACCATTGTGAACATCGCTGAGAAACGACATGGCTTTGAGCGGCGATTTTGATTGCTCCGTGATTTTTACAATCGTTTGCACCAGCGGATCTTTACTGCGTTTCACGGCGCCGCTGAGTGCATAATTTGTAGAGGATGCATAGTTGAAAACCTCGTTGGGCACCACTTTCGCGGCTTCTGCAATCACTTCATCGGCATAAGGCTCTCTCGAAAATTCCCCCAGTTTGTGAATCATAAAAGCAGGTTCCTCCTTTGCCATTTGCTTATACACCATGGTTTTGGCTTCCAGATTTCCTTTCAGTAATGAGGCGTTTGCAAAGGAATAAACGTTGTTGTTTGCCTTCACAAATTCCAGCAGCCTGCCTTCGTGTTTAGCAATCACCATCTCTTTAAAATTGGCTACTACGCGCGCCCAGAAAACGGGTCCGTTTCTGTTGTCCTGATTAAAATCCCTGACCAGATCAGCCAGTGCAACGAGGTAGCCGATTTTCAGTTGTCCTTCCTGAGAAGTATAGACGTCGCCGGTGAACGGCAGGTTTTCAATTGTTATCTGCAACTGGTCCACTTCATCCAGCATGCTTTCGGTTAAAAGGTTGGTGAGCACGGTGTCTTCCGCATAATAAATCAATCCGTCAATATGCCCATCGCTCACGTCGGCGCCGCGCTGTGCTTTGTCAATGTTGTCGTGCCAGTGGCTTCGCTGAAAAGGAATGGGCTTTATGAGCGTATCCAAATCGTAAATGCTTTTTTCAGGCACCGCAACCTTCTTTTTGCGCTTTTGCGCATGGACATCTTCACTTAAAAAAACACCTGTCAAAAACAAGCTGAGGGCAACAAAAAATATCTTCTTCATTATGGATTATTTCTTCGGGGGGAAACCTGCAAAACGTGCGTCGTTAGCAGGATTGATGCAAATTAGGATTAAAAGAAAACACCGCTTTGAGAACGGTGTTAAATGTTGATGGCACAGCAATGTTTTATACAAAATTGACTTCTAAAAGCTTTATAAAAGAATGCGTCATTGCGAGGGCTTGCCCGAAGCAATCTGAAGTCAAAAACGTGTTTTCCAACCGCTCTTCAGATTGCTTCACTGCGTTCGCAATGACGCAGGGTAAGGAAGAACGATGTCCAATTGGCATTAGTGCATCCTTCCGAAAATTAATCCCATTCCGGATAAAGCGGGAAGCCTTTCATAAAATCATTCACTTCGCTTTTTACGGTAGCAATTTTGCTTTCATCGTCGGGGTTCATCAGCACTTTATCCAGCCAGTCTGCCACCTGCGCCATGTGGTTTTCTTTTAAGCCGCGCGTAGTTATTGCCGGAACGCCCACCCTGATGCCCGATGTTATAAACGGACTCTTGTCATCAAACGGAACCATGTTTTTGTTCAGCGTAATGTCTGCCTTCACCAAAGTATTCTCTGCTTTTTTTCCGGAAATGCCTTTGCTGCGCAGGTCTATCAGCAGTAGATGATTATCGGTGCCATCACTCACAATGTCATAACCCTTTGCCGTGAAAGCCTTGCCCAAAGCCTGTGCGTTGGTAATTATCTGCTTTGCATAATCCAGAAACTCCGGCTGCATTATTTCAAAAAAAGAAACTGCTTTTGCTGCAATCACGTGCTCCAGCGGACCGCCCTGCGTTCCGGGGAAAACTGCCAGGTCAAGCAACGAACTCATCATCCGCACATCCCCTTTCGGACCCTGGATGCCCCAGGGGTTTTCGAAATCGTTTTTCATCAGGATGATGCCGCCGCGAGGCCCACGTAAGGTTTTATGGGTGGTAGAAGTAACGAAATGGCAATGCTCAAACGGACTTTTCAATAAGCCTTTAGCAATCAATCCGGCAGGATGCGCCATGTCACACAAAACGAGTGCATTCACACTGTCTGCAATTTCGCGGATGCGCTTATAATCCCAATCGCGGCTGTAGGCAGACGCTCCGCAGATAATCAGTTTTGGGCGATGCTTTTTTGCCTGCGCTTCCATGGCATCATAATCAACCAGTCCGGTTTCGCGCACCACACCGTAATGCAATGCATTGTAGAGTTTTCCTGAAAAATTAACCGGCGAACCGTGCGTTAGATGCCCGCCCATGCTGAGGTCTAAACCAAGGATCACGTCTTCCGGTTTCAGGATGGCGAGCATGAGAGCTGCATTTGCCTGCGCGCCGCTGTGGGGCTGCACGTTGGCATATTCTACCCCAAAAATTTCCTTTGCTCTATCAATGGCAAGCTGTTCGCTTTTATCCACCTCTTCGCAGCCGCCGTAATACCTTTTTCCCGGATAGCCTTCTGCGTATTTATTGGTCATCACGTTGCCCATTGCCTGCATCACTTGCATGGAGGTAAAATTTTCGGAGGCTATAAGTTCCAGTCCTCTGCGCTGGCGGTTTAGCTCTTCATGAATAATATTGAAAATGGCGGTGTCTTTTTGCATGGGTGCGAAGGTAGATTTTACCGATTAAAAGTGAAGTCATAGCTCCATAATGAACGCATGAAATTGTTGGCAGAAAATAACCACTAGCTTATTTCAGGAAGCAATAATTGGTCGAGGTCTGAAATGCCGGGTATGTTTTCGCAAATAAATCCTTCGGCAAAATCGACCCCAATTTTTTTGCCCATCAGCATGTCGCGTGCGCGGATTTGCTCCATAAAATTTTGTGTGGCAATGTAGGTGAGCGGCTCGTCTGATTCCGGATCGTGAAACTGACTCTTATAGCAGGCAATGGCTTCCATTTTCTTTTCAAAAACGGGGGAAATATCTACAATGAAATCAGGCTTCAGTTGCCGGTCCTGAATCATGTGGAAAATGCGTTTAGGGCGCCATGCTTCCTGTGGCTTTCCATCATCGTCTTTGGTTTCAATTTTCCGGAGTCCGGCTAAAAAGCAGGCGTCAGCAATTAAGCGCCCTGCGCGACCATGGTCAGGGTGGCGGTCTTCAAGAGCATTTGCCAGTACCATTTGCGGACGAAACGTGCGGATATAGCGCACGATCTGGAGCTGATGTGCTTCATCATTTTTAAAAAAGCCATCGCGCATTCCGGCATTTTCGCGCTGTTGCACCTGCATTAGTCTTGCGGCATTTTGCGCCTCCTGAATGCGTATTTCGGGTGTTCCGCGGGTTCCGAGTTCCCCTTTTGTGAGATCGAGGATGGCGGTTTTTTGTCCCTTCCGTGCGTGGCGGATTAATGTTCCGGCGCAGCCTAATTCAATATCATCAGGATGGACGGCAATGGCAAGAATGTGCATGAGATAAAGTGCAATAGTTTATGGTTTGGATGATTATAGTTTGGGTTTTCTGAGTGGTTAAATGCCTTCTAGTTTTTATCCCGTTAGCCTCCACTGCTTCCTACCAGCTTCCTGATATTTCTACTTCCCATTTGCCCTGCTTGACAACTGTTGTTGTTTAAAAAGTTGGTAGCGATAATAGTTGGTGGCTTCAAGTTCCTGCATGATGACTTCCATATCCCGGTCATAGCCCTGCGGATCGTATTCACGCCGCAAATTGTTTTTAAAAAGGAGCGCAACCGACTGATAAATCACCGCATTAAAACCGCCTTTCACTTCTTTCAAAATAGTGAAGCAATCCCTGCCCGTTTGCCTGTTTATCAATTTCACCAGCACTTGCCCCTGAGAGATAGAAAGGTCAGAAAGCTCGCCTTTAAACTTCTTTTTCAGTTCCAGTTCTACGCGGTGCTTGTAGTTTTTCCGGTCTTCTTTGGTTGGTAGCTGCGCCATTTTTTCATCGTAATCTTTCAGCACCGAAGCAGCAATCACAGCATAAGGATACACTTTGTAAACATTGTATTTCAGCTTGTTGTAGCCCTCCATTTTCTTCACCCATTTTTTAGGCAGGCGATCTATAACTTCAACATCGGGCAGAAAAACTACGGGAATCGTATCGTTTTCATACACCATCACCCCCAAGCGGATGGTATCATTACCCGACTGTGCATTGGCAGGCGCGCAATCCATCATCAGGAAAAAAAGGAAAAAGACAAAAAGGATTCTGAACATCCGCAGCTTAGTAATCAGGCTTAGGTTTTTTATGGAGGTAAAACGAAAAAGTGACCCATTTTATCCACCAAACAAAGGTTAAACTTCCCCTGCAATTTACAGAAGCCTTGATGGTAGCCTGTTTAGGGTATTTTTGCTGCTTCCAAAAAAAACAGTTTGAAAAATGTTTCAGAAAATAATTCTCATAGTGGCATTGGCGGCTATAATCGCCTCCTGCAATTCCCAACAAAATGGCATGACCGATGGCGAGCGAGATGCAAAAGTGGATTCTCTTGTGGCATTGCGGATTGAAGAAATAAACCGCGAAGCCATTGAAGACCGCGACCGCAGAATGGCGATAGAAGTGAAGCAAAAGGCAGATTCTATGGTTCAGGAAGCGGCAAGGGCAGACAATACTATTCCGAACCATTTACCCATGCCATAATGCAAACCGCTACCCCATTTCTCACCGTTTATTTTGATGACCATTGCAACCTTTGCTGCACACTGGTTAGCTTTTTATTAAAGCGCAAAACGCGCAGGCGCATCGTCTTTAAACCACTTTCGGAAATACCATTTGAAAATGAAAACTTACCGGATTCTCTGATAGCAGAAAAAGGTGGAAAATGGTATCAAAAATCAGAAGCCGTGTTTGAAATAATAGCGGCGCTTAGCAGCTTCTGGCGCATGTTTGGCGCACTTCGCATGTTGCCATTACGGTGGCGCGATGGCGTGTATGATTTCATTTCTCACCACCGCTTTAAATGGTTTGGAAGGCGATATGTTTCCTGCGCATTAACTTGAAAATATTGAAACCAATGAAGAAAATGATTGGGATACTGCTGCTGTTGATGGCGCAGTTTGCTATGCCTGCAAAAAGCCAGGAAGTGCTTTACAGCAGCTATGAAAAGTTTGATCTGCAGTCAGGCGATTTTTCGATTATCGGCAAAGTGGGCAGCAGGCTTTACACCTATCGTACATCCTCTGACGGTTTTTACCTCGATGCCTGGAACGACTCTATGTCGCGGCTGGCAACAATTATGCTCGATTTTTTTCCGAAACGGATTTACGAAACGCGCTTCATTGCTTACGCTTCGCAAATGATTGTGCTTTACCAATCAATAGAAGGAACTAAGGTGACGCAATACGCTGCTTTACTGGACGAAACAGGCAGATTGGTGAAAGGTCCACTGACGCTTACCTCCGCGCGCACAGGCATTTTCGGCCCCAACCGTGATTATTTTTCATCGGCAGTTTCTGACGACAAAAAATGGATAATGGTGTATGGTTTTGAAGATAAACGCAACGAATTTTCGGGCACAGCTATCTGGCTAAACGATTCTTTGCGCATCACAGATCGGGGAACTGCAACTTTAAAAGAAGGACGAGACCTCACGTATGGCGAACCGATACTTGCGGACGACGGTACTTTTTACATGCCTGCATATTCATTGCTCGGCAGTCGCGGTTTTGCGGATGAAGCCTGGATGATTTCCCTCCAACGCGGCTCCAGAATATTCAATGCAATCCCGCTTTCTTTAAACGAAAATTTTGTAAACGGTTTGTTCCTGAAACAGGATAATCCTAACAACCGGATTTACCTCTGCGGCTTTTTTTCTAACAAACGAGGCGGAAATGCAGAGGGCATAGTTTATAGCAGATTTGACCTGAAATCAGAAACCTGGGAGACTCCTAAATTCCTTGCTTTTTCAGATCAGTTGCGAAATTCTACCGGCGAGCGGAGTAAAAAAAGAGCGCTGAATGATTACGTGATCCGAAACCTGATTGTGCGAAAAGACGGTGGTTTTGCATTGCTTGCAGAAGATTATTACATCACTATCCGCAACAATTATACTTCAGGCTGGGGCGGCTATTATTCTTTTTACAACGGACCTTTTATGACGCAATCCCTCCGGGAATATCATTATGAAGATGTGCTTGCCATTTCTTACAATGAAGCAGGCGCCACCGACTGGTTTGCCTTTGTGAGAAAAAGTCAGTATTCTCAGGAAGATGGCGGCGTGTTTTCATCTTATGGATTGCTGAACACAGGAGGCGCGCTGGGCTTGATTTTCAACGATTTTAATACCAGCCATTCCCGGATTGAACTGGCTACAATTGACGGAACGGGCAAAGTAGAAATGCGTTCATTTTCGCCGCTTACCGGCGATGATCCTGATTGGTTGCCGCGCTCCGGAAAACAAATTGCCGCCCGTGAAATGGTGGTTCCCTGCCTGCGCAAAAAACAGTTGTGCTTTGCCAAAATTGTATTTTAGTCCAAACTCCATTCGTGCTGAAGCTTTTCCGGAACAATAGTCCTTACACTGTTCTGATTCTGTTCATTTTTGCGTTGCTTTCAAAGCTTCAGACGCTTTCGTTTCCTGCAATGCCTGCTGAAGGGAATGGAGGTTTGCTTTATGAAGTTGTAGCTCAGTTCCTGCATCAAAAAATGAAAATTGGCATTTTCGGGATGACGCTGCTTTCAGTCTTGCTCCTGTTCCTCCAATCGCTTTATGTGCACAGCATTGCAGCGCGTCACAAACTTTTTCAACGACCAACTTACCTGCCTGCCTTTAGCATCCTGTTATTTTCTTCCCTGCACCCTGCATTTTCTTATTTCAACCCTGCAATGCTCGGTTCATGGGCGGTACTCGCCGCGGTTGACACAATGTTGAATTTTCACCAGACAAATTACCCCCGCAAACACATTTTCAACGCGGGCTTTGCCCTTTCCATTGCAGCGCTTATCCTGCCTTCCGGAGTTGGATTTATCCTATTGCTTTTTCTTTCGCTAATGCTGCTTCGCTCTTTCAATATTGCTGAATGGGTGGTTGCGCTTCTGGGTTATATCACCCCACTTTACTTCGCTGCGGGCATTCTTTTTCTTTTCGATAAGCCCATTTTTTCTTCTTTTTGGAAGACAACCTTTTTATCCTTGCCCGGGCGCATTCAGTCACCGGTTCACACCACGGCGATAATTGCAGGAACGTTGCTGCTATTGCTTTTGGGAACTGCAGGAATTTTCCGGTTTCTTGCCAAAGCAATCATCAGCAGCAGGCGGGGCTGGCTTTTAATGACTTTCTATTTCCTGATTGCCTGCGCCATCGTTGTTTTTTTTGGAGGGAGCGTAAGCCACTGGATGGTGTTGGTTCCTCCGCTCAGCCTCATTGCCGCCTTCGCATTTCAAATTGACAAGCGGGAGCAGTTTTGTAATTTTACTTTTTACTTTTCGCTGGTGCTGCTTATCTTTTGCCAGCTTGCTTTAAACAAATGAGTTCATGAAATTTGGAATTATCGTTTTCCCAGGCTCCAATTGCGATCGGGACATGCTTCATGCATTACAGGACGACCTTAATCAGGAAGTAGTAATGCTTTGGCATAAAGACTTTGACCTTTCTGCGTTTTCAAAAAATGATTGCATTGTGTTGCCCGGTGGCTTTTCTTACGGCGATTATTTAAGGTGTGGTGCACTTGCAAGGTTTAGCCCGATGATGGAACAAGTGGTGCGCTTTGCCGATGAAGGCGGAAAGGTTTTCGGTGTGTGCAATGGCTTTCAAATTCTATGCGAATCCGAATTGCTGCCGGGCGTGCTTCTACAAAATGAACATCAGAAGTTTTGCTGTAAAAATGTGTTTCTGAAATCAGCATCTTCCGATAATTTGATTGGCGCTAATGTTGGTAATGAAATCCTGAAAATACCGGTGGCCCATGGCGAAGGCAGATATTTTGCTGATGCCGAAACGATGAAAAGACTGGAAGACAATAATCAAATTCCTTTTCCGTTATTGCGATGAAACGGGAGCAGTGCATTTAGATGCTAATCCAAATGGCTCCCACCAATAATATTGCCGGCATTTGCAACAAAGGAAAAAACGTGTTTGGAATGATGCCCCATCCGGAACGCGCTACCAGCAAGGCTTTGCATAATGAAGCCGGTAAATTAATTTTACAGTCTTTCATTAACAATACCAACCTTCATCATGAAAAAAATCATTCAGGCAACGCAGTTTCTGCTTAGTTTTCTAATTGTAGCGCCCGCATTTTCTCAAATAATTGCTGACCCAACCACGTGGACTTACGATGTAAAAAAGACAGGGAACGAATGAATACGAACTTGTGTTTCATCTATCCATAAAAGACGGCTGGCACATTTTCTCTCAAAACCCGGGAGATGAATTTTTGATTCCACCTTCCTTTGTTTTTTCAAAAAATAATGGCGTTAAACTGGCCGGAAAAGTGCAGGAATCGGGAAAACTTCACACGGAAAAAATGGACGGGAATAGACAATCCGATCAGATACTTTGAAGGAACCGTTACCTACGTTCAAAAAGTGAAAGCAAAACCGGCGACTGTTATTTCAGGCGAGCAAGAATATCAGGTTTGCAACAATAAAATCTGCCTTCCCCCCAAAAAGAAAACCTTTTGTTTTCAACATTCCGAAATAAGCACTTTCTTTTTTGAAAATTCAACCTTTAAAGACTCCTCTTTTTAACGATTATGCGCAGATGCCTTTTTCTTTTTTTGCTTCCGGTTTTATTGTTTTCTGCACCACAGCTTTCTGCGCAAATAATTAAAGACCCAACCACCTGGAGTTTTGAAACAAAGAAAAAAGACAGCGACCTGTATGATCTCATTTTCAAAGTAAAGCTCAAAAAAGACTGGCATTTATATTCCTTCAATCCCGGTGGCGATGGGCTGTTACTTCCTCCGGAATTTCGTTTTGAAAAAACAAAAGGCGTTAAGCTGATTGGCAAAACAAAAGAAAAAGGAGATCAGAAAATGATTTCCGAAAACATTGAGGGCGTAGGCATCGTGCATTATTTTGAAAATGGCGTTACCTACACGCAAACCGTAAAAGTAGCAGAAGATGCTACCATTAAAGGCGAATATTTTTATCAGGTTTGCGACCATGAAAAATGCCTGAACCCCGTTACGAAGCCTTTCAGTTTTAAAATAAAAACGGAAACAACAGCTCTTGACACACCGGAAAAAACGGAAGCATTGATTACGCCTTCGGAGCAAATTGTGACAGATACCGGCGCAGAAATACAAGACAGCAACCTTGCAATTTCCGACACGCAAAAATCTGAAACCGCTGTTGCTTCAGCCAATGATTTCACTGAGAATGATGGCGAAAAAAAAGAACAACAAAAATCACTGCTGAAACTTTTTTTTCTGGCTTTGGTAGGCGGCATTCTTGCAGTACTTACGCCTTGTGTGTATTCCATGATCCCCATTACCGTAAGCTTCTTTACCAAACGAAGTAAAACACGGGCTGAAGGCATCCGGAATGCAGGCTGGTATTCGCTTTCCATCATTCTCATTTTCACCATTCTCGGGGTTTTAATTTCTTTGATTTTTGGCGCCAATGCTTTGAATAACCTTTCCACAAACTGGATTGCCAATCTTTTTTTCTTTGCCATTTTCGTGATTTTCGGCATCTCTTTTCTTGGCGCTTTTGAAATTACTTTGCCGTCGTCCTGGACAAGCAAAACAGATTCCCGTGCCGGACTTTCTTCCTTTGGCGGCATTTTCTTCATGGCGCTTACGCTTGTGATTGTCTCGTTTTCCTGCACAGGTCCCATTATCGGTCCATTGCTGGTGCTTGCAGGCCAGGGTGGAATTGCCGGGCCTGTGTTGGGCATGTTTGGGTTTTCAATCGGGCTTGCCATGCCGTTTGCGCTCTTCGCCATTTTCCCCGGAATGCTCAATAAAATGGCTACTTCCGGCGGATGGCTTAATCAGATAAAAGTGGTGCTCGGTTTTCTTGAAATGATGCTGGCGCTAAAATTTTTAAGCAATGCAGACTTAGCCATGGGTTGGCGCCTGCTGGACAGGGAGGTTTTTATTGCCATTTGGATTGTGCTCGCCGTTTTGCTCGGACTTTACCTGCTGGGTAAAATCAAACTTTCGCACGATGACGCTACGCCTAAAAATGTGTATGGGCAGGAGTTTATTTCACTGACGCGATTGTTCCTGGCGATGGCAGCTTTCACCTTTGCAATTTATCTGGTGCCGGGCATGTGGGGCGCTCCGTTAAATGGCATGTCGCAGTTTTTGCCGCCTATGGGCACACAGGATTTTGTGATGAGCAAAGGTGGAGGCGGAGCCGGTGGTGAAAATGGAATTAGGTCTGGCTTAGCTCCAAAAAAATACGTGGCTGACATGAAGATTTATGAACCGCCGGTCGTGGTGCAATCCGGATTGGTGACCTACTATGATTATGAAGAAGCGCTTGCTGCGGCAAAGGAACTGGACAAACCGCTGATGCTGGATTTTACAGGCATCAATTGTGTGAACTGCCGAAAGATGGAAGCACAAGTATGGAGCCAGCCGGAAGTGATGAAACGCCTTAAAGAAGACTTTGTAATTGCCTCTCTTTATTGCGACATGGACAAAATCAAACTGCCAGAAAGCGAACAATTTTTTTCAAAGGAGCTGGGTTCGAAAGTGGTTACGCTTGGCGATTGGAACGAGCATTTGCAGGCATCGAAATTTAATTCTAACACGCAGCCTTTTTATTTTTTCGTGGATCAGGATGGAAAACAACTATCTGACAAAGGCTACTCTTATGATCCGAATACGGCAAAGTTTGTAGTGCATCTTGACAAGGTGAAAGCCGCTTACAAAGCAAAATAGTTTCGGAGTGATTTCTTAATTTTACGGAAAATCGATTTTATGGTTTGGGAGATAGATAAACACACCACGAAGGAAGAGTTTGATCAAATTCTTGATAAAATAAGTGAAGAAAAAAAGAAGAACGACACATCTCCAAAATGGGAAGATTTTGTTGGCTGTATGAAAGGGGTTTTTATTGGTGATCCGGTAGAAATTCAAAGAAAACTTCGTGAAGAATGGGAGAGGAAATTCTGATTGATACAAATATCGCCATCTATTTATTGGAAGGAAATAAAGCCGTAACCGGATATTTTAAGCGGAATTCTCTTGCTTAATAAAGTATAAACGAGGGTATTTAGAAGTACTTCTTTAATTTTGCGAAAAATCGATTTTATGGTTTGGGAGATAAATAAAAATACCACAAACGAAGAATTAAGTAAAATGTTTGAAGCAGCTCATAAAGAGCAGCAAAAATTGCAACCTAAAAAAGTATTTAACGCCAAAAAGTTCAACGGTATTTTAAAGCATGTATTTACTGAAGACCCTTTAGAAATTCAACGAAACCTTCGCGATGAGTGGGAAAGAGATTTTAATTGATTCAAACATTGCTATTTATCTGCTAAAAGGCAACGATAATTTATCGCATTCTCTTCAGAATACTCATGTGCATATTTCTCTTATCACAGAATTGGAAATTATTGGATATCCCAAACTCACAGAAAACGATTTTGAGTTAATTCAAGAGTTTTTACAATCGACTAGTATTCTTCCAATTTCTGAGGAAATCAAGTTTCATTACAGAAAATATCGCCTACAATTTGGGCTCAAACTTTCTGATGCTATCATAGCTGCATCAGCTTTTGTGCATAATATGCCATTGTTTACCGCCGATAAAGGCTTTCAACGAGTTAAAGACGTGCAAGTGTTTTTATTTCGTCCCTGAAGGTCTTTGACAGAATTACAACGATATGCCTACCTCCGCTTTTAGGATAAACACCTAACGCATGCCCCAAATTATTACCCTTTCGCTGCCGCCTGCGGCTGCCAATGAACATGCCTCAGTTCGTGCCGCAATTGAAAATTACCTGCGGCTGAAGGTTGGTGCGCTCGGTGGTTTCAACATTCTTAAACGCTCCCTTGATGCACGGGGTAAGCAACCCAAAATAATTCTTCTGCTTGAAGTATTTAACGGCGCTGAAAAACAAGAAAGTCAAACCTTCGATCCGCAACTTCAGAATGTTCAACATGCACCGGAAGGCGTGATAATTGGTGCAGGACCAGCAGGCATTTTTGCTGCCTTAAAATTGATTTCGCAGGGAATAAAACCCATCATTTTTGAAAGAGGAAAAGACGTAAAAAGCCGTAGGCGCGATTTGGCATTACTGAACAAGTCCGGAATCGTAAATCCAGAATCGAATTATTGCTTTGGTGAAGGCGGCGCAGGCACATACAGCGATGGAAAACTTTACACCCGAAGCACCAAACGAGGAGACGTAAAGCGCATTCTGGAACTGTTTATCCACTTTGGCGCTAATCCTGAAATCCGCTTTGAAGCACACCCGCACATCGGCACAAACAAGCTTCCAAACATTATTACCAAAATGCGGGATGCCATTGTTGAATGCGGAGGTGAAGTGCATTTCGACTCAAAGCTGACCGACATTTTTCTGAAAAATAAAACGCTGAAAGGAATAGAAATAAACGGAGCCGAAACGTTTTTCTGCAAAGCAATTATTCTTGCAACCGGACATTCTGCCCGCGATGTTTTTGAACTGCTGCAACGCAAAAAAATAAGCACAGAATCAAAACCTTTTGCACTCGGCGTGCGCATTGAACATCCGCAGGAAGTGATCAACAAGGCGCGTTACCACTGCAAAGTAAGAAATGAATTATTGCCTCCTGCTGCCTATTCATTAGTATCTCAAACAGAAGGCCGCGGGGTGTTTTCCTTTTGCATGTGCCCGGGCGGCATCATTGCGCCTGCGGCTACATCGCCCAATGAAATTGTAGTGAACGGATGGAGCCCATCGAAGCGCAACAATCCATTTGCCAATTCGGGAACAGTGGTGACGGTAGATGAAAATGATTTCAAAAAACAGGGTTTTGAAGGGGCGCTTAGCGGCATTCAATATCAGCAAATGGTGGAGCAAAAATGCTTTGAGGCAGGCGGCGGAAATTTGGTGGCACCTGCACAAAGAATGACTGATTTTGTTTCAAAAATTTCCTCGTCCACACTTCCAAAATGTTCTTACCTGCCGGGCATCTGCTCCATAAATCTGCACGAAGTATTACCCAAAGAAATCACAGTTCCATTGGCAAAAGCATTGAAGGAATTTGGCAAAAAAATGAAAGGTTATTTCACTAATGACGCCGTGTTGGTAGCCACAGAAAGCCGCACTTCATCTCCGGTGCGCATTCCACGTGATAAAGTCAGCCTGCAACATCCGGAAGTGGAAGGATTGTTTCCTTGTGCGGAAGGTGCGGGATACGCAGGAGGCATTGTGAGCGCAGCAATTGATGGAGAAAATTGTGCGTCAGCATTAGCACAAAAAATACTCGCCGGAAAATAAAAAACCTCCACCAAAAAGCGAAGGCATTCTAAAAATGAAAGTGATCCCGCCAGGGCTCGAACCTGGTACCTACAGCTTAGAAGGCTGTCGCTCTATCCAGATGAGCTACAGGACCAATTAATCAGCGTTCAAAAAAAAATTGAAAATTGAATTTGCAAAACTAAAGTTTTCGGCTTTAAAGGCAAAGCTATTTTTGTTTTTGAATGAGCGGGGATGGCGCAGGAGCTTCACCATCTTTAAAATTCTGAACCGGAATTAAATCCGCCACAAACTGCCATTGCCCATCGCTCCATCTAAAACCATCGTACTGACCGCTCGGCACAAAAGTATATTTTCGGTTCGGGTCGTTAACGGATGAAACAAGCCGGTCAAAATAAACGAGCTTCTGATTGTTGTCCCAATTCATGGAAGCCTGAATGTCTTTTTTATACTCCATCACAAAGCGATTTATAGGCTGGTTCAGCTCATTTTTCACTGCAAAAACCGGCGCACCAAACACTATTTTATCCTGCTCAAAAATCAGCGGTTCCATAATTTTTTTGTTGGCAATGGGGCTGCCTGCATTCAATCCCAAAGCAGTATAAAAAGGCTCCCCGTTTTGCTCTGTTTTGATGATGCGATAGTACAGCGCACCGTACCATTTTGTGTTGGTAAAAATGCTGTCGGTAAAATCCTTGGCAACTTCTGGCGAATAGTCAATCAGCGGAAATAGTTTCAAATGTTCCCCGGGCATTTGCACAGCGCCATAATACCGGCGGGAATTTTGAGATGGCGCAATCACCCAATTAAAAATCCTGAAGCTGCCGTCTTCCGGTGCAATGATGTTTATTTTCTCCCGCAATTTCGGAAAAGCGTAAGCATAAGAATTGGGTGTTTTTAATGCACGCACAAGTCCTCTTATAAACTTCTCGCAATAGAGCGGGCGTTCATCCGGAATAAAACAGGTGAACATAGAATCTGCTACCAATGCCAGGGTGTCATCCATTTGAGCGAGGCCTGGTTTTCCGTCATTCTGTGCAATTGTTTTTTCTGAAAAAAGCAATAAAAAAACAAGGCTTATGCAAAGCCTGAAAAAGTGCTTCATTATTTGTAAAAATCAATGGTTTCAAACCTACTTCTTTTATGGCAGGCGGGTGAACAAAAAGTCGTTAAACTATTTTTTCAGCAAAAAGAAATTACTTTAGCCCATCGTTTACAAAGCCAGCTTTCATGCACGTTTTTCAGCAAATTCTTTTCCTTCTCGTAGCCGCTTTTGCCACGTTTCTTTTTGTAAAAAAAATCAGGGAAATACGAAGAAACATTTTTTTGGGCAGAGAAGAAAATCTGAACAACGACCCTGCTGCAAGATGGAAAAATGTGTTCCTGCTGGCACTCGGGCAAAAGAAAATGTTTAAACGCCCCATCCCTGCGATTCTGCATTTTTTCGTGTATGCCGGCTTCATCATCATAAACGTAGAAGTGCTTGAAATACTGGTTGATGGCGTGTTTGGGACACATCGCATTCTCGGAAACATCCTGGGCGGCTTCTACCCTTTCGTGATTTCATTTTTCGAAATTCTGGCAGTGCTTGTGCTGATTTCCGTAATTGTGTTTTTAATTCGCCGCAACGTTTTAAAAGTGCGCAGGCTAGCAATGAAGGAACTGGAAGGCTGGCCCAAAAATGATGCGAATTACATCCTTTACATTGAAGTAGCGCTGATGAGTATGTTGCTGCTTATGAACATTGCCGACCAGGAAATTATGCAGCGGGAACAAGGGGAACATGTGTATTCCTTTTTGGTGAGCGGCATGTTTGCGGGTATGTTGGATGGCATGTCAACCAATTCCCTGATGGTGCTGGAGCGGATTTGCTGGTGGGGACATATTCTTGGGATTCTTGCCTTCCTTAATTACCTGCCTTACTCCAAACATTTCCACATTATCCTGGCTTTCCCGAATGCATATTACACCCGCATAATTCCGCAAGGCGAAATGCGCAACATGCCAGAAATTCAGAATGAAGTGCTTTACATGATGCAGCCGGAACTAGCACCGCCCTCACCTGAATCCGCCCCGGAGCATCAGCGATTTGGAGCAAAAGATGTTCAGGACCTTTCGTGGAAAAACCTTTTGGATGCTTATTCCTGCACGGAATGCGGACGTTGCACGGACGTTTGTCCGCCAAATATTACAGGAAAGGCGCTTTCACCCCGAAAAATAATGATGGATACCCGCGACCGATTGGAAGAAGTGGGGCGAAACATCAACCAAAATAAAACTTTTGTGGATGATGGAAAAGCACTGGTGCATGATTACATAACGACGGAAGAATTGCGCGCTTGCACCACTTGCCAAGCTTGTGTGGAAGCTTGCCCGGTTGGGATTGAGCCATTAAATATTATCAATCAATTGCGCCGTTACTTAATTATGGAAGAAAGCAACGCACCGCAGGAATGGAACATGATGAGCAGTAATATTGAAAATAACATGGCACCCTGGAAGTTTAGTCCGGACGACCGGGATAAATGGATAGCGGAGATGGAAGCTTAAATAATAATATGGGAATAAGTAGAACAAATCTTACGCTTTCTAACCCAAAGGAGGGAACTTTGAGCGCTATTTCTTTAAATGCATTAGTTGATACGGGTGCTTTGCATTTATGTATTCCTCAGGCAGTTGCGCATCAATTGTCCTTGGAAGAAATAGACCAGCGTCCGGTTACTTTCGCAAACGGAGAATCTAAACTTTGCAGTTATGTGGGTCCGATTCAAATTAGATGGGAAAACCGGACTTGTTTTGTTGGGGCTATGGTGTTGGGCGACGAAGTATTGTTAGGTGCTATACCATTAGAAGATATGGACTTATTAATTCATCCTGCAACTTTAAAATTGGTTGTAAATCCTGCACATCCGAATATGCCGGCGAGTGTAGCAAAATAAATTATTATGAATAAGGAATTAATTTCAGGAATATTGAGAAAGTATTTTTACAGCAAGCCGGTACTTAGTGCTTATTTGTTTGGCTCCTTCGCACGCGGAGAGGAAGACGCGAACAGTGATATTGATATTCTTGTAGACTTAGATTACAAAAGTGGAGGAGCTGATTTTTACCATTACCTGGAAATGCAGGAAGATTTAAAAAGATTGCTCGGGCGAAAAGTTGATTTAGTAAGCGTTAACGGCTTATCTCCGTCCATAGCTCCTTATGTTAACGCTGAAAAGATAAAATTGTATGAAAAAGATTAGGGACGAAGTTCGATTAGGGCACATTCGTAATGCATCTGCATACATCATCGAGCAAACTCAAGGAAAAGAAAAAACAGTAATTACCGATAACATCACCTTGAGATTAGCCATTGAAAGGCAATTGGAAATTATTGGCGAAGCGTCGAACCATGTAAGTGACGGCTTAAAAGCGCGGTTTGCAGACATTCCGTGGCAAAATGTGGTGGCTTTTAGAAGTTTTATAGCGCATGAGAACTTCGGGATCGACTTCGAATTTTATGGTCAATTGTTACTGACAAGGTGCCGGAACTTCACGAATACGTCAACCACATTCTTTCCATTATAGAACCACCCACATTATGACCATCAAAACCATGGCCACTTATGCCGCCAACAGCGAAACCCCTGAAGTACTTTTTTGGGTGGGTTGTGCAGGCAGTTTCGACCAGCGGGCACAGAAAATCACCAAAGCATTTGCCCACATTCTTGATAAAGTAGGTATCGCATTCGCCGTTCTGGGAAAAGAAGAAATGTGTACCGGCGACCCTGCCCGGCGTGCCGGCAATGAATTTTTATTTCAGATGATGGCATACAATAACATCCAGATCTTGAATGGCTACGGTGTAAAGAAAATAGTTACTGCTTGTCCGCACTGCTTCAATATTCTTAAAAATGAATACCCGGAACTTGGGGGAAATTATGAGGTAATTCATCACACTACGTTCCTTCAGGGATTGATTAATGAGGGCAGAATTAAATTAAAAGAAGGCGGAGCATTTAAAGGAAAGAAAATCACTTACCATGATAGCTGCTACCTGGGCAGAGGCAACAATATTTACGAAGCGCCACGGGAATTGCTACAGGCGTTAGATGTGGAACTGGTAGAAATGAAACGCTGCAAGAGCAACGGATTATGCTGCGGAGCAGGCGGTGCGCAAATGTTTAAGGAAGAAGAAGCCGGAACAACCCGTGTAAATTTTGAACGTGCCGAAGAGGCGATGAGTACAGGGGCAAACATTATTGCAGCCAATTGTCCTTTTTGCACCACAATGTTATCAGACGGTGTGAAAAATAAGGAGCGGGAAGACGATGTGAAAGTGATGGACATTGCGGAGATGATTGCTATGTCTTTGGCTGAATAAACGCTTTTTTTTGAGAAAAAGAATAACAGCAAAACACGAAAAAGACTGGGAGAACCAAATAATTGCCGATCTGTCTTTTATCAAAAAAACATAAACGTTATCCTTTGCGCCGGATGACCTTGATGCCGATTTAGGTGTCGGCGTGTTACTGATATTTTTTCTCCGGATGGTGATGATCTACTTTTTCACATCAAAGCAACCGGAACATCTTCATCTTTCTCTTTTTTTTCTCGTTGCTACTCCATTCATCAAAGCTTTTGTACAATACTTAAATTTAATCCGCTTTACGGCTATCCCCACAGGTTTTAAAGTGGCAGGTAATAATGGACAGTGTCTTTGGCATAAACCTAAAAACACTAATCTAAACTCAAAGGTTGGGTGGGGAAATGGTATAAGTAAATCACGAACTCTCAAAAGCTTCCTGTAAAAACTTTTTTTAAAACTGAAAAGCATATAATTCAGCGATGACCCTGACGTAAAAAAAATAGCCCCAAAAGCGGGACTATTTTAGAAAGTGTTTTAGAAGTTTGACTATTTCATTTCTTCGTGAGGCATCATTGTGCCATCAGCGTTCATGATGTTGCCTTCGGCGTCCACCATCATACCGTCAGACATTTGGTGCTTCATGCCATCTGCGTGCATTACTTCACCATTCATCATAACCATTGTTCCGTTGTCCATTTTCATGTCGTGATCCATAGCCATCATCTGACCGTCTTTCATCATCATCATTTTTCCGTCCTTCATCATCATCATGCCATCGTGCATCATTGCATCGTTTGTCATGGGTGCTGTTTCAGCGGCAGGCGCTTCCATCATCATAGCAGTGTCAGCCATGTTGTCGTCTGTGTCTGCGTTGTCTCCGCAGGAAGCGAAAAACGCTGCTGCTGCAAGTACTAAGAATGTCTTTTTCATTTGTCTTTGTTTTTGATTAAAGATTGTTAACAAGCATTATTGCCGGCGCAAATGTAGGCGCTAAAATTTAAATAGCAAAATCCGGAAAGAAATTTTTATTCTTTTATGATGAAAACGTGCAACTTTCTTTAGGTTGTCCCGAATTCCACATCCTCCGCATAAGGTTTAATGAAGCTTCCGAAAATTTTATCCCACCAGGGAAACACAGAACTGAAATTACTGTCCGTTTCTTCCCTGATGATGGAATGATGAACGCGGTGCATTCTCGGCGTCACAATAAAACGGCGAAAAAAAGCATCCTTTTTTTTATTGATCCGCACACTGGAATGATGAAACACCACAACCGGCGTAAACACGAGACTATAAATAATAATCCCCAGAAAACTGAAACCCAATAATGGAAAAACAAGTAACCGTGCAACGTAGCTCAGCGAAAGCTCAATGGTATGAAAACGCAGTGCTGACGTGCTGTTCAGGTCTGTATCCGTGTGATGAAAGCGATGAAATTTCCACAGAAATCGAAGTGTGTGATTAGCACGATGCCACCAATACATAAACAAGTCAAGCAGCAACAATTCCAAAAAAATGCGCAGCACAAACGGCAATTCTATCAAATTGAAAAGCCCGAAATGATGCGCTTCTAAATAAACGATTCCCTTCTGATAATAAATTCCAACCAAAAAAACCAGCACAAAATTGAAGATGCCCACTGCCAGATTTTTCAAATCGTGCGGACGGTTGATGCCATGGCTTTTTTGCGGGAACACATGCTCCGCCAAATACAATAACCCAAAAGCACCCCCAATTAAAAATGGCTGCAACGTTTTTAAAAAAGAAAGTAAATCGGGCATCCAAAAAATTTAAAGACCGCTGATAGCAGCAGCAAATAAAGCGCTTAGTTTTTCATCCGCTTTCCCTGCTATCGCAATAATCTCCTGAATATCCACAGGCTGCAAATTTTCCGGATCGCATTCATCCGTAATTACAGAAACAGCCGCGCAGGGCATCCCAATTTGTGCAGCAACAATCACTTCAGGCACGGTACTCATGCCCACTAAATCTGCACCAATAATCTTTAGAAAACGGTATTCAGCGCGGGTTTCAAGGTTCGGACCAATTACGGAAGCATAAACGCCTTTTTTAAGTTTCAAACCCAGATCCGCAGCTTTTGAAAAAAGTATTTCCATCAATCTTTTGTCGTAAGGCGCGCTCATATCCGGAAAGCGTAAACCAAATTTTGGATTGTTGAGTCCACGAAGCGGGTTGTCTGTTTGCAAATTAATGTGGTCGTCAATCACCACAAGATCACCCTTTTTGAAATCCGCATTTATGCCTCCTGCTGCATTGCTGAGCAACAAATTTTTTACGCCCAGTTGCTGCATCACGCGCACCGGAAAAGTAATCTGCTGCATCGTGTATCCCTCATAAAAATGAAAGCGCCCCTGCATGGCGATTACACGCTTTTCATCAATCGTTCCAAACAAAAGTTTGCCTTCATGAAATTCTACCGTTGCTTCCGGAAAATGCGGAATCTCTTTGTAAGGGATGGCGTGCTCCACCTTCATGTGGTTCACTAAAGCACCAAGACCTGTGCCCAGCACAACGCCCGCAGATGGGGCATTCTGAGCAAACGGTTTCAGGAATTGGAATGTTTCTTCAAGCTGTGTAAGTAAGGTATCAGCAGTCATAAATAATAGTGCGCAGGTTGGGCTTTTTTTAATCCGCCCGTGAAGTTATTGCGTATCTTTCTGCCGATGTTTAAACCGCTGCAGCTTTGCACTTTTATAATTTTTTTCGCGGCGTCTCATTTTTCTTTCGCAGCGCCAAATGCAGATGATTCAATGGTAAAGATTTCGCAGGAATTATTGTATGGAGCGCGCGTGGGGGAACCGGTTGACAGCTTTCTCATCCTTCTTAAAAACGTGCCTGAAAAAGAACTCCAAAATGCATTGAACACAGACGATAAAAGGCTGGCTTTCTGGATTAACGTTTACAACGCAACCACTCAGCTTGCCTTGCACGACAAACCGGAGCGATACAAAAACCGCAACGCTTTTTTTTCAAAAAAACTCATCACCATAGCCGGTGAAAAACTAAGCCTCGATAATATTGAACATGGCATCCTCCGCAGGAATAAAATAAAATGGAGCTACGGCTACTTCAACAAAATATTTCCAGGCTCTTTTGAGAAAAAATTTAGGGTGGATAAGCTGGATTCCCGCATTCATTTTGCTTTAAATTGCGGAGCTAAAAGCTGCCCGCCAATTGCATATTACGAAGCTGAAAAAATAGACGAACAATTAAATGTTGCCACCCTCGGACATCTCAAAGCAGAAACTAATTATGACCAGAAAAAAGACTCCATTGCTTTGCCAGCTTTTATGGGTTGGTTCAGGGCTGATTTTGGTGGTAAAAAAGGCATGAGGAAATTGCTTAAAAAACTAGAAATCATTCCAGAAGAAAGCAAAGCTTCCATTTCTTTTCAGCAGTACAATTGGAAGCTTTATTTGGATAATTATGTGGAGTGAGTTTTAAGTATCAAGTAGTAAGTATCAAGTATCAAGTCCGTACACAGGTTCATAAGTCGGTTAGTATTTAAAGAGCTTTCCTCGCCTGAAAAAAGCATTTTATTTCAAAAACAAAAAACGACAAACAAAATGTCCAATCATTATTACAACGCTGAAGACCTCGGCAAGTTTGTGAAAGTCGGCGAATACCAAAAAGAACTTGCCGATAAATTTTTTGACTGGTACGGGAATGTCTTTGCCGACAGCGCCCTCACTGCTAAAGAAAAATCCCTGATCGCACTTGCCGTTTCCCATGCCGTTCAGTGTCCTTATTGCATTGATGCTTACAGCAGCGATGCCTATGAAAAAGGATGGAGCGAAGCGCAGATGATGGAAGCCGTTCACGTTTCTGCAGCCATCAGAGGAGGCGCCACATTGGTGCATGGCGTGCAGATGATGAATAAGGTGAAGGAGATAGCGATGTAATTCCGCAGTTTTCATCACAAAAATGTAATCTCTACCTAAAATATGGGAACGGATTTCTGCGTCTCTGCCAATCCGTTTACTTTTACAGGTTTCCGGTTCTATTTTTGTTTATAGATATTTTAAGAACGGTTTAAAATCATTTTATCCTACAACATCGTTCTTATAAAAAACAAGTTGCCTAATCTCATTTCAGGCATTTTCCTTTTCCCAACTAATGAAGCAAACCAAATCTTTAAAAGCCCGCGGCGACAAACTTTCTCAGGTAAACCGGCAATTAAGTATTCTCGAAAGCGACGTTTCCGAAGGTCATCCTGCATTTGAGCAAAAGCTTGAGGCCATTGGACTTTTCCCGCTACGCCCCATTGAACTGCAGATTTTCCAAATGAACCTCGGCAAAATGTGCAATCAGGTGTGCCAGCATTGCCATGTGGATGCAGGGCCTGACCGCAAGGAAATAATGACAAAGGAAACCATGCTTCAATGCCTTGATGTCCTGCGCAATAATCCTGAGTTAACCACGGTTGACATGACCGGAGGCGCTCCTGAAATGAACCCTAATTTCCGTTGGTTTGTGGAAGAAGTAAGCAAGCTCGGAAAGCATATGATTGTACGTTGCAACCTCACCATTATTCTTGCCAACAAAAAATACCACGACCTCCCTGAATTCTATAAAAAACACAACATCGAAGTCGTTTCTTCCCTACCCTCTTTCACGGAAGACCGCACTGATAAACAACGGGGCGACGGCGTGTTTCAGCATTCCATCAAAGCGCTGCAAATGCTGAACGAAGTGGGTTATGGAAAAGAAGGAAGCGGACTTTTGCTTGATTTGGTTTACAATCCGGCAGGCGCTTTTTTACCGCCAAATCAGGACGCGCTGCAAAAAGAATACAAAGCAGAATTGATGAAGCAGTTCGGCATTTCTTTCAACAACCTGTATGCGATTACGAACATGCCCATCAGCCGGTATCTCCAGTATCTTTTGCTGAGCGGCAATTATGAGAAGTATATGGACAAACTGGTGCAGGCTTTTAATCCTTCCGCTGCATTCAACGTTATGTGCCGCAACACGATTTCCGTGGGTTGGGATGGCTATCTCTACGACTGCGATTTTAACCAGATGCTGGAATTGAAAGTGAGTTGCAAAGAATCTCAACACGTTTCAACATTTAATACCGACGCATTGCATGACAGAGCCATTGAACTAAACCAGCATTGCTATGGATGCACAGCCGGAAGCGGCTCCAGTTGCGGCGGACAGGTTGCTTCATGATTGCTGAAAATGCCCTCATCATCTTTGCGCGAAAGCCTGAAAAAGGCAAGGTGAAAACGCGCCTTGCAGCAACCATTGGCGAAGAAAAAGCGCTTGAGATTTACATCAGACTACTATGGCACACCAAAGAAATTGCGGAGCAGACAAACTGTAGTCCATTCATTTTTCTAACAGAAAATGTCACAGATAAATTCTGGAATCCATTTCCTCAGTTATTGCAGGCGGCAGGCGATTTGGGAATGAAAATGGAATCGGCATTCCAAACGCTTTTTGAAAAAGGTTTTAAACGGGTGATTATTATTGGTAGTGATTGCCCCGGATTGAATGAAAACATGCTCGAAGAAGCGTTTCAGAAGCTATCTGAAAATGATATTGTAATAGGCCGGGCTACAGACGACGGCTATTATTTATTAGGGATGAAAACCTTAAACAGCGCACTTTTCAGCGGAATTGAATGGAGCAGCAATAGCGTTTTTGAAAAAACCATTAATGCCATTCACACACAAAACCTTTCCTTTTTTTCGTTGCCCGCATTGTCTGATGTGGACGAAGAAAAAGACCTTCCGCCCGGTTGGTTATGAAGCTTATTTTTAGCAGATAAAGATGCCTGTTTTTTATTTTTTCCTGAAAATGTGGGTGCGCATAGGATTGCATTTTTATTGCAGCAGCATTAAAATACGGCAGGCAAAAAATTTCCGTTTTCCTGCCTCTGCCATCCTTGCCTGCAATCATCCCAATTCCTTTCTGGATGCTATGATTATCGGCGCATTTTATCCGCGCACGCTTCATTTTCTGGCGCGGGGCGATGCTTTTAAAAACCCTTCTGCTGCGCGCATTCTAAGAGCCATGCACCTCATTCCAATTTTCAGGTTAAGCGAAGGAAAAGAAAACCTGAGCGCCAATGACCAATCATTTTTGGAGTGTTTGAAAGTGCTGGAAAATGGTGGCAGCGTGCTGATTTTTTCCGAAGGCATTTGTGTGAATGAATGGAAGTTGCGGGCGCTCAAAAAAGGAACAGCAAGGCTTGCTTTCCGCGCATGGAATGAACTGAATTTATCAGAAATGGAAGTGCAGACAATGGGCATTTCATACAGTTCTTATGATGCAGTGCCAAAACAAGTTTTCATTCAATACGGCGCAGCAATAAATCACCGTCAGGTAACTGACGAAAATGAAGCGGCTTTCTATAAAAATCTGAACGGACAATTGCGGGATGAAATCGAAAAATGCATCGTTTCTAAAGAAGCCAGCAACCAGCCTTTCACCCAAAAAAAACTTCGCAGAACCTTGCTTTTTGCACCTGCTGCAATTGCCTGGCTTTCGCAATACTGGTTGTATTATCTGCTTCGCAAAATCGCTAAAAAGAAAACTGCCGGTTCTGTGTTTTTTGATTCCGTGCTCTTTGGTTTATTGCTGATAGTATACCCGCTTTTTCTGATTTTAGTGAGTGGCTTTCTGGTATTCTTTTCAGGGCAGATTTACTGGCTGTCGGCGCTGATTGTTTTGCCTTTGCTTACCTGGTGTTACAAATGGTTTGTAGCGTGAAAAATAAGACACAACTACAGCCGCAGTGCTGAAATAATTACTTCACTTTGCTGAGCGCCATCATGCTTATCATCCAGTCAGGCAGCGGCTTTTCAGCGGTTCGTTTTTTAAGATTAAGATACCAGCCCATTTTTTTAAGGATGGGAATTTTGTGGGTTTCTACCAGTTCTATCAGCGTACCGTCAGGGTCTTCTACATAGCCAAATCTGCCCGCAGCATCTTCCATCGGAAACGAACCCGCACTATCAACACTAAAGGGAAATCCTTTTGAAGCGCAATGGCTTTTAAGGGCATCCATCCGCAACACATCGAAGCATACATGAATGAAGCCGCAATCGCCCCAAAACCTGTTTTCAAAAATCCTGCGTTGTTTGCCATCCAGCCTTTGTACCAGTTCCAGTTCTATGGAGCCAAGTAATTTCTGAAAAGCGCCTTCGCCATTTGGGTGCAGACTGAGCAACACTTTCCGGCACTCTACTGCTTCCTCATTTTCCTGAAATGCTGCGGCTTCTTCAACGTCATAAATTATTTCCGCTTTTGGCAACAAAATCTTATAGAAACGCAATGCCGCATTCATATCACTCACGCCAATCACAGCACCCGTTACGCCGCCGTTTATTTTTTTTCTGTTTTTCTTAAACCAGTGGTTGCCGCTTACTATGTCAAAATAGTTTCCAAACGCATCCTGCACCAAAAAATGCGGGTCGTTTTTAGCATCGCTTTCAATGGAAGAAACCGGCAGTCCACAGGATTTAAAATGAACATGCGCCGCCCCAACATCCGCACATTTAAGCTTCGCTGCGAAGATGCCAATGTCGCCATAGCGGGGCTGCATTTTATAAGGTAAAGGCTTCCTATTCTGAAACTGCCATACTTCAAAACCCCCGCCACCACTCATGTTCATGGTGAGCATTGCCCTTCGCTCATACATTGTGTTGCCCGTGTATTGCGTCATCAGCGAAGCATTGGCTATGTCGTCAAACACCAGCGTGTCCATTCCAAAATGCTTCTTGTACCAAAGCGCAGCGAGGCGTGCATCTTCTACGCCAATTCCAATTTGCTGTATGCCGGTGATGTGGTGATGCATTATTTTTTGGGAAGTCTCAATATACGTCAGTGCGTTTTAAAAAGTTTCGTTTTTTAAGCCTGCGCGCCTTGCAATTTTGTAGTAAAAAAAAGGCATCCACCACCAAATCCAGAAAAGCAATTGTTCTTCTTTGGCAATAATGATGTGCTTTTTCTTTTTCGCAATTGCTTTTAAAATCCGCCTTGCACATTCATCCGCAGGAATGCCGTTTGCCTGCCCCGCATCCATTTTGCCAAACGCTTCGCCACCGGCCGTGAGCGCCGAATAAGAAATGGGCGTGCGTATCCTCCCCGGACTTATGATGGTAATAGCCACCTGTGTTTCTTCCAGTTGCAGCGTTTCAAAATATCCCTTCAAGGCATGTTTTGCAGCAGCATATGCGGAGCGTTTCGGGAAGCCCATTAAACCTGCCATACTGCTGACAACGGCTATGCTTCCCTGGTTTTCGGAAAGATGCGGCAGCAAAAATTTAGTGAGCAGCACCGGCGCAAAAAAATTGATTTCCATTAATTCCCTTTCCGATTGCGATGTGGCTTCCGCAGCTAAAGCCCGCTGTGTGACGCCGGCATTATTTATCAGCACGTCAATCTTTCCAAAAATTGCAATGGCCTGGATGGCAAGCTGCGCAAGCGTTTCAGCAATTAATAAATCTGCGGGAAGCAATTCGCAAAATGCCGTGTACTCCATGCATTGTGTTTTCACGCCTTGCAGCCTTTCATAGTTTCTTGCGGTAAGAATCAGTTTTGCGCCTGCCTTTGCGCAGCCCAATGCCAATGCTGCGCCAATGCCGGATGATGCGCCGGTTATCCAAACGGTTTTATTTTTAAAGAAGCCGTTCATTTTGTGTCGCGATGCTTCAGATGGCGATAATACATGTCGCGGATTTGCTCAGGCGCAATGCCTTTTTTAAACATGCGGAAGGCTTTGTAATTGGCTATCTGCACGCGCAGCCAGGTGTTGTTATCGTATTTGCGGGCAGAAACATTTACGGCTTTGGGAATCACTTTGTATGGCTCCAGCATCCGCGCACGCCTCACCAGGTCATACTCTTCCATTATCACAAACGTTTCATCATAGCCGTTCAATTTCTCGAACAATGCACGGGTAATAAATAAGGTTTCATCCCCTCCGCTCACCCAGTCTTTATCAAACCGTGTGAACCAACTGTTCATTTTCAGCAGCAATCTTTCAGAAACAAAACGAAAACGAAACCTGCCAAGATTATATCCTTCCTGCACTGCCTGAAGGATGTCGGAAGCAAAAGAAGCAGGCGGCTCTGCATCGGCATGAACAAAATAAAACAGGTCACCTTTTGCTGCCGCTGCGCCTGCATTCATCTGGAAAGCACGACCGCGTTTCGCTACTTTAATCACTTTAGCTCCGGCACTTTCTGCAAGTTTTGCTGTGGCATCTGTGCCGGGCGCATCCACCACAATCAGCTCGTGCAAAATGCCTTTCGCACCCTGCCGTAATCGTTGCAAACAGGCTTCAATATGGTGTTCTTCGTTAAGAGTGGGGATGATAATAGAAAGCAACATCAGGGGCGCACAAAGAAAAGAATTAAAGGACAGAGAAAGCCCTAAAACTGCACCGCCGGATTAATTTTTCTGCAACTCCCTTTTTAATGCTTTAGTTTTGAACGCTAACACACATTTTTTATGAAGAAAACAATACTCCTCCTTTCCTGCATCTTTTCATTAAGTGCAACGCAGGCAGCCATCACAATCGTAAATGTTGCCAACAATCAGTTTAACCCCGTAAATCCGACCGTTAACGTAGGTGATACTATTCGTTACAATTTCATCAGCGGCTTTCACGATGCTATTTCTACCGGAAGTGTAATTCCTGTTGGTGCTGCGCTTATCTTCAGCGGTGCGCCTTCTTCTACGCCCCGGATTTATGATTATAAAGTTACCGTTGCCGGAACGTACAATTATTATTGCAGCATTCACGGCAATAGTTCAGGCAGTGGGATGGCAGCCAGTTTCGTAGCCACCAATCCGTTGCCACTGCGCATGGGTACTTTTTCGGCAAGCATGGCGCAAAATAAATCCGTCAGCATTTTGTGGAACACGTATAACGAGGTAAACATTAACCGCTTTGTTTTAAGGCGCAGCACCGATGGCGTGCACTTCACCGACCTGGCTACTTTAAATGCGCAGGGAAGCGAAGCAGCTACTTACAATTATTCCGACGTGGCTGTAGCGGAGACGCGTTATGTGTTTTATCAGCTTGCCATTTATGAGGATAATGGAAGCATCACTTTTTCTAACACGACTACACTCAAAAATACTTTTGAAAACGGCAAGCTTATTTTGAAAATGGGACCAAACCCCCTAACGCGCCCGGAACAACTAATGATTCAGTTTAATGCCGAAAACGAAGGCTTGATGGAGGTAACGGTTTACAATACAGGCGGCAAAAATGTGCTTTATACGAAAATGCAGGCGTTCCCGGGATTTAATAACGGGCACCTTCACCTCTGCGACCTCAATGCAGGCGTTTACAAACTGAAGTTCAGTTTTGAGGGTAAAGAGGAAACAAAATCAGTGATTGTTTATTGATTTTACTAACCAAAACTATTTGTTTAAAAGCCTCGCTACCCTGCGGGGCTTTTTTTATTTTAGACGATAAATGTGCGGAGTCGTGGTAAGATTATCAAAAATATTTTATTGCTGCTTCTTCCTTTATTGATATTTAGTTGGGTGAAACCTCAAGGTATCTTCCCGTGGCCACGGGAAGCCATCGTACGGTTTTCTTTCCATGCCGTGGACACGGGAAGCCGCCAAACATGTTTTTTTCCATGCCGTGGACACGGGAAGCCGCCAAACGGTTTTTTTTCGTTCCCGTAGCCACGGGAAGGTTTTGCACTCATTTGCTGGCGTTTTTGCGCGTCGCTGACCTGGTATTCAATAATAAATCACTCCCCGCACCTTCATTCATTTCAAAAAAATGAAACAGAACAATCGATTGCACGCTGCCAATCTGTTGGATTGTTGAAAGGCGTAGAACTGCGAAAAATAACCCGCTCAATAAAAAAGGTTGCACTCAAAAAATGAATGCAACTTTCAAAAAGCGCTTTAAATAATGCGCTTAATTTTTCTCTACCAGAATGCCTACGCGCAAATTAACGGTCAGGTCTTTGGTGGTGGGGCGACGCAGTTTTCCGCGCAGTTCGTAAGTGTAGTTTCCGCCGGAAAGATAGCCCTGCAGGTTCGGCAAATCCGCTACAGGAAAGACAAATTTAGTGGCATACGTGTCGAGAATGTTATCTATCTGCAAGTTGATTTCTGGTGCATTAGAGGAAGTGAGGCGTAAAATAGCACTTTCAAAATTGGCTACGTTATTTGCAGAATCAGGGTTTTGGATAGATGCTACTGCAGATTGCAGTTTTACAGTGTTGATGTCGCTAATCGAAAATTCATTGTTGGTTTCTGCTTTAATAGTGCTGTCAAGATTCAGGTTGTAAGTAAGTGCACCCAGGCTTTGCTCCGTGCTTGTGTTTGTGATAGGCGGCACGGTAAACTGTCCTTCCACTGCATCTGTAGTGAAAGAAACTTTGATGGCATTCTTAATAGTGTCCTTCACATTGCAGGAAGCGACAACGGCAACAATTGCAACCGCTGATAGGATTGCGTAAATTGATTTTCTCATGAAATTGTTTTTAAAAAGGTTTTTGTTAAGCCGCAAAAATAATCTTCCTTTTGATAAAACAAAGTATTTCTATAAAAAACCTGCTGCCTAATAATCTAGCGTCAGTCCCAATGCATCTTTCAACTTTGCCAGATTAGGATTTTGCAGTGCCATCCGCTCATAAATTTCTTGTTTACTCAGCACGTTTTCGGGCATTTTATCCGGTACGGCTGTCGCGTCTACCTGCGTTACCACCCGCACCATCACCCCAGTTTCTTTCCTGAAATATTGTATCAGCAAATCTCTTTGGGAACGTGCATATTCTTCGCAAAGTGCATTGGGGGCTACAATCCGCACTTCATCCGCCGAACTGAGCACCGCCTTCATCACGCAAAACTGCGCATGGAGCACACTCTTATTTTCTGCCTTCAGTTGCTCCGTAAACTGCGCAAACAAACGCTCCACTTCCTCTTCCGTAAGTTCACGGGAAGGCGCTTCATCCTTTGGTGCTTCCACCTGCATGGCGGCGTCTAAGTCTTGCAAAATATCTTTTGATAGCCGGCGAATTTTTGAAGCAGGCAATGGAGTTTCTTCCGGCTTTGCTGGTTGGGGCAAGGATGTCTTTTCCGCTTCGGGTAAGGGTTTCGGGGATATTTCAGGCTCTGAAACAATAGTTGCCGTGGGTTGCGTTTCAGGAAAAGAAGTTTGCTTTTTTACGACGGGGAGTTCAGGAAAGGGATTTTTTTTTACCTCCGGATTTATTACCTGCTGCAAGTAGCAAAGCCGGATGAGGCACATTTCTACATGTAGCCTTCGGTTTGTAGCGTTTCTGAAATTTTGCTCTGCGTCATTCAACTGATGCAATGCAGAGATGATAAATGCAGGCGGAATCTGCAAGGCTTTTTCGAGGTAAAGGTTTTTATGTTCGGAAGGAATGTCGAGCAGCTTCACCATCCGCTTGTCTTTGCAAAGCAGCATGTTCCGCAAATGCTCCGCAAGCCCCTGGATGATGATATGCCCTTCGAAACCCCTTTCCAGCACGCCATCCAGCATCAGCAATGTGCCGCTCACATCCTGGCTCAGCAGCAAATCCGTAAGCCCGAAATAAAATTCCGCATCCAGCATGGAGAGGTGTTCCATGGTAGAAGCGTAGGTCAGTTTTCCGTCGGTAAAACTGGCAATCCTGTCGAGCATGGATAGTGCGTCGCGCAGACAGCCTTCGCTTTTTTGGGCGAGCACATGCAGGGCTGCTTCCTGCGCTTCCATGCCTTCGCGGGAGGCAATATTTTGAAGATGCTTTACGGTGTCGTTGGTGGTAATTCTTTTAAAATCAAAAATCTGGCAACGGCTCAGGATGGTGGGTATAATCTTGTGTTTTTCGGTAGTGGCGAGGATGAATTTTGCATAAGGCGGCGGCTCTTCCAGCGTTTTCAAAAAAGCATTAAACGCTGCTGACGAAAGCATGTGCACCTCATCAATAATGTACACTTTGTAACGTCCCTGCTGCGGCGCAAAGCGCACTTGCGAAGTGAGTTCGCGGATGTCATCTACAGAATTATTGCTTGCCGCATCCAGCTCAAAAATGTTGAAGGAGGCATTGTTTGCCAAAGAGCGGCATGGCGGACATTCGCCACAGGCTTCCGTTTCGGGCGTCAGGTTTTCGCAGTTAATGGTTTTGGCGAGAATGCGGGCGCAGGTTGTTTTTCCAACGCCGCGCGGACCGGTGAACAGGAATGCGTGTGCCAGATGGTCTGTGCGGATGGCATTTTTTAAAGTGGTGGTGATGTGCTCTTGTCCTACTACGGTTTCAAAAGTTTGCGGGCGATATTTCCGGGCGGAAACGATGTATTGTTCACTCATTTGCCTTCAAAGTTAAGGGTAGATGCAATGGAGGATGCAGGTATAAAACATCGGGGTTGGCACCGCTTTTAAAACTTCTTTCTTTTAGAAATAAAGCATGAGATTCAATTGGTTTGCTGCGGTGTGTTTATTGCTTGCGGTGTTGTTTTCGATTATTGCCGTTATGGGTTTGGTGGATGATTATTCGGCAGTGTGCATTGTTCCTGCGCTTGTTTCCATTGGGTTGATAATTCTGGCGGTTTTTGGCAAAGGCAAAAAGAACTGAGCGGATTGAATAACAGGGCGACATTATCTCCAAAAAATAAAACCTTGCTTTATCCTTCTTCTATAAAGTTCAGGTCTTTGCCAAAAGTTTCCTCCGTAAAAAATGCGGCAACAATAGTGATTCCCATTACGATGGCGCCCGTAGTTGCAGCGGCTGCGAGGTACGTTTGAAATTGCTGAAGCCAGGTGAAAAGCAACGTCATTAACGGCAAAGAACCGCGCACCATGTTCGGAACTGTTGTAGCCGCCGTTGCCCGCAGATTGGTTCCGAAATGCTCCGCCGCCATGGTTACAAAAATTGCCCAGAAGCCGGTGCCAAAACCCAGCAAAGCGCAGATAACGTACATCCCGTTTGCGGTGCCTTCCTGCTGATTAAAATAAAGCATTATTGCCAGAATAGTGATGACGTAAAAAACATAGAGCGCCTTTTTCCGGCTTCTTAAATACTGACTTAGCAACCCGATAGCAACATCCCCAATTGAAATAGCAACATAAGCCACCATCACGGCTTTGCCGGGGTTTACCTCGCCCTGCACGTGCATCACTTTGCCGAATTCTTTTGAAAAAGAAACGAGAATACCAATGGCAAACCAGGTGGGCAATCCAATAAGAATTGAAAGAGCATATTTTTTGAAACGCCGCCAGTTGTTGAAAAACATCAGGAAGTTTCCTTTGGAAATTTTGCTACCGTGCATTGCCTGAAACATGCTGCTTTCAAACACGGAAATACGTAGTAACAAAAGCGAAAGCCCCAAACCGCCACCAATAAAATAGCAAGTGCGCCAGGAGAAAATTTGTGCAATAAAATAAGCCGCCACTGCGCCCGTAAGTCCGATGCCTGCCACAAGGGAAGTTGCCACGCCTCGTTTTTCTTTCGGCACCAGTTCACTCACCAGCGTGATGCCTGCGCCAAGTTCACCGGCAAGACCAATGCCTGCCACGAACCTTGCAATACTGTATTGAAGCGGTGTTTGCACAAAACCATTCGCAATGTTGGCAAGGGAATAAATAATGATGCTGCCAAAAAGCACAGAGAGCCTGCCTTTTTTATCTCCCAGCACGCCCCAGAGAATACCGCCAATCATCAGTCCGAGCATTTGATGCCCGATGATGTCCACGCCCGTGTCGCGGATTTGCAGGTCGTTTAATCCAAGGTTTTGCAGACTTGAAACGCGCACAATGGAAAAAAGCAGCAGGTCGTAAATATCAACGAAATAACCCAGCGCGGCTACCAGAATAGGGATGGAATAAAGGGAACGCTGCTTCAAAAGTTTTAGGGAAAATTAGGCTGATTTCAGCTTTACAACACCAATAATTTAGCGGTGGCAAACAGTTTGTTTTTTGAAAAAACTTCTACCACATAATTTCCTTTGGAAACATTGCCCATGCTGATGTTTATCCTTCCTGCGGCATCAAAAGCGGTTTCATTTCTGAAAATTTCTCTGCCATCAAAACCTACAATCCGGATACTCACGGCTTCATATTTCAATGCCTCATTTGCTGTAGTGATTTGGAAAGATCCATTGTTCGGATTCGGGGAAACTTTTATTACATCAAGCGCGAAGGGAGCAAAGGACGCGATGCCCACAATAACCTGTGTGGTATCGCGATGGCGGGGAGATTTCCAAAGACCACGACCATAGGTACTTGCCCACAGTTCGTTGGTAGCATAGTTGATACCTAAATCGGTTACTTCAATATTGGGCAATCCATTTTTGTATGCGCTCCATTGATTGGTGGAAGTATCACGGAAATAAACACCGATGTCAGTTCCTACATATTGAGTTCCGTTTGAAGAATCAATGGCAATACAATTAATGGGCACGTTGGGCAAATTCTGGTTTTGAAGCACCCAGCCTGTTCCTGCTTTATAACGCGACACTTTATTATTGCCATACCCTGCAAAAGTGATCCAGAGAATGTCTTTATTTTTCGGATCTGCAAGAATATCTGAAATCACATAACTGCCATAGCTGTTAGGCAATGGCTGCCAGGTATTTCCAAAATCGGTGGTGTATCGCAATGTATTTATTTCCCACAAAGCATAAATGGTATTGTAATCATCGGGCGACATCGCTAACCGATGCATTTTTTGATTGGAAGGCAAGGTAGGCGAAATATCCATCCAGGTACTCCCCTTATTAAAGCTTGAATAAACGTGATCATATCCGGCAAGCACTTGTGTAGGATCTTGCGGGTGAATAATAAACGGCGTGATCCATTCACCTTCAGGATGCCCGGGAATATTCCCTGATATATTTGTGAAATTATTTCCCGCATCTGTGCTTCTTCTGAAATTGCCGTATTGAGATGAGGAATAAATAATACTGGCGTTAGAATAATCCATCTGACAATCCATTCCATCCCCACCTGTAAGATCTTTAAAAGTACCGGAAAAATTTACTTTTTTAGTACCATTGTCCTGAGCGCCGGAAACAACATAATTAGCGATATTGCTTACTGCAAGCCTGTAAAACTGTGAAATGCCCAAACCGTTGGATATATCTGTCCAAAGCGTACTGCTTGGATCTGAGGTTTTATAAATGCCCCCATCATTGCATTCAAACAACACATTGGGAGTGAGTGGGTGGTAAGCAAGAAAATGTTTATCAGCATGTACTGTTTTTATGCCTGGTAATTGTCCGTTCCATTGGTTTACGATGGTCCAGTTGGCACCTCCATTACTTGAATAATACGTATTTACGCCGCCTACCAATACTTTATCAGGGTCAGTTGGGTTAATGGCAATGCAGAGGTCGTACCATCCCTGCCCGCTACAGCTTGCTGCCGTGGGAGGCACATTTCCGCTTAAAATGTTGGTTTCACAATCATTCGGATCGCCGAAAATTTTATAAAAAATAGCACCATCGTCCGTTGAATTATATATACCGTGCAGTCCATTGTCGGAATTGCTAACAACTGCTTTTACAATGTTGGGATATGCTGTGCAAACGCCCATCTGAACCCTGCTTGCGTCATTAAATCCGGTCACGTTTGCCCAGTTGCTTCCGCCGTCGGTTGAACGCCAAACGTTTCCATTGCCTCCGCCATTGCTTGCTGCATAAATAACGCTGGTATCGTTTGGTTTGTAGAGAATTTGTTTGTGGTTGCCCGTCCGCACTTTTGTCCAGGTGTTTCCTGCATTGAATGTTCGATAAATACCATCACTTGTGGCTACTAACAATGTATTCGTGTCTTGCGGATTGATAATTAAGGAATTGGTAAGTTCAAAATCCGTTTTTGCAAATTGCAATCCTGTTGGGTTCCAGGTAATGCCGCCATCGGTTGATTTTAAAACGCCAATGCTGTAAGTATCACTTGCATCACGGTCGCCGGTGCAGAGGTAAATAACATCAGGATTAAGTGGGTTATAAACTATATCACTAACGCCTAAAACCGGTAAATCACTGTATAAAGACGTCCAGGTTAAGCCACCGGTGGTAGTGCGCCATGCGCCGCCGCCTGCGGCGCCAATAATAAATTCGTCAGGGTTTTGAGGATGAAATGCTACAACGGAAATCCGACCGATGCCACTGTACCCGCCATTTGATTTATCAGGCCCTTCAAACGTCCAGTTGCTCAAATTAACAGCTGTGGTTTTGGATTGAGCGCTTTTTATTTTTTCTTTTCGTGTAGCTTCTACATTTTGAGCAGATGAAACCATGTATCCATTTTCATCCAAATGCTGCTGCCAATACCAGGCCCAGCGAGCAAAATGGTAGTTTTTATCTTCAGCAATGTTTTGTCGTTCCGCTTGTTTTTCAAAAGGTTCGTTTTCTGCTTTTTCATTTTCAGATGATGTGGTTTTTTGTGCCTCATAAGTAGCTATTACTTCTGAAAATTTTTGTGCTTTACCCGTGGGCGCCCACGATTGTGCAATGGCAAGGGAAGTGATAAGAAGCAGAGATGTGGTAAGAAGAAGTTTCATGGTGTTTGTTTTGTTTAAGGATGGTATATTTGACTTTATGAATTGGTGCATCAGGGCATTATCACATCCGCCATTTTAGTGATTACATTAGGTTTGAGGATAAGATTCTCCTGTAAATAGAAAATAAGCAGGCTGTTTTCTCTAAATGTTTTCTTAGGAAAATCTGCACTAGTTGCACGGGCAAAGGTTACAATGTCCAGTTTTCCATCTTGTAGCATCACTTTACAATCATACCATCGGCCGTCGCCAAACCAAAATGCATTTTCAGGCTTTTCTTTCCCTTTCCAGTCAATCACAAAATGATAGTTGGTAAAAGGCTCTGCTCCCCGCATTCCCGGGTAAGTTTTTTGGCTTGTGGCCTCCATAAAATGAACCTCTTTTTTATCTCCATCGCCGGTGGTAGCTTTCACGCTACATGAAAAAATGGATAATAAAAAGATGGCATTAAAAACGAGGTTTTTCATTTACGTAAAGTGGGGGTAAAGATATTTTATTACGGGCAACAATCTGTCACAAGGTTGTTTGTTGTAAGGAGGTTGATAAGTTCAAAAGTTGGGTGGGGAAATGGTATAAGTTCATAAGTTTGGAAAACTATAAGTAGATAATTATAAAAGGTGATGAAGGCGTTGAAAATGGAATGAATAAAATTGAGTAGCATCGTTAATGAAAAAACCCTCCGCAAATTCCTGCGAAGGGTTTTTTGTTCTTACCTGAGATTAATTTTACAGTTTGTTCGAGCTTGCATCTCTTTGTGCACGCTGTGCCAAAATGTGCTGCTCGCCTTCTGATGATGAAATCAGTTCCACGTTTACTTTAGCTACACCTTTTTGGTGAAAATTTAATTTCTTGGCGGCAATGCTGGCAAGGTCAATAACGCGGGTGTTCGATTTGTTCATCCGGTCGTTGATGCGAACATAAACCACTTCTCCATTGCTAAGGTTAGTAACTTTTACGTAAGAGCCCAATTTCAGGGTGTTGGATGCTGCCGTAAACTTATCATTGTCAAACACTTCTCCGGTTGCTGTTTTGCGACCTTCAAATTTGTCGTGATAAAAGGAAGCAATTCCCTTTTTAATGTTGGAAATAACACCGGTCTTAGTTTGTGCTTTAAGGCTGAGCGCACTCAGTAAAATTGCGGAGGTAAGCAAAAGGTATTTTTTCATAAGCATTAAGTTTTGTTTGAACAAAGGAAAGGCTTTTTACTTAAACATGCAAACTCAAACCCTTAAAATAATTAATACCGCTTGTTAAACTTTTTTCCGCTTTTTTTTTCAAAATGCCCCTTCCGGTCGCCATCACCGCGCTCATTCCGCGCCCCGTAAGGCTTTGCGCCTTTTCTGCCCCCCCCGGCCGGTGGTTGTTCCGCATCATCCACGCGTATTTTCCTGCCCTTATATTTCTTAGCCGATAACGTCTCTTTAATAAAATCAGCCGCATCTTCCCGCACGTTAAAGAACGAAGCCATCTCCCTCACGGTAACTCTAAAGAAAATGGAAGGGTCTAAATCCGTAGCTTCCGAAACGAATTTTATCAGCTTATCATTACTATCCAAACCATCTTTCGACCCCAGGTTCATGAACAAACGGATGCTGCTTCCGTCGCCGCGTTGCTTCTTTCCTGCAGCCGCATCGTACCCTGCATTCAGGTCTTCAGAATCCTGATAATTATCGATGGTATCTTTCAACTGAATCCACATCAGCCGCTTAATCAGTTCATCTTTCTCCATCTCTGCAAATCGCTCGTGGATGGTGGATTGATACACTTCCGCAAAGTTTTTCTGTGGCTTCGCAGTTTCAATTTGCTCTAAATAATAGAACAGCCGTTTGCGCACAACTTCGGCTCCGTCAGGAATATCACTGCGGTTAAACCGTTGCTTCACCAGCCTTTCAATCTGCCGGATGCTCGAAATTTCTTTCGGCGAAACAATGGACATACAGATGCCGCTCTTCCCAGCCCGCGCCGTCCGTCCGCTGCGGTGGGTGTAGATTTCAGGGTCATCGGGGAGTTCATAATTAATGACGTGGCTGATGTCGTTTACGTCGATGCCGCGCGCCGCAACGTCGGTGGCAACAATGGCTTGCAGACTCCGGTTTTTAAATCGCTCCATCACTTTGCTCCTCATTTTCTGGTCCATATCTCCGTGCAGCGGACTTACGTGGTAACCTTGTTTCATCAATCGCTCCGCAATGTCCTGACAATCCTGACGGGTGCGGGTGAAGATGATGCCATAAATGCCCGGCGTAAAATCAAGCAGGCGCTGCAATGTTTCAAACCGAAGGTGCTTGTGGGTAACGTAATACTGATGGTCTATGTTTTCGTTGGTAGTATTGGCGGCAGCAACTGAAAATTCTTTCCAGCCGCTCATAAAGCGCTTCGCAATGCCACGCACATCGTTGCTCATCGTTGCCGAAAAAAGCCAGGTATACTGCCTTGCCACGGTATTTTTCAGGATGAAATCAATATCCTCCCTGAAGCCCATGTTCAGCATTTCATCTGCTTCATCAAGCACCACAAATTGAACGGTTTCAAGGTTCAGGGCTTTGCGCTCCAGCAAATCAATCAACCTGCCCGGCGTTGCAACCACAATTTGCGGATGGCGTTTCAGTTCGCGAATCTGCCCGCTAATGGGCACCCCACCATACACGGCTGCAGTTTTGAGCTGCGGCATGTGGGTGCTGTACTTTGAGAATTCACCCTCTATCTGCATACATAGTTCCCGCGTGGGAGAAAGCACTAACGCCTGCACATCTTTGCTTTCTACATCCATATGATGCAGCAGCGGTAGCCCGAAGGCGGCAGTTTTACCCGTTCCCGTTTGGGCGAGGCCTATTATGTCGCCGGGTGTTTCTAAAAGGTGCGGAATTACTTTTTCCTGTATAGGACTTGGTGTGTCGAAGCCTAGGTCTGAAACTGCCTGAAGGAGTTCCTCTTGAAGATTGAGGTCAGAAAATTGAATCATTTGGGCGCAAATGTACGGTGAATATGGGATAATTGGTGTTTTTATTTATTAAAAGTAAACAATAGCATTAAAGAAAGCGCAAAAAAAAGTTCCGGAATGCTACGCAAACATGGCTATTGAGTGTTTATTTATTTTTATAAGAGCTTTCCCATGGCTTCAGGAACTTCTTTTATGGCTTCAGGAGCTTCCGCCATTCGGTGAGGATACTTCCGCCATTGCTTTGGGAATATCCGACATTCGGGGGGGAACTTCCCCCGCGGCCTCGCTAAGCATACCTACGTCCTCAAATCTTCAAACCCTTAATCAAACCTATTCACTTATAAACTTATGAACATACCACATATGAACTTACCAACTCACCCCTCATTCACATACACGCGTTTCACCCGCTGCGAAATGCCGGTCATCAGTTCATAAGGAATAGTGCCTGCCCACTCCGCCAGTTTAGAAATCGGCAGTTCAGGAGAAAAAATAATCGCTTCATCCCCCTCTGCAACATTTGCAATGGAAGTAACATCCACCATACACATATCCATGCACACCGTGGCGGCAAGTGGCGCCTGCTTTCCGTGAATTAAAACATGCCCATTATTATCACCAATGGCACGCGGATAACCGTCTGCATACCCAATGGAAATAGTGGCAATCCGCATGTCGTGTTTGGCAATTCCCTTCCTGCCATAACCAATTGTTTCGCCTGCTTTCACTGTTTTTAGCTGCGCAATGGTGGTGCGCAAAGTGCTTATCTGCTGTAGTTTTTTCTGGATGATGCCACTGCCGTCGATGCCATAAAGTCCCAGCCCCAGGCGCACCATATCAAAATGCAGTTCCGGGTGGCGGGCAATGGCTGCGGTGTTGCAGAGGTGGCGCAGGGGTTTGTAAGGCAAAAGTTGCATCAGCGCAGCGCTCATTTTTTCAAAACGCAAGCCTTGCTGTTTGGTAAAATCATCCAGCGCAGGGTCTTCACTGGCGGCGAGGTGCGAAAAAATGCTGCGCACTTTTAGGGTGGATGATTCCTGAAGAAGCGCACCCAGTTCCTGCATTTCATCTTCTTCAAAACCCAGGCGGTGCATGCCGGTGTCCAGCTTTAAGTGCACCGGATAATCCACCGTTTTCAGCGTGGTTGCCATTTCGGTGAAAAGCCGCACAGAGCGCAGGTTGTAGAGCTCCGGCTCCAGCTTCCAGGCAATCATCCTGTCGAAAGACGCCACCTCCGGACTCATCACCATTATGGGCAGGGAGATGCCTGCTTTGCGCAGTTCCACACCTTCATCCGTATAGGCAACGCTCAGGTAATCAACACCTGCATTTTGCAACAAATGCGCAATCTCAAAACTGCCACTGCCATAGCCGAAAGCCTTCACCATAGCCATTATGCGCGTTCCGTTTTTCAGCCGGTTCCTGTAAACATTCAGGTTATGGTCCAGGGCAGAAAGATTGATGGTGAGCACGGTTTGGTGCACTTTCTTTTCGAGGAGTTTGGCGAGCTTTTCAAATTCAAACCGGCGTGCGCCTTTCAGTAAAATGGTTTCGTTTTTAAAAGAAAGCAGGTGGAACTTTTGCAGTAGCTCTTCAGTGGTTTTGAAGAAAATACTTTTCAGGTTTTTATTGTCGCGAAAGAAACTGCGGTATTTATGAAGCGCTTTGCCCACGCCAATAAACCGCTGAATGCCGCGCCGCTCAAGCAGTTTGGCTACGTGTTCATAAAGGGAAGCATCGCTCTGCCCCATTTGCAGCATGTCGCTAAGGATAACGGTTCGGTGGGCGTGTTGCTTTTGCAGGGATAGATAATCGAGCGCGGCAAGGAGGGAAGTGAGGTCAGAATTATAAGCATCGTTGATGATGGTGCAATCGTTGCTTCCCTGCCGCAGCTCCATGCGCATGGCAATGGGTTGCAGGGTTTTCATGCCTTCGATGATGTCATGCTCCGGCAAGTTTAAAACGAGGCATGCACACCAGCAATGGATGGCATTTTCAATGGAGGCAGCGTCTGTAAAAGGGATGGAGATGCACTGATTTTTGCCGAGGTAAATGCCTTCAATTGTGGTGTTTCCAGTGGAAGAATTGGTGGCTGTTATTTTAAGGTCGGCATCGGTTCGGGCGCTCCAGGTGAAGCGTTGCAAACCCGTTTCATCCGCATTTTTTATTTGGTGGCAGTATTGCACAATGCATTCATTCAACTCCGGAAAATCCCTGCAATAAATAAGTGTTTTGGTGTGGCGGAAAAGCAATAATTTCTCCAGGATTTTTTGCCTTTGGTTCATGAAGCCTTCGCTGTGTGCTTCGCCAATGTTGGTGAAAATGCCGATGGAGGGATGGATGATGCGCTCCAGTTTTTCCATTTCCCCGGGCTGCGAAATGCCTGCTTCAAAAAGGGCAAGCTGATATTCCGGTTGCAGCAGCATTACGGAAAGCGGCACGCCAAGTTGCGAGTTATAGCTCATGGGGCTGCGCAATACATTTTGGCGGTCGTGGAGCAACTGAAACAACCACTCTTTCACAATTGTTTTGCCGTTGCTACCGGTAATACCAACAACGGGGATGGAAAATTTTTTCCGGTATGCGGTAGCTATTTGTTGCAATGCAGACACCACATCTGGCACCAGCAAAATGTTGCTTTCCGGCAATGATGAAATGTCTGTTTTTTCCTGCACTAAAAAGCTGCGAATGCCTTTATCGTAAGCATCTTTCAGGAAGGCAATGCCATTGCGGTGGGGGGTGGGAATGGCAATGAATATGGCTTGTTCAGGTCGGTTTATTTTCCGGGTGTCGATAACAATTTCATGGATGGGCACATCTGCATGGAAAGCCAGTGTTTCCGCAAGGCTCCAATGTTTCAGTTCGGAAAACGAGGGCATAGGTTAGTTCTTGTTTTTATCGATTCCCATTACCGGCGTTGGCGCATCTTTCTGATAAAATTCATAGGCGCGGCGAAACACTTTATCGAACACAAAACGTTGAATCACCACCGTGTCTTTGTAATTATTGAGCACGGCAAAATAGCGGTCAGTATCAAACAAATCAAAAGCCTCTTCTGAATTGGAAAGCTGGTTTTTGCTGCGTTTGTTTAAGGGCATGTAATACACGTCCACATGCTGTTTCCTCCCTTTTGTAGAAACGGATTCAATCACAGCGCGGCGTTTGGTTGAAGCAATAACGGAGTCCATTTTATAAACGCCATTTACATACCCTTCGCTGTTCAGGCTGGTAAAAAATTTCAGGAAAGAGCGCACTCTGTTTTCATTTAAAGGATTGCTGCCGCCAATGTCTTCTGATGTTTCCACTTTCACATTATTTCCTTGTTGCACAATGGTGAAAGAATTAAGCGGCTCCTCATCATAGCTTACAGAAACGCTGCGAATTTCATCAGGCTGCAAACGAAAAACACTGCGGTCGCGCCAGTCGGCAATATCTGTGCTGTAACGTGAAGTAAGAAATCCTTTAAAGCCCGGAACCTCCACCACATAAGGCTTTTCGGCACCCTCGGTGAGCATGAACGTGCCTTTATAATTAGGCCCTTCACTACCCACAAAAAAACTGGTGAGCTTTTTATTTTCGGTTCCATACACTTCAACTTTCACGCTGTTTCCCGACATGATTTGGATAACGGTGTTGTGCATGTTTTTTGGAACGGGGTAGCTGGCCTGCTGGTCGCGGAGGGTTTGCAGCAAAGAATAAACGGTGGAATTAAGCGCCTGATATTGATTGTTTAGCAGCCAGCCTGTGTCGGTTTTTTGCAGCAAAATGGTTTCACCGTTTGTGCGGGCGAGATAAATTTTTGTGATGTCGTCAATATCTTTTACCGTAAAAGCTGCTTCATTTTTTCCAAAAAGATTGCCTGATTTATTGAAGACGAGGAAGTAAACGCCACCGCCAACCAGTAAAAGCAGGGCGAGATAGAGAAAGGTTTTGTTCATAAAATTTGAAGTGATTTTTTAAGCAGCAGGCTTTTCATACCGTCGCTTCCGGAAGAAAATAAAAGCGGAAGCAAAGACAAGCACAAGCGCTATGGGAATCAGAATATTGACTACCTGCCACATTGTTTTCTCCTCCTTCACCCTGTCAGCATCCAGCAGGCGGAGCTTTGAATTTTTAGAGCGTGCTTCCAGTAAACTATTCGGGTCGGTGAGGTATTCAATGCAATTGAGAACGAAATTTTTATTGGCAAAAAGCTTTTGGGTGAACTGCCAGTAACCCAGTTCTAAAACGCCCTGCTGGTTAGAAAATTCATTGAGCAGCATGTCTCCATCGGAAAGCACAATTATACAGGTGGCAATGTCGGTAGCGACTTTAAAAGGATAGCGCAGCGAATCGCGAAGCACCGATAAAAACATAGGCGCCATGCGGTTTTCAAACAAAGAACTGAAATTGCCTTCTACTAAAACAGCCGTCGGGCGGAAAGGATTTTTAAACAACTTCGGGTCAGGGTCGAAGCGCAACATGCTGAGGCTTACGCGCACCGGAGCAGGAACGGAACGGCTGTATTGAGAAGACTCGAGAAGGATGGTTTTGTGATTCAGCGGCGTGGCAATCGTATCAATGCTACTGGCAAATTTTCCCATCACGGCATCCATGTTTTGAACAATCGGGTGCGGGCTTTTGGGAATAAAAAATGGCAGGAAAGGCCAGGGGCGCAATTCAATTTGCGGTTGGTTATTGCTAAGCGTTCCAGTGATTAAGGGAATGGCATTGCATTGCACGGCATCTTCAATAAGGTCGTGGTTCAGGCGCACGCCGTATTTAAAAAGCATGTCGTCGAGGTTCAAATCGAAATCGTTGGTAAGGAATTGACCGTTGGCTTGCAGGCTGTCCACCGGACTTTGCAGCGGGTCAATTGCCCATAAAATTTTGCCGCCGCGCATTACATACTGGTCAATTTTCAGCTTGTCTTTTTCATCAAAAGGAAGCGTAGGGCGGTTGATAATTATTGCCTGATAAAGCGCATCGTTGATGTGATATTCTGAAGGCAGATCGATGGTGTCAATGCTGTAGAAATTCTCCAAAGTGGTGAGCAAATCAACCGTAAGAATACCGAGTTGTTCCCCATGCCCCATGATGTATCCAAGCTTCGGGCGGCGTTGCGATTGCAATTTGTGGATGGCATTGCCGAGCTTGTATTCCAGCAGGGTTTCAGAATAGTTAAGCACTTCCAGCGGCGACATCCCCAAGTGATTTTCAAGCAACCTCACCGGCAATGTTTCCCCTTTGTATTTGATGAGTGCGTAAGGGTAAATTATTTGTTCAGAAACGTTCCTTTCGCCCTTCACGTTCAGGTTGATAGGTTCTACGCCTTTTTCGTGCAGTTGTTTGGAAACCTGATTTCTTTCTTCGTTGGTTTTGCCTTCTAAAGGATCTACAAAGCGGAACAAAAGATTACCACCCGCTACCTCTTTAAAGCTTTGCAATTTTTCGCGCGTGGCTTCATTCAATCTTTGAAAACCTGCGGGAAACTTGCCTTCCAGATATACATCTACAATGGCTACTTCATCCAGACTTTTCAGCATTCTTACGGTTGATTCAGAAAGGGTAAACCGCTTTTCTTTTGTGAGATCAAAAGCCGCATGAAAGCGCGCCGCAAGAATATTTATCCCTACAAGAATGCCTGTAAGAATAAGGAGCCTGATGGCTGCGCCACGCTGTGGAGATGTTTTTTTTGAAGCGTAATTGCCGGGCATAGAAAAGTTCCTTTAAGCGATTTTGGCGGTGTCCCAGGTGCGGCGTGCCAATGAAAAACGCGTAAGGGCGGTGAACAGAATAATTACGGAAAGGAAATAGATTACATCACGGCTATCAAGCACTCCGCGACTTAAAGAATTGTAGTGAAACGACATGCCTACCATGCTTAGGTAATAATCGATGCCGCCGGTGAATGCAGGTATTTTACTCAATGCTTCAAACCCCGTGAAAAGCAACCAGCAGCCTGCAAGCGAAAGCATGAAACCCACCACCTGATTGCTTGTAAGCGAAGAACAAAAAATGCCTACCGCGGTGAAGGTTGCAGACAGAAAAACCAATCCGATGTACGACCCGACAATGCCGCCAATGTCAATATTATCAGGGATGGAAGAAAGGCTGTTGATAGTGATAACGTAAAGAACGGTGGGCAACAAAGCGATGATTACCAGGAGCAGTGAAGCAAAATATTTCCCGAGGATGATGTCGAGATCGGTGAGGGGTTTGGTAGCCAGCCATTCGATGGTTCCGGTTCTGAATTCATCGGCAAAGCTGCGCATGGTGATGGCAGGAATCAACAGCAATAAAAGCAAAGGGGCAATGTCGAAAAAGCGATCGAGGGTTGCGTAGCCATATTCCAGAACGCTGGTTTCAGGGATTATCCAGACGAACAAACCACTGGCAACAAGAAAAAGCAGCAGCGTTATGTAACCAACAATAGAACTGAAAAAGGAATTGATTTCCCGGATGAAAATACTGCGCATGAAAAACTGAAAGAGCCCTGAAAAAAGGCGGGTCGCAAATTTAACCATCCCAACCCTTATCCCTTTTTCTTTCCGCCATTTTTAGATTTTTTATGACACGGTGCGGGTTTCGCTTCGCCATTGCCTGCTGCTATCTTTGCCCCTTCTGAAACAGGTCAAGAAATATTTTTACAACACGCGCACGCTCAGGTTTGAAAAACTGGAAGTGCCGCTGCATCTGCGTTTGCTGCGCATTCTCGGCTTCGCCTCTGCTGCGCTGGTAACGGCTTTGATAATTGTTGCACTGGCTTTTAAATTTCTTGAAAGCCCGAAAGAGCGAGAGATGCAGCAGACCTACGCCAACATGGAAGACCGGTACAGGCTGCTTGAACAACAAATACAGCAGCTAAGCGTAAACCTTGCTGAACTGGAACTGCGGGACAATGATATTTACCGCTCCATTTTTGAAGCCGCTCCCCTCCCCGATTCCATCCGCACCGGGAAACAATACAGCCGCATTGACTGGGAACAATACCGGTTCAGAAACACGAAAGAATTGGTGGTGGAAGTGAACAAGGAGATTGCTTCGCTGCAACACCGGCTGCTGGTTCAAAAAAAATCGTACGACACGCTGCAAAGAATGGTGAAAAGCAAAGAAGAAATGCTGGCTTCTATTCCTGCCATCCAGCCGGTATCCAACAAAACGCTGGACCACGTTGCTTCCGGCTTTGGTTATCGCATTGACCCGATTTATAAAACTCCGAAAATGCACACGGGATTAGACTTTGCCGCTGCCATGGGAACGCCTATTTATGCTACCGCAAATGGCAGGGTTGAAGAAGTTGGTTTTGATGACGGCGGGTATGGAAACCACGTAATCATTAACCATGGTTATGGCTATGAAACCCTTTATGGGCACATGATCCGGATAAAAGTGACGCGGGGGCAAACGGTAACAAGAGGGGAAGTGGTAGGCTGGGTGGGAAGCACGGGAAAAAGCACGGGGCCGCACCTGCATTATGAAGTGATCCGCAACAACACGAAGATTGACCCGGTGCATTATTTCTTCAATGACCTTTCAGCGGTGGAATATGAGCGGATTGTGAAAATTGCCGCTGCCAATAACCAGTCGTTCGACTAACAAAAACCTTGTTGAAAGCGGCTTCCTTTCCTGCTGCTTTATCTTCTAAAAAACAAAAAAACTCCTGACTTTACTTCCATGCGATTTTTGATTTTAATCCTGCTTTTCTGCCTGCCGTTTTGCATTGTATCCTGCAACAAAAGCCGTGTTCACGAACATGAAGACTGGCAAAAGATTTACGCCTCCAAAGGCATCCAGAATGCCTGCATCATCATAAGAGATCACAACCACGAGTCCATCCATTATTACAACATGGAGCGGTGCACCAGAAGGTTTTTACCGGCTTCTAGTTTTAAGATTTTCAGTTCGCTGACGGGGCTTGAAACTGCGGTGGCACCTGATGAGCAACTGGTAATAAAATGGGACGGCAAACCCCGCCGCGCGACATGGGACAAGGACATGAACATGCGCGAAGCTTTTAAGGTGAGCAACGTGGCTTATTATCAGGAACTGGTAAGGAGAGTTGGCAGGGCGCAAATGCAGCATTGGCTTGACACGGTGAAATATGGCAATCAGAAAATGGATGGCGCCGTGGATATGTTTTGGCTGAACGACACGCTGCAAATAAGTGCTGATGAGCAATTAGGCTTTGTGAAGCGATTATACTTTGATGAGCTTCCGTTTTCGGAGCGCAGCCAACGGATTGTGCGCAGCATGATGCTTCAGGAAGAAACGCCCGACTATAAACTCTATTACAAAACCGGAACGGGGGAGGTGAATGATTCTATGATTTACTGGATTGTGGGCTTTGCAGAAAAAATAGAGCATTTTAAGGAACATGAAGAAAGCATGAACAAAAGTGATGTGCGGAATTACCCTTACTTTTTTGCTCAAAATTTTTCTGTGGGTGCGGGGGATACTTTAAAAGACTATGCAAGCATTCGGTTAGAAGCTTTGAAGGCGGTGCTTGCTTCGGAGGGGGTATTGAAGTTGAAGTGAGGAAAACGATTATATCTTATCGTGAGGCTCGTAATAATAATATGGAGGCTCGTAATAATTATAAGTTGACCCGAAATGATTATCGTGAGACCCCAAATGATTATCGTGAGACCCCAAATTATTATAAGTTTGCCCGTGCCTTTTATCGTGAGGCTCGTAATAATTATAAGTTGCATCGGGAGCTTTTACGGAATACCCCAAATGATTATAAGTTGAGTCGAAATGAATTTCGTGAGGCTCGTAAGCATTTTCATGAGGGTCGTAATAATTATAAGTTGCGTCGGGAGCTTTTACGTGGCACCCCAAATGTTTATAAGTTGGTATAAAATCAATTTCGGGAGGGGCGGAAGCTTTTGCGTAGGGGATGAAATGAATTTCGGGAGGGGGGAGGAAAAAAAATGGGGATTTAATAAATTGGGGAGGGAGGATTTTTTTCAGGAAGGCTATAAATAAAGAAAATGGTTGGCGAAAGAGCCAACCATTTGTGTGTGTATGCTTTTGGGAGGGTTATGATTGAGGGGGCGGTGGGTTGTTGTTGTCATCATTGGCAGGTTCGCCACCGCGAAGATGGGATAAGACTTCTTCATAAGAAAATTGATCCTGAAGGGCGGGTTCGCGTTTAAAAAGTTTGTAGCCAACTTTGCAAAGCGCTATGTTTTCATTATAAATACCGAGTACTTCGGTTTTATCCTCCTGGGTGTATTCTTTGCGTTTTGCTTTTTCACCTTCCTGCTCTTGGTTTAGCTCTGGAAGACGGGTAGCATAGGTGCTTATGCGTTGGAGCATGGCATCTGTAATGCCTTTGGTTATCATTTCTTCGCGGAAATCAGGGTCGGCAAATTCTTTATTGAGGCGCAGCAAAAGGGCGATGAGGGAGACTTGATTTTTGTTGCCTGCCTGTACGTAATATTTGTTGTAACCGAGGGTTTCCATTAGGTTATCAAGGCGGGGCTTATCATTTTCAAGTTTATTTTCTACGAGGGTTTTAAGCAAGGAAACATCATCATAAGCAGGGGTGATCATGCTGAGGATTTCTGCTGTTTTGAACACTAAGCCTTTTGCGTTTGATACGCCGACAATGTCTGTTAATGCGCGGGTGATGCGGGTGCCGTGGGCTGTGAACCACGAAGCGACGTAGATGCCGTCAACTGATTCGAGACGTGGCTGCACTGCCGGTGCTGCGCCGGATTGATTGATGACGCCGCAGGTGATCAAAATTTGGGGGATGGTGCCTTTGGGCATGCTTTGGTTCATTTTAGGTTGATTTTTAAAAGTGAGGAATAAAAGTTGGGAAAGATTTTGAGGTAAGCAAATTTTGGGGATGGATTTAACAATATTATAAAGACTGAATTTACTCTTGCTTGATGAGCTGGATGGTTTTTTTATTTGTGTCGGCAATTAACATTACCATGTAGTTACCTGCTGCCACGCCTGAAATATCATAGTCTATGCGCATTGCATTTTGCAATTTTTTGGAGCCGATGGTGCGCCCTCTTGCATCGAGAATAAGGATCTTTATGTTTTGGATTTCACGATTGAAGAGGATGGAGAAAGCGCCTTTTGTAGGGTTGGGGAAAAGAGAGCAGGCGAATGGATCACCGGTTTCGGTGAGGGACATGCCACCGAGGCGGGCAAAGCTGCTATCGACGCCATAGCCTGTAGAATCTACGGTGTACCCGGATGAATCTGTGGTGCCATAACCAGTGCTATCGGTGGAAGCAGTGTAGGAAGAATCTTCTGAAAGGTTATCATCAAGTTTATCTGCGGCGCTAGCTGATGCCATGTTGGATAATGGAGTTACATCGATTGGCGTAGGGTCTAGTGCATTGGGATCCCAACAGCAGGCTTTGCGCTGGGTGCGCTCTCCGGCGGCGTTATATGAATAGCAGACGCCACAGATGATGGTGGGGGGCGTCGGATTAATCTGGGCGGTTGCGTTCTGAACAAACAGGAGAGAAAGGATGGCCGTGAGGATGAATTTTAGTGACATTGTTTTGGTTTTTATTAGTATGCTAATGTTTGTTATTGCAGTCTAAGACTGCATTGGACTAGACCCGAGAGCGCTGCGCTAACTCTCGCGCCAGTGGGTTAATCTGGGCGGTTGCGTTCTGAACAAACAGGAGAGAAAAGATGGCCCGGAGGATGAATTTTAGTGACATTATTTTTATTTTTTATTAGTTTGCTAATGTTTGTTATTGCAGTCTAAGACTGCATTTGGGTTAGACCCGAGAGCGCTTCGCTAACTCTCGCGCCAGTGGGTATCCCCCGTATTCTCTGCTATAAAATCTAGTTTTAACGTAATCAGACTGCATTCCTGTATATTGACGGTAGGAGACGTCAACTTCTCCCCACTTATCTCCTCCTCCGTTAGGCGTAGACTGCGCCTACGTCGTTTATAACTTAAATCAACCATTCTAATTACACTAAACTTTTTCTGCCCGTCTTGATAACCTGTGCTCAATATTTATTGTCTTTGACTCTTGTTTCTTGACTGTTGTTTCTTGACTGTGGACGTAGGCGCAGCCTACGCCTAACCGAGATCACTTAGATAAAGTAATTACATCAAAATGATTGAATGGAAATATTTTACAGCCATTTGAATATTTAAAGTCTGTTATTATAATAGGTTCGTTATTATTATTCTTAATAGGTTTAATGCTAGAATCATTGTCTATAATAATAGGTTTTTTTAAAATTATATTTCTGAAAATAAATGTATCAATTTGCTGACAATCTCCATAAAAAGGCTTTATTAGAATACCAGTTGGAATATTCTTTCTATTAGAGAAATTTATTCTTAGCCAATAAGGGATGGATACAGGAAAATATTCTTTTCCACTCTTTATGAATCTACGTCTAATCTTAAGTTCAATACCATAATTAGGAAAAGCATAAAAGGTGTTGTTGATTTCATATATATTATACCTGGGGCGTATGGTTGCACAATTAAATATATGCATATCAAAATTACTTGCGTCAGTAAAACAATGAGATGATATAAAAAAGAATGTCACCACAAAAAATAATTTTTTCATACTATCGAATATTAAATAAATAAGGAAAGTATCTGTATATGTGAGGATTAATCACATTGTAACTATTGCCCATTGTTCCATAGGCGCCGTCAAAGCGGTTTAACATTAATGCTGATCCTTTTAAAGGCAAATCGACAGGACTAAAATATCTACTCGCTATTCTACTTGTAACTGTGCCATTTGACGTGAGTTGGTCGGTTTTATTAGATGTGAAATATTCAACTCCAGGTTCTGCCCAATGAGTGTGGAACATAGGTAGTGGCTTGCCGTTCACATCATTTTTAATCACAGCCCCATTAATTTTGAAGGGAAAACTTTCCGGATCCACTAAATCGTTCATAAGAACCGTCCGAATTCAAATACCCTCCATACTCTTTGTGATAAAATCTTGATCGTTGAAAATCTGCTTGCATACGTAAATATTGCCGATGAGAAACCTCAATATCTCCAAATTTATTTCCCCCTTCAAGCTTATAAGATAAATATGATGTTGCATGATACAATCCAAAGGACGATATTCCGCCGAATAATGCATGAATTCCTATTTGTTCAGGATTACCTCCATATGCTAAAGATTGCACTCCGGAACTAACTGCCCCTCCTACAAAAGCCTCCGTTAGGCGTAGGCTGCGCCTACGTCGTTTATAACTTAAATCAACCATTCTAATTACACTAAACTTTTTATGCCCGTTTTGATATCCTGTGCTCAATAATTATTGTCTTTGACTCTTGTTTCTTGACTGTTGTTTCTTGACTGTGGACGTAGGCACAGCCTACGCCTAACCGAGAATCCATTTAATTACTATTTTAATAAAGCTTTCTAAATCTCCATAAGCTGATTTGAAAGCATTACTGTATTCATTACCAGTCTTAAAATCATTAATATCTGGATAACCAGCATTTTTTAATTCTAGATGCATCTTATCAAAATTCGGATAAGTAAATTTTTTACCTTTGTTTTCCATAATTGTTTTCTGTCAAACTGTTTAATAGAATACAATCATTGTAAACGGTGACTGATTTACGGCATTCTGTAATTGTGCAGAAATATTTACCCCTTGCAGTGACTTTTCTCTATGATGATATTATGATTCAACAGTGATTCAAATTGTTTGTTCACTTTAAATCTAGTCATGATATTTTTAAATCCTTCGTCTAATCCGTGAGAATGAACTATACCATCAATTTTATTTTTGTTCTTGTCGTAAAATTCTTTGTCGCAAAAAAATAGCATAACGGGCAGAATTTCCAAATCTATAAAACACCATTTTTGTGTTTCATCAATAGTTAAATAAGATTGGGAAAAAACAAAACAATCGCTTTCACTCAAAAATTTAGCAATCACTTTTTCATTATCGTCTAAGGCTATTTCTGCGATTCCGCAATATTGTTTACCACTATCAAAGATGATCCCATCAATGTTTTTTGTTGTCTTATTTACAAAAACATGGTTTATTAAATCAATCGAATTATCAATTGGTAAAATCCAATATTCTGTTGAAGAATTAATCTTTAAAAGATTATTTAATAAAGAGTACACGGTATTATTTTCACCTTGAAAGGAGATATAAAAGGGTATTAATATTTTTTCTTTTTTAAAGATAGGGACTCCTAATAAATTTGCTTCATTTTTATTTAACGAATCTAGAAATGAAATAATAAATTTATATTTTTTATAATACGAATAAATGTATCTCATGTAGTTAACTCAATTTAATCTCCACTCTGCTTTTTTATTAGAATATATTCATCATCGTCAAATAAAAGTATAATTATATCATGTATATATTTTGACTGAATCATCACCGAATGTTGATTATCTCTAAACTGAGACATTTTGAATAAAAAGACTTATCGTTTAATAATTCAGGCAACAATGTAATTATTTTTTGTGTAATTTTCTTAGATTCTTCTTTAATAAAAAAAATAAAATCCTTACTATTTGTTTTAAATGACAAGTCATTTACGAAAATCGAGATATTATCACAATCTTTTTTAAAAAATACTGTTGTCTCCTCATCAATTAAAAATTGCACGGATTTTTTATAACTCAATTGATTTATAGTAGGTAGTATATTGAATGGAATTGAAAACGCAGGTAATAATGACCAATTCTTATCAGCTATATTATTCGGATATAAAATAGTATTTGCAAAAGGGTAATTATTGTTAATTTTTAATTTTTGATAGATACACAAACTATTTAAACTTAGCATCGCAACTAAAAAATCACCTTTCCAATCTGATTGCTCAAGAACTTCTTTAAAAAGAAAGATATCATCTTGCTCAATTATATAATCCGCTTGAAAGCGACTTCTATTTTCCATATAAAATCGGATAAGAAGTTATTACACGATTGTCCCCCGTTAGGCGTAGGCTGCGCCTACGTCGTTATAGTTTAAAACAACCATTCTAATTACACAAAACTTTTTCTGCCCGTTTTGATATCCTGTGCTCAATAATTATTGTTTTTGACTGTTGTTTCTTGACTGTGGACGTAGGCGCAGCCTACGCCTAACCGAGAATTATTTTTTGATTGTTGTTTCTTTAACTGTTGACGTAAGCGTACCCTTTGACTAACCGGGGACCAAAATAAAATAAGTGACATTTGAAATAGGGTACTTATTAATATACCCCTTTGTTTCCTGTATGCTTCTTTTTACAAAATCACTATATTTTTCATCTTTTTTAATATCACTATGCCAACTTGAACTTTCAAACCCAATTTGCCCACCTGTTTCCACCATTACGTCACCCCCAAAAATAGCAATTCCTTCAACTTCTAATTTTTGCAATACATCTAATACTTGATCTTTGGTGAGAGCCCAATTGTTTATATAGGAATCATGTAAACCTATACCAACATTAAGTATATTATCAATTTTATTTGAAAATGTCATGTTTTATATTATTTATTAATAAGCCAATTTTGAGGGCGTGTTTCAAAGAAACGGTGATTGATTGAACCATCGGGTTTTTGACTGTGGACGTAGGCGCAGCCTACGCCTAACCGAGCGTAGGCTGCGCCTACGTCGTTTATATTTTAAATCAACCATTCTAAATTACACTAAACTTTTTCTGTCCGTTTTTGATATCCTGTGCTCAATAATTATTGTTTTTGACTGTTGTTTCTTGACTGTGGACGTAGGCGCAGCCTACGCTTAACCGAGTAAACAGGAGGCACCTTACTAGTAGGAATCATAATCATTTATATTTTTGCTTAATTTTTCTGATCGCCTTTTCAATCTCTTTATAAATAAATTTCTTTTTATATTTCCGTTGTAACTTTTCCTCCAAAAACAATAGGTCGTCTGCCGTTCCTACCTTGCTTAATGCTTCAGGTGTTACTTCCGGGTGATGGTTAAAACCTTGTTTCAATATTTCTCGTGCCTCATCGCGAGGAAACATCTTGGCCACAGCAAGCGGTAAAAGCCCAGTCTCAAAATAATCATATTGCTTATCTAAGTAAACACACTCTACCCAATCGTTGATATAGAGTGGCGGATTATGCTCAATGGCATCGCATATACGCCATCTATCTTGTTTGCTACTCTCATTAAATATGGGGATTAATACTCGCCCATCATATCTTTTGTCTGTTGCTTGCAACAATAATACCCCTCCTACTTTGTATTCTAATCTAGGAATCCATTTAATCACTATTTTAATAAAGCTTTCTAAATCTCCATAAGCTGTTTTTAAAGCATTACTGTATTCATTACCAGTCTTAAAATCATTAATATCTGGATAACCAGCATTTTTTAATTCTAGATACATCTTATCAAAATTCGGATAAGTAAATTTTTCACCTTTGTTTTCCATAATTGTCTTCAGTTAAACTGTTTAATAGAATACAATCATTGTAAAGGGTGAATGGTTTACAGCATTCTGTAATGGTGCAGAAATATTTACCCCCGTTAGGCGTAGGCTGCGCCTACGTCGTTTATATTTTAAATCAACCATTCTAAATTACACTAAACTTTTTCTGTCCGTTTTTGATATCCTGTGCTCAATAATTATTGTTTTTGACTGTTGTTTCTTGACTGTGGACGTAGGCGCAGCCTACGCTTAACCGAGGCTTTGTGTAACTGCGTGATTGTGCCAAACGAAAAAAAATAAAACAATTATATTTTTAATTTACAATTTCCATATATAATTTATATTATTCAAGCAAGTTTTAAGCTTTTTAGCACTCTCTAGTATCATTTTTTCAAAATTATTATTTGTGTGTATATCAAATTCTGCATTCATTTTATCTAATTCACATTTGCTGATTCTCTTTAGAGTTAAAAAGTATAATCTCTTTAGATTTATCGAATTGTTTACATCATCAAAACTAGCAAACATTCCATCGATTTTTCTAATAAGTTGAACATTAAAATAATTTTCTATATTTTCATAAGATATAGAAACTAAAAAAAAATCATTGGAATATCTTATAGCATAAAAAAAGTTACCATTAACAATTATTTCATTTATTTTCATACCAAATTCATTTTCCAAGAATGAAAAAAACATTTTAGTACTATTGACAAAACTATTTCCGCTAATCATTATCGCTTTAGATGATTGTTCCATTTAGGATGTAGAACTTTATAATTTCTAATCATATTTTGCTCCATTTGATAATAAATACTTGGATTAGACCTTTGCAAATCATTTCCAATATCTATTATGACCCTATTACTTCCCCGTTAGGCGTAGGCTGCGCCTACGTCGTTATAGTTTAAAACAACCATTCTAATTACACAAAACTTTTTCTGCCCGTTTTGATATCCTGTGCTCAATAATTATTGTTTTTGACTGTTGTTTCTTGACTGTGGACGTAGGCGCAGCCTACGCCTAACCGAGATAAATATGATGTTGCATGATACAATCCAAAGGATGATATTCCGCCGACTAATGCATAATTCCTATTTGTTCAATATTACCTCCATATGCTAAAGATTTCCAGAACTAACTGCCCCTCCCACAAAAGCCTCCATTAGGCGTAGGCTACGTCTAACCGAGCTAATTGATCTTATCAATCTCTAATCGAAGTATAGGATCTATAAAAGTTATTGTTAGGTATCTATTATCTTGAGTATTAACTAGCAGCTCTAAATTATTATATTTTAACTCCATATTCAATATCATCCGCACAATTCCTATTTGATTTTCAATTTTATAATCTTTTTTTTCAAGCCCAATTTTAACAACGGTATCCTTCCATTTCTGAATGACAAAAGTACATGGTTCTTCCACGTATTTATTCGCTAAAATGTCCGAATAGGCCAAGAAGGACATTTCTAAAATTTTCTCTTCCAAGTTACAACAAAACCTTTTTACAATTTCGTCATGAAATGAATAATAAAACACATTAACCATTATCTATTTCAATTTTAAATGAACTTGTGAACTATTGTAAGGAGCAGAATTTAAATTAATATCGTAGCTATTTCCTCCGTACTCTATGTGCATATGATTATACGGCGTTTTTGGTAATTGAGGTGGATCTAATCGAATTCTTATACCACCACGTTCATAAACATCCAAGGGGGCAGAAGGCGGAGTTTTCCTTTCGAAACCCGCACGCATCAAATCTGTCTCTAAATCCGTCCGGTCTAAATTTTCTACATTTTTTAACCAATCCTTTACAGCGGCCCTTCCTCTCCCTAACGATTCAGGGGAAAAACTTTTTCCACTCACAGGATCAACCTCCCTTTCCAAGGCACTAAAATATCCACTTGCTGCTCCTGCTCCGCCCCCAATTACTGCTCCACTTTTTGCTCCATTCAACGCCCCCTGTAACCCAGCTTCAAGACTACCGCCGATTATTGAACCTGCTACAAACCCCCCTGCTGCGCCGCCGACTGCGCCGCCAAATGTACCATTAATCGCACCGGTAAGTATTGGGCTCTTTACTCCAAGTTGTCCGATGAGCGGGGTGGCTAAATGACTGGTAGCCCATGTAGCCGCTCCATAGGATACAACACCAGAAACGGCCCCCACTATACTACTGTTTCCTACTTTATTCCAATCTACTTGGTTTAACCCTACATCGTCATTCGTCTGCTGTACGATGCTATTGGTAGCAGAAACTGCCGCCGAACCTCCTGCCGCAATAAGCACTGCAGCACCGCACGTACCACATGCAGCGGTAGCGGCACCTGCCCCCGCACCCACCCCAAATAAAGCTAGCCCCTCACCAAAATTATCAATATTATCCCAATTCGTAGCAACGTTAATTATACCACCGATTAATGCGCCAACTGCAATGTGGACCCATTCGCCATTAGGGTCAGTATATTTTAGCGGATTATTAAGACCATAGGAGTATCTATTATACCCCTGACTTCCACCCATTAAATATGGATCAGGACTGAGCATTCTCCCCAATAGTGGATCATACAGCCGTCCGTTCATATTGATCAGGTTGAATTGGGGCATGGCTTCATGTCCAGTATAACCACGATATAACCAAGGGGGATTTAAGACTATGCTATTATAGCTCCAGTCATTGCTGTTGCGTTGACGACCCCATGCGTCAAAACTCTGACGTGTGGTTACTACTCCAGCGCTATTGGTGAGCGCTACGATGGAGCCAAGGTGATCTTTATAAGCGTAATACAGCGCAAAGGGTAGTGTGGCGCCCGGGCCGGTTTGCCATACATTCATGGCACACAAGCCTTCTTCGCCATCTATATAGCCAACTTTGGTGGTAAGTCCTGAAGATGCAATTGTTTCTTCATAATCACCATCATAATAACGGGTGCTTATTAAGGTTCCATTTTGGGATAGCTCGCTTTTTACGCGTTCATAATTGGCATCGTAGGTAAAGGTTTGGGTGAAGCCGTTTTCGGTGATGGACTTAATGCGATGGAAAGGTGTATAAGTGATGTCTTGTTGCTGTGTAGATATATCCGTGTTAGGATTAGTAGCCTTGCGGATTGCAAAAGTTTGAAAGGGCGTTGCATAATACCCGCCATCACCCATTTCCGTTTTTGAGGCGATGTTTCCTTTGGAAACCGTTGGGGTTCCATCATAAACAATAGGCTGTTGGGAGAGGATGGCGTTGGTATTGGTGTTGGTGACGGTTGAGTTGGTAAGTCGATTGAGGTTGTCGTATGTGAACGTTTCTTTTCGGCTTTTGAGCAAATCTTCTCTTGACATTAAATTGCCCGACGCATAATTAAAGACTGTTTCAATAGTTGAAATCGTAGGTGTGGTAGTTTTTGTAAGCAATCCATACGTGTAGGTATTGACGGTATGTTTGCCATTGCCTAAGTCGTAGCTTTTTAGCTGTCCGAAGCCATTGTGGGTGCCCGGGGTAAAGTAAACAGTCCCTCCATTTTCCTGAATGATTGATTGGAGAAAGCCGGTGGAACCGTAGTTATAGTGTAACCATTGTCCCGTACTTAAATGGGTAAGTGGGCGGTCGTACTGATCATAAGTATAGAATTGCTGGAATATCCGATTGCCGATATTTTTATCTCTTTGAATGAAATTACCGTAATTGTCATAGAAAAAATCTTCAGTTATAAATACACCATTATTGGTATGCTCTGTTCGCTTCAATTGATTAATGGAAGCGGAATTGAGAACAGCAAAATATTCGTAATTGGTCGTTTCAGTGGGGTTACCTGGTGAGGTAAGGGTTCTTTGAGTAATGCGATCTGCTTTGTCATACTGATAAGCGGAGGTCCCGGAAGGATCTTGTTGCGTGAGCAGGCGGTCGAAACCGTCATAGGTATATGAAGTAGTTCCAGAAGAAGGCTCTACATTTGAAGTTTTGCGACCGAGGGCATCATAGGTGTTGGTGATGTATGAAACTGCTCCATTTTTTACAGTTAGTGGATTGCTGCGGCTATCGTATTGATAGGTAAGGATTCCACCATTATCGGTTGAACTGATAGTAGCACCTGTTGCATCTTTTGTGCTGGAAGTAATAATGCCAGAAGGGTCGGTAACGGTGACTGTGCTGTTTCCATTGCTATAACCATATGCATAGCTCGTGACATTGTTGTTGCCGCCTATTAAGGTTTGGGAATTTGTCAGGCGGTTTAGGTAATCGTAAGTATTGTTAGTGGTGAGGATAGTTTCTGAAGGAAGGTGAGGTGCAGTAGAGGTGCTGACGTTGCCGCGGGCATCATAGGTTTTTTCTCTAACGATCCACGAACCATTGTCGTTTTGGGTTTGGGCTTTTATCTCTCTACCCAGCAGATCATAAAAAGTAACTGATTGTGCTGCATTCGGCGGGGAGAGAGTTGTTTTGAACAAACCGCCATTTGTGATGCTCCAATTAGTCACCACTGGCACCTCATACTCGTCGGGCGTACCTACCTTGTATTTTGTTTTCAAGAGCGTTCCCCATTCATTGTCATATTCAAAGGCAGTCGTGATACCGTCAATCCCTGTTTGCGTAAGCGGCTTGCCCCAAAGTGGATGATACGTTGCAGTAGCTGTTTGCCCTAAGGGATTGGTTGTGCTTAAAGGATAGCGTCCCTGGACATCATAAGTGTAGTTCGTAAACTTATATTGAGATGCGGGAATACCTGTGGCGGATACTTTTTCTTGTGTGACGTTTCCATAACCGTTGTAAGTATAATCAACAAATTTTTTGGAAGTTTGATTATTGTTGCTGGTGATTTTTGAAACGTTGCCTTTGGTATTGTAATTATAAGCAATTTCATCGGTAATTGTAGGTGCGCCATTTCGGGAACTGGAAACGGTGACAAGGGAAGGCTTCGTGGGGAAGTTAGTGTTTGCGGTGATGTAGGTTGTATTCGTTTGGGTAGTTTGAATGTTATTTATATTAGTCGTTGTTACAGTGTTATTTCCATATCCATCGTAAGTGTTTCCAATAACTGTAGATGAGTTATTAAGAAAATCGTATGTATTGATTTGATAAGTATATGGGAAAAAACATGTAGTGTTTATTGTATTTTGAAAAAACGTTAATTGAATTGTTTGGCTAAGTGGTGAGTTATTAGATAAAGATGACGTAAGAGTATTAGCTAAATAAGGCATTTTAGCATACTGATCAAAGTCATAATTCGATTCGTCCTTAATATTATTAGTATAGTCGTAAATGGAAGTCTTTTGAAACCCTAAATATCCTCGTCCAGCAGGATGAACCCTAGCACCTTCATAGGAATAGTTAATTACATTTTGTCCGGCAACGCCGTTATCTCGTTTAATGTTCGAAACAACATCGATTGCAGGACAAATATTTATACAAGAAGAGAGGGGGGTAAATATTCGCGTATACAATGTTCCTTGACTCGTCAAAGGACTATAGTTGAATTCCGTTTCCTTATTAAAACCATCTAGAACTTTATTAAGTCGCAAACCAACTCCGCCTGGATTAATATAAATACATCTTCTACTTATGGTAAGATAACAATCAGTTTCACGAAAACATATATCAGCAATACCGTCCCCATTGAAGTCGCCTGAAACCACTGTTTTCAGGTCAAACTGCCGAATCGCAGGACTTCCAAAACTATTCGTAGTAAATCCATTTCCCGAGCTCAAGTATATATTATAATGCCCGCAAGTTGAAATACATGGATATCCACAAGAAGCCGGGTACATTAAAAAAACGTCAGACTTTCCATCCTTGTTATAGTCCCCTATTTTTATAGTCCACTCACTTCCGGAAAAAGAAAATAAATTAGCTGCACTTAATTCTAAAGCTCTCCCCTTGGAATATAAAATTCGCCATCCTCCAACGTCAGCTTTCACCAAAATGTCTTCCAGTCCATCCCCATTAAAATCCCCAAAATGAATATTCTTCTTATCTACATCCATTACAAAATCCACAACCTTATACGCTGAATAAGAATTTGAATTTTCATAAAACTTATACACTATGACTCTATCATGACGATATAAAGAGTTCTGATTTCCCATCGCCATTAATGTCAATTGGACGAATTACTTCCGCATCATAAAAAGAAGCAGCAGCATTCTCAGCATTTTGACTGGCATCTATAGTTAACCCGATAATTTCTTTGGTGGTGTTTTGTTTATAATCAAATATAAATGTTCTAAAATCCTGATACCACACTTCCGAAATTCCCAATATTGCTAGTATGTCATCGCTTCTATCACCATTAAAATCCCCAATATTTATAAAATTTGTAGAAGTTTTATATTTAGAAAATTTTAGCCCATTTCCCGTACCGCTATTTTTGGTCAAAAAGGCAGGCATAGGCTGTGACGCAACAAGTGTAGATGTGCTATTGCCAAAAAAAATATTGTAGCTTTCAACATCGAATATTTCGTCAGTTATGTATCTACATTGTGCCGAAACAATGTCATCCATTCCGTCTCCATTTATATCACCAGCCGAATTAATGTTAGTTTTATAGGATCCGTTAATGTTGACTGGTAGCCAGTAATTAGCAGTTGTAAATTGTGAATTTGAATAATTTCGAGTATGTAAATTGAACTCACCGTAATAAGGATGCATTGCAGAACCAACATTGTCAGCCTGTAAAATATCACTAACCCCATCCCCATTGAAATCTAAAGAGAATACACTTTCTTCGCCGTTTGCCGAGCTAAAGGCTGGAGCCACTATGTGAGGTTGCGATCCATAGTATAGGAATTCTGTTGAATTTAACGAGTTTCCCAGCGAGGATTTTAACTTTAACTCTTGCAGCACGCTGTTTTCGCCGTCTTTCCCATACTCTAATGAATATTCGTGCATTTCTACATTGTTTGTAAAAACACGGATTGTCGTTAAAAGGGAAAGTTGTTCAAAAGAATATGCACATTGAAAGGTATAATTAGGATCGAACTTATTAAGGTAATTAAACTCAATTTTATTGTATGGAACCAATGACTGCCCATCGTTACCCGTGTACCAAATTTCTTTTAGTCTTAGCTCCCGTCCAATAGTTTCATAATTATACAAAATGTAATTGCCATTCACATCTTTTACTTTCGATAAATACCAAACCATAACATGATTGTTATCGTTGGTAAGAAACTTTGAATCAACGGTGTAACCATATTCCATTATAGTCCCATCCTTTGTTTCTACCGAGAATTTTGCAGGTCCGCTTCCTTTTTGTGAAACTCCAGAAATAACGGAAAAATTATCCATTTCCAAACGGTAAGTGCTGCCACTGACTCCATAAGTGCCGCTAGCCAAAATCATTCGGTTGCCATCCAAAGCATATACATCCTCATAAGGAATATAATTCACAGCATCTGTTTTTCCGTCATGGAAGATATCTTTATTGACTCTTGTGATAGCAGAAAGTCCTGATAAGCTCCACCCCATGCCCATCATACCATTTCCAGATTGAGAATTATAAACCAAAGACAGAGATGGTGCAACGCCGTTTGTTCCGGCGGGAATTTCAATAGGGATAGTATATGTAGCTGCACCAGTTGGCGTAACACCTACAATACCGGCTATCACATCAACCGGCTTGGATAAAATAATAGGGTTAGAAAAAGTGCTGCTAGTGTATAGGGGTTTGTACACCACATTTTGAGCATTGGAACGGGTTGCTTGCATGCAGACCAACCACATAAATGCTAATAAAATCCACCTGTTACGCACTCTTAAGAAATTGAAAGGAAAAGCCATTTTTTATTTTCAGGGCGCGAAAATAACAGGTTGAATAGAACTGTCCAAAAAAATTTTGAAACGCAACTAAATGGTAATATAGGGTAATGGTTTGGCAAATGGTTTCCCCCGCTGGCGCAAGCATGCAGACTGGGCTTTGTGCGGCTGCGTGCTTGTGCCTATCTCCTTATCCCACACCAGTATCAGGCTCCAATAATTTTACTCCCTTCAATAATCCTTCTCCTGGGCTCCATAATTATTGTTTTTGACTGTTGTTTCTTGACTGTGGACGTAGGCGCAGCCTACGCCTAACCGAGACTCACGCACGAAAGTATATTACTCCCCCGCTTTTTTTAAAATTATTGCTTCCAATACTCCTGTTATTCTGAAATTGGTTGAGTTGATTTTTGCCAATAAAGGTTTGACAGAAGGAATGATGCCCACGAGTTTTGCATCGACAATTACGCCGATAGTTCCGATAATTTTAAGCCCAATCTGAGTAGCAAATTTTCTTCCTTTGAGATCATCAATTATCAGCAAGCAATTATCCCATTCTACCGCCAGTGCTATCGCACTTGCTTCACCTTTATCAACTGAAGCCTCAATAATTGACTGATAATTTTTGTCTGATGACTGCATTATTTCCACCCAAGAAGGCAATGGTTTACCAAATTCGTGCGCAACTTCAGCGGTAGTAACTATAATTCCAAATAGCTTATTCAAAAGTTCAAGTTCACCTATTTTGTCAAGCAGGATAAAGCAACTTGTGTCAGAGATGATAACTCTTTGCATTGGAAATATCTTTCTCTAGTTCTGTTTCAGAATAATTAAAGATGGAAACATCATAGTTTGCCAACAGTTCCATAAAAGTGCGTTTTGAATATCCTGCAAGGTCTGCTGCTTGCCCTAATGATAAGGAGCCTTTTTCATACAATTTGGCCGCCAATAACGTTTGTGCCTCTTTTTCATCTAAATGATCAGGCAACTGTAAGGTTAATGTTTTCATTTCTCAAATTTAGGTAGATTATCTTGCTTTTCATTACTTTTCGTGCGTGAGTCTCCGCAGGGACGCGCGTCTCACAGGGTAAAAATCTAAAACAACTGCTTCAGCACATTATAAACCACATGCGGCTTCCCTAATGTGTAAAAATGGAGCACTTTTACATCCTGCTTCAACAGGTCTTTGCATTGTTGCAACAGCCACTCTTCGCCTACTTTTTCTGCATCAGTTTCCGTTTTTGTTTTCATCATTTCTGAATATAAATCAACCGGCACTTCTACATTAAAAATGGAGGGAATCATAGAAAGCTGACGTTTGGAGGTGAGTGGTTTTAAACCCGGCACAATGGGCGCTGTAATGCCATGCTCCCTGCAACGCTCTACATACCTGAAAAAATGTTCGTTCTGAAAAAACATTTGCGTGGTAATGTAATCTGCCCCCAAATCCATTTTGTGTTTGAGGTACATAATGTCGGTGTCGATGTTGGGCGCTTCGTAATGTTTTTCAGGGTAGCCGGCAATGCCAATGCAGAAATCGGTTTTCACGCCGTCCATAATGTCTTCTTCCAGATAATGCCCGGTGTTCAGCGATATTATTTGCTTCACTAAATCTTCTGCATAGCGGTGTCCATTGGGGTGTGGTGTAAAAAATTTTTCGTTGGCAGCAGCATCGCCTCTTAAAGCAAGCACATTGTTGATGCCCAAAAAATGCAAATCGATCAACGCATTTTCTGTTTCTTCTTTGCTGAAACCACCGCAAATAAGGTGGGGAATAGCTTCCACTTTATAACGGTTCATGATGGCTGCGCAGATGCCCACAGTTCCAGGACGTTTTCTGATTTCTACTCTTTCAAAAGAACCATCGCTGCGCTTTTTATAAACCTGCTCTGCGCGGTGATACGTCACGTTTACGAAGGCCGGATGAAATTCCATCAGGCTATCTAAAGTGTTGTAAATAGAACCAATACTCTTTCCTTTTGTGGGCGGTAAAATTTCAAAAGAGATGACGGGCGCGGCGGCAGAAGCAAGATGCTCAGTGACTTTCATAAAAAAACGGGAACGCAAAAATAAGGGAATAGCCCTGCCTGCCTGCTTTCCGTATTTTTGCCGGAATGAAAATCCACACAGAATCTCTCGTCAAAAAATACGGCAGGCGCACGGTCGTGAATGATGTTTCCTTTGAAGTGGCGCAGGGAGAAATTGTGGGGCTGCTGGGGCCAAACGGCGCGGGAAAAACCACTTCTTTTTACATGATGGTGGGCCTTGTGAAACCCGAAGCAGGAAAAGTGTTTTTTGATGGAAAGGAAATCACCAAACTGCCGATGTACAAACGTGCAAAAATGGGGATTGGCTATTTGCCGCAGGAAGCATCGGTGTTTAGAAAACTAAGCGTGGAAGACAATATTCTCGCCGTGCTGCAAATGACTAAACTTTCAAAAACGGAACAGCATCAGAAAATGGAATCGCTGCTGGAAGAATTTCGGCTGGGGCACGTGCGTAAAAGCCCGGGAGATGTGCTGAGCGGTGGCGAAAGAAGGCGGACTGAAATTGCCCGTGCGCTTGCTGTTGACCCAAAATTTATATTGCTTGATGAGCCTTTTGCGGGCATCGACCCGATTGCGGTGGAAGACATACAGGCAATTGTGGCAAGGTTGAAATTTAAGAACATCGGCATCCTGATTACCGACCACAATGTGCAGGAAACGCTTTCGATTACCGACAGGGCATATCTTCTTTTTGAAGGAAAAATTTTGAAGAGTGGAACTGCGGAAGAACTTGCGGCAGATGAGCAGGTTCGGAAAGTGTATCTTGGTCAAAACTTTGAGCTGCGGCGCAAAAAGCAGGAAGTGAACTAAATTATTCAGAGAACTTTTCCATTACCGAAAGGATTTTTCTTAGAAATTTTGAACCGTTATTATAATTACCACCTTCTTACTAAATGAGCATAATCAGTCCGGCGCTTAAAGGGTTTATGAGGTTGCGAGCCAGCATGATTGACAACTTCATGCTCAACCCCCATGGCACGCAACAGCAGGTGTTTAATAATCTGGTTGGCTCAGCGCAGTTCACGGAATTTGGGAAGAAACATGGCTTTGAAAAAATAAACACCATTGCCGATTTTAAAGCCGGCGTAGCCATTCAGGATTACGATTCCCTGAAGCCATACATCCAGCGAACAATGGAAGGCGAACAAAATATTCTCTGGCCTTCGCCCATCACCTGGTTTGCAAAAAGCAGCGGCACCACGAGCGATAAAAGCAAGTTCATTCCTATCTCCAAAGAATCGCTTGACGATAACCATTACAAAGGCGGAAAAGACGTTTTAGCGCTTTATCTGCGTCAGTTTCCACAATCAAATGTGATGTCGGGGAAATGCCTGGTAATTGGCGGAAGCCATCAGATCAATCAATTAAACACCGAATCTTTTTACGGCGATCTTTCTGCCGTTATGCTTCAGAATATGCCTTTTGCCGGGCAGTTTATCCGCACGCCCGACCTTGCCATTGCGCTGATGAATGAATGGGAGGAAAAGATTGAGAAGATGGCGGAAACCACCATGCACGACAACGTTAGTTACATTGCCGGCGTACCAACCTGGACCATCGTTTTAATTAAAAGGCTTTTTGAAATTGCGGGTACAAACGACCTCCATAAAATCTGGCCTGACTTTGAGCTTTACCTCCACGGCGGCGTAAGTTTTAAACCCTACCGTCAGCAATTTGAAAAGTTTTTTCCTAACAAGCCAATTCATTTTCTGGAGATTTACAATGCTTCGGAAGGATTTTTTGCAGCGCAGGATGCGGATGAAGAAGAAGGATTGCTATTGTTTCTGAACCACGGCATTTTCTACGAATTTTTACCGATGGAGGAATGGGGGAAAGAAAACCCGAAAACGCTTAGTTTAAAGGAAGTGGAAACCGGAAAAAACTACGCCCTTATAATCAGCACCAACTGCGGGCTTTGGCGGTATGCTGTGGGCGATACGGTGCAGTTCACTTCGCTTAATCCATTCAGGATAAAAGTGAGCGGCAGGATAAAACATTTTATGAACGCTTTTGGTGAAGAAGTAATCATCGACAATTCGGATTTTGCCATTGCCAAAGCGAGCAAAGAAACCGGAGCTATTGTGGCTGATTATTCCGCAGCGCCTGTTTACATGACGGGTTCTGAAAATGGTGCTCACGAATGGATTATAGAGTTTGAACACCTGCCTGTGCCGCTTTCTGTTTTTACTACGGCGATGGACAAAGCGCTTCAGGAAGTGAATTCTGATTACGAAGCAAAACGGCAGAAAGACATTGCATTGCGCATGCCCATTGTGCACCAAATGCCGGAAGGCGGATTTAAACAATGGCTGAAAGACAAAGGCAAACTGGGAGGACAACACAAAGTGCCCCGACTGAGCAACGACCGCCATTTCATCGAAGAAATGCTACCCTATGCGAAAGCGAAATGATGAACCGAACGGCTCCCTTTTCTGAAAATCTGCTAAATAAAAAAGCCTCCTGACGGAAGCTTTTTTCGGTTTAAAACGGTGGTTTGATTCAATACTCATCTTCATTAAAAAAGAAGTCTTCTTGAGTTGGATAATCAGGCCAGATGTCTTCAATGCCTTCATAGATTTCACCCTCATCTTCAAGCTCCTGAAGGTTTTCAACCACTTCAAGCGGAGCGCCGGAGCGAATAGCGTAATCGATCAATTCATCTTTGCTGGCAGGCCAGGGAGCTTCTTCAAGATGGGAGGCAAGTTCAAGGGACCAAAACATATTTTCTAATTTTATTTTTATTGGAGATAGGCGCAAATGTAAGGGTTCGGATAACAATAGCAAATTCTAAAAAAGCACACCAATTTTATAGTCAGCAGCCGTTCCGCATTTTCTGATTGTTTTTCTAAAAAAAGAATTGGAGGTTCGCAATATTTACAACACTTTTACGCACATGCTGCAGGCTTCCGGACTGGTAAAAAAATATGAAACGCTGACGGTGGTCAATGACGTGTCGCTGACGGTGCAAAAAGGAGAGATTGTTTCCATCATCGGGCCTTCGGGAGCCGGTAAAAGCACCCTACTTCATTTGCTTGGCGCGCTGGATAAACCGGATGCGGGAACGGTGCAAATTGATGGCGTCCATATTTTCGGTCTTTCGCCAAAAAAGCAGGCATCCTTCCGAAATCAGCATCTTGGTTTTGTGTTTCAGTTTCATCATTTGCTGCCGGAATTTACGGCGTTGGAAAACGTAGCCATCCCGCTTTGGATTGGCGGAATTTCAAAGAAAAAAGGATTGCAAAACGCTGCGGAAATGCTTGAAAAAGTGGGACTAAAAAACAAAGGTGGCAACAAACCTTCCGAACTTTCAGGCGGTGAACAACAACGCGTAGCCATTGCGCGGGCGCTGATAAACAAGCCTTCCATCATTATGCTCGACGAGCCTACCGGCAACTTGGATAGCAACAATGCGCAGGCTATTCACGATTTATTTCTTTCTTTGCGCCACGACACGGGGCAAACCTTTGTGATGATAACCCACAATGAAACCCTTGCCAGGCTTACCGACCGAACGTTTACGATGCGCGACGGGAGTTTTATAAATGAAGAAATCAACCAAAAAAATTAAAGCGGAACAATAGCTTTTTATTATCGAAAATTAATTCTCCGTCCGGTTTTGTTGAAAAGTATATTTTTGCACCACTAAAATCTAAAACTGCATTAGCCATGTCTGAAATTGCAAATCGCGTAAAGAAAATTATTGTTGACAAGTTGGGTGTTGACGAATCAGAGGTAAACCCTGAAGCGAGTTTCACCAACGACCTCGGCGCCGACTCACTCGACACCGTGGAATTGATTATGGAATTCGAAAAAGAATTCAACATCTCTATTCCTGATGAGCAGGCTGAAACCATTACTACGGTTGGTCAGGCTGTTTCTTATCTGGAAGAACACGTGAAGTAATCAATCCGCTTTTCTTAAACTAAAAACTGAGTCTGATTTTGTGTCAATGGATATACGGTTAAAACGTGTAGTAGTAACCGGTTTGGGAGCCATCACTCCTATCGGGAATTCCGTACCTCAATACTGGGACGGACTGATTAATGGACAATCAGGTTCCGATTTCATTAAAGCATTTGACGTTTCTAAGTTTAAGACAAAGTTTGCCTGCGAGCTTAAAGATTTTTCTCCTGAAAATTATTTTGAGCGCAAGGAAGCCCGCAAGCTGGATCGCTTTTCCCAATTGGCTGTAGCCTCGGCGGATGAAGCGGTTCAGCAGGCAGGGTTAAATTATGAGGGCGTAAACAAAGACCGCATCGGCGTTATCTGGGCATCTGGCATCGGGGGAATGATCACCTTCATCGAAGAGATGAAAAACTTCCACTCCGGCGATGGCACTCCCCGTTTTAATCCCTTCTTTATTCCAAAACTTATTCTGGACATTGCCTCCGGGCATATCTCCATGAAGTATGGTTTTAGGGGTCCCAATTTCAGTTGCGTGAGCGCATGTGCTTCCTCAACCAATGCAATGATTGATGCCTTCAATTATGTGCGGCTGGGGAAAGCAGATGCCATCATTACCGGCGGTTCAGAAGCCGTAATTACCGAAGCCGGAATTGGCGGATTTAATGCCATGAAAGCACTTTCGGAAAGAAACTCAGATCCCAAAACTGCAAGTCGCCCTTTTGATAAAGACCGCGACGGGTTTGTGTTGGGTGAAGGCGGCGGTGCCATGATTCTCGAAAGTCTGGAACATGCTCAAAAACGCGGCGCAACCATTTTTGCAGAAGTTGCAGGCGGCGGTATGAGTGCAGATGCATATCACCTCACTGCCCCACATCCGGAAGGACTGGGCGTTATAAACGTGATGCATAATGCGCTTGATGACGCAGGCATGAAACGGGAAGACATTGACTACATAAACGTTCACGGCACTTCCACTCCGCTTGGTGATGTTGCCGAACTGGTTGCGATTCAAAAAGTTTTTGGGGAACACGCTTATAATCTCAACATCAGCTCCACAAAATCCATGACCGGGCATTTGCTTGGCGGCGCAGGAGCGATTGAAGCCATTGCCAGCATTAAAGCTTTGATGCACGGATTGGTGCCACCTACAATCAATCATTTTACGGACGACCCGAACATTGATCCAAAGCTGAACCTCACCTTCCATAAGCCTCAGGAAAGGGAAATAAACGCTGTGCTCAGCAATACATTTGGTTTCGGCGGGCACAATGCTTCCGTGATTTTCAAAAAATTTGCTGAATAGCCTTGCGTCGGCTTACCTCCCGCATTCGTCACTTTTTTTCGCCTGATAAGGAGTTAATTCTACAACTCGAACATTTGCTTGGCTTCCGGCCTGTTCATTTGCCTTACTACCAACTGGCGCTGATGCACCGTTCTAAGATTGAGGAACTGGCGCATAACAATGAGCGGTTAGAGTTTTTAGGAGATGCCGTTTTGGGAGCCATCATCGCAGAATTTCTTTTCAAAAAATATCCTTTGCAACCGGAAGGTTTTCTTACCGAATTCAGATCACGCATTGTGCGCCGTGAAAGCCTGAACGACATTGCCATGAAAATGGGACTGAAAGCGCTTGTGCAGTACAACCAAAATGACCGCGGACTGAACAGAAGCCATATTTTCGGGAATGCGCTGGAAGCCTTGATTGGCGCGGTTTACCTGGATAAAGGCTTTGCCGGAACGCGGAAATTTATCCTCAGCCAAATGGTGAAACCATACGTTGATCTGGAGCACTTAGAAACCACCGACATCAACTTTAAAAACCAGTTGCTAAGCTGGAGCCAGCGCGGCGCGCATGAGCTTAGTTTTGAAGCGCTGGAAGAAACGAACCAAGGCACCCGCAGGATTTTCACGATAGGCATTATGCTGAACGGCGAAATAATTGCCAAAGGCACCGGCTATAATAAAAAAGAAGCGGGGCAAAATGCTGCAGAAAAAGCGCTGGAGGTTTTGAATGTAGGTTCCAGCGCCTGATAAGAATTCTCTGATTATCCTCTATAAAAATGAAAACATTTAGGGTAGAAGCATTAAGCGATGGTGTAATAGCGATTATAATTACCATCATGGTGCTGGAACTGAAAATCCCTTCTGAAGCATCGGAAAATGCATTGATGCTGTTGCTGCCAAAATTTCTAAGTTACACTTTCAGCTTTTTGCTGATTGCCATTATGTGGATTAACCATCACCATGTTTTCTATAACCTCAAACAAGTAAATGGGAAATTGATGTGGGCGAATATCCATCTGCTTTTTTGGATGTCACTGATTCCTTTTGCCACAGCCTACATTGGTGAGAATCTGACCAAACCTATCGCTGTAGCACTTTACGGATTGGTTTTGGCTGCGAGCGTTATTGCCTTTACCATCTTAAGGCACGTCATATCGAAGCTTGATATTGAAAATCCCGAACTGGAAGCGCAACACAAAAAAATCCTGCGGAAAAACCTAATTTCCAATGCGCTGTACTTGATTTCTATACCGTTTGCCTTTGTGTCGGTCTATATCTCGTTCCTGATTTTCATTCTCGTGCCAGCACTTTATTTTATGCCTGAAAACAAACTGGAGGAAGTTGCCCGTAAGGAAGAAGAATAACATTGGCACCCCACTACTCTATCACTTCCGGGAGTTTATAAATGAATGGTAGTATCTGAATTTCAGGAGATTCTTTAACAAGCGGGGAATGCAATGCTGCACCATCGTTTTCCTTTCCGTTATTTTGTTGCTCGTCTTCCATGCCGCGTTTCCTAAAACCTTTTTTAGCCTTTCTGCTCATCATTTGCGCTACCCTGCCTGCGTTCTTTTGCAATGCGCCCGATGCAAACAATGCTACATCAAAACCGGAAAGCCCATGGCTCAATGTGTATGACACATCGGTGCATTATGCCGGGATGGATGCCTGCCGCGGTTGCCACAACGATATTTATGAGACGTTCATCAAAACGGGCATGGGTCAATCGTTCGGCTTTGCAAACAAAGAAAAATCTGCTGCCGATTTTGATAAACATGCTTTGGTGTACGACCCCGATCTTGATTTTTATTACAAACCATTTTGGATAAACGATTCGCTTTTTATAAAAGAATACAGGCTTGAAGGCAAAGACACTACGCACGTTCGCATCCAGCGGGTGGATTACATAATTGGCTCCGGGCAACACACCAATTCCCACATCTTTAACGCCAACGGTTACCTATATCAGGCACCCATAACCTTTTACACCCAAAAGCGAAAATGGGACCTAGCCCCGGGCTTTGAACGTGGTGCCAGCAGCCGTTTCAACCGCCTCATCGAAAGTGAATGCATGACGTGCCACAACGGCTATCCTGATTTTGTAGCCAACAGCCTCAACAAATACGTCTCCTTAAAAACCGGCATCGACTGCGAACGCTGCCATGGACCCGGAAGCTTGCACGTAGCTGAAAAAACTGCCGGAAATATTGTGGACACAGCCAAAACACCGGACTACACAATCGTAAATCCGCGCAGGCTTTCTACTGAATTGCAGAATAACGTTTGCCAGCGTTGTCACCTTCAGGGCATTGCTGTACTGAACGATGAAAAGAACTTTTTTGACTTTCGCCCGGGCATGAATCTGAGCGAGGTGATGAACGTTTTTATGCCGCAGTATGAAGGTGCAGAAGACAAGATGATTATGGCTTCGCACGTGGAGCGAATGAAGAAAAGCGAATGCTACATCGTGAGCGGAAAGATGAGTTGCATCACCTGTCACAATCCGCATGTGAGCGTAAAATTTACGCCTGAAACACAATACATCAATGCCTGCCAAACCTGTCATGGTGGCTCATCACAGGTGCATTGTTCAGAAAATATTAAGCTGCGCGAAGCCAAAGGAAACAACTGCATTACCTGCCACATGCCAAAGAATGGAAGCATTGATATTCCGCACGTTGCTGTGACAGATCACTACATCCGAAAGCGCCCTGTGAGCAATTTGGAACAGGATAAAATACGAGCATTTTTAGGGTTGGAATGTTTTAATAACGACCGCACGGATGCCATCACCAAAGCGCGGGCTTACATGGAATTTTATGAACGTTACAATCCTAATCCGGGTCTGATAGACTCTGCATTATTTTATCTTGGCAAACAGAAAAAAACAGAAAAAGAAGAAAAGCAAAACCGTGATTTCATCCGTGCCTATTTCCTCCTTAAAAACTACCCGAAGGTTACGAAATATGCAGCTTCCATGAAGCCTGAAAACATTACCGACGGCTGGACAGCATACCGCATTGGCGAAGCATTTTTTCTTCAAAACAAAGCGCCGCAGGCATTGCCATTTTATAAAAAAGCTACCGAAATTTTGAAGTACTCACACGATTTCCAAAGCAAATACGGCACTTGTCTTTTAGCACTCGGAAAAAACAAAGAAGCAATGGACGTGTTTCAGTTTATCAACGCAGAAAACCCGAATTACCTTTCTGCAAACACCAACCTCGGGTATCTTTTTATGCAGCAGGGAAACAGCACAATGGCTTATGAATTCCTGAAAAAAGCAAACAACCTGGACCCTGATTATGAGCAGAACCTTATAAACCTTGCCGTGTGGTATCACAACAATGGAGCGAATGCCGAAGCCGGAAAAGTGTTGGAGCATCTCTTAAAAAAGCACCCTGAAAATGCACAGGCAAACGCGATGCTGCAGGATTTGAGACAGCTTTAAAAACGGTAGCTGATGAATGCACGTTGATTGAAAGAGCCGAAATAGAAATCTCCACTGTAAAGCCTTCCTCCAAAAATATCTTCCTGACTCACAAAATGAATGGGATTGGAAAATTCGGTTCCCAAAATGATGCGTTTAAAATTTAGTTTGAAACCTACCGCCGGAGAAAAACCAATGCGATATCCGATAGCTTCTGAACCTCTGGATTTTGTAGGATGATCTATCGGTTCAAAACGCTGCGCAGGATTATTAGGATTTACCTGAAAACTGTTTGACACGGTTTCATAATACCCATTCCCTACCCCGATTTGCAGATCTGCTGCGCCGTAGAAATACAGCTTACCAATAAATTTCCGTTGCGCTTCTAACCCGCCACCCAAAACGCCCATTGGCAGGCGATAATTAAGCTGACGGCTAGTGATGATAGAACCTGCATTGCTACTGTAATAAAATTTGGAACCGTAACTGCTGTATTCACCCACGCCGACAGAAATCCGGTAGGCAACATTTGGTTTAAAGAAACGCTTGTATTCCACTCCCCAACTTCTAACTGAAACCTCTTCTGCTCCGCCGCCTAATTTCCAGTCGGCAAAAAGCCCGGCAGTGTTCCTTAAAATTTTTGACTCCTGAGCGGATGCGCAAACAGAAATAATAAGAGCAGCAATAAAAAAGAGCGGTTTCATTTTCAGGATGAATTTTGACAACTTAAACGATGCCAAACTAATTTTTATTGCTGCTTTTGATTGCTGCTATTGAGGGCTTATTTATCAAAAACCTGACCATTATAATTCAGGTCAGGCTTTGCAATGATGATAGCGACACCGTTATTCCTTCACAAAATGAATGTAGCCCGTGTGGTTTCCGGAAATAATTCTTCCAAAATAATTACCGGCTGCTAATCCCTGAATGTCTATTTCGTTTTGGCTTGAAGCGTGCGCAACTATTTTACCTGATTGGTCGAAAACGGCTACAGTAAAGGCTTTCCAGCTTTCAGGTGTTTTAAAATAAACCTTATTGCCTTTCGCAGGTACAGGATACGCTTCTAAAAACTGAATGGATGATTGAGGTTCGGTAATACTCAAAAGCCCCTGACGATAGTTATCGCGAAAACGAGCAGAAGAAGTAACAGGCGTGCCGGTGGTTTCATCTGTTACAACCCACAAAGCAGGATAATGCTCACCAAGAGTAAGCCATTTATACTCCACTGTTTTTCTGGGAAAGCCAAACGTTGTTCCGGCGGCGCTAAAAGAATCTACTTCGTTCACTTCAGAACGTACGCGTATGCAGGGTACGCCCGTTGTAAAAAAAGGTGTTTTAATGGTTCCGTAACCATCCACTGTTGTGGAACGCGTGCCTTCAATTTTTAAGCTGCCGAAAGATAATACGCTTACATTCAGTTTAAAGGTGGAATTATGCTGATCATTAAAAGCTAGCGGGAGAAAATACCACTCATCTTCATCACTATAATTAGCAGCAACGGGCAACATGCTTACCGAGGCGGCAAATGCTTCAGCGATGTACCGTGAAGGGGAGTTTTTACGATTAAAAAAGGTGTAGATATTCGTAACTGCAAGCGGAATTTGCACGGGTGCATTGGCAGTACTTAAACTGTCTGCCACCAGGTAACCAAATGCAGTGGGAGAAATCGTTAAGGCATACACCGGATTGACCTGAGCTGCCGTTTTGTAACGATCTACTGATTGGCTAAATGGCGTGAGCGCGGAATAATCCCAGTTGATGTTTGCCCCAGTGTTTGATAAGTTCAGATTCACACCAACCGGTAAAATGGCGGTACTGCGTAGCGTATCTCCAGAAACCGGTAGGTCGTTGGAAGTGATAATGATTTGAGCAAATGCAATGTTTGCAAGAGCTAAAAAAGATAAAGAGAGTAGTTGCTTTTTCATTGGTTTTTTGTTTTTGAAGATGTAAAGGTAATGGGATGATTTAAAAAAATCCGGCAAACTTTTCAGTTTGCCGGATTTTCAATTTTCAAAAGAACCAGAAATTATTTAATCATTCTGGCTGTCTGCACATTGCCATCCACCTCTACAGAAATGTAGTAAGCACCGGCAGCAAATCCATTTAATCCATCAATAGTTACGTGGTTTGTTCCAGACTGTACGTTGCGATTTTCCACACGTAAAATCCTTCCTGTAACGTCTGATATTCTGATTGTAGCGTTTCCTTCTGCAATGGCACTTAAAGTGATAGCAACCGCATCTTTAAACGGATTAGGATACACTTCAAAGTTGGTTGTAGCAGTATGCTTTAAAGAAACAGTTGCAATTTTAGAATATTCAAACGTACCATCCAAATCAAGCATTTTCAAACGATAGTAAAGCGTGTTTGACTTACTGATGTTTGCAATGTTTAAATCAGTGAAGTTGTAGGTCAACGGATCATTTGAATTTCCGATGGCTTTTACTGTTCCGATGGCTTCAAAGAATGTAACATTTTCTGAGCGCTCTACAATGTAAGAAGCTGCATTCTTTTCGCTGGCTGCAATCCATTCTGTACGCACATCGCTTTTAGCAAGGCTGGCATTAAACGAAAGCAGGTTTACAGAAAGTGGCACAGCGGTGAATTCATAAGCACCAATGTCAGGCGTAGAAGCACTTCTTGCAACACTTAGGATATCATCAGGAATACCCACGTTTGTTCCCTGATTATCTAAAGCAAGACTATTTGGTGTGTAGTCTCCGGTTGCGGGACTTACGAACATGGGATCAATCATCTTACCATTTGCTTCTAAGCCAGTTCCTAAATTGAAATCAGCAACCGTATTATAGTTAGAAGATGGATAATAACCAACATAGTTAGAACCTGCCGTTGAAGTGATATAATAATCATTGTAGTCCGCAGTTATTGCAGCATTTGTAGAACCGATGTATAATCCATGCTTAGTACCAGAACCACCACGACCAATAACGATAATGTTATTCTTAATGTCGTTAGCAGTTAAGGTATTCGTGATATAGATACCGCGCGTTGTACCTGTCGTTGCCGTTGCATCATCTAACACAATGGTGTTGTGATAAAAGTTGTAGTAATCAGCAGTAGCGGCATAAATACCATAAATAGTTCCGTTACTCACAATATCATAAATCAGGTTGTTACTAACGATTCCTGCGTTACCTAATGCAGCATCTCCAGATACATAAATACAATACGCCAAGCTGCTACTTCCTGTTACGCTACCAAAGGCATTGTGTATACGATTCTTATCAACCACACCCACCGCATCAGTACTCAAGTAAACTCCATAGAAGGAACTTACAGCAGGGCGGTTAGGGCGACTAATATCATTCTGACGGACAGTTAGGTCATTATTGTAAACAGCATAAATACTATAAACATACGCATCTTCTACAATATTGCCCTGGATAACATTACCTAAATTTGCTGCACCCGATGTACCATAGGCAGTAATACCATAATAACCACCAATCACCGTATTATTGATAATCACGTTACTATCCGCGCTAGAGCCGGAAGTTGTCACAGAAGCAGACGAACCACCTACGCCAATTCCAGCATAAAAACTACTGGTCACCGTAAGATCAATAGAAACCGTACAGTTAGAAATCGTGTTATGATCAGCATCATTAATTAATTGGATACCATAACCGTAAGTGGAACCACTAACCGCCGTTGGAGATACAACCAAGTTGTCAATAGTTACATAATCACTACCGTCAAGCGTTAACACCGCGCGTGCACTCGTGTTGGTAGATGCAAAGTTTAACTGCGCTCCATTACCGTTAATGGTGATAGAATTAGTAGCAGAAAGGTTCGGAATTGCAGGAATAACGACTTGCTCAACATAAGGGCCGCTGCCCGGATTAACATTGAAAGTTACCGCTCCGTTCACGCCACAACTCATAGCCGAAACCGCATCTGCGAACGTCTGGTAGTTAGTACCGCCCGTTGGTGCGGCTGAATTAATCGTATAAGTACCGCCTGCTAATGCCGGGGTAGCTGCTACAAACACTGGCGTAGAGAAAGTAGTCATACCGCTACACGTTACAGCTACACGGAAATAAGAATCACCAGTAACGGTTGCAACGTAAGAAGAAGTAGCTGCAGGAGCGCTGATATCAGTGTACGTACCGGCAATTGTAGGAGATGACTGCCATACATATGTTTGACCTAAACCAAAGCTATTGCCGGTAACGGTCAAAGTAACGGGTGTATTCACACAAACTGCAGAGCTGGAAGCATTAGCAGTACCTGCAGTTGGAGGCGCAGAACATGAACCAACACTAAACTCATAAGCACCAATGTCCGGTGTAGTTACACTACGTGGATTGCCATTTACGTCATCTGCAATACCTACAAATGTTCCAAGGTTATCCAGTGAAGCAGCTTGAGGCGTATAGTTGCCCGTTGATGGATTCAGGAAGTTTGGATTAATGCTTACACCATTTGCTTCCAAACCAGTGCCGAGGTTAAAGTCAGCAACTGTATTATAGTTGGCAGATGGATAATAAGCCGCATAATTGCTACCTGCTGTAGAAGTGATATAATAATCATTGTAATCAGCAGTAATTCCGCTGTTTGTAGAACCGATGTATAAACCATGCTTAATTCCTGAACCACCACGACCAATAACGATAATGTTATTCTTAATGTCATTGGTGGTAGATGTGTTGGTAACGTAAATTCCTCTTGTAATACCAGTAGCTGTAGAAGTTGCATCATCTAAAACAATCGTATTATGATAGAAATTATAATAATCTGCTGTAGGAACATATAAACCATACACGGCACCATTATTATTAATATCGTAAATTAGGTTGTTGCTTACGGTGCCAAAATTGGTAGGGGTACCATCTGCCAAAATATACATAGCGTAGGTTGTGCTTGTATTGCCAGTCACATTTCCATAACCATTGTGAATTCGATTTTTATCTATTTTACCAATTGCATCAGTAGTCATGTAAACTCCATAAAATGTAGTCACTGCTGTCCGGTTCGGACGACTAATGTCATTCTGGCTAATTAAGATGTCATTATTGTACGCTACATAAACGCTGTAAGCATACACATCTTCCACCGTATTACCCTGGATAACATTACCAAGATTTGAAGCACCAGATGTACCATAAGCAGTAATACCATAATAGCCTCCAATCACCGTGTTATTGATAATCATGTTACTATCAGCACTTGAACCTGTACCTGTAATAGAAGCAGACGTACCGCCAATTCCAATGCCTGCGTATAAACTGCTGGTTACTGAAAGATCAATTGAGACAGTACAGTTAGAAATCATGTTATGATCAGCATCATTAATCAACTGGATACCATAACCATAAGTTGAGGTACCTGCTGCCGTTGGTGAAACCATGAGATTATCAATAGTTATGTAATCACTACCATCAAGCGTTAATACCGCGCGAGCATTAGTGTTTGTAGAAGCAAAATTCAACTGCGCTCCATTACCATTAATAGTGATATTATTGATTGCAGAAAGGTTTGGAATGGAAGGAATAACCACTTGCTCCACATACGGTCCGTTTCCTGGATTAACGTTCAATACAACTGCACCCGTAATTCCGCAAGTCATTGCGGCTACTGCATCGGCAAACGTGTTATAATTCGTTCCACCAGTTGGCGCAGCAGAATTGATAGTGTAAGTACCTGCAGCCAATGCAGGATTTGTACCTACAAAAACGGGCGTAGAGAAGGTAGTCATACCGCTACAAGTCACTGCCACACGGAAATATAAATCTCCGGGAACGTTAGCCACATAAGATGAGGTGGATGAAGGCGCACTAATATCTGTGTAAGTACCTGCTAAAGTTGGGGACGACTGCCAAACATAAGTCTGACCTAAACCAAAACTATTACCGGTAACAGTAAGTGTAACATCGGTATTTATACATACAACAGCACTCGAAGCATTCGCAGTACCGGCAGTAGGCGGCGCTACGCACGCACCCACGCTGAATTCATAAGCACCCATATCAGGGGTTGAAGCACTACGTGGAGCACCAGTAATATCATCACCAATACCTACAAACAAACCTAAGTCATTCAAACCTGGAGATTGTGGCGTAAAATCACCCGATGCAGGACTTGCATATACCGGATTGATGCTTACGGAATTCGCTTCCTGACCAGAGGCTGTTTGCAAATCAGCAAGCGTTGCTCTGTTTCCGCCTGAATAACCGATATAACTGTTCGGGTCAGAGGCGTCAACTAAGTAATCATTATAGTTAGAAATAAAACCACTCGTAGAACCAAAGTAAGCAGCATGTTTAATACCCGAACCACCTTGACGCAGAGTGACAATATTATTCTCCAATACCATGTTAGCTCCGGTTGAAAGCATGTAGATACCACGGATAATATTCGATGCAGTGGTCGTAGCATCATCAATAGCTATCGTGTTATGATAGAATTTAGAGTTATCAGGGCTTGATAAATACAAACCATATATCGTTCCAGAAGAATTGAAATCGTACAATAAGTTGTTGCTAAACACATTTTCAGAACCTACGGGTGCATCGGAAAGAATGTACATTCCATATAACGTACTTGTACTGGCTACATTAGCTCCTGAATTATTGTGAATACGATTTTTAGAAACCTGCATACTTACATTTCCTGTAGTGAAATACGTCATGTAAGTAGTAGTAGAAGTAGTACGTTGCGCACGACTTAAATCATTGCCCTCATATACCAATCCATTATTGTACGCAAAGTAACCTCCAGAATAATAAAAATTCTCAGCGACATTGTTTTGGAATACATTTCCAAATACCGGCGCTGTAGAACCGCCGTAACTACTCATTGCATAATAACCACCCCGAATAGTGTTATTCGTAATTGTATTATAATCACAGTTGGAAGCAGTGGTAACAGACGTAGCCGAACCTGACATTACAATACCCGCAAAGTTGGAAGATGTAGAGGCAGTATCTAATACAAAAGTACAACCGTTGATGGTGTTATAATCCGCATCATTGGTTAGCAAAGCACCCCAACCATAAATAGCACCCGGCTGTGACGCAAATTCCAAATCATTAACCGTCACATAATCAGCACCATTTAAGGTAAGCCCTGCACGGAGTGAACTATTGTTAGAAAGGAAATTTACAACAGCACCATTACCATTAATCGTAACCGTGTTGGTAGCGCTGGCATTGGCAAGGGAAGGTATGTTTATCTGCTCATTATAAGGATTGCTGAACGGATCAACATTAAACACTACAGCACCGCCCAATCCGCACTTAATGGCATCAATAGCATCTGCAAAATTATTAAAGTTAGTGCCGCCCGTAGGTGCGTTATTATTAATAGTAAACGTACCCGTTAATGGCGGATTTATCACCACCTGGATAACGTTGGAATAAGCCGTGTTACCACTACAGGTTACCGCAGCGCGATAAAACATTGTAGCCGTTGGGTTAATGGTTAAATCAGAATTCGCAGAAGCAGAACTGATAGCCGTAAACGGACCGGCTGCCGAAGTAGAACTTTCCCAAACGTATGTCTGTCCCGTTCCGATTGAATTACCCGTTAAGGTTAATAACACCGGATCACCTGTACATACCGCACTCGGAGTAGCAGCAGCATTTCCCGCTGTTGGCGGAGCTACGCAACCACTAATTGTAAACTCATAAGCACCCATATCAGGAGCAGACGGACTGCGGGGAGCACCATTAATATCTGAAGCAATACCAAGTGGTGTACCTAAATTATCAAGGGAAGCATTGGTAGGTGAAAAATCACCAAAGGCAGGTGCATTGTAGAAAGGAACAATAGAAACAGAATTCGCTTCCTGACCGGATGCTAACTGAAGGTCAGCCAAAGTAGCCTGATTGCCACCCAAATAACCAATATAACTTGTAGCACTGGCAGGATTTACCACATAATCATTGTAATCAGAAACAATGGATGAAGTGCTTGTGCCGAGATAAACCGCATATTTCGCACCTGTTGCAGTTCTGCGAACCGTTATAATATTGTTCTTAAATTCTAAACCCGTTGCAGCAGTTGTTTGGTACACACCACGGGTAATGGCAGTGGAAGTAGCCGTCTGGTCATCCAGGGAAATAGTGTTATGGTAGTATTTTCCCCCGTCTGAACTGGTGCTATAGATACCGTATTGAGTTCCTTCTCCGGTTATATCGTAAATGGCATTGTTGCTAAAAGTGTTTTCAAAACCCGCAGGCGCATCTACACCTGTGATGTACATACAATAAGCCACGTTGGTGTTACCAGGCGCAGCAGTGGCATTTCCATGAATTCTATTGGCATCAACCACGCACGACTGACTTACACCGGACATGTACACTCCATAAAAGGAAGAGATAGCTGATCTGGTAGGGCGGGAAATATCATTACCGGAAAATAAACTTCCGTTCTGTCCATTTACATAAATTCCACCTAAATAGAAATTCTGGACAAAGTTGTTCTGGATAATGTTACCTCCACTGAAAGTAGGAGATGCAGTACCAGTACATGTAATACCATAATATCCACCATTAATCTGATTGCCAGTAATCGTGTTGTTATCGCAATTAGAACCTAAGGTAGTAGGAGAAGTAGCAGAACCACTAATCACAATACCTGCATAGTTTAAACTCGAAAGAACTGCATCCACTGAGATAAAGCAACCCGTAATGGTATTAAAATCGGCATCATTGGTAAGGAAAATACCCCAGCCATATTCACTAGTGGTAGTACCCGTAGCGGTAATGCCAAGACCATTGATGTTAATATAATCCGCACCATCTAAAGTAATGCCTGCACGGTTTGAAGTGTTGGTAGAATTAAAGGAAAGACTTGCGCCGTTACCATTAATCGTAATCGTGTTAGTAGCAGAAGTACCGAACAATTGCGGAATCGTAACCTGCTCATTATACGCTATGGCAGGGTTTACGTTAAACACTACAGGGCCTGCAATACCACATTGAAGGGCTGCAATGGCTTCCGTAAAGGTATTGTAATTGGTGCCTGCTGTAGGTGCCTGATTGTTGATAGTGTATGTACCGCCCGGAAATAAACCATTTACGGTTACTAACACTGCGGTAGATGTATCGGAAACACCACTACAAGTAGCTACTGCACGGTAGTAACTACTAGTCAATATTGTGAAATTGTAGTTTGGAGAAGGAGACGTAGAACCTGCAATGTTGGTGTAAGTACCGGGAGAACCAGTCGTTGATTCTTGCCAGGTGTAGCTTAATCCTGCGCCTATTGAATTTCCTGAAAGGGAAAGCCCAACAGAAGAACCAGGGCAAATATTCATGCTTGGAGTCGCAACAGCAGTACCTGCCGTAGGTGGCGTTGTGCAAGGTGTACTTGGTATGTATGTGACAATCAATTTAGGCTGTTGCGCGGCTGTGCCAGGATAACCATAGAAACTGTAAACAAATGTTGAAGACCTAATCCATCCAATAACAACCTTTCCACCCGCGGCAGCAGCTACCGTGTCAATAGCCGCAGCACTGCTAAAAGCGTTTGTCATCGTTCCACCAGGCCAAGCAGCCATCACGGCAGTAGTTGCAGAGCCGATAGTATTATATAAGCTTAAACCTGTTGCAGTTGCAGGATTGGTAGATGAGGTAAAAGAAAAAACCTTCATTGTATTGATACCCGTTGAAATACTTGGAGCACTCTCTACAGTATATTCTAAAGAAACCGCACTAACTGCGGAACCAGGAGGTATACTTGATAAATCAAAAACTGCGAAGCCTCGAACTTGAGGGCTTGTTGTAGTTAAACCGGCAATACTGCCATCATTTTTGACGCCGTTCGCATCGACGGAGCCTGTGTTAAACGAGCCTGTTGTGCCCGTAGCATTAAAGGTCGTAGTGACCTGTGCGTTTACCCCAACAGTGAAGCAAAGCATCGCCGCGAAGTAGAGTAAGAGTTTGTTCATAAAAAATTGGTTTGAGTGAAAGAAATTATGATTGGGCGCAAAGATAATACTATACAGCCGAAAAACCTACACCCGGTTTGCGGTATTTTACACAATGACAATCCCCTGACGGAATTAATACGTAAGCCGCGCAAAGGACAATAATCTTTTAACAGGTTTAATGATGAAGGATTAACAGGTTTACTTCGTGCGTGCGTTTCCGCAAGGACTCCCGCACCTTTATTTTGAACCGTGGATTAAACAGGTTAACTCAAAACAAAAAAACGGGTAGCCATTCTTGACTGCCCGTTTTATGTGACCTAATACCTTGTATTGATTCTTACGATAGGTATTATTAACACCCACTATACATAATAAACTTCTGCACATTATATTTGCAAAAGAAAAGGTGTTGAAATTCAGCGGATGTTCAAAGCTATTCTTTAACCACCTTAAAATCATACATATTATTATTGCATTTAACCTTCAAGATGTATATGCCGGAAGGTACTGTAGAAATGTCTACTATCAAGCGCGTCCCCTCAGTTTGGTTATCCACATGAAATATCTGTCCGAGAGTATTAGTTAGAAAAACAAAGCAATTATGAATTTCTTGCTCAAATTGTACAGATACGAGATTTGCTGTCGGGATAGGAGAAATAACTGGGCTACTTATCATTACGCCCTCTTTCTTAATCGTACGCTGTTGCGTATTTACGGCTTTCACATAAATCGGATTAGTCATCATTGCGTTAGTTGCGCCCAAAGCATAAAAAACATAATCGCCAGCCGTTGTTAACACAAATTTATTATGAATAGTCGAATCGTCAGTTGAGGTTTTATTATACTTATCAAACTTAGCCCACATAAAGTAAGCAGTAAGTGCACCAGTCGGCTTGTTTGTAATAACGTCGATTGTATCTCCAACAAAAAAAACACTATTATTTAAAGGAGAAAGTATTGACAAAGAACTATCAAATAAAATTGCCACATCGTCATTCCCGTCAATTACTTTATAGCCAATTTTGTTCATGGTCGCAAGTAAAATTTTCGCATAATTATACTCTTCAGCCAGATCTGGAATAATTTGGAATCTTATAGAGTCAGCAATAGCCGACCCCATATATACCCACACATATTCATCCGACGTAAGAAATTTTTGATACAGATTATGACGAAAGTTAAGGGGGTTAAAAAAAGAGTCAACAAGTAAGTAGCTTTTCAGTCTAATACCGTGAGATACTTGAAAGTTATTGCTGATATAGGAGTCATCATTATAACCATTAATTAAATACTCGCATTTAGCAACCTTATTATATTCACTTTGAGCCGCAGCGCCAGTTGGATGAAATTGGATCGTAAGTTTATCGCTATATGCCTTTTCATGACCATCTATAATAACCTGTTGACCATTACCTCCATTTAACATGCCGTTGCAGAAAGATTCTAATAGTGCAAACTTTCTATCCTTTAATATTGTGTCGCTAGGAAGACGATTAAGGGTGCTAGCATGCCAAGCATTTAGCATCAAAATTTTAATATCAGGCCTGTTTTGAGAAGCTAAAGTGTTCGTGAATGAAATTCCTCGGTTATAAACCTGTGTTTGCCATTCTTCAAATGTTCCATTTGAATTGGTGTCGTTGTCATCATATTCCCAAATACCGTCCGCCTCTGTGTTAATAATAATTCCCTTTACTTTTGGGCCGGCATTGGAAAAAACTTCCCCTATCCTCTCAACATTCATTAAAATGGTTTCCCATTTTGTGTCATCCCACCAGTCCATGTCTGAAGTAACCCTATATGAAAGAAATATATCCGTAAGGGTGGATGGCCAAACAACATTACTAATGCTGTCCATGTTAACTTGTGAAAGACTCAAAGCTGAATCGCTAAAAAATATCGTCGCAGGTATATTAGGATTTGTAGGAAGCCCTGGCCATGGAGCCGAAATAGAAATTCCATCAACCCCATGCCCTGCCCAATCACCACTATGTGCCACCACAGATGAAAATGTAGAATTGATACCGCCATACTCTATGACCTTCTTGTTTCTTGAAAAGCGAGGAGGCATTGCCGTTAAAGGGTTTTGTGCAAAACAATCTCCCCAAAAAATGAGGCAGACAAACATTGAAAGTACTAACCGGTAACTGTAGAAATTTCTCATGATTTTTTGTTTTTGAGAGTTAAAAGATTTTCACAAGGTAGTGTTTTTTTGGAAAATAAAAGTTTTTCTTAAAAAAAATTTTGCAGAACCGTGCATCCGCAAATGTTGCTAAAAAGTTTGGGTTGAATTTTACCGCTCATGAATAACATGCACCTGTTTGTTTTATCCTTACATCTGACAATTCCCCAAAAAATATAAACGGTTATTGCTGTCTATCCATTTTACTTCGTGCGTGAGTCTCCGCAGGGACTCGCGCACCTCCTTTTTGAATCGCGGATTAATCGGATTAAGGGATTACGCAGATTTTAAAACCGCCCCACCATCTGCACCATCCCTGAACTCCCTTAAATAATCAGCCATTAAAAAACAACAAAACAAAACAGGCAGCCATTGCTGACTGCACATTCCATCATTTAAGGTAGGTTTTAACAGCATAATTTCATCTAAAAAATAATTAAAAATAATAACGTATCAAATATACTTTCGCATTTTATTTCCAAAATCCTATTTTCCAACTTTCTGGAACACGGTCCGAAACGTTTCTACCTGCCTCCCAACTTTCTGGAATACGGTCCGAAACGTTTCTACCCGCTTTCCAACTTTCTGGAACACGGTCCGAAACGTTTCTACCCGCTTTCTAACTTTCTGGAATACGGTCCGAAACATTTCTACCTGCTTTCCAACTTTCTGGAAAATCATTTTTTCAAAAAAAACGCGCTGACATTGTTTTTTTCAGAACAAACTTTATATTTGCACCCGAACACAAAATTTTCAGGCAATGATTTCCATAAAACGCTGGTTTGAATTAAAGTTTGATGATAAAGATATACGCAACAATCGCCTCCGTGATTTTTCGCTCGACCATCACGCCAAAGCATCTGCCCTTAGCAATGCTGCTTTCAGCGATTATCTGACAGAGCTTTCTGCCGCCATCATAGCATTAAGCAAAGAGCTGGGCGATGTTGAGTTCACCCTCGCCATTTTGGAAGGCACCACGATGGGCGTGGATGTGGTGATTGAAAAATTAAAAGAAACCATGAGTGGTAAATACGTAAACATTGCTGCCGCGCTTGGAGAAAAATCTATTGCGATGCACGAAATTTATCCCGGAGGTCGCACCGAATATACTAAAATCACGAAGCTGGAAATGCCAACAGTGGTGGACAGGCTTGAGCAAATGGCAATTCGCCACGCCAATGCGTTGGGCGACGACCTTTCTACCTTGCTCGCTTCCTATAAAGTGCTTTGGAATGCCGCCCGCACTTTGCAAACAAACCAGAAAGCCGCCGTGAGTACAGACCGTACAGAGCGCGACGTTGCCCGCCCGGTGCTGGAAGAAGTGCTTACTTGGGGCATTCACATGGTGGGTGTGAACCTTCGGAATCAGCCGCTCGTGGGCTGCCAGTCTTTACAATGAGAGCCTGTTGTATCACGACAAGCCTGCGGAGCAAGACCCCATGCCGCCGGAGAATGGATAAAGCAATCCCATTCTTACTGCCGCTTGTTTCTTTTCCTTTAAGATGAATTATTTAAAAGCCTTCGCACACACGCGGAGGCTTTTTGGTATCAGTTATGCTTATGCTCCGCCCTCGTGTTAATAATCTATCAACCAGTAAATAATAACGACGCAAGCACAGCCTACAACCTACGCCTGACACTAATACCACTTAGACAACAAAATCGCACTTTTTGAGCCTCCCCCACCCTCTCCGAAGGTGTGGAGATATGGACAAACAACCTAAAGAATTGTTTATTGCATTTTTGGTGTCGAAATGATATTACTATCTTATCAACCTCCCCCCTCTTATGAACTTATGAACCTATCAACCTATTAACTTCCAAACTTAATGACACTTAAAATGCTCAAAAGGCTCTTTGCACACATCGCATTGATACAGCGCTTTGCAACTCGTGGCGCCAAACTGGCTGGAGAGGTGGGTGTCCTCCGCGCCGCAATGGGGGCAGGCAATCGTGTCTTCTTCAAAAAGCCCTAAGCCGCTGTTAGCCTTGCGTGTGGGCGGAGCGATGCCATATTCGCGGAGCTTTTGCTTGCCGCTTTCGGTCATCCAGTCCGTAGTCCAGGCGGGGGAAATGCGGTTTTGGATGTGCACCTTTTTGATGCCGCGACTCAGCAGTGCCATGCGGATGTTGATGCTGATGACGTCCATCGCGGGGCATCCGGAATAAGTAGGCGTGATGAAAATAGTGGCTTCGGTTTCTCCGCTTCCGGTGGTGAGGAGTTTCACTTCGCGCACAATGCCTAAATCGAGGATGGTGAGCGCCGGCACTTCGGGGTCGGTAACGGAGCTGAGCCATTTATAGACCTGGCTTTCAGTGATGGTGGGGGTTGATTGCATAATTGGCATTGGCTACCATTCCATGCCCGGGTAGGCGCGCTGCATAAATTGCATTTCGGCGAGCATATAGCCCAGGTGTTCGGAGTGAATGCCTGCCTTGCCGCCCTGCTGCATCCATGTGTTGGCGGGCATTTCAAGGGTTGCTTGATTGAGGATATTACTTACGTGCGGCTCCCATTGTGCTTTGATTTCTTGCAAGTCAGGGGCGATATCAGCCGCTATTAAAACTTTTTCAGAAGGCGATGGTTTGAAGAGTTCACCGGTGTAGCTCCAGGTGTCGTTGAGCGCCTGCTGCATCTTCTGTTTGCTTTCAGCGGTGCCATCTCCCAGGCGGATGACCCATTCACTGCTCCAGCGCACATGGTAGGTTGCTTCCTTCAGCGCCTTTTCTGCAATGCCCGCCAGGCGCAGGTCTTCGCTTTTAGAAAGTGCGGTGTAAAAGTAGAAATGGAACACATCGAGGAAGAAGGAACGCGCGACGGTGAATGCCCAGTCTTTATTCGGCAGCTCTGTGAGGATTACGTTTTTAAAATCCCAGCCATCGCGGAGGTAAGCCAGGTCGTCTTCATCAAGCGGCCTTGCGCTGTTTATTTTCTCTTTCAAAACCACGGAGGAGAAGACGTTTTTCTTGTCCGCCTCCGGCAGATGATTAAACAGTTCTCCGCTGTATTGATAGAAACTAATTGCGGCACCAATGTGGTCGAGCGCAATGTTGGAGAGGGCAATATCCTGCTCCAGCACCGGCCCGTGGCCTGCCCACTCGCTCAGTCGGTGACCAATTACGAGGGTGTTGTCGGCAAGTTGGAGTACGTAATTAAGGAGGTGTTGCATGGGGTGGAATTAAGGAATTGAAAAGCGGGCGACGGGGAACTACATATGCTTCAGTTCATCCGGCAAATCATAAAACGTAGGGTGTCTGTAGATTTTATCTTCTGCGGGTTCATAAAGTTGCTCTGCTTCAGAGGGGTCAGATGCGTGGATGTTTTTGCTTTCCACCACCCATATGCTTACGCCTTCCAGTCTGCGGGTGTATACATCGCGTGCATTTTCAACCGCCATTTGTGCATCGGCAGCATGGAGGCTTCCGGCGTGTTTATGGTCTAGCCCGGCTTTGCTGCGGATGAATACTTCCCAGAGAGGCCATTCGGCGGAGTAATCCTTGTTTTCGTTTTTGAGTTCGCCGCTTGGTTTTTCGCGGTCGCCATAGTCGCCGTAGCGTTGGAAATTTATGTTCATGAATGGTTAGTGGTTTTGGTGGGATGGGGATTTGTTTTCCGGTGCGGGTGATTAAAGCGTTTCGAGCAGAATGGTTTTTAACGCTTCCAGTTTGGATTGGTGCGAAGCCATATATTCTGCGTTTGCGCGTTGATAAACCTTCTCCTTTAAATCAGGATAGCGACCTTCTACGAACCAAGGGTTTATGGCACCGAGATAATCACACCAGTTATTGGAAAGTGTCAGGTCGGTAGCATTGTACAGGTCGGTTAAACTCATTCCGCGGGTTGGTATGCCTTCGCTATTTTCCTTTATCCAGTGGGCTTTCAGCAGTTTCCTTATTACGAGATGAAATGGATACAGAGAGAAAACAAATTGCTTCCCTTCCAGCAAATAAAAGGCTGTATCCCAGCTCCGCAGTGCATCTTTTTTCCACCAGTCTATGTGTTCTTGCTTTGTCATTTCAAACGATAATGAATCAGGCAGCTACAGTTTCCTTCTCCGCCTGCGCCTTGCGTTGCTTTCTTTTTTCTGCATGGGCAAGTGCTGCTTCGCGCACCCAGGCGCCCTCTTCCCATGCCTTCCGGCGGGTGTCGAGGCGCTCCTTATTGCAAGGCCCGTTTCCTTTCACCACGTTCCAGAATTCGGTCCAGTCAATCGTTCCGTAATCGTAATGCCCGCGTTCTTCATTCCATTTTAAATCAGGGTCAGGAATGGTTAAGCCCAGGATTTTTGCCTGCTCCACGCTCACGTCCACCATCTTCTGCCGCAGTTCATCATTCGTGAAACGCTTAATGCGCCACCTCATGCTTTGTGCCGTGTTCGGACTGTCGTCATCCGGCGGGCCAAACATCATGAGGCTGGGCCACCACCAGCGGTTGAGTGCATCCTGCGCCATGTGCTTTTGCACCTCCGTGCCCTGCGACAGTTTCAGCATTATTTCAAAGCCCTGCCGCTGATGGAAACTTTCTTCTTTGCACACGCGCACCATTGCCCTTGCGTATGGTCCAAACGACGTGCGGCAAAGTGGCACCTGATTCATAATTGCAGCACCATCTACCAGCCAGCCAATAGCGCCCATATCAGCCCAGGAAATGGTGGGATAATTGAAGATGGAAGAATATTTTGCTTTCCCGGAATGGAGTTGTTCAATCATTTCATCGCGAGTGATGCCGAGTGTTTCAGCAGCGGCATAGAGGTAGAGACCATGCCCGCCTTCGTCCTGCACTTTGGCAAGTAATACGGCTTTGCGTTTTAATGAAGGTGCACGGGTAATCCAGTTGCCTTCGGGCAGCATGCCTACGATTTCAGAATGGGCGTGTTGGGAGATTTGGCGGATAAGGGTTTTGCGGTAATCATCTGGCATCCAGTCGCGGGGTTCGATGGAGGTTTCGTTGTCTATTTTTTCATCAAACTGCTGTTGCAAATGCGTGTTTTCCATAGCTTTTAGGGGTATTTTTTTGAGGATTACAAATGTAACACTCAAGGTAAAAGATTGTTGTTAAGGAAGGACTTTTAAAAGCGGAGGTTCTTCTTAAAAACCAAAAGGATTCTGCGCAGCATTTACGAAATCACGCCACACTTCCTGTACAATTTCAGCAGCGGGCATCACCGCATTTATCAGCGCACTCACCTGCCCTATTTCCAGTTCTCCTTCATTCAAATCTCCCTCAAACATGCCGCGCTTACTCCTGCTTCTGCCCAGCAAATCCGCCAGTTCATCAATAGTTGCACAGTTGTTTTCCTGCTCCTGCACTTGCTGGTAAAAAGTGTTCTTCAAAAGTCTTACCGGCGTTAGTTTTTTTAAAGAAAGCATGGTGTCTCCTTCCTGCGCCGCAATAACGGTTTCCTTGAAAGCCGCATGGCTGCTGGCTTCCGGGCTGCACACAAACCTGCTTCCCATTTGCACACCTTCTGCACCTAAAGCCATCATTGCAAACATTGCTCTTCCGGTAGCAATGCCACCTGCGGCAATCAATGGAATACTAATGGCCTTTCTTACTGACGGAATGAGGCAAAGCGTTGTGGTTTCTTCCCTGCCGTTATGCCCGCCCGCTTCAAAACCTTCTGCTACCACTGCATCCACGCCGGCATCTTCACTCTTCTTTGCAAACTTTGCGCTGCTCACCACGTGCACCACTTTTAGTCCGGCGTTTTTAAAGGTTTCAGTCCATGCTTTGGGATTGCCTGCGGAGGTAAAAACGATGGGCACTTTTTCTTCGATAATTACCTGAACGTGCTTATCAATATCAGGATACAACAACGGAAGATTAACCCCGAAAGACTTGCTGGTAGCGGCTTTGCATTTCTGAATGTGCGTTCTCAAAACATCGGGATACATACTTCCAGCACCAATCAACCCAAGCCCGCCTGCATTGCTCACGGCTGATGCAAGTTTCCATCCCGATGCCCATATCATCCCTGCCTGCACTAAGGGAATTTCGATTCCAAAAAGTTGGGTGATGCGGTTATTAAAAGCAGAATGGTCTTGCGTAATAGTTCCCTGAAAAAGCATAAAAATCGAAAAGAAAAACGGAAATAAAATTGAAAATAAAGAAGTGCGGAAACCCGATAATCAACCGAGGTCAATCTCTGTATTGTCGCCGATGTTAAGGCTTTGGCTAAGTCCTCTCACAAACGCATCATTGCCAATAATGGAAGAGTGCAAAACAACTTCCTGAAGCTCTGCATAAGACCCGATAATGGAGTCTTTAATGATGGACGCATTTATGGTTGTGTGCTCGCCGATTGTGGCATTCGGACCAATAATCGAGTTGCTTATTTTGCAGCCTTCGGCAATATTTACCGGCGGAATAATCACCGTGTTTTCATAGTTTTTTGCCAGTGCTGCGCCTTCTTCCGGCGTCATTTGTTTCAGCAAAATAGCATTGGTTGCAAGCAGGCTTTCTTTCTTTCCGCAATCAAACCAATTGTTCACTCGGAATGCCTTAAAGTCAATGCCCGCCTCAATCATGTGTTGCAATGCATTGGTGAGATGATACTCTCCTTCTTCTTCCTGCCGATTAGCGAGGTGTGCATCCAGCGCGGCAAAAAGCGCCTCTGTTTCTTTAATAAAATACAAACCCACCATGGCCATGTTGCTTTTTGGAATCAGCGGTTTTTCCACCACCTTCAGCACCATGTCTTTTGAGTCCAGTTCTGCAACGCCAAACCCGCGCGGGTCATCCACTTTGCGTACGCCTATTTCAGAAGTATTGCTTTGCAAAACCGCTTCCAGATTATAATCGCAAACGGTGTCGCCCAGCACAATCATTACCTCATCATTTTGCACCGCGTCGCGGGTTAGCCAGATGGCATGTCCGGTGCCGCGGCGGTCGGTTTGCGTAACTAAAGTGTAGTTGAGTTCCGGGTAGGTTTTTTCGAGGTAGCGCTGGATTTTTTCGCCGAGGTAACCAATCACAAACACAAATTCATGCACGCCTGCTTCCAGCAATTGGTCGACAATGATGCTGAGGATGGTTTTGCCAGCAATGGGAATCATCGCTTTTGGCTGTGTATAAGTGAGCGGGCGAAGTTTGGTGCCGGCGCCGGCTACGGGAATAATGGCTTTCACGGGAGCTAATAATTTGTGTGGCTGAGGGAATGGGATGGATGCTTAACGGGCGGGTGAAAATACATTTTAAAGGCAATTGCTTCTGCAAAAACAATTCTTTCTTCCATAAAAAAAACCCTGAAAAAATTCAGGGCTTTGTTTGTTCTGATGTGGAGTGGTTTTTTTTAAAAAGTGCTTAGAAAGCTTTTCAGTTTCACCTTCATTTCGCCTTCATTCTTCGCCATATCGATGGACAGCATTTTAATGTCGGTGTAAAGGTCTTGCTGTGTTTTAATGGTGGACTTCAGGCTTTGCTTTTCGGCTTCTGATTTCCCGCCTGCCATTGCACGGTTGTTTTCAAGGATTTTTGTTTGCATCATTCCGGCAAGGTCGGAGAAAAGTTTTTGAGAAATTTCAGGACGGTTGCGGGTAACGGATGCAGACCATTCTATGATTTTGGAGGAAAACAATCTGCTGGTTTCTACAGAAGAAGTTGCCGTTTGGGGAGCGCCGTTTTGAGCTGATGCAATGGTTACAGATGCAGACAGTAAAAAGCAGGCTAAAAGAATCTTTTTCATTTTTTGGAGTTTTTATTTTTTGAGGAAGTAACTAAAGGTATGCTTTCATACAAGACGGCTGCAACCTTTATTCTGTTGGATAAAGGCAAATGCAATGCCGTAAATTTTTTCTAGCCAATAATTTTGCGCCGTTCTATGGTTTTGATGCAAAGGTTTAAAAAGGAAAGTGCAGCGTGGATGGTTTTGCTTAGTTGCTTTGTGTGCCTTTCCTGCAAAGACAAAAAACCTAAAGAGCCTCCAAAAATTGCTACTGAAAACAGGCTTTCCAAAAACAAAAAAGCCATGGACTCCTGCATTGCATTGCTACAGGATGGCGACATTGTACTCCGAACGGGCAGCGACATGACGAGCTTTATGCTCACCCAGGTGAACCTCCACGACAAGACTTATTCCCACTGCGGCATTGTGCTGATGGAAAACAAAAAGCCCATGGTTTATCACAGCATTGGCGGTGAAGAAAACCCGGACCAGACTTTGAAAAAAGAACCGGCTGCCGACTGGTTTTCTCCCGCAATAAATAATGGCATCGGCATCCTGCGTTACCATTTTCCGGACAGCACGCTCCAAAATCTGGACTCCGTTACCAAAACAATGTATCGCCAAAAGCGCATGTTCGACATGGAATTTGACCTTGCTACCGACGACCGGCTTTACTGCGCAGAGTTTGTTTTTAAGGCATTAAGAGCGGCTACCAAAGACACGAATTTCCTCCAGCCTTTTCATTATTTCGGATACACATTTGTGCCTGTTGATAATCTTTTCACACCCCCAAGTGCTCAATTCGTTTGCAGGCTGCTTTATAAATGATACATTTGCGCTCTCAAAAAAAATAATAAAAGCAATGAAAAAATTACTGCTCTCCTTCGCCACCATCATTTTGTTTGCTGCGGCTTTCACAGGTTGCAACTCCAATTCTCCAAAAGCTGCGGCTGACAAGTTTCTCACCAATTTGTACCACATGAATTATGATGAAGCCAAAAACGTATCAACCGACGAAACCAAAAAGATGCTCGACATGATTGCGCAATTCTCTTCCATGGCGCCCGACTCCGTGAAAGAAACTGCCAAGAAAATTAAAGTGGACATTAAAGACGTGAAAGAAGAAGGCGACAATGCAACCGTTACCTACACCGCTTCTGACCCGAATAATAAAGACGCTGCCGGCACCGAGCAAAAAATCGCGATGGTGAAGCAAAATGGGAAATGGCTTGCACAATGGGATAAGCAAAACGGAATGGGCGGCAATGAACCTAATAATGATTGGGAAGATGCGCAACCAGCTGATCCAACTATGACTGATTCTTCCAGAAATTTTGAGTACGCAGCACCTGCCGACGGAACAATGGTCGACACACTGAACCGCTAAATAATCATCTTTAAAAACATTTACAAAGAATGTCCGCAACACGCGGGCATTTTTTTATGCGCTGTTGCCAAAGAATAAATAACACAAACCAATGGCGGTAAGAATGCCCACCAAATCTGCCAGTAACATAGCGCCTACTGCATACCGCGTATTCTTTACCGATACCGCACCGAAGTAAACCGCAATCACATAAAACGTAGTGTCAGAGCTGCCCTGAAGAATGCCTGAAAGCCTGCCTGCAAAGGAATCTGCACCGAAGTTTTTCATCGTGTCAATCATCATTCCGCGGGCGCCGCTGCCGCTCATGGGTTTAATTAAAGCGGTGGGCAATCCATCCACAAAACGCGTGTCGGCGCCCAGCATGGTGAAGAAAGATTTTGCACCCTGAATAATGATATCAAAAGTGCCGCTGGTGCGCAATAAAGAAATGGCTACCAACATGCCCACGAGGTAAGGAATAATGCGCACGGCTATTTCAAAACCACCCTTTGCACCGTCCACAAAAGCTTCGAAAATGTTTATCTTTTTGTAGAGTCCACCCAGCACTATCAACACAAAAATCAGCAGGATTAAACCATTGCTCAATAAGCTTGAAAACGAAGCCAGGGCGCTTTCCTGAAGGGTTTGCAAATACAAAACAAGGGATGCAATGACGGCAGACAATCCACCAATCCAGAGGAGAATTACGGGTTGCAGCAGGTTTATTTTTTGCTTGAAGGAAACAATCATCATCGCGGCAAGCGTAGCTACGAAAGTGGCTATCATGCAAGGGATAAAAATGTCGGTGGGGTTGGAGGCTTTTAAGGCACTGCGCACTGCAATAATACTCACCGGAATAAGCGTTAGCCCCGAGGCGTGCAGACACAAAAACATGATTTGCGCATTGCTTGCGCGGTCTTTATCAGGGTTCAATTCCTGCAGGCTTTCCATGGCTTTTAAACCGAAGGGCGTAGCCGCATTATCAAGCCCTAAAAGATTGGCGGAAAAGTTCATCATCATATGCCCCATTGCCGGGTGCCCTTTGGGAAGCTCCGGAAAAAGACGGGTGAAAAACGGACCAATAATGCGCGACAAAAGCGAGATGCCGCCTGCTTTTTCTGCAATGCTCATGAAGCCCATAAACAACGCCATGATGCCAATTAATCCAATGGAAATACTGACGGCAGTTTTGCAGGTTTCGATGATGCCATCCGCTTTTTTTACAAGGCGGTTTGCTGCGGTTTTGAACGAAATAATTTGCGCCTGCGGGTATTGAATTCTTTGTGCGGAAATGGTTCCTGAATTGTTTGCTTCGCTGATTAAATATTGCGCAGGATGCAGGGAATCGGCAGGCATCCAGCCGTAAGCCGATGCATATTTTGAGAAGGCTTCAGGAGAGGCAAAACCTGCATGGGCGCTGCTTCCGGCGGTTTGGAAATACACGGTATCCGTGGCATCGTCTGCCTTGCCGCTCACCATCCGGCTGAATATTTTTTCATCGCCCTGCGTGAGGCAACGAAAGGAAGCCACCAGCACTGCCACCAAAATAAATGCACTCCAGATTTTGCTTAACGCCATGCGCCGAAAGTAATGGTTGGGCGGTTCCTTTTTTTACGTTTGCTCTTTGGTGATGCCGCGTTTTATTGCCTGCGGAATGTATGCCCCCATCATTTGCAGCAGCTCCGAAACATCGTAAGAACGGAGCATCATTTCGTTGCATTTTTCTGCCACAAAACCTTCGTTTTCTATTGCTGAAAGCATTGCCAGCAGCGGGTCGTAATAATTATTGACATTGAGGATGCCCACCGGTTTGCGATGCAGACCCAACTGCGCCCAGGTCATCATTTCAAAGAGTTCTTCCAGCGTGCCCCAGCCGCCGGGCAGTGCAATAATGCCATCGGAGCGTTCGTGCATTTTCAGTTTGCGCTCGTGCATGTTTTGCACGGTTATCATTTCGGTAAGCCCTTCGTGCACCACTTCTTTTGTTTTCAGAAACTGCGGGATGATGCCGGTGACGCTGCCCCCATTGTTGAGCGCTCCATCAGCCACTGCGCCCATAAGCCCCAGTTTGGAACCGCCATAAATGAGGGTGATGTTTTTATCCGCCAGGGCGGCACCGAGTTCATAAGCGGCTTCGCGGTAAAGCTCATTGTATCCTTCGGCGGAGCCACAAAAAACGACGATTGATTTCATGCGGGCTAAGGTAGCGGTGGGAAGATTGAGGGGGTTGTGTGATGCGTTGCTTCTAAGCGAACAGCCCTGCCCAACAATGGTGTGGGCACGCATTTGCATGGTGCGGGCACGCATGACAATGGTCGGGTTATGCATTTGCTTGGTGAAGGCATGAGTAACAACGGTGCGGGCACGCATTTGCATGGTGCGGGCACGCATGACAATGGTCGGGTTATCTATTTGCATGGTGAAGGCACGGATAACAATGGTGCGGGCACGCATTTGCATGGTGCGGGCACGCATGACAATGGTCGGGTTATGCATTTGCCTGGTGAAGGCATGAGTAACAATGGTGCGGGCACGCATTTGCATGGTGCGGGCACGCATGACAATGGTCGGGTTATGCATTTGCCTGGTGAAGGCATGAGTACCAACGTTGCGGGCTTAAACATTGAGGAGAAATCCATTACATTGACTTCTTAAAAAAAAGGAATAAAAGAAGGTAAAAGTAATTTTGTTTTTTGCGGATAGAACATATATTTGCAGCTTAGCCTTCATTAACTAAACTATCTAAAAAATGACTAAAAGACAATTTCAAAAAGTGGGAGCGGAAGACAGTGGCGAAGATTACCTGGACACGCCGGCAAATAAGGTGAAAGTGGATGCGTATGTTCCTTTGAATAGAAAAGTTACAAGATACAAGGCGAAATTGGCCTTGCTGCATTTGGAACTGGAAAAACAGGGCGTTGTGATTACGGGATTGCGTAAGCAGAAGGATCAGAAGCGGCTGATGATGGCGAATAAAGTGATGCCGATTGTGAAGGCGGGACTTGACTGGGCGATTGAGGAAAGCAATCAGGACGTGGTGGACAAGCTGGATTTTGACAAGAATAAGTTACTGAAGCCTGATGAAGAGGAGAGCGTTGCAACCGGGCGCAATGCGCTGAACACGGTGGCAGGGAACCTGACTGCGATAAACGAAGCGGGGTATGAAGTGAGCGGAGATGATATTGAAGCTGCGCAGACGTTAATTAATGAATTTGATGGGATGCTGGAAAAGCCGAAGGCGGCGCTGAACCTGAAGAAGGAGGCTACGGGTAAAATTGTGGAACTACAGACAGAACTTGATGAACTGACGGATGGCATCAGGCGGAATATTGAAAGTAAATATGGGGAGAGTGACCCTGAATTTTTGAGTGGTTTTGACTTGGCGGTGAAGGTGGGCGAGGTGCCTTATCACATTACGGGCATAAGGGTGATAGTGAAGCGTGGCGAAGAAATGCTGGAGGGTATTGTGGTGAAGGTGCGGGAGCAGGACAAAGGTGCGGTAACGAATATTGATGGTGTGGCAAAGATTGAACGCCTGAAGGTGGCGAAGAACCATATGGACGTGGTGGAGAATGGGAATTTGGTGAAGACGTTGGTGGTGGATATTAAGCGGGGGACGATGCTGGAGGTGGTTGTGGAGTTGTGAGGGGGGGAGGTACCATTTTGATAGCTTTTATTTGCTTTAGAAATAGCATCCAAATAACAAAATTTAAAAAAAAGCCACTTTTATGATGACAAATAATTGTCCACTTACTGGACTTCCTTTGACAAATGCTAATTCAAAAATTTATCCAACTACTTTTCCGGGATTGGAATATGAATTTGTAACTATTGGCAAAGCTATCATAACAGATGTAGCATGTTCAATATTACCTCACGTATCACCGGAAAAGCGGAGTAAGTTAGCAGGAATGAGTAGAAATTATTCTTTCGAAAACAGCGAAGCCTTTGAAATTAAAGCGAGCTTAATTGAACATCTTGATAAGGAGAAAACGCCGACTTCGATAATAAAGAAATCAATTCACCTACTAAAATTCCTTTATAAAAAGAGTGGAAGTGCTTCACCAAAATTTGAGTTTCTCTCTTCAAGGGATTATACAATAGCGTATGCATTTGATGTTGAAGAGTTCAACAGAATAATAAATCTACTTCTGGAACGAAGGGTAATTACTGTAGAAAATATCACACAAATTTCCGAAGGAATATTCAATTATGATGGAGTACAATTAACGAGTACGGGAGTAAGAAGTGCTGCAAAACAAATAGAATATGAATCTGCTAACAATTTTTTTGAAATAAGCAAATTAACGGGAGATGCTGAAATTGACGAGAAAATAAGTGCGGCAAGAAACCTTTATTTTGATGTTCCGCAAACATTGAGTAATCTAATTATTGCATTTGACATACTCGAAGAAGTACTCAACCCTCTACGTCTAAAATCCCCTGAATTTTTTAATGAGGAACGAATTCCGAGTGTGTTAGAAATAGCTGGTGTGTTTAACGAAAATGAAAACCAATTTTCTTCTGAAACAGATCACATGGACCTAATAAAGTGGAAGATGATTCAAATTCTCAACATTATTTATTTCTATTTTGAGTCGAACGGTGGCAAGTAAATTCATAGCGACTTTTCGTAAAAGTTGGTTTCTTAGTTAAACCCATCGCTTTTCTTCAAAAAGAAATTTCGATGTAACCATTAACCTAACGCCTAATAACTCAGCGTCGTAAAAAAAGCCCCTCTTTCCCGCGGTTTTGAAACCACATTCCAGTTGCCGGTGTATTGGATGGTGGATGGCACGAGCAAGCCTTTCACTTCTTTTAGGCGCACTTTCATTTTCACATCAAAATCGTAAAGCAGGGTGTGGTAAGAAAGGGAATAATCACGCGCTACAATCGCATAGTCTGTTTTGCGAAACCAGGTGGAGAGGTCGTTGTAAATCACATCGCCCTTGTTTTCTTCCTTCGGGATGGCAGAAAAAAGCCAGCAATCTTCGCCGCCATATTCCACAGACAGGAGGCGGAACCGGTATTTCTTCGCCATGTCGGCATCAAAAATGGCGGCTTTGTTTCCGGCAAATGGCACGCCTGCCACCTTGCTGCCCGGGTTAAAAATCAGTTGCTTCAGTTGCCATTTGCGCTTTTCAAGACTACCGCTGCCACGGTCGTTGTCAATGCCGTTCACGTTGTTGGTTTCATTGCAGATTTCTTTTTTGGTGAAGAAGAGATGGGCGTAGAGTTCGGCAGTGTAATAATTATAGTTGCCTTTGCGGGTGTAAAAATCTCCGGTTGTTTTTTCATCAATCACCTGCATAGAGCGGCAGCGGTTGCGGATGGTTTGCTTTGTGGTGCTGTGCAGCGATGCAATCACGTTGCCTTTTTTGCCAAACATTTTAATGTCGTTGGTGGCGGTGTATGGCACAATATGCAGCGTGCGGAAAGCTTTGTAAAACGTGGTGTCGGATTGCACGCGGCGGATAAAAGCATTCACATCAAACCCTTCCTGCGACGCCTTTACAACCACTTCATCCATCTCAATAGGGAAGGAAAAAATGCTGGTGTCGGGTTGCTGCGCAATGCAATTTGAAGTGATGAAAAAGCAGAGGAAAAGTGTAAAAATTCGGTTCATCATTGTTGGAGTTTCAGCAACGCTTCGGCAATCAATAAATCTTCGGGCGTAGTGATTTTGATGTTTGTTTTTTCGCCCTCCACCAAATGTATGGAAGCGCCAAAAGCTTCTGCCACGGTGGCTTCATCAGTGAATGATGCATCAAAGGGTTGCAGCAGCGCAGGTAGCAAAATGGATGCCTTAAAAGTTTGTGGCGTTTGGATGATGCGGATGTTTTCGCGGTTTAGCGGGATTGAGTTTGTGCCGTCCGTTACCCTCATGCTGTCGGTTGCTTTTATAGATGGAATGGCGCTGCCGTGGGTTTTCGCTTCCTCAAGGCATCTTTGAATCAATGCCTTGCTCACCAAAGGTCTTACGCCATCGTGCACCATTATGATGGCATCATCCGGAATGCCGTTAGTGCCGTTAACCACGCTCTGGAAGCGGGTTTCGCCTCCTGCCACCACGGTTAAATCAATGCGTTCCGGGAAATGCGCGAGCACCATTTGCAGGTAGCTTATTTGCTGCGGCGGCAACACAAGGATGATGTGAATACCCGGTACTGCTTCCGCAAAAGCTTTGATGGTGTGATACAAAACCGGCTTGCCGCCGACGTCAAGAAATTGTTTTGGAATTGCCGTGCCCATGCGTGTTCCTTGTCCGCCGGCAACTATAATGGCATAGGTGGTCATGGTTTAAGTAGCAAGTAGTAAGTATCAGGTAGCAAGTCTTGCACGGATAGATTGGTTAAACGGAATGAACGCAGATTGTTATGGTTTTGATGGTTTAGAACGGTGGCTTTCTTCAGCTGACGTCAAAAACTAACACTGACGTCTTGATACTTGATACTCTTTTCGACCTCACCCCCGGCCCCTCTCCAAAAATGGAGAGGGGGGACTTACGAGTTAGATTTTGATGATTCTATTGCTTCGTGCTCTGCTTTAGTCTTTCAACTTTCTACTTTCTACTTTCTACTTTCAAGTCAAGTCAAAAACTTACGCTGACGACTTGATACTTGATACTCTTTTCGACCTCACCCCCGGCCCTCTCCAAAAATGGAGAGGGGGGACTTACGGGTTAGATTTTGATGATTCTATTGCTTCGTGCTCTGCTATAGTCTTTCTACTTTCAACTCAAGTCAAAAACTAACGCTGACGACTTGATATTTGATACTTACAACTTGCTACTCAAAAATCATTTCACCTCCTTCATCAGCTTCCTTACCAGCGGCGAAATAAGCAGCAACACAACCCCTGCAATCAGCGCATAAATAGCCAGTTGTTTATAACCTTCAGTGTACGAAATAAGTTTGGTTTGGAGGGATGCATTTTCGTCGGTAGTTGCCATGCCGGCGCCAAGCAATCCTGCCACATATTGTCCGTAAGCACTTGCCAGAAACCACATGCCCATCATCAGTCCCTGCATAGAAGCGGGTGAAAGTTTGGTCATGATAGATAGCCCAATCGGCGACAGACAAAGCTCACCAAACGTGATGATGAAATACGCCAGGGTAAACACATCCAGCGAAGTCATTCCCCGCACATCAGCAAAAAAACGGGTGTAGTAAAACACGTAAAAAGCGAGTGCGAGAAACAAAAATCCCAGCCCGAATTTCACCACCGTATTGGGTTCTATTTTGCGCTTCGCCATCCAAATCCACACCAGCCCCAGCAAAGGACTAAACAGAATTACGAACACAGAATTGGAAGAGTTGTTTACCACATTCGGGTCCATGTTTACGCCCAGTAATTCATGCTTCACATTGTTTAGCGCAAACAAACTCAGCGAGCCCCCACTCTGTTCAAAAAACGCCCAAAAGAGGATAGAGAAAATGATGAACACCAGGGCGGCAATCAGCTTCTTCTTTTCACCGGAACTGAATTTGCGCATTTCATAAAACACATAAAGCAGCGTAGCCGGACCAATGATGTACATAAACAAATCGGTGTAAGCAGTGTTGGTAACCAGCAATAAAACGAGTGGTAATACCGCAATAGAACCGGCATACACTAGTATTTCATTTCTTTTTCGCTTCGCGGATGGAAGGTGTTTTAAAGGAGATAATCCAATTGGGCCAAGGGTTTTTCTGGTGAAGATGAATGTGATAACGCTAATCACCATCACCACACCGGCGGCGCCAAAAGCAAGGCTCCAGGAATAATGCTTTCCAAGCCAAACCATGATTACCCCGCCAAGAAAAGCACCCACATTTATCCCTGAATAAAACAAACTGAAACCTGCATCGCGCCGCGGGTCGCCCTGCCGGTAAAGGCTTCCAACCATGGTGGAGATGTTGGGTTTAAAAAAACCGGTTCCTACAATCGTAAAAGAGATGCCGATGTAGAACAGCGTTTCCGGCGCAGCAGCAACAATGAAGGAACCAATAATCATCATGATGCCGCCCCAAAACAGCGACTTCTGAAAGCCCAGAATCTTATCGGCAAACAAACCGCCAATGAAAGTGAAAGCATACACGAAAGCCTGAATGGCGCCGTATTGCAGGTTGGCATCCACATCGTTCAGCAACAACTTCTCCACCATAAAAATGGTCAGGATTCCGCGCATTCCGTAGAAGCAAAACCGCTCCCACATTTCAGAGAAGAAGAGGTACAAGAGTTGCTTCGGATACTTGCCTTTGAAGTTTTGAATCCTGGCTATTTCCGGGTCGGGATCGTGCGGCAGTAGCTCCATGCCTTCATTATTTCCTACGGCGGTTGTACTCATCTTTTTAGTTTTTTTGGGGTAATGAAAAGGCAGGACGTGAAGCCCTGCCTGATTGGTTTTTTGGAAACAATTATTTCACGCCGTGCATCATCTTTTTCAGGAAAGGAGTGATGGCAAAAAGCAGTACCGCAGCCACGCCGCAAAGCACTACGAACACCATAAAAAATTCATAGAGATTATGAATCGTGAAGCCCGCAAATTCAGGATAACTAAGGCTGATTTGTGCTTTCTCCAATGCCGTTAGTTGCTCAGCGGTGGGCGTTACTTGTTTATCTAAAACTGATTGCAGATTTACACCAATTTCCTGCGCCTTCTGGAATTTGTCACCGGTAGGGGGAAGCAATGCGCCGAGCGTTCCGGCAAGTGCATAACCTGATGCATTCGACAAGAAAAACACACCATAAAGCAGTGAAGCAAAACGCTTCGGCGACAGCTTTGAAACCAGCGATAAACCAATGGGAGAGAGGCAAAGCTCTGCGCAGGTTTGGATAAGATAAAGCAGGATTAACCACTTAATGGCAAGCAATCCACTGTTGCCCAAATCCTTCACGTTGTATGCAATGATGAAATAACTCACGGCTATCAGCAACAGACCGATGGATTGTTTTACCGGAGAAATTGGCTCTCTGCCTTTTTTATGCAAACCACTCCAAAGCATACTGAACGGAACCGCCAGCGCAACCACAAAAAGTCCGTTGAAAATCTGCACCATGGAAGGCGGCATTTGCCAGCCAAGGAAATTCCGGTCTGTTTGGTTATCGGCAATGAACGTGAGTGAAGAGCCTGCTTGTTCAAAAGCTGCCCAAAAGAAAATCACGAAGAAGGAGACAATGTAGATAACCAGAATCCTGTGCGTTTCCACTTTGGTGAGGGATTTATCAGAAAGAATTAAACCCGCCAGTGTGAGTCCGCTTGAATAAATCAGGGAGTAAATCACGTTTTGCCCAATCACGAAATAGAACAGGAAACCAAGCACTAAAAAAGAAACAAGGGCAATGCCCAATGATGCATTTGAGAAGGAAGCAGTTTGCGCTTCGCCCTCTTCAAAATCACTGCTATCATTTTTAGAAGGCAAGCCACCAATCGGGCGTCCTTCGGGCGTTCTCACGTATTTGTTCTTCAAAAAATAGAAAAGTGCAGAGCCAAGCAACATCGCAATTGCCGCTGCCAAAAAACCCCATTTAAAGGCATGGATATCGCGGATGCCATCAGCCGTTTTTACATCACCCAAAAGGGGACAAAGCAACTGACCAAGGAAGGCGCCCATATTAATGCCCATGTAGAAAATGGTGAACGCAGAATCGAGTTTGCTCTTGTTTTGCTTTGGGTAAAGGCTGCCCACCATACTGGAAATATTGGGCTTAAAAAAGCCGTTTCCGAAAATGATGATGCCGAGTGCGCACCACATCAGGAGCTTTGCCAGTTCAAGGTTTGAGCCGAACACAGAGGCACTTGTAAACAATAAAAGTTGTCCGATTGCCATCATCAACCCGCCCAGCAAAATGCAGTTTCTGTTTCCTAAAAACCTATCGGCAATAAAACCACCGAGCATCGGCGTGAGGTAACACAAGCCCAGGAAACCGCCATAAATAAGGGAGGCATCTTCCTCTCTCAGCAAAAGAGAATTCACCAGAAACAGGGTGAGCAAAGCCCGCATTCCGTAGAAGTTGAAGCGCTCCCACATTTCCGTTCCAAAAAGCACCCAGAGTCCTTTGGGATGCCCATCTTCGGGTTGGTGTGTATCAAAAGCAATGGGTTGGTCGAGCGTGCTGCCTAATTCAGACGCTGTATCCACATGTGGTTGTGTGTTTGAAGACATTTAGTGTGCTGTTGTTTTCCGGTTAAAATTTTATAATCGCACAAGATAGAAAAATAACGGTGCGGGCAAGGGCTTTTAAAAAAATAAAAAAGAGGGACTGCAAACAGTGACTTCCTAAAACAAAAAAACGCACCGGAAAGGGATGCGTTTTTGAGGAAATAATGGCCGAGATTTTTAGTCCCAGACGTACTGCTTTTTGTTGAGCAAAGTAGCTTCACCTGCAATGGTTTGCTCGCCTGATTTTACGTCAAACACTGCGCAATCATAAGTGACGCGGTTTTTTTCTTTGAAGATTTCTTTTACGGTAACTACTGCCTCGTATTCTGTTTCAGTGAACATCGGTTTCAGCCATTTCATAGTTTGGTTGAGGTACACATGACCATCTACAAACCAAAGCGCACCGAAGATTTTGGTAAACACGCTGGCTCCCAAAAAACCATGAATAATATTGCGTCCAAACATGCTGTCTTTGCCTGCCTGTTCATCAATATGCAGCGGATTGGTGTCTCCGCTTACGCGTGCAAAAGTGTTTACATCATCCTGTGTGTAAGAAAATTTGTGACGGAATTCGTCGCCGATTTTGAGCATAAAATTTTGAAGTTTTTTGGTACGGCGGCAAAGTAAAGGCTTTAAAAATTATGGCTTCTACGAAGCGTTGGAAAAGAGGCAGAAACGGGAATTTTCCGGAAATAAACTACCTCATTAGCATGCCTAAAAAGCGAAGTGGCGACATACTAAAAATATATTCACACAAATTTCACAGAGGCTAAAAGAAGCCACAGCAGCAGGTTTTAGCATGGGAATGCATGAAAAGCAACGATTTTTTCGGGGAAACCAGTTTAAAAATGCTAAGACGGCAAGGAAAACACATATCTTTGCACCGCCTAACGGGGCAGAAAAAACTTCATTTTTTGAAGCTTCTGCATTTAAAAGGAGAACGCAAAATACGGTTTCTTTTCTATAATCCAAAAAAGGCAAAAAATTATTCAGTTCAAAACTAAAAATCAAAACAAAATGAATCAAAACATGAACGACGTAGCAGAAACATTAGTGGACGCTCAGAAAAAAGCAGTGGACAACGTAATGGAATCCACCAAAAAATTTACAAACGGCAACACGGTCGTAAACGATTCTCTTCAAAAAGGAAGTGAGTGGTACAAAAACTGGCTTGACACTCAAAAAAACGTTTTCACCAAAACAACTAACAACACTTCTTACATGACCGGCAATACGCAAGAGAACATGAACCAGATGAACGACTACTACACAAACTGGTTGAACACCCAAATGAACAACGCTAAGCAAATGTGGGACATGAGCACAAACTTATTTCAGAATGGTGCCAACAACACAAACGGCGCAATGGGAATGGGCATGGGCAACAACATGAACCCAATGAACATGTTCCAAAACATGACGAGCAACTGGAACAACTGGATGACCGGCATGAACAACACTAACCAGTGGATGAACGCGATGCAAAACTTCAGCAAAATGTTCAACATGGATTCTTTGAAAGATGCTTCACAAAACTGGAATCAGCTTTTCAGCCAGTACACAGAAATGATGAACGGCAACGTTGCTAAAATGCAGGAAGCTATGCAAAACGGAACTGCAATGGATGCATACCGCAACATGGTGAGCGCTACTGATGGCTACACCCGTTTCTACGAAATGTGGATGCCCATGTGGAAAAACATTCAGGAAAAAACCTTCAACATGGACGTGTACAAGCAAATGATGAACCCTGCTTCTTACAAAGAAATGATGGACAAGTATTTTGGGTTTATGCCTGAAAGCAGCCGTAACTACATGCAGCAGATGACCAACATGATGCAGGAAAGCACAAAGCACATGGGACAAAACGGAATGCAGCAGTTTCAGCAAATGCGCGGCATGATGAACAACATGATGCCCGGCTTCAATGCTTCTGAAATGTTTGGCAACATGATGAATGGCTACAACACTTTCTACAATGCCATGAATGATGCAACGTCACCTTTGACCAAAATGATGACGCCAAATGCCAACACCAAAAACATGATGGAGTGGCAGGACATTGCAAACCGCATGGCTATTTACAACATTAAGAATGCAGAGCTTCAGTACATGATGTACACACAAGGCACCAAAGCAATGGATGCACTGGCGCAAAACATTATGGAGAAGATGCAGAATGGTGAAGAAATCAACAGCATCATGGCGCTTTACCAGGAGTGGATGAACCTGAGCGACAAAACTTTTGTAGAGCTTTTTGAAAGCGACGAATACAGTCAGTTAATGGCAGAAGTAAGCGCAATGCAATTGAAGCTTCGCAAAGACACGGAACTACAAATGGAAAAAATGATGACCGGCATTCCTGTTGCTACCCGCAGCGAAATGGATGAGCTTTACAAAACCATTTACGACCTTAAAAAGCGTGTTCGTGATATGGAGCGTTCAGAAGAAAATAATGAGGAAGAAGAAACGCCTGCGCCAACAACAGCAAAAGCAACTTCCACTTCTTCATCGTCTAAAACCACTACCAATAATTCTACAAAACGTACTGCACCAACTGCTAGTAGTGCAAAGAAATAAATCAACCTCTTGAAAAAGAGAACAAGACGTTTTGTTTTGTGAAAGAAGAGACAGCCCGGGCATTTGCCAGGGCTTCTTCTTTTTTGGGAGGTTTGGTTGGAGTTCTTTTGAAAATGGCTACAGTTTTATTGCTTCATGTTTTTCAAAAGCAGAGAACGGGTTTCAAAATCATAATAAAATCTGCTCGTCCCTGAAACTTCCTGTTTAAACTTTTGCAGATATTCCTGTTTAGCAATCCCGTATTTCAAAGCACTTAAAGGCGCCAAAAAAACTTCCGAAGGATTTTCCGGTTCGCCGCCAACGCCGATAAGAACAAACACTTGCACGCCACCGCTATCAGCGTAAGCATTGTAACGTTCTATCTGTTCAGGATATGACCATTCAATCCTTTCTCTGTACCAACCTTTTCTCCATTTGCACTCCAAAGAAATTTGCGTGGTTTTTTCTCCCACGGTTAATTGCAGTTTCATATCCGGGTTGGTGGTTGATTCTGCAAATCTGCCATCATGAGAGTGCTTGTCTCCCTGCCATTCCAATATGCGCCACCATTTTTTATTGAACCGCCCTACTGCCCATTTTTCAAACGCCAAACCGCGCTGATAATTTTCATCAGAAACAGGTGCATCTTTTACTGAAATAATTTCTTTCGCAGGAAATTTTGAAAGATTATTCGTTGCATTTTGCCTGAGCCGCAGCATCGCAATGCCCGCAATAAACATCAAACCGCCGGCAATCATCAAAACGTAAGGAACCATTTTTTGCATCTTAGGGCGCAAGATAATTAGGCAGTTTAAGCCAACAACCTGACAGCCGATTTTTCTTTTAAAACCCTCTATGCTGCTATAAAAAAGCATTTCGCTTTTTAAACTCACTTTTGAAAACAAAAATCCTTTAAAAATGCACAGAAAAATTGAACACTACATCCAGGCACCACTAGTAAATATGGGCTCCATCCATTTGCGCCAACCCATACCCGCAGCGGGTTTGAGGCAAATTAGTCCATTCATTTTGCTGCACCATTTCGACTTCGAAATGGAGCCTGGCGAAAATAAATTCGACGTGCCTGCGCATCCGCACCGTGGCTTCATGCCCATCACATTTATGTTTGATGGCGAAGTGGAACACGAAGATTCTTTGGGCAACAAGAAAGTGATTGGCAAGGATGAAGTGCAATGGATAAGCGCCGCGCGTGGTATCATCCATTCAGAAACTACAGGCACAGATTTCAGGGAAAAAGGAGGCAGGTTTCAGGGCATCCAGCTTTGGATAAACCTTCCTGCGAGTGAAAAAATGAAAGCGCCGGATTATCAACCCATCACTGCAGAAGAACTGATTAAAATTGAAGAAAACGATTCAACGCTGCGGCTTGTGTCAGGCATTTATAAAAACAAAAAAGGTCCTGCGCATTCCGATGTTTTTACAGCAATGATGCGGATGAAAAAAGGTGGCACATGGAGTCATGAATTTCCGGCGGATGAGAATGCGATTGTTTATGTCTTGGAAGGAAGCGTGGAAGTGAATGAAAACGAAACTGCAAATCGCTACGATTTAATAGCTTTTGAAAAAAGCGCAGGCTCCATTTCCATGAAATGCACGGAGGACGCGGCATTGCTGGTTTGCAGCGGCAAGCCGATTGATGAACCGCTTGTGACGCACGGACCATTCGTAATGAACTCCGAAACAGAAATTATGGAAGCGATGCGTGATTACCAGAACGGGAAAATGGGGCATCTGTATTAAACCGCAGGTTTTTAATTTCCCGACAACGAAAAACTCCCGTCGATTGGTACACCTTCCCCATTACTAACATTCACAAGTCTGACTGTTAGTCCCCGGACTGTTGGCTCTTCATAAGTGGCGCTAACATTTACGCCTTCAGTTTCACTTACTGCGGGCGTTAGCTGCGGAGCAGGAATATTATCAAGGTCTAAAACGAAGCTGATGTAATAAACGCCAATCTCCAATCGCTCAATGCCTGCAATGTTGTAGCCATTTTCAATTTCGAACGTGCGGCTTGTAGTATTCCAGCGAAAAAGTCCTGAATAGCTTATCCCGATTGGCGGAGTTTCTAGAATTGGGCGTGAACTATAACTGAACGCCCGACTGTTTGTATAGGATACTGCATCAGAAAGTTGGTCGAACTCAACAACCTGAACATCAGCAAGCCTAAGCACGGCGCCTGCTGTCGTAAAATTGTACACATTCAGGCCCACAGGCGTATTGCCCGCAACGGTGCATTTTTTAATACCGTAAGAACATGCCCATTGCCCGGGTTTCATTATTATTTGCCCAAGCACAAATGCTGCATTTTGGATAAGTCCGGTTGGATTGCCACTTAGCAAAAAGGTGTGAACTGACCAGACATAATATTTCCCAACGGTCAATGGTGCGCCGAAATCAAAATAAGCCTGTCCGTTTGCGGGAATAGTTAGTTTTGGGCAAACATTTGCCAGCACCCCCGCTTTTTCAGGGGTGCTTGAAAGAAATGTAAAGCTAATGGGAGCTGTGTAATCCCAGGAAAAACCAAAAATTACATTTCCAATTCCTTTCACTATTAAGTTTCTTAAAGGCCCCCAAACAGACGTAGGCGACTCCACATCTCCAAAAACATCAGCACTTCCATCATAAGAAATAGAATTTACAAAAATCTGATCATTTACTGTAGAAGCATATCTAAGCTCGTAAGCATTGATAGAAGAGAGTCTATCAACGTCATAAACGCCGCTCCAATAGGCAAAAGATAATGGCTTATTATCTGACCTGCAATTATAGAGATTAACGCTGCTACTTTGCAGTCTCATGTTGTAAACATAACAATCATAAAAGGATACACTCCGCGCACCTATAAATTGATAATCTACAATTTCCGCGGGAGTATAAGTAATTCCCTGCGTTGCAGTACCGATTGGTGGCATAGTAATAGGAAACTGCTGCGACGCGGGTGAATTAGCGCCATTTCCTTCCATCCAGCAATTATGTATCTCTATAGAGCCTTGTGTTATTTGTGCTCCTCCTTCAAGAACAATGTATACACCAAAGCCATTAGCAGCACCTATGATAACATCCTCAATTATAAACTGACCGTACTGCTCAATCGAATGTATGTAAATTGCGGCGTACATACTTTCCTCTATGTCGCCTCCTATAAATCTGTCACAACCTGCATGTACGCCATAGGGAGGCGGTTGAGGGTTATTGTAGCTCTTAGCAAAATAGCCAAAATTATTATTACTAAACGAACAATGGATGTAAGAGTTGCCGATGTTACCGTTGGGTTTGAAAATTCCTCTATTACAATGCTCAAAACGAACCTGCTCTAAAATCCATCGCCCGGAAAGATGCGGATAAGTGAATCCCTGACCACCCACCGTAGGATCATCAAACACAACGCCATCATAATTTCTTATAGGCATACCCGTAACAGGGTCAACAGAATTTTCTATTCCTTCAATTGTAAGATTATAAACCTTAGAATATTGCCACTGTTCCGTGCGTCTTCCAAGCCTTAAAACAGGATTGAACAAACCCGTTATAGGGTCAGTTGTGCCATTTGCTTTTAATACGCTGCCTCTCCCATCTCCGTAAATATTTACTTGCTCTGTAACGACGTAAAAAACAAATGCACCAACATACACTCCTTTCGGGAAATAAAGTGTACCGCCATTTTTTGTAAATTCAGAATCCCTTGCAGCATGTACTGCCACCGTATCATCCGTTGCACCATCTCCCTTTGCTCCAAACCAACGGGCATTTATAGGGCCGGAATAAAGGCGTTTGAAGTAGCCATTTAAATAATTTGGAGCATTAAAAGTAATACCGAAATCTTCATTGTTTATTGGACTGCCTGAAATCCAGATAAATGTCCCACCTCCACCATCTCCTGCTGTAGAATGGCCGCCGACAATAAACTCTGTGTTTAGCGGTACAGGGTTTTGTCCTATAAGTGTAGCAATCGTATCAATGTACATAACGACAAATTTTTTTGCTAAGGTAGTTCTTTATAACTTCGTTTACGAACTTTTCAAAAAAAATTTTTATGACGTCTCGTTTATACTGCTCGGCAATGTTTTCCGCCATAGCAATATTCTTGTTTGCAAATGCGCGGGCGCAAAGCTTTTCTTGGGCGCAAGAAATTACCGGAATAGGTAGTAGTTCAGCTTCTGGAACAAGAGTACAAATTGCAACTACGGATGTTGCAGGAAATTTGTATAGTATTGGATACTTCGGTGGTACCGCAGACTTTGATGCCGGCCTTGGCACTTACAATCTAACCGCAGTGAGTAACTTGGACATGTTTATAATGAAGGAGGATGCCACAGGAAACCTGATTTGGGTAAAGCAGGTGGCAGGGCTATCAAGTGGAGTTTGTTGTTGTCTGGGACGGGCTATAGACGTAGATCAGAATGGCAATGTTTTCATTGCTGGTATCTTTAGGGATAGTTTTGATTTCGATCCGGGGCCTGCCACTTACAAGCTTAATTCCAACGGGGGGCCTCATAGTTTTATTTTAAAGCTTGATGCTTTGGGCAATTTTGTTTGGGTGGGAGATATCGGCACTCAAATCCCAGCCGTAAATGTACAGTTGAACGCTGCCAAACGAAATAAGAATGGTGATTTATATTTTGCTGCTTTAGTGAATGGTAATGGTACGACTCCAATTGATGTTGATCCTACCGCAGGTGTTTATAACATTACTCCCACCATTAGTGATCTTTTATTAGAAAAGCTTGATTCCAACGGTAATTTTATCTGGGCAAAACTCATTACCGGTACAAATGGGAAGGCGCCCACTTCAATAGATTTTGATAGCGCTTCCAATGTTTTTATATCAGGTCACTTTTTAGGTTCTGCCGACTTTGACCCGGGTCCTGCCGTCTATACTTTAACCGCTACGCCAGGGCCATTGATTGCTCCTCAGGATATTTTTATTGCCAGTTATGATTCGGCAGGGAATTTCAACTGGGCGAGAAGCGTTGGTAATAATTTTGATGATCAGGGGATTGGTGGTGCTGTTGACCCCTACGGCAACGTTCTTGTTACCGGCTATTTCAGCGGCACCGCAGATTTCGACCCGGGTTCGGGCGTGTATAATCTCACTTCCAACTCCACCCGTAGCCTCTTTACATTAAAGTTGAGGAATAACGGTGATTTTGCCTGGGCAAAGATGGCGGGTGCGCCTGTAGGATTATTTTATGGCGGCGCTGTGGCAACAGACAGTACCGGCAATGTTTACACCGCAGCAGGGCTACCCGGCGGCTGCGATCTTGACCCCGGCCCCGGCTTTTACTATGCCCCCGCTGGCGTTGCCGTCCAAAAGCTTGATTCCTCAGGTAACTTCGTCTGGGCAAGAAGCTGGCAGGCAGACATCCCGGGCTGGATTGGTTTAGACCATAATAATGACGTCTATACTACCGGTAGTTTCTCAGGCCCCTATAAAGATTTTGACCCCGGGCCCGGCCAATTTCTCCTTAACGGCATCAGCCAGGGCAGCGGCTTTATTGAAAAGCTTTGTCAGAATCCCGCAGCTATCAGTATTGCCTCCACCGCCGAAACGTCCTGCACCGGAGATACCGTGTTACTTAGCGCCACAGCCATGGCAGGAGCATCTTATCGATGGTATAAAAACGGCATCGCTCTCCCCGACTCCACCTCTACCATAAAAGTAACCACGTCCGGAACTTACATTGCAGAAGCAGGCAATGGATGTGCAGGCTACGACACGGTAACAGTCACCTTTTGGAGTCCCTATCACCCTGACATTACCATTTTAGGCATCAACCAACAGATTGCTGTGGGTCAAATTGTGTTTTTAACTGCGCTCGTAACCAATGGCGTTTTTAACGACACTATTGATTGGTATAAAAACGGTATGCTCGATCCGAACTATCATAGCACTACTTTTAACTATTATAAAAGTCCCGGCACCGACACCATCATAGCCGTCGTGCACAAGCGTAACAATCCTTGCTATTTTTCCGACACTAGCAACATGAGGATAATTTCAGAGCCGGTCGGTATTGCTGCATTAAGTAAACAAAATATTGCTGTGTTTCCCAATCCATTTTCTCAGAATATAACTATAGAAGGTTTAGATATTAATGATAAGGTGCTGCTGACGGACCTGCGGGGCGTAAAATTGCAGGAGTGGCAGGCAAGGCAGCGCAGCGAAAATTTCGTGACTAAAGACCTTGCCCCCGGTTTTTATATTTACAAAATAGCCGATGAAGAAGGCAGGGTGAAACAATATGGAGGGATGGTGAAGGAATAAAATCACATATAAAAAATTCATTCAGACTAAGCATTAAAACCGCTAACTTTGAAAAACTCATCACTACTCTATGTTTACACTTCGTCTAGTGCTCTGCACCATCATAATTGGCGCATCTTTTCAGCAAACCAACGCACAAAGTTTTTCATGGGCGCAGGGGTTTACAGCAACCTCAAACTTCGGGGCACTAATTCAAACAAATGCAATTGATGGAATGAATAACATGTACAGCATTGGGAGATACAGCGGAACAATAGATGTTGATAATGGCCCTAGCGTTTATAATTTTTCTTCTGTAGGAATCGTGAACATGTTTTTGTTGAAAGAGGATGCGGCCGGGAACTTTCTGTGGGCAAAAAATTTTGTTGGTTTATCCTCCGGAGTTCTGGGCATTGTTGGATATGCAATGGACTTTGATGCTAATGGCAATATTTATATAGCAGGTGTTATCCAGGATAGCGTGGACGTAGACCCAGGTCCTTTAGTATATAAATTATCTACAAATGGCGGCTATCACGCATTTATATTAAAGCTTGATAACTCAGGTAATTTCATATGGGCAAAAACAATTGGGAATACAATTATCACCAACAACAGTGCAGAAATAATGGATATTTCCGTACTTAATGACGCGATTTTTCTGGTAGGAACTTTTAATGGTGTCATTGATGCGGATCCGGGCCCTTCAATAACTAATGTCTCTTCTGCCGGACTTTCCGATATCCTAGTTGAAAAATTAGACACAGCTGGTAATTTTATTTGGGCAAAAACAATTGGTGGTGCCGGAGGGCAAGAATGTTTTGCACTTTCAACCGACTCTACTTCAAATTTATATATAGCCGGAGGCTATCAATACACTGTTGACTTCGATCCAGGACCTGGGGTGTTTTATTTGACGGCAGTTACGTCACAATCAATAGCCTTGCTTTATGATGTATTTGTTGAGAAACTTGACTCTTTGGGCAATTTTGTTTGGGCTAAAAGTGTAGGAGGGTCTGGCGATGATAGATGCAACAATCTTGCCTTAGACCAGTTGGGAAATGTTTTTCTGACCGGCCATTTTGGCGACACTGTAGATTTCGACCCGGGTCCGGGCGTGTATAATCTTACAGCAAATTCCACCCGCAGTATTTTCACTTTAAAACTTCGTAACAATGGAGATTTTGCCTGGGCAAGAAAAGCAGGCGGTTTCAGTGGTTTATATTCAGGCAACGCGGTGGCAACGGACAGTTTTGGCAACGTATACACCGCAGCAGAAACGCCCGGCGGCTGCGATATGGACCCCGGTCCCGGATATTATTTCGTCAATAAAGCATGCTCCATTCAAAAACTGGATTCCTCCGGCATTTTTGTGTGGGCAAGAAGTTGGGACGGAACGCCTACATGGCTGGGGTTAGACCATAATAATGGCATATATACCACCGGTTTCTTTAGCGGGCAAGCCATTGACTTTGATCCTGGTCCGGGCACTTTCCTCCTTTCCGGCACTGGACAAAACAGCGGCTTTATTGAAAAGCTTTGCCAAAATCCCGCAGCTATAAGTGTAACCTCCACCGCCGAAACGTCCTGCACCGGAGATACCGTGTTGCTTAGCGCCACAGCCATGACAGGCGCATCTTATCGATGGTATAAAAACGGCATCGCTCTCCCCGACTCCACCTCTACCATAAAAGTAACCACGTCCGGAACTTATATTGCAGAAGCAGGCAATGGATGTGCAGGCTACGACACGGTAACAGTCACCTTTTGGAGTCCCTATCACCCTAACATTACCATTTTAGGCATCAACCAACAGATTGCTGTGGGTCAAATTGTGTTTTTAACTGCGCTCGTAACCAATGGCGTTTTTAACGACACTATTGATTGGTATAAAAATGGTATGCTCGATCCGAACTATCATAGCACTACTTTTAACTATTATAAAAGTCCCGGCACCGACACCATCATAGCCGTCGTGCACAAGCGTAACAATCCTTGCTATTTTTCTGACACCAGCAACATAAGGATAATTTCAGAGCCGGTCGGTATTGCTGCATTAAGTAAACAAAATATTGCTGTGTTTCCGAATCCCTTTTCTCAGAATATAACTATAGATGGTTTGGATATTAATGATAAGGTGCTGCTGACGGACCTGCGAGGCGTAAAATTGCAGGAGTGGCAGGCAAGCCAGCGCAGCGAAAATTTCGTGACTAAAGACCTTGCCCCCGGTTTTTATATTTACAAAATAGCCGATGAAGAAGGAAGGGTGAAACAATATGGAGGGATGGTGAAGGAATAAAATCACAGATAAAACATTCATTCAGCCTGAGCATTAAAACCGAAAGCGTTTTCACTTATAAACATTATGTCCCTTCTCTGACAATCATTAAATATAAAAGGAAGACCTTTCACCCATTCCTTCATTCAACCTAAAACAATTTTCATGAAAAAGTTCCTTTTACCTGCCTTTCTTTTTATTGCCCTCGTGCCTGAGTCAATAGCGCAGGTAGTTCCCAAACGCGTAGTGGTAGAGCATTTCACGAATACACTCTGCAGCATTTGCGCCAGTAGAAACCCGGGATTTTATACCAACCTTCAAGCTTTCCCTGACGTGCTGCACATTGCTTTCCACCCAAGCGCACCCTACCCTGCCTGCCCGCTTAACCAACATAATGTGGCTGAAAATGATGCCCGCACAAATTATTATGGCGTTTATGGCGGCACGCCAAGGCTTGTGATACAGGGAGCAGTGATTCCTGCAAATACACCTTATACTGATCCCACACTTTTTCAATCCGAGATGAACATGTTTACGACGTTCGATTTATCGGCTTCGCTGACAGAAACATCGCCCGGTATGCTGGAGGTGCGCACTGTAATTCGCAAGACAGAAATTGACGTAACTGCCGACCTGATTCTTTATGCTGCTCTTGTAGAAGACACGCTTTTCTTCAATGCAGGAAACGGAGAAAATATACATTACGATGTGTTCCGCAAATCGGTGTATGGTGCGCCACTACCGGTGTCTGTGGCAATGGCGGTTGGAGATTCTGTGGTAAATACAATGCAGGTTCCGCTTAATAGTGTTTGGAACAGAGAAGGAATGTATGTCGTGGCTATGCTGCAAAACCCTGACAAAACAATGGTGCAGGCTGCACAATCCAATCATCTGCCCGTTACTTCCGGCATTCAATCTTTTGAAAACAAGGCTATCGCTTATTATCCTAATCCGGTGAAGGACAAACTGAATTTAGGTTTAGAAAAGATGACTTCTTACAAACTAATGGACGCTTTGGGCAAAACAGTTCAGGAAGGAATGGTGCAAGCTGAACTTTCATTAAAGCAACTGCCTGCCGGTATTTTTTACCTCATGCTTTCATCAAACCAGGGTAATAAAACTTTGAAGGTGATTAAGGAATAGTGCCGAATTGGATATTGCTTTTCCAGTTCACGACGTCATTGCGAACGAAGTGAAGCAATCTAAAGGAGGGCAGTAATACAAAGGTTGACTTGAGATTGCTTCGGGCAAGCCCTCGCAATGACGTTTTTTTTGATGAAAATTATTGAAGTCAACCTCGAATAACAAAGCCTCAAAAAAGAATTTCAACAACATTGGGTTACCATTTCGGGGGAAGCGTATAAACTGCAATTCCCACTGATTTTTTCCAGAGGAGCAAATCCTCACATCAGTTAACCAAAACCACAAGCCGCTTTTCTTTTGAAGGGCGGCTTATTTTTTTCTTTCCGCTTTCGCAACAATTGTTTGCAGCGCTTCTTCCAGCAAAAGCTTTTTATCAATAGGCACCACGCCCACTTGCTCACAAACCAATCCGCCTGCAAGGTTTGATAGCGAAGCCATTAAATCCGCATCGCCTGAAAGTGCATAAACAATAGCAGCCGTAGCAATCACTGTATCCCCTGCCCCGCTCACATCGGCAATGGTGCGGACATGCGATGGAATAATTCCAGAAGATGCCGCGCTTTGATAAAAAACGCCCTTTTCAGAAAGGGTGATAAAGGTTACTTCGTGTTGCAATTCCTTCTTTAAAAGCTGATGCACATGTTGCAGCGTTTCCAGGTTCACTTCCGGCAAAGGAATGTGCAAGCCTTCACGCACCTCTTTAAGGTTGGGTTTAAAAATGGTGACATGCTGATAGCTGAGGAAGTTTTGCTGCTTCGGGTCAACGGCGGTAATGATTTGCAGATGCGTGCAATGCTCCGCAATGCGGCGGATAACATTCTCTTTCAGCACCCCTTTATTGTAATCTTCAAAAATCAACACCTGCGGCTTTTCAATTTGCAGAAAGCGCAAAACAGCGTCAATGAAAACGTGTTCTTCTTCGGGAAAAAGTTCGTCGGTAGTTTCATCATCCAGGCGAAGCATTTGCTGACTGCGGCTGATGACGCGGGTTTTGGTGGTTGTTTGCCTGAAAGAACTGAGCTGCACTAAATCAGTTTCGATGCCTGATTCCTTTGCCAGTTGGATAAGTTGTGCGCCGTCTTTATCATCGCCCACCACACTTGCAAGCGTAACTTTTGCACCAAGTGCCGCAGCATTCAAAGCCACGTTAGCAGCGCCTCCCAGCCTGCTTTCTCTTTTGCGCAGTGCAACAATGGGCACGGGCGCTTCGGGGGAAATACGCTCCGTTTCGCCCCACCAATAATTATCGAGCATCACATCGCCCACCACCACCACGTGCAGTTGCGACATGCTTTCAAAAAGGCTATTCAGTTCCGTTGGCTTCATCATCAGCAATGGCAGGACGCTTGTTTATGAAGTAATAAATGGGAATGCCCGCAAGCACAATAAACAACCCGGGATAGGTGAAGCCGGGTTTATAAATAATGAGCAAGACGCAAAACGTCAAGCCCATCAAAATGTAAAGCGCAGGCAGAAAGGGATAACCAAATGCTTTGTAAGGTCTGTCGGCATCAGGACGTTTTTTGCGAAGGATGAAAATGCCTGCAATAGTGAGCACATAAAAGATGACGACAACAAATGAAATCATGTCGAGCAAATCGCCGTAACGCCCGCTGAGGCAAAGGATGGAAGCTACTACACACTGCGCCCACAGCGCCCATTGCGGAACGCCCGCTTTATTTAGCGTGCCTGCTTTTTTAAAAAACAAACCATCTTTTGCCATCGTGAAATAAACCCTTGCACCTGCCAGCACTAATCCGTTATTACATCCGAAAGTGGAAATCATGATGAGCGCTGCAACGGCAAATTTTCCATTGTCGCCGAAGATGGAATTGGCTGCCGCAACCGCAAGTCTATCCTCTTCAGGAAAAGCAATTGCCTGCATGGGCAGCACATTGAGGTACATGAGGTTGGTAGCGATATAGATAAGCGTTACCACGCCGGTTCCGATAAATAAACTCAGCCCAATGTTGCGCTGCGGATTTTTAATTTCTCCTGCAATAAACGTCACGTTGTTCCAGGCATCGCTACTAAAAACGGAACCTACCATGGCGGCTGCAATAGCGCCCAGCAGCGCAACACCGGTTATTTCCGTCCAGCCGGAAGGCACTAATTGACCTATGGAATTCTTTGTTCCGAAATCCTGAACGGCATTAAAACTGTTCGCCCAGTTCGCAGCAAAAAAACTTTCTTTCACAAACAAAAAACCAAAAACAATCAGCCCGAAAAGCGCAATCAGTTTTGAAATTGTGAACACCAGCTGAATGATTTTTCCTTCCTTAATGCCGCGGGAATTGATGTAAGTAAGCAGCATGATAATCCCGATTGCCACCAACTGCGCAGGGTAAATATGAAACGATCCGAAGGAGAAAAGAATGTTGTTAGTAGTAAGGTTGAGCACCGGAAAAAAGTAACCGGAGAATTTGGCGAAAGCCGTTGCCACAGCGGCTATGGTGGCGGTTTGGATGACGGCGAAAAAGCTCCAGCCATAAAGGAAACCGGTGAGCCTGTTGTATGATTCTTTGAGGTACACATATTGCCCGCCCGCGCATGGAAACATGCCGCTCAGTTCTCCATAACTTATTGCCGCAGCCATCGTCATGACGCCCGTGATGACCCACACAAGAATGAGCCATCCGGCGCTGCCTACGTTTCTTGTAATGTCGGCACTGACGATGAAAATGCCGGAACCAATCATCGAACCGATAACCAGCAATGCGCCATCAAACAAAGAAAGCGACCGGTGAAAATGGGGTTTGTTTTCCAAAGGAATTTGATTTTTAGAAGAAGAAATTATTTAGAAGCGGATGCCGGTTTCTTCTTGTCTTCAGCACGCTCGTTCATGCCTTTAATAACGTCGGCAGTGATGTTCATTTCATCCTTTGCAAAAAGAATAAGGCTCAGGCTTTTGCTGTAAGAAAGGATGTAATCGTAAGCGCCGTTTTCATTGTAATCAGCCAGAAAAGAATCGAGTTCCTGCTGCAGTTCTTTGTTGAAAGCTTCTTTGTCTTTGCCAATGGTTTCAGACAGGCTTTGCTCGCGCAGGCGCAGACTTTCCTGCATTTGCATCAGTTTTTGTTCGGCGGCTTTGCCTTCGCTTTCGGTCATTGTGGGTGCCTTCTGTTGCAGGTTTTGGAGGGTGGATTGGTATTGCTGTGCGGAGCGTTGCAGTTCAGCTTCGGCAGACTTTTGGCGGCGTTCAAAATCGCTGCGTTTTGTCTTCAGGTAATCATAGTTTGCCTCAAAGCTGTCGATATCCACGTAGGCAATTTTAAGCCCCGATGCCCCGGTATTTTCAACCGCTTTTGCGGTAATGGTTTTGTTGCTTTTAGGGGATGAAAAATGGAGGGCAAACAAAACGATAACGCCAACGAGGGCAATGGAACTGAGGTAAACGGGGAGATTTTTCATGCTTTTTTGGAAGGTGATTTTTGGGCGCAAAAGTAATAGATGGAGGTTAAGAGGAAGTGGGGAAGTTGATAGGTTGGTAAGTTGATAGGTTGGTAAGTTGGTAAGTTGGTAAGTTGGTAAGTTGGTAAGTTGGTAAGTTAGTAAGTTGGTAAGTTGGAGGAGGTTTGTAAAGGGCGGATTGCAAATCCGCTTTATCCCTGTGTTCGGGATGGTCCTGCGGAATATCCTGAACGGCCCATAAAGCACCTAAAATCTAAGTGATTTTTTCGAAAAGGGTGTGGTGCACCAATTTCTTGCCTTCAGTCTTTTAAAATACCTTTACCGCTTTTATTATGCCCATTTCGCTAAACATACATACTATCCTTTCGCAGGTTCGCCAACTTGATACGAAAGACCAACTCACATTGCTTCAAAGAATTGCCGTTTTGCTTAAAAATGACCGTACACAAAATCTAAACCCTCCGCCCTTAAGCACTATTTCCGGTGTGGGCAGTGAACTTTGGAAAAGTGCAGGCGCAATTGACCAATATATAGATGGCGAAAGGCAATGGTGATTCAAGACTTTACATCCAAAGTAGTGTTTCTGGATACTGCTCCGCTAATTTATTTTATCGAAGGAAATAGTGTGCATCAGCCCCTTCTTTTAAATCTTTTCCGGTCTAATGACGCAGGCAACTTTACTTTCATCACCTCAACCGTGACACTGCTTGAAGTGTTAGTTAAACCTTTTCGGGAACAAAAAAATAGCATTGCTGAGCAATATAAAAGCATACTTTTAACCTCTAAGGGTATTGAATTAATGGAGGTTACATCAGGCATTGCTGAACAAGCATCTTTTTTACGAGCAAAATATAATCTGAGAACGCCTGATGCCATACAACTTGCTACATCAATGGAATGCACAGCAGATTATTTTTTGACGAACGATAACGACCTCAAAAGAATATCGGAAATATCAACCGTCACCTTAGTGGATTTGCGGCAATAACGCCCCGTCATTGCAAGGGCTTGCCCGAAGCAATCTGAAATCAATCCATCCGGTCTCCAGATTGCTTCACTTCGTTCGCAATGATAAAAGCCCCGGAGCGGCTGGTAAAAGCATTGGCCAGAGGCAACACCGCCACCGGAAATAAAAAAAACGTCCCACGCATTGAGCGCAGGATGTTTTTATTTCAAAGAATTAAAGAAGCCCAAAGGCAAATCCTTTCTTTCGTGCGTGAGTCTCCCGCAGGGGACTCGCGCCCATAATTTCAATCCCAAAGCAATGAAACGGATCTATCCAATCATAATCATGTTGCTCACCTGTTTATCCTTTGCTACCGCGCAGGAGCTGCAGCGGGACGTGCTGAAACAGATATTTGATAGCAAGAAGGCACATTTTGATTCGCTGGATTATGGCATTGTAGGGCTATATAAAGACGTGCAGGGTGCCATCCATAAGAGTGTGCTCGGCTATGCGGCACCGCGCGTGAAGATGACTGCGGACAGGGTCTTCAACATCGGCAGCCTGACTAAAACTTTTACTGCCGTCCTTATTCTTCAGGAGGTTGAAAAAGGCACCCTGCATTTAGCCGATACGTTGGGTAAGTTTTTTGACCCTGAACTCGTAAACACGCAAAATATTGACCCGGGCATCTCGGTTGAAAACCTTTTAAGGCACACGTCAGGCCTGGGAGAAGTTATTATCGACACGATTGTGAACGAGTGTTTCATGAATCCTTACTGCGATTACAACAATCCGGTTCAGTTTAACCATATCCCCTCACCCGTCAGCAAGAAAAACGAGCGCTACGAATATTGTAACACCAATTATATTTTGTTGGGAAACATTTTGGAGCAGCTAAACGACAAGCCTTATGCAGACTTAGTGCGGGAAAGGGTGTTTGCGCCTTGTGGGATGAAAAATGCTTTCACTTATTTTTCAAAATCAATCCCCCATGCAGCCCACCCTGTTTATGAAGGGGAGGATTTATTTGAGTTTGCCAACTTCAGGTTTTATGCCTGCTATGGCTTTTCGGCGGGCGGCCTTGCTTCCGACATTGATGGGCTGAGTCGTTTTTTTGACTGTCTGTATTCGGGAAAACTGTTTGAGCACCGCGAAACTTTAGATTTGATGACTTCATTTAATAACAAAATCGGCATCGGATTGACACTGTTAGAAATTCCGGGAAAAACGACCACCCGCTATTATGGGCATGACGGCGACAACCTAAGTTTTAAATGCCGGAATTATTATAACCCCGACACGAAGGAGCAACTTATTTTTCTTGTAAATCAATATGGGGAGAAGGAGTTGTTTAAGATTACTAATGAGATACTTAGGGAGCTTGTGAAGTGAGTTTTTGTGTTGGGGGGATGTGGACTTGCAAGCGTGATTTAATTTTCTCATTCCAGACAGATGGTATTTATAAAAGACAGGAAAAATGACCATGGGATATTACTTTCGTGCGTGAATCTCCGCAGTAGACTCGCGCATAAGTTTCTTACTTCAAATGTGTTTTTTTAAAAAACAACTAAACGCAATCGCTCAGGCGAAAAATAAAACTCCCCCAAAACATCCACAAACATGAAAACAAACATTACTTCCATCATTAAAACAGCGTTGCTATTAATCGGAACAAGCTTATTCGCTAACATTGGCTTCGCGCAGCAATCAAAAAAAACAAACTCCACGAATATGGTTACTAAAAATGAAAGTGAAAGCAAGATGCAGGTTGGCGCTTTTTCAATCAGTTTAAGCGTAAAGGATCTGGAAGTTTCAAAACAGTTTTACGAAAAGCTAGGTTTCAGTGTGTTTGCCGGCGGAATGGAGCAGCGTTACCTGATCATGAAAAATGGCAATGCGCTCATCGGCTTGTTTCAGGGAATGTTTGAAGGCAACATCCTGACGTTTAACCCGGGCTGGGATGAAAATGCGCAGAACGTGGAGCGTTTTGATGACGTGCGGCAGATTCAGCAACACCTGAAAAGCAAAGGCATTGAACTAACGACTGAGGCTGATGAAAAAACTACAGGTCCTGCCAGCATTATGCTTACAGACCCTGACGGGAATACGATTTTGTTTGATCAGCACAGGTAAGGTAAAAGGAGGATTCAGAGAGCGGTTCATTTCAGCATCCATTCAAATAACAGCATGGAAAATCAAGAAACTTCCCCCACGTTCTATCACGGAACAAAGGCAGATTTGAAGGTGGGAGATTTAATTTCTCCGGGTTATAATTCCAACTACGGTCAAAAAAAGGAGGCAAAGTATGTTTACTTCTCTGCCACGCTGAATGCAGCCATTTGGGGGGCTGAACTTGCTTTAGGAGAAGGCGCAGGGAAAATTTATATTGTAACGCCGACAGGAGCTTTTGAGGATGATCCAAACCTGACGGATAAAAAATTCCCGGGCAATCCTACAAAGTCTTATCGCTGCATGCATCCGTTGCGGGTGAGGGGAGAAGTAAAAGACTGGCAGGGGCATTTGCCTGAAGAACTCCAAACAATGAAGGACAACCTGGAGCGGTTGAAGCAACAAGGCATTGAGGCAATTGAGGATTAAGGAAGCCTACGCTAAATCCTTACACCACCAAAAAAGGCTTCACAATATCCATTACCTGCAAGGCTGAAAGCGGTTCGTCAAAAGCTTCTGTAGCGGCAGCAAAAGAAATAGGTGCGGGCATGTCGGTAATGCCTTCAATGCGGATGTTGAGCTGCAAATTATTGTCTTCCCCAAAATAAGAAGCGCCTACGTTCACACCATTTACGCCGGTTTCGGCGCCGGTAATCCAGGGTTTCACGTCAGAAAAATTATTGTCTCTCCGCATTTTGCGAATGTGCGCAGCGTGGCGGGCTTCAACGGAATGAATGCGCAAGGCAGCAGTAAGAATTGTATTGTTAGAAATCAGGTTTCCCGCCTGTCCTTTATAAGCGCGCACGCCTGTGTCTTCAAACACCTGCGCAACGGCAAGAAAAGTTTCATAGTTAGAGAACACATTGCCAAACATGCCTCCAGCCGTGAAATCGAATGCAGGCTTCGGGTTGGGCGTTACGCCGGTAGCGGTGAGCACTCCTTCCAGAAATTTTACGTGTTCTTTTTCATGCTCTGCAATCACCATAATGGCTGTGCGTGCGCCTCCGTTTGGAATGAGAATGAACGGACTTGTTACAGCCAACGCGTTGGCATAAAATTCTGCCTCCAATTGCTCCAATAAAAGTGCAAACTGCAGCACGTCTGAAATAGCATCGGTCGTTTTTCCGTAAGCCTTATTAAACAAAGCACCCACGGCGGTGGGCACAGCAGCGAGCGCCATGCCTTTTCCCCATTTGCGGATTACGTTGCGGCGTTCACTGGTTTTCTCAAAAAATTCAGGGTCTGCCTGCGCTATTTCGTTGATTATGTTTTTGAAATTCATGGAAGCGTTTTTTGGGAGTAAGTGTGTGGTTTATTGCTGAGGAAGGTTTGAAGCATCAAGCGTGTTGACGATATATTTTTTGGCGATGTTGAGGACGGCAGCCGGTGTTTTAAAATCATCCAAACCCTGGAGGCTGATGATGTCTGTGTCGGCAAAAGTTCCGTTCTGGATTAAGTCGCGGATGAGCGCTGCGTGGCGGGCTTCTACAGAAACAATTTTACCTGCCATCAATAAATAATCAGCGTTCACAATCAGCTTTCCGGCACCGTTGTATGCCGATACACCGAGGTCTTCAAAAGCCTTTGCAGTATTCAAAACACTGCTGCGGTTTCCAAAATCTATTGACTCAAAATTGAACTTCAATTCAGGGATGGCTAAGTCACTCAAAGCCGCTTTAAAAAATTCTCGGTGCGCCACTTCATGATCGCGGATGTCGGTAAGGTAAGCGCGTTCAATGCCCGACATGTTGGTGTAAGCCTGCTCAATAACACGCGTATAAAACGCGGCTTCCAGTTGTTCCAGCGCAAAGGCATAATTCAGGATGCCCACATCGCCACTGCCCAACGCCACATCATCTCCTGAAGGTGCTATAAAATTATTATCAGCGCCCCGGCAGGCATTCAGCAAAAGCGAAGCGCCTACCACGCCGCCTGCAAGACCGAAAAATTTACGTCGGGAAACACCGCCTGTTGCAGCATTTTCAGCAAAGGACAGCAGATTGGTTGGTTGTTTTTGAGCCATGAAAAAGTATTTTTTAGGAGGAAGGAATTGCGTTTAAAATTTAGCCTTCAGCCGTTTGATTTTTTATTAAAATGGAAATACCAGAAACTGCTTTAAAACTAAAAGCCGTACAAAATACTAAAGTCCATTGGATTGGCAATTGCAGGGTCGTTTTTAAGAAAGCAAATGTCGTTGCAGCCTTGCATAATTATCTACTTTCGCAGCCGCAGAAAAAACAGTTTTTCATCCTCAAAAAATAGTAGCAACAATGGGCTTATTCGATAAACTTTTTAAAAGAAATAAAGAACAGCAGGAGCAAAAAGAAGTGCTTGATGAGGGGCTTCAGAAAACGAAGGAAAACATTTTTTCAAAGCTCACCAAAGCCATTGCAGGCAAAGACAAAGTGGATGAAGAGGTGCTGGACGATTTGGAAAACGCACTGGTATCGGCAGACGTAGGCATTGAAACCACGGTAGCCATTATTGAAAGAATTGAAGCGCGCGTAGCAAAGGATAAATACGTCGGCACATCAGCGTTGAACCGCATTTTGCAGGAAGAAATAATGGAGATGCTAACCGATGCACCTTCCAATGAATTTGCCACTTTTTCTTTGCCCGCGGATAAGAAACCTTACGTGCTTTTGGTGGTGGGCGTGAATGGCGTGGGCAAAACAACAACCATCGGCAAGCTGGCTTACAATTTCAAAAAGAACGGACAGGAAGTGGTGCTGGGTGCGGCAGATACTTTTCGTGCAGCGGCGGTGGACCAACTTACCATTTGGAGTGAGCGCGTAGGCGTGCCGATTGTGAAAAAGGAAATGGGCAGCGACCCGAGTTCAGTAGCTTTTGATTCTGTGAGCAGCGCCATTGCGCGCAATGCCGACATCGTGATTATTGACACCGCAGGAAGGCTGCACAACAAGGCATATTTGATGGAGGAACTTTCAAAAATCAGGCGTGTTATCAGCAAAAAAATGCCCGATGCGCCGCATGAAGTAATGCTGGTGCTGGATGGCAGCACGGGTCAGAATGCGGTGGAGCAGGCAAAGCAGTTTATTGCGGCAACGGAAGTTTCTTCCATCGCCATTACAAAGCTTGATGGAACTGCAAAAGGTGGCGTGGTGCTTGCCATTGCCAACCAGTTTAAAATTCCGGTGAAATACATTGGCGTGGGGGAAAAAATGGAAGACTTACAGGTGTTTAATAAAGAAGAATTTGTGGATAGTTTGTTCAATCTGGAGAAGCAAACTTCCTGACGAAATGAGTCTTTATTTTTCAATTCCCAAATGCTCAAAAAGCACCGCAATCCCTTTAGTGGCAGGCATTTCAATAGAAACCACGTTTTGATATTGCCACATGGGCGGGAGCGCGCGGTCAATCACAAACTTTTTTACGCCGGGCTTCACAAAATCAACCAATCCTGCTGCCGGATATACTGCTAAAGAAGTTCCAATAACTACAAAAATTTCAGCCGCCTGCATGATGGGTATGGCGGCTTCAATCATGGGCACAGGCTCTTCAAACCACACAATGAACGGTCGAAGCTGCGCACCATCTTCACTTACATCGCCCCACAAAATGTCTTTTTCAAAAGGATAGATAAGGTGCTCGTTTTTTTCGCTTCTCATTTTCGTGATTTCACCGTGCAGGTGCATCACATTTGTTGAACCGGCACGCTCATGCAAGTCATCAATGTTTTGGGTAACTATGTGAACGTCATAATATTCTTCAAGTTCTGCCAGTCCGAAATGCGCTGCATTAGGCGTTGCGTCAGCTACGTTTTTTCTACGCTCGTTGTAGAATTTCAAAACGGTATGAGGGTCGCGTTTCCAGGCACCGGGCGTGGCTACATCTTCCACTCTGAGATTTTCCCACAATCCGTCGCTATCGCGAAACGTTTTTAAACCACTTTCTGCACTTATTCCTGCGCCTGAAAGCACGACTAATTTTTGTTTTGCCATTTTTAGTTTTTTGCGAAGGTTTATTTCTGAATCCAATCCTTTGCCTCCTGTGCCTGCGAAAACCCGAAGAATTTGATGGAGGCAGAAGTGAATGGTTTCATCAATTGCGTCATCCAGTCCTGCCAGTTATTTTCCCCCACCATGGCTATTTTTTCAAAATTCTGTGCATTGGAGATGTCGAATTTCAAGTCTTTCCAAAAAGCATTCAGGGTCCATCCATGAAAATCGTTCATTTCAAAATACCAACGGATCTTTCCGTGTTTTACAATCATTGATTCAAGCATTGGAACCAACTTTTCATAATCAGCCTCATCCAGTTTTTCGGTGGCGGTGGTGTAGATAATCTCGTCTGTTTTTTTTACGGTGAGCATGGTTTTAAGTTTTGCAAAGGGATGTCATAAAAACCCTTCCAGCGCAGAAAACAGCGGACATAAAAAATCCCCGCTTTCAGGTCGGGGATTTTTAAGCGTATTGAAATAAGTGGTTAAAGAATTTCTACTCCGGTCGCATCAATTCTTAATTCAGATTTCGGCTCTGTTATCTTGTTGATTTCTTCTTCGCTCAATCCCGCATCTTCAGCCATGTGGCGTTGCTCCTTCACGGAAATTGTTTTGCGGATTGCGGTGCCACTTACGTAAGCGGTGTGTCCTGCAAGGTCTTTAGGAATCAGGAACGCGTGGTCTTTAAACTTTACAAACACATCTTCGCCGCCAGGATTTTTCAGTTTCATCCAGCAGCCTTCTGCCTGGCACACCTGCGAAATGTTTCCGAATACTACTACGTTTTTAATTTCCTCAGCGGCAGTCATTGCACGAATCAGGTCGGGTGTTTTCATCACCTTTTCTTTGGAAAATTCCTTACCGTAATTTTTTCCGTTTTGTGCATTTGCCACTGTAAGCGACAGGGTGAACAGCATGGCTGCCACAAAAATTTTCTTCATCATAAAATACTTGTTTGAACTTAAAAGTACAATTCCTGCGCCAGAAAATTTTGGATGTAGCGTTTGATGCCTTCTTCAAGCGAATAAAAAGAATCAGCGTATCCGGCATTTTTGATTTTCTCCATTGCAGCTTCGGTAAAATATTGGTACTTGTCGCGAATGTCTTCAGGCGTGTCAATGAATTCAATTTCAGCAGGCAAATTCATGGTCTTAAAAAGTGCATTTGCCAAATCAAGAAAAGTGCGCGCCTTGCCTGAACCAACATTGTATAAACCATTTTCAGGCTTTTGGTTCATCAGCCAAATGCACATCTTCACCACGTCTTCCACATACACAAAGTCGCGCATTTGCCCGCCATCATCATATTCAGAATTGTGGGAGCGAAAGAGGCGGATGCTACCTTCTTTTTTTATTTGATGGAATGCATGGAAAATCACGGATGCCATTCTGCCTTTATGGTATTCATTCGGGCCGTAAACGTTGAAAAATTTTACGCCTGCCCAAAAAGGTGGTGTTTCATTTTGTTCTAAAACCCACTGGTCGAAGTCGTTTTTGGATTGTCCGTAGGGATTGAGCGGCTTTAGTTTTGAAACAATTGTATGGTCGTCTTTATAACCAAATGCACCGTCACCGTAAGTTGCTGCTGACGAGGCATACAGCAAAGGAATGCGGTGGTTTACGCAGTGTTTCCAGATTTTTTTAGAGTAGTCAACATTCCATTTTTCGTGCACGGCATAATCCATTTCTGTGGTGTCGGTTCGTGCGCCGAGGTGAAAAATGTATTGAGGCGTTTGTGGTTTTTCTTTGAGCCAATGGAAGAAATCAAGGCGATGAATTTTTTGCAGAAACTTTTTCCCTTCCAGATTGGACATTTTTGAAACAGGTGAAAAATCATCCACCAGAATCAATTTTTCAAAGCCTTGCTTATTGAGGTATCCGGTCAGGAAAGAGGCAATAAAACCAGCCGCGCCGGTGATGACGATAGTATCTTCCGGTTGCATCATAATTGCAGAAAAAAGGAACGGGAATTCCTAATGGTTTACGGGGTGTGAAGTGGTGTCGCCCTCTAAAATGTTTGCAGGCGCTTCATGGGTTTCGGTGTGTTCATTTTTCATGTCCACTTCTGTGCCGTGCCCTGTGTTTTCATGCATGTGCATGTCGTGTCCTTCGCCTTCATCATGGCCCATTACGTTCACAAAATTGACTCCTGCAATAAATAATCCGGCGAGGATAACAACAAACCAAAATGAAGAACGGAAATAAGTAGTTGGACGCTGGTCGCCCTGATGTTGATGATGTGTAGAATCGTGAGACATGAAAATGCTTTTGGAATGGCAGCAAAAATAATCAGAAAAGGGAAACGGAAGTGAAGGCGAAAAACCTTTAAAGACCTTCTTTTACAATAGTCGTGAAATCAGACCAATCTTCCACTTTAAAAGCGCGAATGTCGCGGACAGACTTCTGGAACCACGGTATTTTCGAGAGTGTATTAATTGCGCGGTAAACAGTGGCAAGGTTATTCTCTGAATTTGTGGATAGATAAACGCTCCCCTGTGCCCAATCGAAACCTACTGCTTTCAGCTCCTTTTGAATTTCGTAGTAAGCGTTATTATAAGGGTCTCCGTAATGAATTTTTAATTCGGAAATCTCGAGGTCAAATGCAATTGCATACATGGGTCAAAATTAAAGAGAAAGCAAGTGATAACGTCTAGCGAAAGACTTTTTTAACTAACAGCTTTCGGCGCATCCATCACGGTCCCGCATTTTTTGCAAGTCCGCTTTTCCTTATCCTCATAAAAACGCTGCATCAATGGCGGAAGTTGCGCTACAATATCCGTCAACTGCAGGTATTCTTCGTAAAGCTTTTCATCGCAGTTTTCGCAAAACCACATAAACCCGTCAATCTCATTTCCTGCCCTCACTTTTTCAATCACAAGCCCAATAGTATTTGCAGCACGTTGCGGTGAGTGAGGCGTTTTCCCGGGCAGCAAAAACATGTCTCCCTCTTTTATCGGGATGTCCACAATTTTACCGTCTTCCTGAATGCGCACATTTATATCGCCCTCCAGTTGATAAAACAGTTCTTCACTCTCATTGTAATGAAAATCTTTTCGGCTGTTTGGTCCGCCTACAATCATCACGATAAAATCCCCCGCTTCTTTATAAAGTTGCTGATTGCCCACAGGAGGTTTCAGCAGGTGTCGGTTTTCGGCAATCCATTTTTCGAGATTAAAAGGTTTCATTGCAGCCATAAGAAAGTTGGTTTTTATTGACGAAATAGTAGCAATCAGAATTGTTTCAGCACTTTCATTTTCACAGTTTCAATGCGGGTTTCACTCACCAGCAATATCTCAAATTCATTCAGCCCGATAATAATCCGCTCCCTGATTTTCGGAATGGATTCGTGATTGGTAATGATATAGCCGGACAGCGTTTCAGAGTCTGTTTCATCAAAATCGAAATCGTATTTCTCGTTGAGGTAATCAAGCTCCAGCCTGCCTGAAAAAATGTATTCCGTCTCTGAAATCTGCTTCTCAACATGCTCTTCTACGTCATACTCATCATTTATGTCGCCGAAAATTTCTTCCAGTACATCTTCCATGGTTACGATGCCTGCCGTGCCGCCAAATTCATCAATCACCCATGCAATGCTTTTCCGCTCGCGGGTAAACCGATTCATTAAATCAACCGCGCTCATCGCTTCGGGCACGGCAGAAATAGCGTGAAGCACTTCAGATATTGATGTGGGCTTTCGGTTAAGGTCGAGGTGATGAATGTAGCCCACAATATTATCCATGTTGCCTTCATACACGAGTACTTTGGAAAGCTTTGTGTCAATGAATTTATCCCGCACCTGCGCAATGGGCATATGCACTTCCACACCTACAATTTCATTGCGCGGCACCATGCATTTGCGCACTTTCACATTCACTAGATAAAGGGCATTTTCAAAAAGTTCAGTATTCATTTCACTGCTTTCCGACTCATGCCCATGCAGGCTTTGCTTCACAAAATGCTCCAAATCCACCCGACTGAAAACTGCTTGATTTTCCCGGATGCGCACCGCAAAAAGATACTTCAAAATGAACTCAGAAATAGCTACGAAAACCTTTGCCAGCGGATAAAGCAGGTTGTACATCAACCACATTGGCAAGGCGAGAAACGACAACACTGTTTCTGCTTTACTTCTGAAAATTGCCTTCGGCAAAAACTCTGCAAAAAGCAAAATGATGATGGTGGCAATCAGCGTGTCAATCAACAATTTGATGTACTGATTTCCTAAAAGCTGCGCAGGCAAAACGAACTCCATCCACCTGTCATTCAGTTGCGTCATCAGGATGCCATACACCACCAGCACAATGTTTACTCCAATAAGTGAAGTGCCGATAAACTCTGCAGGGTTCTCCATAAACCTGCCCAAAATTTTCCCACTAAAACTGCCCTGCTTTTTCTTCAGTTCAATGTTCAGTTTATTCACAGATACAAAAGCGATTTCCGTACCGGCAAAAAAACCAATCAGCAGGATGCAGCCAAGAATATAAAGGAGTAAGGTAGAGGTGTCCATTTCGCGACCGAAGATAATAAAGGGTAAGACGGGATGTTGTTATGCAGATGGCTGCAACAAACGATTGTGCCTAACTCAGAAACGATTCGCAAACGGCTACAAGTTCCTGTGTCGCTTCTTCGAGATTGTCGTTTATAATTATCCGGTCAAACTGCTCTGCAAACGTCAGCTCAAAACTGGCTTTATTTATCCGCTCTTCAAGCATTTGCGCTGATTCCGTACCGCGTAGAATCAACCTTTCGCGAAGCGCTTCAAGCGATGGAGCCTTAATAAATAAAGTGAGCGATGTGTCAGGAAACGCATCCTGAATGGCAAGCGCACCCATCACGTCAATATCTACCAAAGGAAATTTCCCAGCCTGCCAGATGCGTTGCAATTCAGACCGCAGCGTGCCATAAAATTTGCCGGTATAAACCATTTCCCACTCCACAAAAGCATCTTCGCCAATCATCTTCTGAAACGCTACTTCCTCAAAAAAATAATAGTCTCTTCCATGTAGTTCTCCGGGGCGGGGTTGGCGGGTGCACGCTGACACAGAAAAGGAAAGTTTAGGGCAGGCATTCAGCAATCGCTTTACCAGCGTGGTTTTGCCGGAGCCGGAAGGCGCTGTGATGATGATGATTTTTCCGGTCATGGGAAGGATGCCGTTCGGTGCGTTGCGAATAAAGGAAAATTTTGCCGTCTTTCTGAAAATGATTTCCTCAAAATAAAAAAGTGCGCTGTTGAAAGCACACTTTTTCAGGTGTTTTTTTAATAGATGGAATCGCTTAAGAACAATGTTGCTCAAAAGCCTGCATCAGGTTTGAAGCAATCATCTGCGCAGGGCGTCCTTCAATGTTATGCCGCTCAATCATGTGCACTACTTCTCCATTTTTCAGCAAGGCAATGGCAGGTGATGATGGTGGGTAAGGCTGCAGGTATCCGCGGGCTTTCTGCACTGCCTCCACATCATAACCAGCAAAAGAAGTAACCAGATTATCAGGTTTAGTAGTCGCATTTTTTACCGCCATTAAAACGCCGGGGCGCGCGGTGCCTGCCGAACAGCCACATACTGAATTGATGAACAGCAAGGTGGTGCCGCCCTGATTCATTACGTTGTCCACTTCTTCTGCCGTCCGTAAATCTTTAAACCCGCCGTCGGTCATTTCTTCAATCATGGGGGAAACTATTTCTGTAGGATACATCTTTGAGATTGTTTTTGTTAGCGGCAAATTTAAGCGTTCCACCTCCCGCGCTGCCAATAGTTTAATAGTTAAAAACAAACACGACTTTGCAGGCTTCTGTGATTCCATCCATTCTACTCAATCAAAAAAACAACCGCCATGCCTTTCAAAGTTTTTAAAAAGCAGGATTTACAAAGCGTCATTTCCATCAGAGAAAATGAAACCAAATTGGGTGAAACCGTCATTCTTTTTGAAACTGATAATTGGGAAGCAGAGCTAAACAAAACCGAAGCAACTTTTGTGCTCATCGGCATTTCGGAAGACATTGGCGTGCGCGCAAATTTTGGAACGGAAGGCACCGCCAACTTTTGGGAACACGCCCTGAAAGCCTTACTGAACACGCAACACACAGATAAACTGAAAGGAAATGACTTGCTGATTGCTGGTGCTTTCGATTTTTCTGAACTGATGGAAAGCGCCCACAAACATTCTGCGGAGCAACTAAGAAACCTGGTAGAATTGATAGATGATGATGTAGCGCAGGTAATCCAAAGCATTTCGCAAGCCGGAAAAATCCCCATCATTATTGGCGGCGGGCACAACAATGCTTACCCGATTTTAAAAGGATTTTCAAAAGCAAAACAAACGCCGCTAAACGCCATTAATCTGGATGCACATGCTGATTACCGGAGTATTGAAGGAAGGCATAGCGGCAATGGTTTCAGGTATGCGAAAGCGAATGGTTTCCTGAAGAAATACAGCGTCATTGGCTTGCACGAAAACTATAACAGTCAGGCAATGCTTGACGAAATGAAATCCAATCCTGAAATTCAGTTTTCTTTTTACGAAGACATTTTCCTCCACCAAAAAACAACTTTCACACAAGCCGTTTCAGAAGCCATTCATTTCTGCGCCGGAGCGCCAACCGGCATTGAGCTGGATTTCGATTGCATTGAAAATACTTTGTCGAGCGCCATGACGCCCTGCGGTGTCACAACCCTGCAAGCAAGGAAGTTTATTACGCTTTGCGCAGAGCAAACAGACGTGGCTTATCTCCATCTTCCCGAAGGCGCTGTTGCCCTGTCTAATGGTGTTTCAGACTTTACCACCGCCAAACTTGCTGCTTATTTAATCACAGATTTTATGAAGGGATGTGCTAACCGGAAGTCGGTTTATTTTGATGATGCGGTGCTTTAAACTGCTGCTGTGCCATTTAGTTTATCCACTGCCGCAATGAAGTTTTCCACGTCTTCCTGCGTAGTATCCCATGCGCACATCAGCCGCGCTTCGCTCCGCTTTTCATTCCAGAGGTAGAAGGGGAATTCTTTTTGCAATTCAACAATCCACTCCGAAGGCATCACGGCAAAAACAGCATTCGCTTCCACCGGCATGGTGATTCTTATTTTCCTGAAATCATCCAGTCCGTCACAAAGCAACTTCGCCATTTCATTGGCATGAAGCGCATACTTCCTCCAGGTTTCATCCTTCATTAAAGCGCTGAATTGCGCGGCAATAAAACGCGTTTTGGAAGCCAGTTGCATCACTTGCTTTTGCTGAAATTTTATTTGCTTTGCGAGGGTTTTGTTGAAGACAATTACAGCCTCGCCATACATCATCCCCGCCTTCGTGCCACCAAGAGAAAGGATATCGACACCGCAGCCGGAAGTCCATGATTTGAGGGAGTTTTTCTGACCCGCAACAGCATTGAAAAAACGGGAACCATCCATGTGCAAATACAAATCATTCTCCTGCGCAAATGCACTGATAGCGCGTATTTCAGAAGGTTCATAGCACGTTCCGTATTCTGTTGCCTGCGTTATCGAAATAAGTCTGCACTGCGCCGAATGCACATCGTCTTTTCGCTGCATTCTTTCCAGCATTCCATCCACCGTAAGCTTGCCATGGGCATCCGCAGGAACCGGAAATATCCTGCAACCGGAAAAAGTTTCAGGAGCAGATGATTCATCACTGTAAATATGGGAAACATCGGTGCACAGAACGCTGTTGAAGGAACGTGTAGCGGCGGCAATACTCAGCACATTTGCACCCGTGCCGTTAAACACAAAAAGCACTTCGGCATCGGTTTCAAAAGCGGCTTGTATATCCTCAATGGCGCACTTCGTAAAAGTATCCGCACCGTAAGAAGGCGCATGGTTTTCATTCGCCACTTCCAGCGCTTCCATTGCTTCAGGAACCACGCCTGCATAATTATCACTCGCAAAACTTTTCATCGAAAAAAACTAAAGGTCCGGGCTGTTAAACGTGTCTCCCTGCTCGATATCGCCTGTCTGAAATCCTTTTTTAAACCAGTACATCCGCTGCGCCGAAGTGCCGTGCGTGAATGATTCAGGTACTACCCTGCCCTGCGCTTCTTTTTGCAACCTATCATCGCCAATAGCATTTGCGGCAGTAAGCGCTTCCTCAATATCTCCATCTTCCAGCACGTCGTGCATTTTGTCGTCGTAATGCGCCCACACGCCGGCAAAGAAATCTGCCTGCAGTTCCAGCTTCACGCTTAGTGCATTGGCTTCTCTTTCATTGCCGCGCTGCTGCGCATCGTGCACCTTGTCGGAAATGCCGAGCAGATGCTGCACATGGTGCCCTACTTCATGCGCCACCACGTAAGCCATTGCAAAATCGCCGGGTGCATTGAACCGCCGTTTGAGGTCATCATAAAAAGAAAGATCGATGTACACATGTTCATCAAGCGGACAATAAAAAGGGCCTGTCGAAGCGCTTGCGCCCCCACATCCACTATTTACTGAACCGTTGAAAAGTGTGAGTGTTGGCTCTTTATAATCTGCGCCGCGCTGCTGAAACAGTTTGTGCCACACATCTTCCGTATCTGCCAGCACCACTTTCACGAATTGAGCATCCTCCGCCTGCGCCGCTTTTTGTTCCTCGCTCATTGGGGCTGAAGAACCGGAATTAAGGTCGCCCATAATGGCGGACGGGTCGCCGCCGAGCAGATAAATAATAACGCCTATTACGGCAGCGCCAATGCCACCGCCCAGCAATTTTCCGCCGCCGCCCATGCCGCGTCTGTCGTCAATGTTGGTGCTTTCGCGTCTTCCCATCCAGCGCATAATCTGTACGTTTTAGTGTTTAATTTTTGTTGAAAACCGGTGTAAAATCCAGTGGGAACAATGTTACGCAATTAGGGAAGAAGGCATTTCGTGCAGGAGATAAGTACAGAGCTGCACCCTGTGTTAGTGCATGTCACTCATTCAAGGCTTTGAAGAAGTCAATAAAATTTCTGGATTGCTCGGAGTTGGGAAACCTTGCCATCAGTCAGCGTAGGAATTTCTCCTGATATCCACATGGCTTAACACCAATTCTGTACTCCTTTTGCAATAATTCTAAAACTTAAACCCGACTGTAAGCGCCACATTATTCAGTCCATTTTGCACGGTGGCCGAAGGCACGGTAACGACAGGATTATTTAAAACATAAGGTTGGTCTTTGCGGGTGTAATAGCTATGTGTGAAGCTGAGGTCTGCAAACATGTTTGCTCCTCGGATACCTATTCCGCCGGAAAAATCGGTGCGGGCGCTGCCCAGGTTTTTATCCACGTAAGGATTTCCATAATAGCCGAAGCCTGCGCGAAGCGCCAGCACATCTAACCGAGCTTCGCCTCCAATCCTGAAATTCGATGCGCCTTCATACTGGTTTTTAATGCTGCGGTTGCGGATGTTTTCATCGGCGCTAAAAGTATTTTCAAAACCATAACGCATGGCTGCATAGTCTACATACTCATAATCAGCTGTAATAAAACCCATCTTACCGATAATTCCTGTGGCACTCACAATGGCTCTCCATGGCGTAGTGAGGCGGTAAGAAAATCGTTGCTGCGCTGCGCTGACGGATTGCTGCCCCTGATAATTTTCGGTGTTGGCAATCAGGTCGCGGTCTTCCACATCAGAAAGCGCATACCAGGTTGGTGTGTGGACGGCAACGCCTATGCGAAAGGCATCTGCAGGTTTGTAAATAGCCCCCAGTTTAAGGTTCACGCCGGCACCTGCTGTGGTTAAAAAACTATGGTATTGGAAGGATGCAAAATCGTTATTAAAGTCGCCGCTGGCATCATCTTCTCTAAAAATAAAATCGCGGGTATAGCGGAGAAAGGGCACGCCAACTGTAGCACCAAGCATTAGCTTCTCTTCATAATTACCACCGAGGGAAAAAGCCAGTTCATTAATACCGCCGCGTTCTTTTACTGACTTAAGCTGGTTTAATCCTTTTTCCCAGTTGGCAAGGGTGAAAAAATTGCCCATCGTGTCATCATTCACTAAATAAGTTTGGTAACCGAGGTACCCGAGTGATGCATCATTGGAGGTAACACCTGTAGGGTCAGCATACGCATCTTCCACAAAAATTTCACTGAAGCTGCTGTATTTACTGCCCGTGCCTTTCATCAAACCTCCGTAAGAATAATCGCGGTTAAAATCAGCCAGTCGATTAAATCCAATCCCGAAGGAAACAGCTTTCCAGGCGCTGCGATCATAATCTTTACCCCGAGGGGTGTTGGTAAAAACTGCGCCTGCATTATTGAAGTTAAAACGGGCACTTGTGGCATCACGGCTTTCGTTTAAATAATCTCCTGAAATGCTGTTGAATTTTACAGAAGGCGTGAAGGTGAATTCTGATTTGCGGTAAATGCCAATGCCTGCGGGGTTGACGCTAAGAGAAGTAAAATCGCCACCAATAGAGCCAAGCGCCGACCCAAAACCTAAGGAACGCGCGGTGCCGGTGGGGGATAAAAAAGAATAGCGCAGGGCATCATCCGCATCCTGCGCAGAAGCAGGGATAGAGGCAAGGAAGAGTGCGGAAACAAAAGCGATTGAAGACAAATTGCGGCAGTTCATAACAATAAGTTTTTTGGAAAAGCAGTAAGAAGAAATCAAAAGGTATGCCGATGTAAAAAAAACGGAAAGAAAAAAGCCACGCAAATAGAAATTACGTGGCTTTAGAAATTGTTTTCGGGAAGGAAAATTTAGCGTCTTCTGCCGCCTCCAAATCCACCACCACCGCCACCGCGTGAAGGTGCACTCATTTGAGGTGAACTCATTCTTTGCGAAGGCGCACTCATTCGGGGTGATGGAGTGCTGCGTTGCTGGTAAGAAGGTGCACTTCGTTGCTCCATGGCAGGAGCGCTGCGTTGTTCAAAACGAGGGGATTCAGTGCGTTGTGTGGGTTGTTGATAAGAAGGTCTTTCGTTTTGCTGAGACTGATAGCGTGAGCGTTGATCCTGCGATTGCATTCCGCGGTCATTTCCATAAGAACGGGAAGGCTGTTGTTGCTGCTGCGATTTAAAACCTCTCCTATCATTGTTGCGTACGGCATTGCTGTTTTCATCGTTATTGAAGAATCCACGGCGAGGGCGTTCTCCTTGTTGTGCATTTTGTTGTGTAGCTCCTCTACCCGGGTTAGAAACAGAATTCTGTGCATTGCCATTGTAAGAGTTTGAGTTTTCGCGCATTCCCTGCCTTGGTCCGAAAGAGGATTGATTGGAAGAATTACTGGAAATACCAGCGCTTTTTCCTCCGTTATTATAAAGCCTGTTCCCCACTGTTGATGCGGAGTTCACGGAATTACGAGGTCCGTAATTCACGTTTTTGTAAGCGTAATTATTATTGCCGTAAAGCCCGGAATAATAGCCGTTCCAATAGCCTCCGCCATAATAATTGCCGTACCAGCTTCCGTAGCAAGGATAATTGTAGTAGCTGTTGAAACCGGAGTAGCCATACCAGTTGTTGTATCCCCATCCGCTGCTCCAATAAGGTCCATATCCAAAACTTATAGAAAAGCCGGGGCGCACCCATGGGCTGTATCCCCAAAATGGGTCGTACCAATAAGGGTTATACCAGTAAGGATTATAAAAAGCGCTGTAATAGCCCATGTTATAAAACGGATAATTAAAACGGCGGATGTTGGTAGCGTAGTAATTATTGCCGGAGCCGTCATCATTGTAACTGCCATCGCTATCATAGCCCTGAGCGGAGTTTCGATAATTGCCGTTGTTGTCTGCGTTGGAATTGTTATCAGAAGAGGTGTAGTCGTAATTCCCATTTTGCTGTTGGGAAGAGCGCTGGCGGTCTGTGGCTTTTTGTTGTTCGATATCTTTACTATTATAATAAATATCGTCTGTGTACGTTCCCTGCGCGTTGGTTACAGAAGGGCTAAAAGCCAATACAAGTAAGCCTGCTATGATTAAGTTTTTCATGATAAAATGTTTGTTTTTGGAAGGCTGAAATAGCTTTGTGAAATTACTACTTTTGCGGCTCTTAACCGTCATGGTTTATACAACAAAAAGTTTGCCGAAAATTTTATGCCTGTTATAACATCCAAAGAAAGTGACTACGCACAGTGGTACAACGACTTAGTGCTGAAAGGAGGACTTGCTGATTATACAGCAGTAAGAGGGTGCATGGTTATTAAGCCTTATGGTTTTGCCCTTTGGGAAAATATGCGCGATCAGCTTGACCGGATGTTTAAAGAAACCGGACACCAGAATGCTTATTTCCCGCTTTTTATCCCGAAAAGTTTTTTAAGCAAAGAAGCCGCACACGTGGAAGGTTTTGCAAAAGAATGTGCAGTAGTTACGCATTATCGTTTGAAAAACGACCCCAATGGAAACGGCATTATCGTTGACCCTGATGCAAAGCTGGAAGAAGAACTGATCGTCCGACCAACTTCTGAAACCATCATCTGGAGCACTTACAAAAACTGGGTGCAATCATACCGCGATTTGCCTTTGCTGATTAACCAATGGGCAAATGTGGTACGGTGGGAAATGCGCACGCGTTTGTTTTTACGCACGGCAGAATTCCTTTGGCAGGAAGGGCACACGGCACATGCTACCAAACAGGAAGCCATTGAAGAAACAGAACGGATGCTGGACGTGTATGCAACCTTTGCCGAAGAGTGGATGGCAATGCCCGTAATCCGCGGCGTAAAAACTGCCAATGAAAGGTTTGCAGGTGCAGAAGATACTTATTGTATTGAGGCGCTGATGCAGGATGGCAAGGCATTACAAGCAGGCACGTCTCATTTTTTAGGGCAGAATTTTGCCAAAGCGTTTGATGTAAAATTTGCCGACAAGGACAACAACATGGAGTATGTGTGGGCAACTTCCTGGGGTGTTTCAACAAGGTTAATCGGAGCATTGGTTATGGCACACAGTGATAATGAGGGCTTGGTATTGCCGCCAAAAATTGCTCCGTTGCAAGTGGTAATCATTCCTATTTTCAATAAAGATGCAGCAGCAACTGAAAAAATAAACGAAACTGCAAAGGAATTAATGAAGCAGCTGCGTGCATTGAACATTCGTGCAAAGTTTGATGACGATGATGCTAACAGACCTGGCTGGAAGTTTGCAGAATATGAACTAAAAGGCGTTCCGCTACGGATTGCACTGGGGCCCCGCGATATGGAAAAAGGAGTGGCAGAAGTTGCAAGACGGGATACAAAAGAAAAATCCACTTTGCCTATTGAAAATCTTGCAGAATTGGTAGTTCAAATGCTTGCCGAAATCCAGCAAAACCTTTTTGACAGGGCGCTCCGTTTCAGAGAAGCACACACAACGGAAGTGAATAGCTGGGATGAATTTGTTGCTGTGCTGGATGGCAAAGGAGGCTTTATTTCCGCACACTGGGACGGCACATCTGAAACTGAAGAGAAAATAAAAACACTTACAAAAGCTACCATCCGCTGTATTCCATTAAACAACAAACAGGAAGCCGGCGTTTGCGTGCAATCGGGCAAATCATCTACGCAACGTGTACTTTTTGCAAGAGCGTACTGACCTGCTGTTTCAATCTTTCCATAAACTAAAATGCTTCCGAAAAGAGAAGCATTTTTTGTAAAGAAAAAATTTGTCGCAGTCTTATTTCGTGATGTAAATCCGGTATTGCTCGCCAAACCATGTGTTGTAAGTATTTGTCCGGTTATTCACTTTTACGGTTTGCACATAGCTATGGCAGGTAGAACCCTCTTGTTCTTCATGATTAAATTGGGATTGAAAATCTGAAAAGCGCGTCAGGCTTGATGTTCCGGGCAAAAATACTTCCCAGTTAAACGCTGCAAAGGATTCATTAAAAGCATCGTAGGGAATACTTAATTGCACAGAATCTTGCCCTAAAACGGTGCGCGTGATTTGGGTTTTTGAAAACACAGAAGTATCCAAAAACTGGTTGAACTGATTATTGTTCGCAAACCTCCTGATAATGATGGTGTCGGTTTCGGGAATGGTGAAGTTTACAAATACAATTTTGGGAGGCAGGAAAGAGCAGGTGTCTTTATTTCGCTTTGTGCAAGCGGTAATTAATAAAAAAGACGCGGCAAGAATTATGGAAGCAATACGCAACATGGAAGGTAGATTTTTTTGCTCCGCGAAAGTAATTCCTTCAAGCGGCAATTACAAAATGCAGTTTACCAATCCCAGCCACATTTTTTGCAATGGTAACGGTGTTTATTAATTGAAATGAGGCGGTACATTTTGCCTCTGAATGTTTTTTTAGTGTCAATAATTTGCTCGCTTTCGCAACGTCTGCAGCGGGTTTCACCATCCTTTCCAATTTTAGCCTCCTTAATCATTTTGCGCCCTGCTTCATTTTCTGAAAGGAGGTTTAAAAATGCATCCAACTGTGCATGTTCGGCTTCCGGAAGTTTGTCTTTCCTGCCCGCAAGCATATAAAGGCGATGCCGGCAAAATGAAGTTTTGTCTTTGTAGTTACAAGTGCAGGTGGTAATCAGCACATCATTTCTAATTTCGAATGAAACATCATGCACGTGCTCATTCCCTGGCAAGTGAAAGTAAAAAACAGAAGGCGCATCATTAGACGGAATCATTGAAAAGGGTTGAATGATAGTTACGGCAGTTTTCTGTTGAAGGTTTTCGCAAATGAACGCTTTGTAAACGCCGGATTATCTTTTGATAAAAATATCAAACCAAATTCAAAATTCAAAGATGACGGGCAAAATCTCTTTTCTAATTTCGCGCTTCTCTCATCATGCTTTTTAAACAAATTCCCGGGCAAAAATCCGTAAAAGAAAATCTGGTGCACATGGAAAAGATGTCCCGGATTCCGCACGCACTTTTGATTTCAGGAAATGAAGGAAGCGCAGGACTGGCAATGGGCCTGGCGTTTGCTCAATATCTTTTTTGCAGCAACAAACAGGAAGCTGATGCCTGCGGAAAATGCGCTGACTGCCACAAGATTTCAAAACTGGAACATCCTGATTTGCACCTCACGTTTCCTGTTTTTAAAAAAACTACTTCTTCTTCAGAAAGAAAAATCAGCCAGAATTTCCTGCCGGAGTTTCGGGATTTTGTAAAACATACGCCTTTTGCTTCTGTTCAGGATTGGCTCCAATCTGTAAATGCTGAGAATAAACAAGGCAACATCAGCGTAGATGAATGTGATGAGATTATCAACAACGTGTACCTGAAATCTTTTGAAGGCGGCAGGAAAATACAGTTGGTTTGGATGGCTGAATATTTAGAAAAAGAAGGCAACAAACTCCTGAAATTAATTGAAGAACCGCCACCGGATACTTACCTTATTTTCATTGCGGAGCAAACTTCAAGAGTGCTTTCTACCATTCTTTCCCGCACGCAGATTGTACGACTGACCCCCGTTTCAGCAAAGGAAATTGAAGGAGCGCTGATAGAAAAAAAGCTGGCAGACCCTGCTAAAGCGATACGCGTGGCAGCCATGGCAGGCGGAAGCTTTGCGGAAGCTTTGCGACTTGTAAATCATGCAGAACACGACATGTTTCCGCACCTCAGAAACTGGTTCAATGCTTTGGCAACTGCTAACAGTGCCGCCCTAATTAAATTTTCCGAAGAATGGGCTAAGGCAGGCAGGGAGCAGCAAAAAAGTTTTTTGAATTACGTGATTCAGATTTTAGAAGAAAGTTTGCGCATACAGTTTTCGGAAGAAACAGCACCCCAGTTGCCGCCCGAAGAACAAGCTTTTGTTCAAAAATTTGCGCAGCGGAATTTTCCTTTTGAAGTCTCTAAATCAATTACAGTCCACGTTTCTCACGCCATCCGTTGCATTGGCCAGAATGCACACAGCAAAACGCAGCTGCTTGCACTTTCCATCCGAATCCAGCATCTTTTGCAAAATGATTTTTCATTGGAAGTTCCGACAGCATCTTTCCGGTAAAAAAACGTTTGTTTTAAAGCGAATGGCTATTCACTTGCTACCGGCGCTTCTTCAAGGTGTGCAGTGCTAAGTTCCGCGTTTGCACGCTCTGCGGCTTCTATCGGTCCGAAATCTGAAAGGGGTTCGCCCCGATGTTTTCTCACCACGGTTGTGTGTTCATAATGCACCGACACCTTGCCATCGCCCGTGCGCACCGTCCAGCCATCTTCTTCTGTAAACACTTCGCGCGTACCAAGGTTTATCATGGGTTCAATTGCCAGCACCATGCCTTCTTTCAATCGTTTTCCATCGCCACGTTTCCCGTAATTAGGCACTTGCGGATCTTCATGTAATCGCTTGCCAACGCCATGCCCCACCAACTCCCGCACAACGCCGTAACCATGTTCTCGGGCTGTAAAATTCTCAATGGCGAAGGAAATATCTCCCACTCTGTTGTTTTCCCGCGCCTGCCAGATACCCCGAAACAGAGATTCTTTTGTGAGGCGCATAAGTGTTGAAATTTCATCCGGCACTTCACCGATTGCAAAAGTGTAAGCGTGGTCTCCATGGTATCCATCGCGGTTAAAACCACAATCCACGGAAATAACATCACCGGGTTGCAATTCATAATCGGAGGGGAAACCATGCACCACTACGTCATTGAGCGAGATACAAAGCGAAGCAGGGAAAGGGGATTTTTTATTGCCGTACCCTTTAAAAGAAGGAACGCCGCCATGGTCGCGGATAAAGGTTTCAGCCATCGTATCAATCGCTTTTGTAGTGATTCCCGGACGCAACATTTTGGCTACTTCCGTGAGTGTTGCCGTCACCATCATAGCATTTTTGCGGATGATTTCAATTTCGTTTCTGTTCCTGATGTTAATCATTTTGCGGTGATAATTTTTTCAAAAAAAGAAAAGCAGTAAGCAGGATTTATCTGCTCACTGCTTTTTCTAAAAGTGATAACTGGTTGTTTTTAAATAGTGCTTGCTGCGGGTTGTCTTCCTGCAAGTCTCCCACTCTCCATTAATCCATCGTATTGACGCATCAGCAAGTGGCTTTCAATTTGTTGCAAAGTATCCAGGATAACTGCTACGCCAATCAACATGGAAGTGCCGCCAAAAAAGGTTGCAAATCCGCTGGTAACGCCAAGCAATGCAGCAATACCGGGAAGGATGCCTGCAAGCGCAAGGAACACGGAACCGGGAAGCGTAATTCTATCCATAATGGTGCCGATGTAGTTCGCAGTTTCCTCGCCTGGTTTAATGCCGGGAATGAAGCTGTTATTGCGTTTCAGGTTATCCGCCATTTCGGTAGGATTGAAAATAAGCGCGGTGTAGAAATAAGTAAATGCAATTACAAGAACGGCATAAATAAGGTTGTAATAAAGCGATGTATGGTCGCTCAGAGCACGCACAAAACCTGCGGCGCTTTCGCTTTCCGCGAAGCCTGCAATAGTTGCCGGGATAAACATAATTGCCTGAGCAAAGATGATGGGCATAACGCCAGCGCTGTTCACTTTTAAAGGAATAAAATCGCGGGAACCGCTCACTTCACGGGCGGCATTGGTGGAGCCAATGATGCGGCGTGCATAGTTCAAAGGAATTTTACGAACGCCCTGCGTCAGTAAAATCAATCCCACAATTACGGCAATAAACACGGCAAGCTCAATCAGGAATATCAGCAAACCGCCGCCGCCGCCAAGGTTCCGTGCTGCAAATTCCTGAAGCAGAGAATGGGGCAAACGCGCTAAGATGCCTACCATAATTAAAAGGGAAACACCATTACCAATGCCTTTGTCGGTTATTTTTTCGCCCATCCACATTACGAAGAGCGTACCTGCTGTGAGCACCACAACTGTAGAAAGCCAAAAGAGAAATGGAGAAAACTCCGGAACCAATGCAGAGGCTGTTTGTGTGCGTAAATAAGCAACATAAGCACTAGCCTGGAAAGCCGTAACAAGCACCGTCAGATAACGCGTGTACTGGTTAATTTTTTTTCGCCCGCTTTCCTCTTTCTGCATTTTTGCAACCTGCGGAACTACGATGCCCGCCAACTGCATAAAGATGGATGCAGAAATGTAAGGCATCACACCAAGTGCAAAAATGGAAGCACGGCTGAAAGCCCCACCGGCAAACATGTTCAGGATGCCGAGCAAACCTTCCTGACTTCCTTCAAGCGCAAGCCTGTTTGGGTTTATGCCGGGAAGGGTGATGTAACAGCCTACTCTGTAAAGCAGAATGAGCGTAAGGGTAAACAGGATGCGCTTACGGAGCTCTTCAATGCTCCAGATGTTTTTAAGCGTGTCTATGAGTTTCTTCACTTTTGGAAACTGTTGTTGAGGTAAATTAAAAAAGAGTTGCGAATAAACGATAAAAGACGCACTCGTCCAAATGCGTCTTTAAAATGCGGGGATAAGTTAGATAAGCTCAATACTTCCGCCTGCTGATTCGATGGCTTCTTTTGCTTTCTTACTCACTTTATTTACTTTAAAAAGGAGTTTCGTTTTCATTTCGCCTTTGCCCAGGATTTTTACAATGTCGGTGCGATTTATCAAACCATTTATGTAAAGCGCATCCGGCGTAAATTCTGTGATGTTGTATTTCTCGATCAATACATCAATCTGGCCAAGGTTAAATACCTTATAATCGAGGCGGTTAATGTTCGTGAAACCACGTTTTGGCATCCTGCGCTGAATGGGCATTTGTCCGCCTTCGTGTCCGTTTTTTTGCTGGTAACCGGTACGGGATTGTTGTCCTTTGTTACCTTTTCCTGCTGTGGAGCCGCCGCCGCCTTCGCCGCGCGCTATGCGTTTTCTTGATTTTACTGAACCGGGAGCCGGCTTTAAATTGTGTAGTTGCATTTTTTTACAGTTTTTAGACTTGCGCGGAATTGTAGAACCGCTCGCAAATTGAATAATGAATAACTTTTTGAGAAACAGTTGCGTTTAACGGCAATTAGCTGTTTGTTTCTTCTACTTTTAAAAGATGAGAAACGGCGCGCACCATACCTTCGATTTGAGGCGTGGCTTCCACTTCTACCGAAGCGTGCATTTTACGTAAACCAAGCGCAATGAGCGTACGCTTCTGACGAGCAGAACGGTCTATACCGCTTTTAACCTGGGTTATTTTAATTTTAGACATGAAGATTGTTTTTTAGAAACGGAGCGCAAAAGTAAGGGAAAAAATGGAAAACATGGAGCACTATATTTATTCTCTTCCTCCCAATGAATTGCACCTCACCGCAACGCTTCGGGAATGGATACTGAATTATGATGCGCGCATTACCGAAAAACTTCGCTGGGGCATTCCATTTTTTAAGTTCACGAACTGGATGTGTTTTCTGCTGCCTATAAAAAATGAACGCGGCATAGACCTATGTTTTTATGATGGCATCCTCTTCGAAAAATGCAGCCATTTGCTAAAAAAACACCAAAGAAAAAACGTCTTTTGCCATTCCCTTCCATCGCCTGAAAGCCTTCACTACGCTGCCATTAAGCAATTATTAAAAGAGGCAATGCACATACGCCGCAACATCTCAACACTTCAAAATGAGCGATTCCCTTTTTAGTAAAGAAGCTGCCGAAGCGCTGGCACAGGACTGGGAACTTTCGTTGCCCGATATGGTTAATGAAGCGCGGATTCTGGATTTACTCAGTGCAAAAATCAGCCGGTTACTGGAAGGCTCGCCGGAAGTTTTTTTCGGGTTGATGTACCGGCTTGACATTCCGGAAGATAAACTTGCCGATGCTTTAAAGAATCAGAATGATGCCGTGAAAATTATTGCATGCCAGGTATATCATCGCCAATTGCAAAAAATTGAAAGCCGCGCCCGATATAAAAAGCCAAATGATTTTTCCGATGACGAACTAATCTGGTAACGCTCCAACGTTTTCACAATACTTTCAATCTTAATTTTTGTAACTTCGCCATCCCTTATGAAAAAAATTACACTACTCCAGTTTACCGCTATTTTATTTACGCTTCCCTTCCTTATTACTTCCTGCCAGAAAAAACCTGATCCCGTAGTTATTACAAACCAACCTCCCGTGGATAGTTTTGGAGCGGTTCGTTTAAAAATTACCCATGCAGCCGGAACGCAGCCTTTGGCTTTAAACAGCAGCTGGTATTTGAATGAACACGGCGATTCTTTTCAGGTTACGATTTATAAATACTATATCTCCAACGTAAAATTGGTGTATGCCGATGGAACAGAATGGGTAGAACCGGATAGCTATCGTTTAATTAATGAAGCAGAAGAAAGTTCTAAAACAATAGAAATGGAGAACGTGCCTAACGGAAATTATGTGGGTTTGAAGTTTATGATTGGCGTTGATAGTGCGCGGAATGTGAATGGCGCTCAGACCGGTGCGTTGGACCCGATTAATGGTATGTACTGGCCATGGAACGGTTACATCATGGCAAAAGTCGAAGGCATATCGCCGCAATCTACGAGTGGAGCTATTGTTTACCATTGCGGAGGCTTTGCCGGACGCAATAATGGCATTCGGGATTGCTCTTTTTCTCTTCCTGAAAGCATTGATGTAAAAAGCGACCGCCATCCTGAAATTCATTTGCGCAACGATATTCTGGAATGGTTTAAAACTCCTTACACAATCGACTTCAGCATACTTCCCTTCGCTATGGACGTTGTGAAAACTCAAAAAATTGCGGATAATTATGAGGATATGTTTGTTATCGACCATGTACACAACGAGTAATAGTGCATTGGGTACCTTTTTAGTAAAACATCGCTTCCTTTTTAAATTCTTTTCATAGTCTTGACTAAAAAAATAATTACTTGCTGCACTGCTTTTATTTTAATGGCCGTAATTATCAGCAGTTGTAGAAAAGACCCTGAAATAACGGCTCCTGAAGAAATCTTTGCATTCCGCACGCCGGAAGGCTGGCCGCAACCGCACTATCTTTTTGAGAACAATCCGTTCACAAAAGAAGGTTTTGAATTGGGCAGAAAACTTTTTTTTGATGGCAGGCTTTCCCGCACCAATGACGTTTCCTGCGGAAGTTGCCACCAACCTGCCACCGCTTTTGCACAAATAGACCACAACTTTAGCCATGGCGTGGAAGACAAACTGGGCAACAGAAATTCTCCCGGCATTTTTAATCTTGCCTGGCACCCCACTTTCTTTTGGGACGGCGGCGTAAACCACATCGAAAATCAACCCATCGCGCCAATCACGAACCCGGTGGAAATGGATGAAAACCTGGAAGACATCATTGCAAAACTTCAGTCAGACCCACTTTATCCCGCCATGTTTAAAACGGCTTTTGGGGATGAAACAATAAACAGTCAGCGCATTTTTAAAGCCATTACGCAGTTTCAGGGGATGCTGGTGAGCGACCACTCAAAGTATGACCTTGTGCAGCGCGGCGAAGCTTCTTTTACCGAAAGCGAAACGCGGGGTTTAAGCACTTTTAAAGCGGAATGTGCAAGCTGCCATAAAGAGCCTTTGTTTTCTGATTTTTCTTTTAGAAACAATGGTTTGCCTCCATCTGGAAAAAACGATTCAGGTCGCGCGCACATCACGAAATCTGCCGCTGACCTTTACAAGTTTAAAGTGCCTTCGTTGCGTAACCTGAAGTTCACATCACCTTACATGCACGATGGTCGTTTCCAGACGCTCAACCAAGTGCTGGATCATTATGCAGGTGGCATCCAACATTCCGCAACGCTTGATCCGGCTTTGCAAAATGGCATTTCTTTAAGCGCTTCTGAAAGAACAGATTTGATTGCTTTTTTAAACACACTGAACGACGATGCATTTGTGCGCGATGAACGGTTTAAAGAAGTGCGCTAAAACAAAAATTCCCGCGATTGCGGGATTTTTTTTGTAAAAATTTTTTTGCGGAAACAGTAATTAATTGGCGCGTTTTATTTCATCAATAATTACGAGTTCAAAAAAGCTGCGCGGAGCCGAAAACCCGCATGTATCAAGGTTTCCGCTGGCGTGGAATTTCACTTTCACCTTCATGTCGTTATGCTGAAAATCAGAATCAAGGTATTGGGGTTTTTCTTCCCGTCCATTGTCAAGCCTCAGCAAATAACCGCAACCATCAAGCGTAACATCACCGGTGTCAATAATGGTGGCATCCACGAAATCTTTGTTTTTATTGCAGGCACTGAAAAGTAATAAGGAAGCAGCAAAAGCTGGAAGTAAAAGACGCATGTTTTCTAAAGTTTGGACAATTTTTTTAAGGGCGGAAAAATACAACTTTCCGAACGCCTGATAGACGAACCTTTCTTTTTAAAGGTTGGCAGTAAACTTATAACCTATGCCGCGGATGGAATGAAAATGCCTCGGCTGACGGCTGTCGTTTTCAAAATATTTCCGGAAGTTGAGGATAAAATTATCAATGGTGCGCGTGGTGGGATAAACATTGTAGCCCCAGACAATCTGCAAAATATTTTCGCGGGAAACCACCTCGCCTTCATGCTCGATCAGCAGTTTTAAAAGCGATGTTTCCTTCTTGCTGAGCTCCTGCGTTCTTCCGTTTTTATCAATGGCTTCATGCGCACCAAAATCAATAACGCAACCGGCAAACTCATAAGAATCATACACAGACTGCGGCGATTTAATGCGCTTGTTTTTGAGGATCAATTTATCCACGCGCAACACCAATTCTTCAAGGTCAAAAGGTTTGGTAATGTAATCATCGCCGCCTTTTTTGAGCCCTTCAATTTTATCGGCTGTAGTGTTTCTCGCTGAAAGGAAAAGGATGGGCACATCATTGTGTTGCACCCTAATGGTTTCGCAAACGGCAAGTCCGTCCATATCAGGCAACATAATGTCGAGGATGATGAGATCAAAATGTTCGCTTTTCACCTTTTTTATGGCGGTAGGCCCTGTTTCGGCAGTGGTTATTTCATAGCCTTCAAGTTCAAGATTGAGTTTTAAGGCAGAGCGGATGCTTTCTTCATCTTCAACTACCAGAATGGAGGCTTTTGTTTCGCGGCGGATCATGATTTTTGATTGATGTTTTGTTGTGGCGATAAATGTAATGACAATGGTAAGGGAATTGCAAGCAACCGGCGGCACAACTGAAAGTTTCATGACTTTAAAAACCTACTTTTTCATTACCATGACAAATACATCCGCCCTGTAAAATCTTTCTAAAACCATTTTCTCAAGTCGTAAAAAGCCCTACATTTGCACCTCCTTAAAAAAGCGGGCGTGGTGAAATTGGTAGACACGCTAGACTTAGGATCTAGTGCCGTGAGGCTTGGGGGTTCGAGTCCCTCCGCCCGCACATTATTCACGCATTCAGTCCCGCAGCTTGCGGGACTGAATTTTTTCAAAAAAAAATCAAAATCATTTTTTTAAAAAGATGGCTACAATATCGCGCGAAAACCTCGGAACGCTCCACGACAAAATAACCGTAAACCTCACGAAAGATGACTACATGCCTTCTTTTGAAAGCGCCTTGAAAAAACACGCTAAAAACGTGAACATACAAGGTTTTAGAAAAGGAAATGCACCTTCCGGTATCGTTCGGAAAATGTATGGTCCTTCCATTTTTGGTGAAGAAGTTTACCGCTCTGCCACTTCTGAGTTAGAGCAGTATATCCAAAAGGAAAACGTGGAATTTATTGCGCAGCCCATGATGATGCCGCCCGAATCGGAAATAAACATCAGCATGCAATCTCCCGGCGAAATAAATTTTTCCTTTGAAATAGCCTTAAAGCCAGACATTCATTTCCCTGCCTTAGAAAATAAAAACACGACCATTCCATTCTATAAAATAAACGTGGGCGATGAAACGGTTGATAAAGAAGTGGTGCAACTTCAGCGCCGCTTCGGCACCCTGAATGAGCAGGAAGAAGTAACGAGCGCAGAAGACGTTATTTACTGCACCTATCAAATGTGCGATCCACAAGGCAATGCGCTAACCAATGCTGCTGCAACGGATGATACCAAGGTTGTTGGAAATTTCCCAAAGGACTTAAGTGAATTGCTGATGGGGAAAAAGACAGACGAAAACATCCTCTTCAAACCGGCTGAAATGGCACAGGGTGCAACGCTGGAATATTTTATGAGAGAAGTGCTGAAGGCAGATGAGTCTGTTGCAGAATTCTTTTTTAAACTCACCATCACTAAAATCGGTACCGTAATTCCGCACGATTTGGATGCCGACCTTTTTGCGCAGGTTTTCCCGAATGATTTTGTGACTTCCGAAGCCATGTTCAGAGACAGGTTAAGAGAAGAACTGAGCAAACAATATGCTTACCGCGCCGGTGAAAGAATGAAGGAGGAAATGTATGAAAAACTGATCCACACGACGCCGATTGATTTACCCGTTGCCTTCCTGAAAAAATGGATTTTATCAAACCGCGAACAAAAGATACCGGAAGAACAAATGGAGCGCGAATTTCCGGCTTTTGAACATCAGTACCGATGGTCGCTGATTACTGAAAAAATAATCAGGGAAAACAAACTTGAGGTTACTTTCAAAGATGTTTCAGAGCACATGCGTGCCTCCATTCTGGAATATTTTGGGATGGAAGCTGATGAAGAACCGGAATGGCTGGCAGGCTTTGCGAAAAAGCAAATGGAGGATGAGAAAGCTATGGAGCAAACCCGCGATGAATTGCAAACCCGCAAACTCTTTGATTATCTGTACACTCAATTTAATGTTCAGGAGCAGGAAATTTCAGACAAGGACTTTTTTAAGTTGCCAACCGCTCATGAAATGCAGCATTAGAAGTTGGGAAGTTTATAGGTTGGGGAGTTGATAAGTAGGTAAGTTCATAGGTTCATAAGTGGGTGCGTTGTTTTTTCTGGCGGATGTTTCAAAGAATAAATCCGTAAGTTTGGAAACATTTTTCACTTAAAAAAACCTCAGAAATGAAAAAGATTTTCGCTTCCTTCGGCATTGTTGCCATTGCTTCAACCCTGTTTTTTACAGCTTGCCAAAAAGATTGCCTCCATAAAAACGATTCAAAAGACGAAGCATTCGGAAAGGAAGAAGCGATGCTGACTTTGGACGGCGGCTATAAAATAAAAGTAACCGTTCCATTGCTTACCATAAACGAATATCCATATTACGTGCAGGGAAGGCTAACTTATTCCGTTGATGATAAGGAAGTGGCTTCCATTGATTTCGGAGATGCAACCAAAGATGAATGGGCGGTACTCACTAAGGATGGCATCACTTCAAATATTGACCTCTCTGCCAAAGGCGCGCCGTGGGAATATACTAAAGTGGTAACATCTCCCTTAATTAAAACTACCGGTTGCGATTACATCACCGCAGGCGTTATTGAATACTATAAAAACAATGAACTAATTGCTACTGTAGATTATGGTGATGGCACTTGCGATGACATTGCAACGAAAACATGGCCCGGCGGTTCCTATGGCAATAAATCATGGCCCGGCGGCAGCAAGACGTTTAGTTTGAGTAAATAAAGCGCAAAGAAGCGGAAGCAGGGAGATTAGGTGTATAACTGAATGTGATTTACTACAATTACCGCTTAGTTACGCACCTGCACTGCCTCCAAAACATCCCCCTCAAACCGCTTGTCTACATAATTGGAATGCATAATCCGCAATATGCCCATGTAATCCAGATGAAAAGGAATTAAATCACCCACTTTTAGCCTGCCGGGATTGTTACCTAAATCCATCACAATCATATCAGAACTTGCACCTGCAATCTGCATCTCCGCATCCATCGGCCGTATGTGACCGTGCTCCACGTCCAGCAAACCAATATCAACAATAGCGCGGTAAGAAGAGCCCCCGGCAAGGGTTTCATCCAGCGTAGTTACTTCCCCCATCAGGTTTTGCCCCATGTCGCCCTGCGGCAGTAAAGGCTTTTCATTCAGCTCAATAATTTCGGCATACAGCTTAAAAACATCGTTGTGCATATGCTCAAACGGGCGGTTATTATAAACATCTGTCCCTAAAAAAAGCGTCTCTCCCACCCTGAAATGATTGATTCCTTTGGGCAATAATCCTTTTTCAATTAATGGAATAGTTACCGATGCACCGCCGGTAATGTATGGGATGCGTTTATTAAACTTCGCTTCCACCAACTCCTTATATAAGCAAAGCTGTATCAGCTTATCATGGTTTGGAAGCACGCCATACATGCAGGTGAGGTTGGTGCCTATGCCCGCAACTTCAATATTGGGCAACTCAAACACCTTGCTGTAAAATTCTATAAACTGCTCGCGCATTACGCCTTCGCGAAGTTCGCCCAGCTCAATCATTATAACAATCTTATGCAGTTTGCCCTGCGCCACTGCTGCCCCTGAAAGCGCTTTTATCGTCTCAAATTCTGTATTGAAACTAACATCGGCAAACTCCACCACCCTTGCTGCCAACCGTTTTGGCGGAGGTTTTATAAACACCGTTTCTATTTCCGGCGCTATCGATTTTATGATTCTCAGGTTCGTTATCCGGCTGTCGCAGATTTGCTGAATGCCCAGGTTAATCACCTGCTTCAGGTATTCTTTATGCCCGCAAAGCATTTTGGCTACGATGCTCCATTCAATGCCATTTTGCTGAAACATACTGTCCAGATGCGTATAATTTTCCCGGAGCTTTGTAGTGTTTAAAGTAATAAATGCCATTGCTTATGCCGGTTTTTTTAAACGCATTTCAAGATATTTGTTGGTGAAACCCATCCTTTCATATAATCGCTTTGCAGGATTGTCAGCCTCTACGTGCAGCGCAATGTCTCCATCCGTTGCTTCTATTGCCTTGTTCATTAATTGCTTGCCCAATCCCTTTCCGCGATATTCAGGATGGGTGGCTATATACACCAGTATGTTTTCAGGAATGTATCCTTTCATGCCTGTGTTGTTCAATATTACGGCACCTGTCAGTTTTTCCGCATCCCAGGAGGTAACGATTAAGCCGCCGGGCTTGCCTCCCACTTTCAAAGCATAGTCCATACATTTTTCAATATCTGCTTTCGGGTCGCCATATGCATCCAGGTTTTGGAAGAGGAAATTTAAAATAGTTTCTTTTTCAGAAGGGGATGGCATCGTGGCAGCATCAAAAGTTCTTATGTTCATCATCATTATGTTTATTGTTTTACAAAGGTAGCCTTATTCGTTTGCCGCTCCAACCCGCTTTCCCCATTATCTCCCTAAAAAAACTTTTTATTATTGCCTCGCTTTTTCCATTACCTTTATTTTCTAAATTTATTTCCCCTTGCGAACTTTCCTTCTCTCCGCCGTTTTACTGCTTTCAATTATCCAATCCGTTTCTGCAAAAGGAAAGGAGGATGATTCCGTTGACCGCTTTCAGTTGATTGTTATTCCCGTAGTGTATTACGCGCCTGAAACCCGCGCTGTGTTTGGCATTGCAGGAAGCCTCACGTTTCGCTTTCCCAGAGATAGCGCAGCTGCAAAACCTTCCAACGTTATCCTCAGCGCCGCTTACACGCAGAATAAACAATGGCTGTTTTATCTCCCTTACTCCATTTTTTACGATAACGATAAGTGGTATGCCTTCGGCGAATTTGGTTATTACAAGTACAATTATTTTTTCTACGGCATCGGGCAGCAAGAAGTGCCGGAAGAACTGTATGACGTGAATTACCCCCGCATAAAAATGACCTTTACCCGCCGCATATTTCCCCACATTTATGCAGGCTTGAGGTATCAGTTTGAGGATTTCGACATCGTGCACGTTCAGCCCGCCGGTGCACTCGCCAACGGAACCATTCCGGGCAGCAACGGCAGCCTCACTTCAGGCGCAGGCATAGTGGGCATTTATGATTCGCGGGACACGGTGTTTTTTCCCCACAAAGGCTTTTATGCTGAGGTGAGCGCCACCAACAACGGGCGCACATGGGGCGGCAATTTCAACTTCACGAAATATATTGCCGACATTGCTTATTACCAGGCGGTGGGCAAAAAGAGTGTACTCGCGCTTAATAGTTACAATAGTTTTGTTACGGGCAATGCACCCTTTCAGCAGCAATCGCTTTTGGGCGGCAGCAAGCGGATGCGCGGATATTATGAAGGGCGTTTTATCGATAAAAACTACGCTGCGCTGCAATCAGAATTTCGTTTTCCGGTGGTGTGGCGCTTTGGCGCAGCGGTGTTTGGCGGCGTGGCAGAATTGGGTAATGAGGCAGAATTTCTGCGTTTCGGCGATGTAAAATATAGTTATGGCGCCGGAATTCGTTTTGTTTTCAACCGGGATAACCATTTAAACCTGCGGATTGATTATGCCCGTGGCGACGGGACGGATGGCATTTATTTCACCATCGGGGAGGCTTTTTAAGGGGAAGTGGTGGTAAGTTTAAAAGAGGAAAGTTCATACGTCCGCGACCGTTTACAACATCACTTGTAAACCTATCAACCTTTCAGCATTTTTACCTTTTCAGGGCGTTCCCCGCCTGAAAAAGGCGGGGCGGGTTTCAATCCTTACCGAAGCGTAAGGACTGTACGCTCCCATCTTTTTGCCCCGCGCCGCGAAAGAGGCAGCCGCAGCAAAAAGGATGTCCGCTGCCATCCCTAACGCGCACAATCGGCTGCCCACCGTTTCATTCTTCATTACTCGCCTCTCCCCCTCTTCATCTCGCCATCATCTTTGTCATCCCGAAGGGATCGTAGCACAATTCAATACGGGAATGAGGCAAGTTGGAAATGCACACCTCACTAGCTACGATTCCTGCGGAATGACAAAAGTTTGCGTTTAGTTTTTGATGCTTGCCTAATCGCCTCTCCCCATTTTCATCCAACCATCATCTTTGTCATCCCGAAGGGATCGTAGCACAATTCAATACGGGAATGAGGCAAGTTGGAAATGCACACCTCACTTGCTACGATTCCTGCGGAATGACAAAAGTTTGCGTTTAGTTTTTGATACTTGCCTAATCGCCTCTCCCCCTCTTCATCTCGCCATCATCTTTGTCATCCCGAAGGGATCGTAGCCCTGAAACTGTTGCCAACTACACGCACATGCAAACCGGCACAATCCCGGAATTCGCTTAATCCGCGATTCAAAAAAATTTAAGTTGCGCGCGACTGTCTGCGGAAAACTGCGCAAAAAAGTGGAAACGAGAGTGCGTGAGTCCCGACGGAGACTCACGCACAAAAAAAGCGCTAAAAGCGTTGGTGAAATTGGTAACAGAGTTGGGCATGTGGGTGAGCGAATTGGCGATGTGGGGGACGAGATAGTAAATGTGGGTGGCGTGATTGGTTAAAACGGTGAGCGAAGCGGCGATGTGGGAGCCGATATATTAGATGTGGGAGACGTGATTGGTTAAAACGGTAAGCGAAGCGGCAATGTGGAAGCCGATATATTAAATGTGGGAGACGTGATTGGTTAAAACGGTGAGCGAAGCGGCGATGTGGGAGACTGAGACTGTGATGTTGGGAGCGATATATTAAATGTGGGAGCCGATATATTAAATGTTGGCTCCGATATAGTTTATGTGGATTTCATGTGTAAAGAGGTTAAGGGCATAATCATCGGTTTATTATAACCTTCCCATTTACCTTCCTCCCTCCTTTATCCGTAAACCGATAAGTATAAACCCCCGCCTGAAAATCAATCACCGAAATATTTTTGGAATAAGCGCCTGCGGGCAGTGTTTCTAATAAAACCGCTCTCCCTAATAAATCATACAAACGGAAACTGCCTGCGGATGTGTAATCAATATACAAAACATTTTCAGCAGGATTTGGGTGCAGGCGCAAAAGCGGTGCTGCGGTGGAAGTAATAGTATGAACGCCGCTGGTATTGCTCTTTAAAACAAGCGTATCCATTGCTGAAAAGCAACCGCTGCTGTCCGTAACAGTTAGCACATACACGTTTGTATTTGCGGGATTGAGCGGATGCGGATGCAGGATATTGGGGCTATCAACTGCGGCAGCAGGGCTCCAGCTATAAATGTAATAATTGCCTGTGGGCGAAACAGTAGCATCGAGCACATAATTAGCAGGCACGGCGTTGAGGAAGGAGGTATCACGCGCTATGACGGTGTACGGCCGGATGACGGTAACGGTGGTGGTGTCGGCACTTTGGCAGGCGCCGAATTTACGGGTGAGCACGTAGGCAGTGGTAGAATCAGGGGTTAGCTGCTGCCAGGAGCATTGAATGCATTGCAACTGCGGGTCGCCGCCGGGCAGGGTGCCCCACAAAGGATTGTAGCCACCAACGGCTTGGAGGGTGATGGTATCGCCCTGGCAAATGCTGGACTGCGTGCTAATGTGCAGATTGCTGATGACGTGGATATTGATGCCGCTGTTTTGATGCGCGGGCAGATGGATGGTACCGCAGGCGGTGTCTGCCACATCGAGGTAGAGGTAATGAAAGCCATTGTTGCTGTCGGCGGGCGTCCATGAAAAGGCGAAGCTAACGCTGTTGGTGCCGCCGCCGGAACTGGAGAGTGTGGCGCCGGGCGTGGCTTGCAGGGCGTTTGAAGATGCCTGCAATTGTGCATCGGCTAATGCAGAGTTTCCGGTGGCGGTGAAAGAAATGGGCGTGCCTGCGCAAACGGTGAGGGTGTTTGTAGCTGCATCATACATACCGCCGGAAATGTTTTGCGGGGCGGAGATGGTGGGCAATACAACGCCTGTAGAGTCGCGAACGACGGCTACGCGCACGTTCATGATGTCGCCCAAAAGTTGTCCATCGCGGTATTCTTCTATGCGGTATGCAAGGAGGAACAAGCCGGTATCGGGCGAGGTGAAGGTGATTTGCCCGGAATTAGGCTGGAGGGAATAGGCGGCGTTTGTGCCGAAGGGCTGGGCGGGGGAATAATTGGGTTTGTAAAGAATATCGATAGAGGAATCTACAAGATTTTTCTTGATGGTGTCTTGCTGAAGCTGTGACAAGCCCGGGCTTAAACAGGGTATGGTAGGCGTGCTAAGTAATCCATTGGGGTGAAAATCTGAATTAGAAATGCGCATCAACATGGGTTTTACGGCAATGGAATCTCCATCGGGGTCAATAATGCCAGGGTTCCAGGTGAAGGGTTTTCCTTTAAGGGCGAGTATGGTTTGTGGATTGGTAACTTCAGGCGAAGAAATATTAGGATAATCATGAAAGCGGAAGATGCGGGAGTGGTAGTGCGCCTGAGCATTATTAAGGGTAGTGTATGGCGCGGGCGGCGGCACGCCGCCGCGGGGTTCTACATTGCGGAAATATAGGCTAATGGAATCGTAAAAAACATCGAAATTTCCCTGATAAAGGGTTACGGAGTTGGTGGCAGAATCTACGGTGCTGTAAGGGAGATAATAGCTTTCGGAAATAAGGATGCTGTCGTTGGTGTATTCAGCGTATTTATTGTAAAGAGAGAATGCGTGCCCTGCACCTATTTGGCAGGGTTTGCAGGTATTTTTTCTGTTTAGGAAAAATTTGTTTTCAGTCCCTGTAGCGTAATTATAGCCAATACCCAAAAGGCAAAGTGTGTTTGAAGAGGAATCAAGATTGTCAAGCATCAGCGCAGTAACTCTAAAACTATTTTGATTAGTATTGGTAATATAAGTGCTATCAGGGGAAGGGTAATTTCCTCCTGTGGAAACTGTATTAAGATTACATCCTCGGAACAACTTTTGCTTTCCATTAATGTTTTTGAGGCCATTCTTATAATAGCCTGTTACCCTACCAGAACAAGAAAGCACTCCAAAATAAGTGTTATAACCATTTCCGGTAAAGGTTTGAGCTTGTGTAGCAATTACAAGCAGTGTAAAAACAATTACAAATATCTGTTTCATACAATAAAATAAAAAGCCAGCTCAAAAGAGCTGGCTGATTGACGTTATTTTTTTACAATTTTAATAAAGCTTACCTTTTTGCTGTTTACTGTTGCAGAAAGCGTGTACAAACCTGAAGCAATATTACTTTCGTGCGTGAGTCTCCGCAGGGACTCGCCCACCACCATATTTTTGTCGCTAAAATTTATTCGGACATCTATTAGCATAGGAAACTTGTTTTGTTAGGAAAGGATGCGCTAAAGTAAAGGGTTTTACTAAAAGGTTTGAATCGCGGATTTTAAAAGGATTTCACAGATTACGCGGATTATTCAGTTCTGTAAAAAAATCAGCGAAATCCTATAATTTGCTTCATCCGCGCTTCAAAAAAGAGTGGCTAAATTTTTCTTCAGATTGCTTCGGGCAAGCCCTCGCAATGACGGGGCGCCAAAATCTTAACCAATCAACCCCATCATAAAAATCTGCGCTTCTTTCGTGCGAGAGTCTGGTGTGTGCGTGAGTCCCTGCGGAGACTCACGCACGAAAGTAAAAACTGCTGTTCGAGATGTTCCGCAGGGTCATCTCGAACACACGGATAAAGCGGATTTGCAATCCGCCCTAAAAAAATCAGCGAAATCCGTTAATCTGCATCATCCGGGATTCAAAAAAGAGCAGCTACAGTTTTCTTCAGATTGCTTCGGGCAAGCCCTCGCAATGACGTCGCGCCATAATCTGCCCCCTAACCTTATCAAACTTCATCAAACCTTATCGCACCTTATCCCACCTCATCTCACTTTCTTCCAACTTCATCAAACCTCATCCAACCCCGCATCACCCCACAAAAAAAGCCCCCGTTAGAAAACAGGAGCTTGTATAAAAGGGTCTATTTTATGAAACGCAAAAATCGTTAGTGAAAAATTAGTCTGGTTTGTTGCCTTCGAGGAAGGTGTTTTTAGTGCCAATAAATGCCTGTTGATCCATCGGGTCGTTATTCACTTCCACGGTGTAGCCGCTTAAAAAAGTATCGGCGCTTTTCACGGAATTATCAAGCTCCATTTTGCGGCGAATGTATGCGGGCACGTTTTCAAGGTCGTTTCCATTGTCGCTGCCTTTCACGTTATAACTCGCTTTGCGAAGGCGCTCAGCACGCTCTTCAAGCTGCCTTTTCTTTTCCTCAAACTGGCGTTTTTCTTCCTGCTCTTCGGGCGTTAGCGTAATGGTGTGTGGCCCCACTTTCATGGATTCATCATTTACAGGCGCAGCTTTCATTACCAAATTAAAATGTGGCGCTGCCGCTTCATTTTCTTTTATGATCAGTTTGGGTGCATCATCTTTTGCAGTGGTTTCAGGAGCTTCGTTTGTTGCATTTGCATCAGCGGCAGGGAAAGCAGGCGATGGGTTGAAGTCCGCTTTGGGCGCATCTTCCACCAGTTTTGGCTCCATGCTGTAAACCTGATGAGCGTGTGTGTTTTCGGATGCTTGCACATTGCTTCCCTCTTCTAATCCATTGTTCTCCAGGCGCATCACAATCTTCTCCGGCTCATGGATTTTCATCTGGTTTTCTGCATCAATTTTCCGGTGGTTAAAGCCGGTGGCAATCACGGTAACGGCGATGGACTCACCCAGATTTGGATCATGCCCCATACCGAGAATGATGTCGCAACCAATGCCTGCCTGCTGCTGCACATATGCCTGGATGGCTTCCACTTCGTCCATTGTGTGTTCAAATTCTCCGGCAGAGGAAGTGATGTTCAGCAGTATCCATTTTGCGCCGGAGATGTCGCTATCGTTTAGCAACGGAGAGTTTAGAGAATGCTCAACGGCGTGCAGGGCGCGGTTTTCACCCTTCATGCTGGCATTGCCGAGGATGGCAACACCACCGTTTTTCATTACGGTGCAAACGTCTGCAAAGTCCACGTTTATTTGTCCGGTGGTGGTAATTACGTCGGTGATACATTTTGCTGCGGTGGCTAGAATATCGTCAGCGCGGGAAAATGCTTCAGTGAATTTGAGGTCGCCGAATTGCTGACGCAGTTTATCGTTAGAGATGATGAGGATGGTGTCCACATGCTCGCGCATTCTGTCGATGCCTTCCTGCGCCTGCTTCATGCGGCGCACGCCTTCGTAAGTGAAAGGAAGCGTAACAATACCGACGGTAAGAATTCCAAGGTCGCGACAGATTTTAGCAACTACCGGAGCGCCGCCTGTGCCGGTGCCGCCGCCCATGCCTGCAGTGATGAAAGCCATGCGGGTGTTCACTTTCAGGATCTTGGTGATGTCCTCATTGCTTTCTTCGCTGGCCTGCTTTCCGATTTCAGGATTTGCACCGGCACCGAGACCTTGTGTGAGGTGCGGACCGAGTTGAATCTTGTTGGGGATTGGGCTTGTGGTGAGTGCCTGAATATCGGTGTTGCAGACTACGAAATCAACGCCTTCAATGCCGAGGCTGAACATGTAGTTTACGGCATTACCGCCGCCGCCGCCAACGCCGATTACTTTGATGATGGACGACTGATTTTTTGGAATTTCGAAGTGGATCATAAAATGTGTTTTTGTGTTAGTGGTTGATTGTTTTTGTTTGGTTGTTGAATTTTTGTGTTAGTTGCTTGTTTGTGTTAGTTGTAGTTTTTGTTGTCGTGTTGTTTTTGTTTTTAATGGTTAGAAAATGGTTTGTGGTTTTGTCTTTCATTTTATTTACCTCACCCCCGGCCCCTCTCCAAAAATGGAGAGGGGGGACTTACGGGTTAGATTTTGATACTGGTAGGTTTTGTCCTTCATCTTTTGTCTTTCATCTTTTGTCTTTCATCTTTCAGACTTGATACTTGATACTTACTACTTGATACCTCCTACTTGATACTTCCCTCCCCCTCACTCAATCCGCTGGTCATCTTCTGCATCAAACAGATCCATGAATTTGCCTTTGAAAGCCTGAAGAATTTTGGTGAGCCTCATGCGCACTTTTCTGTTTTTTTCGCTTTCAATTTCTTCCTGAGGAGCGTCTTCAGGGAATGTTTCCGTGGATAGATTTTCTTCGGGGGATACGTCAATCAAACTCCCGTCTAAACCGTCAATCAATCCATTCTTGTTCAGGCCTTTAAAAAGGTTTTTACCGGTTTCATAATCCAGATATCCGCGCAGGATTAAGCCTATACAGGTGGAATACATAGGGTTCATCAATGCATCAGAATGGCCTCCGGCAAGGTGTTCGTTAGGGAAGCCGAGGCGTGAATTAAGTCCGGTTACATAATCGGTGAGCTGCACAATATTTTTCAGTTGCGCGCCGCCACCGGTGAGGATGATGCCGCCGAAAAGACGCTTGTCTAAGTCCACCTGCTTTAAATGAAAAAGCACATGGTCCAGAATTTCTTCCATCCGCGCCTGAATAATGTGGCCCAGGTTTCTTACCGAAATTTCTTTTGCAGGCAAGCCTCTTAAACCCGGAATGGTGATGTATGCATTGGCATTCGCTTCTTCAGCCAGTGCGGTTCCGAATTGCGTTTTCATTTGTTCTGCCTGCGCGCGCAATACGCCCAGTCCGCTGCGGATATCGTTTGTGATGTTTACACCGGCGTAAGGAATAACAGCAGTGTGCTTCAGTATACCGTCGTAAAACACCGCCATGTCGGTAGTGCCGCCGCCAATATCAACTATTGCAACACCGGCTTCCAGGTCTTCATCATTAATAACAGCTGCTGCGGATGCCAGTGGTTGCAACACAATGTCGCGGGTAATGAGGTTTGATTTATCCACACATCTTCTGATGTTGCGGATGGCGTTTCTATCGCCGGTAACGATGTGAAAATTGGCGCCGATTTTCACGCCACTCATGCCGATGGGGTCATGCACGTAGGAAGTGTTATCGACCATAAAATCCTGCGGAATGATGTCCACAATCTGATCGCCGGCGGGGATGTATGTTTTGTATTGGTCGCGAATCAGCAACTCAATATCCTCGCGGTTTATTTCTTCATCCACCTGCGTGCGCACCCTGTCGCCGCGCGTTTGCAGGCTTTTTATGTGCTGCCCGGCAATGCCAACGTAAATCTCTTTAATCTCCAGATTGGGATTGGAGAGCAGGCATTTTTCGATGGCACATTCGATGGACTTAATGCATTGTTCAATGTTCATCACAACGCCATGACTAACGCCGGCAGAATCGGTTTTTCCGAAACCTAAGATTTCGAGCTTCCCGAATTCATTTTTCCGTCCGGCAATTGCCACAACTTTTGTAGTTCCGATGTCGAGACCTACGATAATGGGTTGTTCTTTCTTGTTCATATAGTTTGGTTGGAGTGGTTAATCATTTTTTGGTGTGGAGTAGATGTATTTGGGTGCGTTTGTAACGGGCGCAGGCTCCGCTTTTACGGCTTTGGCTTCTTTCGGTTTTTCTTTTTGAGCAGTAGGTTTTGCAGGTTCTTTTTTAGGTGATGCCAATGCTACTTGCACAGGTTGTTTTGTCTCCTTTTTTATAGAATCAGCTACGCCGGTCATCAACATGTTTACATTGAAATTTGCAGGGTTTTCGTTTACCTCCTCCATCATGTTTTTCAGCCAACCCATATTGCTCAAAGTGTTGCCAGCAGGCTTTTTCCAAGGGATGGAGGGAGCAGCTACAATCTGATTTTTATTGCGCAGGTCGAGGGTTTCATACTTATCCCACCCTATGCGGTTCAGCACTGTTTTATAGAAGCCAAACAGCTTGTTGAACTTGTAAGCCATGCGGGTGGTGTCGCCAAATAAAATCCGGTGTGTGCCCATCACAGGCATCAGTTCAAATTCGAAATTTGGCGTGACGGAAATCTGATCAATCTGCGCCGTCCAGAAGGTGTCTTTTTCAATAAACTTTACCAGCTTTAAAGCCTGATAACGGAGGGATTGGGTAACGCTGTCAGAGGTGTGCAATGGCATATTGGTAACCACAACTGTGTAATAGGTATTCATGTAAGAAAGCGGCAGCAGGCGCAATGTTGAATCGAGATAAAAGCTTTGTCCGTTTTCAAAAAAGATGCGTGCTTCGGGATGGCGTGGCGTGAGCTTTATGTGGAGCACGTAATTATTATCGAGGTAAGCCATTGATTTCCCAACCCAGATATTTTGGTTAGCTTCTTTCTCAATCTTAGAAATATTGAGCGTGGAAATAGCTGTTTTGCCCACTTCAATTTTGTTTCCGTCGATGAGGTTTTTCCAGAGTTGCTTTTTGTCGAGAAACTGATAATTTCTGGAGCCTAAAATTTCAATATCCACTTTAGAAACCACCCTTTTCTGTTGCCGCTTTGAAGCGCTTAATAATGCCAGTGTGCAGCCGGTTGCCAAAACCAGTGTAAGGCTCGCCTGCAGCACTTTTCGGATAGATATTCTGCGCTTCTTTTCCATGGTTATTTGGTTTCTATAATTTCTTTTATTGGGTTTACTAACTGGTCAATATCGCCGGCGCCAGCGGTAATGAAAAGCTCTATTGGCGCTACTCTTACATAATCCAGCAGTCCTTGTTTCGAGAGGATGGTGTGGTTTGGATTGCCCATTTTCTCCGCAATTATTTTGGAGCTTACGCCGGGTATTTCTGTTTCTCTTGCAGGGTATATTTCCAGCAGCAGCACCTCATCAGCCATGTCGAGACTATTTGCAAAACCTGTGGCGAGGTCGCGGGTGCGGCTGTATAAATGCGGCTGAAATGCTACTACACATTTTTTGCCGGGAAACAATTTTTTTGCGCTGCGGATCAGGCTTTCAAGCTCTTCGGGATGATGTGCGTAATCGTCAATAAACACCGTTTTTTGATTGCGGAAAATGTATTCAAAGCGGCGTTTTACGCCTTTAAAATTTTCGAGAGCCGCTTTAATTTTTGCAGGCTCCACTTTTAGCATTTGCAGCACCGTGATGGCAGCAACAGCATTTTCAACATTGTGCATTCCGCCAATCTGCAGGTGCATGTTTTCAATAATTCCAAATTGGCTGATGGCATCAAACACATATCCACCCTGCTTTTGAACAATGTTGGCAGCATAAGCATCTGCCGCATCATTTTGCAGACTGTAATGAATTTTGTTCGCTCCTTTCAAATCTTCACCGCGCTTCAGACCGTGTTTCACCAGCAGCGTACCATTTGGTTTTATGTTGCCGGTGTATTGAATGAAAGCCTGTTCCATTTCGGCTTCGGTGCCATAGATATCCAGGTGGTCGGCGTCCATGGAAGTGAGCAGGGCGATGTCAGGATAAAGCTTTAGGAAACTGCGGTCGTATTCATCGGCTTCAATCACGGCAATATCATTACCGCCGCTCCAGTAATTGGTTTGATAATTAGATGAAATGCCCCCCAGGAAAGCATTACAGCCCATTTCGGTTTCGCGAAGCAAGTAGGCAATCATTGTAGAGATGGTCGTTTTTCCGTGCGTTCCTGCTACGGTTATTGCAAACATGGATTGCGTGATCCATTGCAACACTTCACTTCTTTTATGGACCGCGAAATCATTTTGCTTATACCAGGCAAGTTGTGCATTTTGAGCAGGGATGGCAGGCGTATAAACAATCAGGTCAGCTTCTTTATCTACGAGCGTTGCATCATCCGAATAATGCACTTTTATGCCTTCTCCTTCCAGCGCTTTAGTGAGCGGCGTAGCGGCGCGGTCGTATCCTAAAACGGCAACGTTCCTGCTATTGAAATAACGGGCTAAGGCGCTCATGCCTATGCCGCCGACGCCAATAAAATAAACCCTTTGTAGCTTGTTTAAGTCCATCAGATCATTCCTGCTATTTCAATTACACAATCAGCAATCCGCGCGTCTGCATCGGTTATCGCCATTTCTTTCAGTTGATGCTGCATTTCCTTTTGCATGGCAGTATCGCTCAATAATTTTTTAAGGGCAGGGATGAGTTTTGTTTTTGCATCGGAATTGGAAACCATGAGCGCGGCATTTTTTTTGGTCAATGCCATGGCGTTTTGGGTCTGGTGATCTTCCGCAGCAAAAGGATAAGGAACAAAAATTACCGGCTTAGCAACGATGCATAATTCTGCAATTGCCAAAGCCCCTGCACGACTGATAACCAAGTCAGCAGCGGCATACGCCACTTCCATCTCACGAATGAACTCAAAAACTTTCACGCTTTCAGTATGCGGTTTTGATGCCTCGGTCGCGGTTTCAGCATAGTGTTTTCCGGTTTGCCAAATCAGTTGAAGGTCTGCTGCAACCAATTCATCGAGGTGTGCATGAATCGCTTCATTTATAGAAGCCGCACCCAGGCTACCTCCCACAATAAGCACGGTTTGTTTTTGTGGATTAAGATCCATTTTTGCACACGCTGCTTCTTTTGAAATGCTATTGGCAACAATGCTTTGCCGTACCGGATTGCCTGTGAGTTCCAATTTTTCTTTCGGGAAAAACTGCTCCATTCCTTCATAGGCAACACAAACTCTTTTTGCGCGCCTGCTTAAAATTTTATTGCTCTTGCCTGCGTAAGAGTTTTGTTCCTGAATAAGGGTTGGAATATTTTTCCCCTGTGCAGCATTTAACACCGGAAAACTTGCGTAACCGCCCACCCCTACCACTGCATGTGGCTGAAAGCGACGCAGGATGGAACGTGCGCCGGTAAAGCTTTTCAGCAGTTTGAAGGGCAGTAAAATGTTCTTTAGGAGGTGTGTTCTATTGAAGCCTACGATGTCGAGACCTACGATTTCAAAACCCTCCAGTGGCACTTTTTCCATCTCCATTTTGCCTTTGGCACCTACGAACAGGAGTTGCGTTTGCGGTCTTAACTTCTTAAGCGCATGTGCAATTGCCACCGCCGGAAAAATGTGTCCGCCTGTGCCGCCGCCTGCTATGATGATGCGTAATGCTTCCATGTTCTATTAAATCGCAAGAAGACCTTCCAGACCTTCTTCGTCTTCCTGTTCTACTACTTTTTTGTTTGTTGAAATAGTGGCTGTCCTTTTCCGGTTTGCTTCTTCTTCGTCAACGTATTTACTCACGCTCAGCACCATGCCGATGGCGATGCTTGTGAACCAAATTGAGGATCCGCCCATGCTGATCATCGGGAGCGTAAGCCCCGTAACCGGCACCAGGTGCACGTTCACCGCCATGTTCAGCATTGCCTGAAACACCAGCGTTATGCTTAACCCAACTGCCAGAAAAGCGCCGAATGCAAGCGGGCATCGTTTAAAAATCAGAATGCTGCGCCACAGAAAAAGGAGGTAAAGAAGAATCACAATGGTTCCGCCAATCAAGCCATATTCCGCAATAATGTTGGCGTAGATAAAATCGCTGTAACCGTGTGGCAGAAAGTCCTTCGCTTCGCTATGTCCTGGACCGGCACCAAAAATGCCACCGCTGGCAATCGCAATTTTTCCCTGCATTACCTGAAAGTCTTCTCCGCGATAATCCTTCTCCTTTTCTTCTCCTGAAAAGTTTTTTATCCGCTGCTCCCAAGTGGAAGCCCTGCCTATTCCCGTAGCTTTTGAAATGAAAAACAACATCACCAAACTCACCATCCCCACACCCGCCATCATCAGGAGATGTTTGATCCGCACCCTGCCAATAAAAAATAAAATGCAGCAGGTGAAACCCAGCATCAGCGCAGTAGAGAGGTTAGCAGGTGCAATTAAAATGCAGGTAAGCAACACGGGAATTAACACCGGCAGAAAACCTTTTTTAAAGTCTTTGATCTTGTTTTGTTTCATGCTCAGCATCCGCGCCAGAAACATGAACAGCGCAAGTTTCGCCATGTCAGATGTCTGGAACGTGAGGTTCACGACCGGAAGTTTTATCCAGCGGCTTCCTTCATTCAGGGTGGTTCCAAAAAACAACGTGTAAAACAAAAGCGGCAAGCTGATGAGGTATAGCAGCACAGAAATTTTTGCAAGCTTGAAGTACTTAATCCTGTGCACGAAATAGATCAGTCCCAGTCCGACAATGATTACCATCAGGTGCTTTATCAGGTAATACCCGGAATTTTTATCGGTACGGAAAGCCAGCGATTGCGTAGAACTGTAAACTGCAAGCAGGCTTATTAACGACAGTAGCAGCACTATTGCCCAGATAACCTGATCACCTTTTGTTTTTCGTAGAATACTTTGCATCTTCTCTTTCTTTAAAAAATTATAGGGCTCTTACTGCTTCTTTAAACTGAGCGCCGCGGTCTTCATAATTCCTGAACAAATCAAAACTTGCACAGCCCGGAGAAAGCAATACCGCATCGCCGGAGGACGCCATTGTGTAAGCCGCATGTACCGCATCTTTGGCGCTTTGCGTGTCTATTATTTCTTCCACCGCTTCGCTGAAAGCCTTATGAATCGGGGCATTGTCGACACCCAGACAAACGATTGCCTTAACGTGCGTTCGAACCAGTTCCAGTATTTCATTGTAGTCGTTGCCTTTATCTAACCCGCCAAGAATGAGGATGGTAGGCTGTTTCATGCTTTCCAGCGCAAACCAAACGGAGTTGATATTGGTAGCCTTGCTGTCGTTTATGAAATCAACACCGCGCACTGTAGCCACAAATTCAAGACGATGTTCCAGCCCTTCAAACGTGCTGAAGCTTTCCCTGATTTTTTCTTTTCTGATTCCCGCTATACGCGCTGAAATGCCGGCTGCCATGCTGTTGTATTGATTGTGTTTTCCTTTTAAAGAGAGGTCGTTAATAGACATTTTAAAGTCGTCGCCATTCACGTTGATGTGCATTTCATCGTTTTGGATAAAAGCGCCTTCGCCGTTTTTTAATTCATGTTTGTTCATGGTAAAGAAGAGTTGACGGGAGCGGATGTTTTTTGGTGCGCCCAGTCTGTTTTGTATTGTTTGATCGTCCAGATTCAGGATGAAGAAATCTTCCTCCGTTTGCTGTGCTGCGATATTAAATTTGGAAGCCGCATACTTTTCCATTTCGTAGTTGTAGCGGTCAAGATGGTCTGGAGTGATGTTGAGTAACACGCCGACATCAGGACGGAAATGATGCACATCATCCAGCTGAAAACTGCTCACTTCCATTACATACCATTGTGTGGGACTATCGGCAATCTGCTTTGCAAAACTGTATCCGATGTTGCCCACCAGCGACACGTCAAAACCGGCTTCTTTCAGTAAATGAAACGTGAGTTGGGTGGTAGTGCTTTTTCCGTTGCTGCCGGTGATGGCTATTATTTTACTGTCGCCTTTAAACCGGAATCCGAATTCAATTTCACTGCACACTTCAATTCCTGCCGCCCGTATTTTTTGAATAATAGCAACCTTATCGCTGATGCCGGGACTTTTTACAACGCAAGCAGCATTCAGAATTTTGGCTTCTGTGTGGCCATTTTCTTCAAAGCCAATTCCTGATTCCGTAAGCACTTCGCGGAAATGATTTTTGATAACTCCGGCATCGCTAACAAACACGTCATAACCTTGCTGCAAACCCAGCAAAGCCGCGCCCACACCGCTTTCTGCGGCGCCCAGGATAACGAGTCTTTTTGAAGATCTGCTCATTTTGGTTATCTTATTTTGAGGGTTACGATCGAGGTAATGGCAAGGATGATTCCGATTATCCAAAAGCGGGTGACAATTTTGGACTCGTGATATCCTTTTAGCTGATAGTGGTGGTGAAGTGGCGACATCAGGAAAACCCTTCTGCCCGCGCCGTACTTTTTCTTCGTTCGTTTGAAGTACGCTACCTGGATCATCACCGATAAATTCTCTACCAGAAAAATGCCGCAGATAATAGGAATCAAAAGCTCTTTTCGAATGATGATGGCAAGCGCGCCGATGATGCCGCCAAGCGCCAGGCTTCCGGTATCGCCCATGAACACCTGCGCGGGAAAAGCGTTGTACCATAAAAAGCCAACGCACGCGCCGACAAACGCACCAATAAAAATGGCGAGTTCATCAAGGTTTGGAATGTGCATGATGCCGAGGTAATCCGCAAAAATGTAGTTGCCTGATACGTAAGCAAAAATGCCAAGGCAGGCACCAATAATGGCTGATGTGCCAGTCGCTAATCCGTCAATTCCGTCTGTTATGTTCGCGCCGTTTGAAACCGCAGTGATGATGAACGTGACAAACAAAATGTAGATCAGCGGCGTAATGAATTTGATTGCCGGTTTACTGATCCGCGCTGCCAGCCCGCCATAGCTCAGTTCATGGCTTTTCAAAAATGGAATGGTGGTGATTGCTGTCCTTACGCGCACGTAATCATGCGTAGTTCCATTTTCATCTTTTCTGGTAATTGGTTTTGACATCACCTTTTCGGTGGCGTTGTAGGTAAGCGGTCTGCCCGGCAAAACTTCACGGCTTGTAACTACGTTTTGATTGTAGTACATCGTTAGGCCCACGATGATTCCAAGACCTACCTGCCCTAAAATTTTAAACTTTCCCTCCAGTCCTTCTTTGTTTCTTTTAAACACTTTTATGTAATCATCCAGAAAGCCGATTAGGCCTAACCAGATGGTGGAAACGATCATTAAAATGATGTACACATTTTCTATCCGCGCAAAAAGCAAAGTGGGAATAAGGATGGCGGCAATGATGATCAATCCGCCCATAGTTGGCGTTCCCTTTTTCTGCTGCTCTCCTGCAAGTCCCAGGTCGCGAACGGTTTCGCCAATCTGAAGTTTCTCCAGATAATTGATGATGCGCTTGCCCAGCAACAGGCTTATTGCGAGGGATAAAATGATGGCGAGAAAAACCCGGAAGGTGATGTAATAGAACAGGCCTGCCCCGAAGAGGCCATAATGTTCGCGTAGAAAAGTGAAGAGATAATACAGCATTTTCAGTTTCTATTTTTGAAGCATTTCAAACGCCGTTTTTAAAATTTCCCTGTCATCAAAAGGGTGTTTCTGTCCGTTTATTTCCTGATAGGTTTCATGTCCTTTTCCAGCTACTAGAATTATATCTTCTGCCTGAGCCAATGCACAGGCGGTTTTGATGGCTTCCTTTCTGTCGGTGATGCGAAGCGCCTTTCTTTTTTGGGTAATTGTTAGTCCGGCTTCCATTTCGTCCAGAATGCTTTCCGGATTTTCAGTGCGCGGGTTATCGGCAGTAAGGATTGCCTTATCGCTGTGTTCACTCGCGACCTGCGCCATAAGCGGACGTTTCGTTTTATCTCTGTCTCCACCGCAGCCAATGATTGTGATTAACTGCTGCCCGCCATTTCTTAATTGATTGATGGTTGCGAGTACGTTTATAAGCGCGTCGGGCGTGTGCGCATAATCCACTATTCCGAGAATTTTTTCTTTCTGAGAAATAACTGTTTCAAACCTTCCCGGAGCGCCGTGCAAATCACTCAGCACAGCAAGCACTTCCATTTTTTCCCTTCCTAGCAAACAGGCTGAAGCATAGACTGCAAGCAGGTTGTAGGCATTGAATGTTCCAATCATTCTGAAATGCGCTTCCTGATTATCAACCATCATTACAAGCCCTGAAATATTATTCTCCAGCACTTTCCCTTTAAAAGAAGAAGGAGCTTTCAGGCTGTAACTGTGTTTCGCAGCTTTTGTGTTTTGGAGCATTACGGTTCCACGCTTGTCATCCAGATTGGTTAATGCAAAACCGTCTTCCGGCAATGCATCGAAAAACTGTTTTTTTACGCGGATGTATTCGTCGAACGTTTTGTGATAATCAAGATGGTCGTGTGTGATGTTGGTGAAAATGCCACCCGAAAAATGAATGCCGGCAATACGTTTTTGATGCACCGCGTGAGAGCTGACTTCCATAAACACATAAGCGCAACCTGCCTGCAGCATTTCTGCCAGTAGCTTTTGGATACTAATAGCATCGGGCGTGGTGTGGGAAGCAATAATTACAGTGTTATTGATCTGGTTTTGGACGGTCGAAATGAGTCCGCATTTTGCCCCGAGTTTGGTGAACAATTGAAACAATAATGTGGCTACGGTTGTCTTCCCGTTTGTACCGGTAACGCCCACCACTTTCATTTTTTCAGAAGGGAAATTAAAAAACGAAGCAGCCACCAAACCCGCTACTGCAGCGGTATCTGCCACTTGTACGTAAGTAATATCGACTCCAATCTCTTCAGGAAGATCTGCCAGTAAAATGCTTTTTGCGCCTGCTGAAATTGCCTGTTCAATAAACTTATGACCGTCTGTTGTTGTGCCTTTCAGCGCAATAAATAATGCGCCTTCCGTTACCTTTTTTGAGTCGATGCAAACGTCCGTTACCTGCACGGCAGCATTTCCTGTCGTTTTAATGACGGCAGCAGAAGCAAGTATGTCTGTAAGGATGCGCATGTTCTATTTTACTAACTCAGCAGCAGCGTGATGTTTTGTCCTTTAATGATTTTCGCCCCGGGTGTAAGCGTTTGTCCCTGCACGGTTCCTCTTCCCTGAATAGACACTTTCAGCCCTTCATTTTCGAGGAGATAAACAGCGTCTTTCAATCCGAAGCCTTTTACGTCAGGCACCACCCCGTGAAAAATCTCTTTGGTTTTTAAACGAAAGTTTTTGTTGGAGTCCACCTGTGCAATCACCATTTCTGTGGGCAAAACCTGACCGTATGTTTTCTTATCAAGCGCTCGCAACAGCACTTCATAATTTTTTCCGGTGGCGGCCAGTTTTGCAATCATTCCGGTGTTTGCGTTTTTAGAAATACTGTCTAACGGACCATCCCAAAGACCGAGTTTGCTGGCAAAAATTTTGTCGGAAATCATTTTGAAAACCGGCGCTGCGAGTGTGCCTCCATAATAGGAACCTGCATGTGGCTTTGTGCGCACCACCACGGCAATCGTGTAACGCGGATGGTCCGCAGGAAAATAGCCCACAAAAGAACCCTGATAAACGCCCATTGAATAAGGAATGCCTTTGTCTGCAACCTGCGCTGTGCCCGTCTTTCCGGCAATTTTGTAATAAGGTGATTTGATGTGTTTTCCGGTGCCGGTTAGCACCACTTCTTCTGTGCAGCTTCTTAATTGCGCGATAGAACTTTCGTCAGCAATATGCTCTTCAAGCACAGTAGGTTCAAAAGTTTTTACCTCTTTGCCATATTCTTTCACGGAGCTGATGAGATAAGGCTTCATCATCTTTCCATTGTTAGCAACGGCATTGTATAACATGCAGGTGTGCAATGGTGAAATCAACACACCATAACCCGTAGCGAGCCATGGAAGTGTTGTTTTGCTCCAGTCTCTTTCGCCCGGCTCGATCATGTCGGGCCTTCTTTCACCCGCCAGGTCAATTCCCGTTCTTACATCCAGGTGAAGCGCTTTTAAATGTTTGATGTAACGCTTAGGCTCTGCCCCGAAATAATGTTGGGCAAGGGATGCCATCCCCACATTGGAAGAGTGTGCAAATGCATCGCGGATGGGCATTACGCCGAGTCCGTGGTGAGAATCGTGCATCACGCGGTTAGCAAATTGTTTGGCGCCACCTTCGCAATTCACGTTGTTTTCTACGTTGATTAATTTATCGCGCAGCAGCGCAGTAAGCGTAGCCAGTTTGAAAGTGGAACCAGGCTCTGTAGGAATCATGGCGTAATTAAAATCCTCGAAATAGTCGCCGTCTTTTTGCCTTCCCAGATTTACAAGTGCACGGATTTTTCCGGTCTGCACTTCCATTACGACCACCGTTCCATAAAGGCATTCATACTGCCGGAGGGCGCTCATCATGGCGTGTTCTGCCACTTCCTGAATGCTGATGTCGAGGGTAGTAACGATGTCTCTTCCGTGCTGCGGTTCAATCTCCGAGCCTTCTACTGGCATCCAAACGCCGCCGGTTACTTTTTGGTCCATCCGCGATCCGTTTTCGCCATGAAGAATACTGTCGAAGGTTGCTTCCAGTCCAATGGTTTTTGCATTCTCTCTAAACAGCCCAATGGTGCGGTAGGCAAGCATCTTGTAAGGATTGATGCGTTTAATTTTAGACTCCGTAATAAGGCCGCCTTTGGCTTTTCCTTTGTTGAAAATGGGGAATTGCCGCACCGCCTGATACTGATAGTAAGCCAGGTTTTTTTTCAGTAAAAAATATTTTTCGTTTCCTTTAAATGCTGCGGTAAGTTTTTGCTCATACTGCTTTGCGGATGCATCTTTAAAAAAGTCAGCAAGGTTTTCGGAAAGCTTCTGGATGTGGTGATAAAACGTGTCCGGCTTCACGACCGAAAAATCGACGTGCAGATCAAACTGTGGAATGGTGGAACATAGAAGCAAGCCATCCTCTGTATAAATGTTACCCCGCTCAGCAGGCAAAACAGAGCGATGCGTGCGCATTTCTTTGGCCAAAGCACGTAGTTGCGGACCTTCTTTCACCTGAATTAAAATCACTTTTGCAATGATGGCTGCCCCGAAAAGGCAAACGCAGGTGAAGGCTATGTAAACCCGAAAACGGATGTCGGTTTTGCTACTCATCTTTTAACCCAGGTTGTGTCAGTAATAATCTTGTAAGCCGGTAGCATCAAGGGTTTCAAGCCTAAAGCTGTTGCGTTTCTTATGATTTGCGATTCCATTCCTGCTGTCATTAACTGCGACTTGATGTCCATGTATTTCCAGCGCAATTCTTTCAACACTTCTTTCTGCCGGTTCAGCTCTCTCTGCGTTTGGATGGTTTCCTGGTTGGTGGATATATAGAGAACGCAAAGCAGTGCCACAAAAGCGATGTAAGGGATGTTATTGACAATGCCTTTGTAAGAAACTTTATCCACAATGGCTTTCCAATCGCTGCGAACGCGTTGGTATGGCTGTATCTTTTCTGATGTTTCGGGCGTAGAAATCTCTGTCTCCATTTTTAGTTTTGCTGCGCTATTCTTAACCGTGCACTTCTTGCGCGCGGGTTCATTTTTATTTCTTCGGCTGTAGGTTCAATCGGCTTTGGTGTGATGGTTTTTAAATGCCATTGCATCATCGTTCTGCCAAAAGGATCTGTATTCTCTTCTGCATCCCAGTTTCCTTTTTTAAAAAATTGTTTCACTATGCGGTCTTCAAGGGAATGAAATGTGATGATGCAAATCCTGCCTTTTGGCTTCAGGCTTTGCGCTGCTTGTTGCAAAAAATCTTTTAGCACTTCCAGTTCTTCATTCACTTCAATTCTTAGAGCCTGAAATACCTGCGCCAGATAGCGGTTTGGTAATCCCTTTATTACAGGTGAGATAAAATCTTTGAAGGCTTCTATTTGGGAAGTATTGCTTTTAGTTCTGCCGCCCACAATGTGTTTTGCCAGTTGCCTTGCATTCCTTACTTCGCCATGGTGTTCAAATATTTTATGCAGTTTTTGCTCGTTTGATTCCATTAAAACATCGGCAGCCGTTTTTGAAATCCTTTGGTCCATCCGCATATCCATAGGGCCTTCAAAGCGGGTAGAGAAGCCTCTTTCACCGGTGTCAAACTGAAAAGAACTCACGCCCAAATCAGCCAGGATGCCATCTACTTTTTGCACATCATGAAACCGCAGAAAACGTTTCAGAAAGCGAAAATTTTCGGGAATGAAAACAAGGCGGTTGTCTGTTGGGATATTCTGTCTGGCGTCTGCATCCTGATCAAAAGCGAGCAGTTTTCCATTTCCGTTTAGTCTTGATAAAATTTCTTTTGAATGCCCACCGCCGCCAAAAGTTGCATCCACATAAATACCTTCCGGCAAAATGGCTAAGCCATTTATTGCTTCATTTAAAAGCACCGGTGCATGGTATGTATTGGGCGAACTCATGTCAGGAAATATTAAAAGGGTTGAATGTTCCGTTTGTTTGGTCTGAAACTGTTTCGGCTAATGATTCGTAATTGTTCGAATCTTCACTTGTTAACCGTAGGTAAGTACTCTTATCCCATATTTCAACCCGGAGTCCTTCGGCTATAAAAAGGATTTCTTTGCTAATACCGCTGTGTTCTTTTAATGTAGGGCTTAGTGAAATTCTTCCTGTGCTGTCAGGCGTCACCACTACGGCTCCTTTTTTCAATAATCTTTTTAACCGGCGTTGCTCATTAATTGTGTCATTCAGTGTGTCAAGATTTGCTTTGATCTTTGTCCAGTTTTCAACCGTATTGAAGTATAAACATTTGTCGAACCCACAACTAATAACGAATTGCTCCACAAAACCTTCGGGCAACTGTTTGCGAAATGCAGCAGGCAGCGGGAAACGATTTTTCTCGTCCAGTTTAACATCGTATGTTGCCTGTATATCGATCATTTGGCGAAGCGGGGGAGTACCGTAATTCCATACAAAGATGCATCATTCCCCACCATTTACCACGATTTCCCACCCAAAATCTTTTCAACAGTCATGAAAATGTCTGAAAGCCTTGCGGGTATTGCGTTTCAGCAGAAAAAAATTTTTAAAAAAGGTTCCTTATTGTTAGAAAATGTGGAATGGCTGTTAATTAGTTGATGTTCAAGTACTTATAAGCTATCCAAAGCCGTTTAACAGAGAATTAATCCATTTCGCAGGCAGGGATTTGTATTTTAGTTACCTTCGCACCCCTTTATGCCTTTTTCTAAGCGTAGCCTTTCCTTTTTATTAATCATTACAATTCTTTTTTCTGCCTGTAGCGGATATGAAAAAGTGTTGAAAAGCAACGACATAAATTATAAGCTCACAAAGGCAAACGAATACTTCGATAAGAAGCAATACCAGAAAGCAAACGCAGTTTATGAAAGCCTGCTGCCTATACTGAAAGGCACTAAGAATTTTGAACCGCTTTATTTCCGGTATGCTTACACGTCTTACTATCTTAAAGACTATTTACCGGCATCTTATCACTTCAAGAATTTTACGGATTATTTTCCTGCAAGCAAGGACGCTGAAGAGGCGGAATACATGCACGCCGTGAGCCTCTACAAAATGTCTCCAAAAGCATCGCTGGAACAAACAAATTCCTACAAGGCGATGGAAGCCATGCAATCTTACATCAACACGCATCCAAAAAGCAAGCGACTTGAGGAAGCAAATAATTACGTAGATGCACTGCGCCAAAAACTGGAGAAAAAAGATGCTTCTGCTGCAAAACTTTATTTTGATTTAGGACAGTTTAAAGCGGCTGGAATAGCCTACAAGAGCGTGATTCAGACGTATCCCGATTCACCGCAGGGAGACTTTTATCAGTACATGGTGGTGCGTTCTTTTTTTAATTATGCCGAAGCAAGCATCGCCGGAAAACAGGAAGAAAGGTTCGCAAATGCAGCTAATGCTTACATCGAACTGAAAGACAATTTCCCTGACACTAAATACCTCCCCGAAGCCCAGAAATTTTATTCACAAGCCAACGATAACATTCAAAAACTACGCGAAAATGAGCCTCAGTAAAAAATCAATGTCGTCCGTAAATCCTTTAATCGAAACACGCGACGTGATTGCCATTAAAGAAAAAACCGGAAACCTTTACGAATCCATTGTGGTGATGGCACGCCGCGCCAATCAGATTTCCGTAACGGTGAAAGAAGACCTTCATAAAAAGCTGGAAGAATTCAGTACGCACACCGACAGTCTTGAAGAAGTGCTTGAAAACAAAGAGCAAATCGAAATCTCCCGCATTTACGAGCGCATGGCAAACCCTTCTTTGCAATCTGTAAAAGAGTTTTTCGACGATAAAATTTACTACCGCAAAAAGTAGTTTTTCAATTCCTTTTAAAAAAGCTTTCTGCAATTGCGGAAAGCTTTTTCATTTCTGAAAATCTGCAGGGTTTCTTTTTGAAGAACTATGAACAAAACCTACCGGCACCTCTTCTTCGACCTCGACCACACGCTTTGGGATTTCGATAAAAATTCTGAAACGGTACTTCAAAAATTGTTTGTGGATTTTGACCTTCCTGCGCGTGGCATCACTGATTTTAAACCATTTTTTGAAGCTTATAAAATCCATAACAACCGGATGTGGGAACGGTTCAGGAATGGCTTTATGAAACGGGAAGACCTGCGCTGGAAGCGGCTTTGGCACACTTTGCTCGATTTTAAAATCGGAGATGCAAAGCTCGCCAATGCTATGAGCGAAGCCTACCTTGAACTCCTGCCTGCCCAAACTTTGCTCCATCCTTTTGCCAAAGAATTGCTGGCGCATTGCAATGAACGATACACAATGCACCTCATCACAAACGGCTTCGAAAAAACACAGTGGATGAAACTGCACAACTCCGGAATTGCTTCTTTTTTTAAAGAGGTAATTACTTCTGAAAAATGCAACCGCCCCAAGCCGCACCGCGAAATTTTTGATTATGCACTTCAGGTTTCAAATGCATGCGCTGCCGATTCCATTATGATTGGCGACGCCCTGGATATTGATATTTTGGGAGCAGAAAATGCAGGTTGGGACCAGGTGTTTTACAACCCTTCAAAATTGCTGCACAACCGCAAACCAACTTATGAAGTAGCGTGTTTTTCAGAACTGATGAAGGTGTTTTAAACGGCGCTTATTTCACGATGATATCCGCCACTACTTTTTCTTTGAAATAATCATTGATGCGCTCTGCGAGTTGCACTTTCCCGAAATAAAGCTCCTGTTTAAGTGCCGCAACATCTGTAAAAACCGTCAGCACATCGCCGTTTAGTTTTACGTTTCGGGTGTATCGTGCAATTGTTTTCCCCACAATTTCTTCCCACTCCTGCTGCATCCGCAGTTCGGTTACTTTATGTTTCCACTTCGATTTTTCAAGGAGCAGATTTATGGCTTCACTAATGCTGTATGTTCCCATGTTCAGTCGATTGAAATTGTGAGTTTTTTGCCCAGTCCTTTTTCAAACACGCGGTATAAAGTGGATAATTGTAAATCGCATTTTCCATTTTCAAGGCGGGAGATGTAAGACTTTTTGGTGCCGAGTTTCAAAGCTAATTGTTCCTGCGTAAAACCTGCTTCTTTGCGCGCTTCTTTCAACATATCGCTGATGCTGAAAAGGATAGCTTTTTCCTCAAACGCATTGCGGGCTTCGGTTCCGGGCAATCCATATTGCTTGTCAACCAGTTCTTCAAAGGAAGGTTTCTTTTTCAATGCAGTAAAAATGGCGTTAGAAGTGTGGATAGATAAAACAAGGTTCTGGAGGTTCACTAATTGGTTTACAAAGTTTCTAAACCATTGAAACACAATCTCTCAATTTTCAAAAAAGTTTTGCCAAACAAACAATTTAATCAAAACAAACCTTACATTTGCAGCCTAAAAAAAATAAAAAACAGTCTTCCCAATGTCGCATTTATCTGCTGAACAAAAATCCAACCTTTACAAAACTTACGGTGGCAACGAATCAAATACAGGTTCCGTCGAAAGCCAGATTGCACAACTCACCGAGCGCATCAACCATATTTCAAACCACCTGAAACAAAATAAAAAAGACTTCTCTACCCACCGCGGATTGATGACGATGGTGGGCCGCCGCAGAAGGTTGTTACAATACATGACCCGCACCGACCTTACCGGATATCGTGCCCTGATTGAAAAGTTAGGTCTCCGTAAGTAAAAAGTTTTATCTTATCATTGCTATTCCCAACCCAATCCGGTTGGGAATAATTTTATTTAATCACCCCAAATTTTTTTTTATGAATCTGACCCCAACCTCCGTCTCTTTTAAGCTTGACGACGGACGCGAAGTAACCATTGAAACCGGAAAACTTGCCCGCCAGGCTGATGGCTCTGTCGTAGTGCGCTGCGGAAATTGCATGTTGCTCGCCACCGTTGTAGCAACCTCCGAACCCAAACCCGGACAATCCTTCTTTCCCCTCACTGTAGATTATCAGGAGAAATTCGCTTCCGCCGGTCGCATCCCCGGTTCCTTTTTTAAGCGCGAAGGCAGGCTTTCTGATTCTGAGGTTTTGATTTCCCGCCTCATAGACCGCGCACTCCGCCCGCTTTTTCCGGAAGATTATTATTGCGAAGTGCAGGTGATTGTGAACCTTATTTCCTCCGACCCTGAAATAATACCTGATGCCTTTGCCTGCCTTGCTGCCTCAGCCGCGCTTGCCGTAAGCGATGTGCCGATTCAGGAAATAATTTCTGAAGTGCGCGTGGGCCGCATCAACAATACCTACAAAATAAACCCCTCCCGCACCGAGATGAAGGATGCGGATATGGATTTCATTATTGCTGCCACTGACAAGAACATTATGATGGTGGAAGGCGAAAGCAAGGAATGCCAGGAAGAAGACCTTATTAAGGTGATTGAATTGGGGCATGAAGCCATCCGCACGCAGATTAAAGCACAGACGGAGCTTCGCAATAAATTAGGCTTAACCGAAAAAAGAGCTTACACAAAAACAGAAGAAAACCCGGAACTAAAAGCCAAAGTAGAAGCTTTCGCAAAAGATAAACTGCTCGAAATTTCCCGCAGCGCTTCCCCGAAACACGACCGCAGCCATGCATTCAGCGAATTGAAGGAAGGCCTGATGGCGCATCTTTCTGAAGGATTGCTGGAAGGCGAAACTCTGCCGGACGCAACAAAATCTTTCGCGAAAAAATACCTGGAAGACCTACAGTATTACACCGTCCGCAACATGATACTGGACGAAGGCCGCAGGCTTGACGGCAGGAAGCTGGACGATGTGCGCCCATTGGCAATGGAGGTGGATTACCTGCCTTCTCCACACGGCTCTGCACTTTTTACAAGAGGCGAAACGCAATCCCTCACCACCGTTACGTTAGGTAGCAGCGAAGATGAATTGCTGCAGGAAAGCGCCGCCACGTCTGAATATTCCAAGTTTATCCTGCACTATAATTTCCCGCCTTATTCAACCGGTGAAGTGAAATTTCTCCGCGCCGCCAGCCGCCGCGAAGTGGGACACGGAAATCTCGCCATGCGCTCCTTAAAGCAAATGCTGCCTATCAAAGATTATCCTTACACCATCCGCATTGTGTCCGATGTTTTGGAATCGAACGGTTCCTCTTCTATGGCTACCGTATGTGCCGGTTCGCTGGCACTGATGGATGCCGGTGTGCCTTTGCCTAAACACGTGGGCGGCGTAGCAATGGGATTAATTTCCCGTGCGGAGGACAACAAGTTTGCGGTGCTTACCGACATTTTGGGAGATGAAGACCACCTCGGCGATATGGACTTTAAAGTGACCGGAACACGCGATGGCATTTGCGGCATCCAGATGGACATAAAAGTGGACGGACTGAGCATGGACGTGATGCGCCAGGCATTGGAGCAGGCACGCCGTGGCAGACTGCACATTCTGGATGGAATGTATGAATGCATGGAGCAGTACCGCGGAGAACTGAAACCACACACACCAAGGATTGAGCAAATAATTATTGACCGCGAGTTTATTGGCGCCGTGATAGGACCCGGAGGAAAAATTATCCAGGAAATACAGCGCGAAACAGAAACCACTGTGAACATTGAAGAGGTGGACAACAAGGGCATTGTGAAAGTATTTTCAGCCAATAAAGAAAATATTGACAAGGCAATGGCATGGATAAAAGGCATTGTTGCCATCCCGGAAGTAGGGGAAGTATATGAAGGCGTGGTGAAAAGCATTATGCCTTTCGGTGCGTTTATAGAATTTATGCCCGGAAAGCAGGGACTGCTGCACATTTCAGAAGTAAGCTGGTCGCGGCTTGATACGCTGGATGGCGTGCTTGCCGAAGGCGATAAGGTGAAAATTAAACTAGTGGGCACCGACCCGAAAAGTGGCAAACTGCGCCTCAGCCGCAAGGTGCTGATGGACAAGCCGGAGGGATACGTAGAGCGGGAAGACCGCGGTGAGCGCCGCGATAGAGGCGACCGCAACGACCGTGGCGGCGACCGCAGAAGTGGCGGCGGCGACAGAAGAGACAGCCGTGGTGGTGGCGACCGGAGAGATAACCGCAGCAACGACCGTGGCGACCGCAACGAAAGAAGGGACATGAACAACGACCGATACGCCAGCCGCGAAGGTGGCGAAAACCGCAATCAGGAAGAGGACAACCAACGCACTAACCAAAACCAAAGCAACGACCCACAGCAGGAAAATGCCCAGCGCAACGAACAAAACGATGCGCCGCAGCAGCAGCCTCAAAACAACCCAATGCCTCCGCAAAATGAAGAGCGTCACAGGGGAGATATTGATGAGGATTTATCGTTTTAAGGCTTCTTCTTTTAAAAAATAAAAAACCGCTTCCGGAAATGGAGGCGGTTTTTTTTATTGAATGAGCTTATGATTTGAATGCTATAAAAGAAAAAACTTTTCAGGCGCTAGCGGTTCCGGAATTTCTTTTTCTTCCAAAAGCTGCATGATATTTATTTCAATCGTCCGCGCAATGGCAGACATAGCGGTATCTGAGGGCCGGTTTTCAAAAGGGTCTTGCATGTGTGTTGCTGATCGTTCCAATAAAAAGAAAGCAGTTGAAATTAAAAGCAGCAAGGGAAGTTCGAAATGATTGGCTACATCTTTAAGGGAAATAGAAAGCGTAATGACGAACAAATAGATTAATGCATGAAGAAAAAGCCTGTAGGTAACCGGGAAAATGGTTGTTTTTATGCGCTCTGCTTTGCCTTGTGATGCACACAGCCGCACCAGTGTATCATCCAATTGTATTTGAGAAAATATCTCTAACTGCCCTGTTTCTTTGAGTTGCCTGATATCATTTCCGTGCATTTGCAACAACGCCAAGGGCTTATTGCTATGTGGTTTTAGATTCGCTATTTCTTCGGCGGATACATAGCGTTCTAGGTTTTCAAGCGGATTTAATTTGCGAAGAGACTGCCCTAATGAATAACACCACCCTATTTGCCGGAAAGCAATTTTTTTAATGATGGAGTCATTCCCACTTGTCGTAAACATTTGCAATTGTATTACAAAGCTGCGAGAATCATTCACTATAGCCCCCCATATTTTACGAGCTTCCCACCAGCGGTCGTAGGATTGGTTTAGCTTAAAAGATAGCAGTATGGAAATAGCCGTTCCTAAAAATGCAGGAATGGTGAGGGGCATATCCGGCAATAAATGATCAAATTTGTCCGTAAGGAAAAGCACAATAAGAGAAACACAAAGTACATATAGCACTTCGTATTTCACCTTGTTGACAATATATAATATCGGAATTTTAGTGTTTAAAAGCATCTGATTATTTGATGGCGAAGATAGAAATAGAAATGGTGTCGGTATCTTTGAGCGTTTATTTAATGAATTTTAAGAAGAAAATGGTATACTCATCAATAAAATGTCCATAAAAAAACTCCTCAAAATCTTAGGTCTCGTTATTTTAGGTTTCGTGGGGTTTATCCTTATTTACCTGGGTGCAGCCTATTGCTTATCGAGAATTACCGTTGCCGAAGAAAAAAACGCCAAAGATGAAGTAATCATTTTCATCAAAACCAATGGCGTGCACACAGACATTGTGGTGCCGGTGCGGAGCGAGCAAAAAGATTGGAGCGAAGAGGTTAGGTTTGAAAACACCACATCAAAAGACAGCACTTATCAATACTTAGGCATGGGCTGGGGCGATAAAGGTTTTTATTTGGAAACGCCTACATGGGGAGATTTAAAAGCGTCCGTAGCCCTCAAAGCCGCAACTGGATTGAGCACTACTGCCATTCATGCTACCTATTTTAAGTCAGTAACCGAAAGTACCGACTGCAAAAAAATATTAATTAGCAAAGAGCAATACGGACGGCTCATAAATTTCATCGAAAAAAGTTTCCAAAAAGACGAAAACGGACATAGCATCTACATCCAGACAAATGCAAATTACGGGAAAGCTGATGCATTTTACGAAGCCAATGGGAGCTACAGTATGTTTCATACCTGCAACACCTGGTCGAACAATGCATTAAAGGCTTCGGGTCAACGGTGTTGCCTATGGACAGCTTTCGATACCGGCATTTTCTTAAAATATAAATAGACACAAAAAATGACACAGAAACCATCAAATGCATTCATCGCAGCATCCTGGGTTGCATTAGGCACCGGAATGCTTGGCTACATTATCGGGCTGTGGAGGTCTGACATGTTGTTGAACGAGAAGGGATATTATTTTACAGTGCTGATGTTCGGGCTTTTTGCAGTGGTGTCGCTCCAAAAAAGCGTTCGGGATAGACTTGAAGGACTTCCGGTAACGGACATTTATTACAGTATTTGCTGGGTTGCCACTATTTTATCCATCCTGCTGCTCATCATTGGGCTTTGGAACGCCACGTTGTTACCGAGTGAAAAAGGGTTTTATGCTTTTGCTTTTTTATTGGGGCTTTTTGGGGCGATTGCGGTGCAGAAAAACACGAGGGATAGTATGTTGTCGACGAAAAAAGGGGAGTGAGAAACGGGCACTATCAGGGTTATTACAAGCGGGCAGGCAGGCTCAGTAAAACTTAATTTCGTGCGGGAATCTTCTGTCCGTTAAACAAGACTTAAATGAAACTATTCAAAAAAAAAGACCCACAAACCGTCGAGATCAAGGGAAAGAATCTACAGTGCCCGATATGCGCAAACCAGTTTTTTTGGAGAAGAAAAGCCCAACTGAATAACTGGGTATCCACATTATTTGATTTAGACTGGATAGATCGTTCGGCAACTTGTTTTGTATGCTCCGAATGCACACACATTTTGTGGTTTTTAGGTTAGGTGGAAGTTACTTTCAACTTCAGGCAATACCCCCACTCACCTCTACCTCACCTCCTGCATTTCCACCAGTTTCCGGTAAGTGCCATCCGCAGTCATCAAAGTTTCGTGGGTGCCGCGCTCAATAATTTGTCCCTCCTGCAACACGATTATTTCATCCGCATTTCGCACAGTGGAAAGACGATGCGCAATCACAATGCAGGTGCGGTGTTTCATCAGGCTGTTGATGGCTTCCTGCACCAACCGTTCACTTTCCGTGTCAAGCGAAGATGTTGCTTCATCCAGAATAAGAATGGGCGGATTTTTTAGCACCGCGCGCGCTATGGTTATCCTTTGCTTTTCGCCGCCGCTCAGTTTGGTGCCGCGGTCGCCGATAATGGTTTGGTATCCCTCCGGTTTTTTCCTGATGAAGGCATCAGCATGGGCAATGGCTGCCGCTTCCTCAATGTCCGTAACCGTGGTGCCGCCGTTCCCTAAAGTGATATTGCCTGCAATGGTGTCGTTAAACAAAATAGGCTCCTGACTCACCACGCCCATCAGCCGCCGCAAGTCATCAATTTTGTAAGATTTCACGTCGATGCCATCAATCAAAACAGCGCCATCACTCACGTCATGAAAGCGGGGAATTAAATCCACCAGCGTTGATTTTCCGGAGCCGGAACTACCTACAAGCGCAATGGTTTTTCCTTTTTCAATAACGAGGTTGATATGATGCAACACCGTTTTATTGCCGTAAGCAAACGAGACGTTTTTCAGTTCGATGGAATGGCTGAAACCCCGCACAGGCTTAGCATCCGGCAGTTCCTTAATCGTGTTTTCAGCCGCTAATATTTTCTCAATCCGCTCTAATGCAACCGACCCTTTCTGCACACTTAAAAAGGCATTTGAAATGCTTTTAAAAGGATTGATGATTTGCGAAAACATGGCGATGAACGTAAAAAGCCAGTCGGGCGAAGTTTGATTTTTGAAGATGAGATTGCCGCCATACCAAAGCACAATGCCAATCACCAGCACACCCATTGATTCTGAAAACGGCGACCCCAATTCCCTGCGGAAAGCCATTTTGTTCATCAGGCGGAAGTCGGCATTATTCAGTTCCGTGAAGCGCAGGTGCTGATGTTTTTCGGCGCTAAAAGCTTTGATGACGCGCATTCCGGAAAGGGATTCATCCATCACGCTCAGCATCCTGCCAAGTTGCTCCTGCACCACGCCTGAATGTTTGCGCAAGGAAGACCCGATGCGCCCGATCAGCAAACCGGTGACGGGAAGAAACAACACCAGGAACACCGTCATCTGCGGACTGATGAGAATCATCGCCGTGAGGTAAAAAAGAATGGTAAACGGGTCGCGGATCAGCGCCTCAAAAGTGGACATTACCGACACCTGCACTTCATGCACATCGTTGGTCATTCGCGAAATAATGTCGCCCTTTCTTTCTTCCGTAAAATAGCCGATGGGCAGTGAAAGTGTCTTCTTAAAAACATCATCGCGCAGCCTCCTCACAATGTCGTGGCGCAATGGATTGAGGATGGAAAGAGAGAGGTAGAGAAACAGGTTTTTGAGAATGGTGAAGCTTACAATAATGGCGATAATAATGGCGAGTGCGGTTACTTTATTTTCCTGAAGAATCAATTCATTTACGTAAGCCGAAACCCTTGCTGCTACGCTCGTTCCCGCGCTTAGTGAGTTAGACTTTCCGTTGGAGAAAAGCACCTGCAAAGTGGGCGCAAGCATAGCCAGGGAAATGACGGAAAAAAGGATTTGCAGGAAGGTGGTGAAGACATACAAACCGATGCGTGGTTTATAGTCTTTCAGGTATTTCAGAATCCTTGAGAATCTCTTCATGCGCTATTCAATAGTGTAAGACATGGTGCCGTCTTTTTCGTCTTTCAGCAAAATGCCTGCTGCGGCAAGTTGGTTTCTGATTTGGTCAGAAGTTGTCCAGTCTTTTCGGTTACGTGCATCTTTCCGCATGTCGGCAATTAAAGAAAGCACGGCATCCAGTTTTCCGTTTTCAGATGCCTGCATGGATTGCAATCCGAGGATGTCTTCGAGGTAGGTTTTGAAAGTTTGATTTAGTAGTTGCAGGGTTTCAGCAGTCAATGATTGCGCAGGAATTTGCCGGCCTTTTAAACCATTAATAATCGGCGCTAGGTCAAATAAATTAGCCAGCACTTTTGCGGTATTGAAATCATCATTCAAAAAATCGGCGCATTCACTGCAAAGGGTTTGCACTTTTTCATTGAGTTGTGCGTCAGTCGCAGCAAGGCTTTCCGGCTGTGGCAATGTTTTCAATGTTTCATACGCCTCCCACAACCGCTTCAACGCTTTTCCACTTGCCTGCAATGCCTCGTTAGAAAAATCGAGCGTCGAGCGATAATGCGTTTGCAAAATGTAGAACCGCACCACCATGGGATGATACGCCTGTTCCAGCATGGGATGATTGCCGCTGAAAAGCTCCGAAAGCTTGATTACGTTGTTGTAACTCTTGCCCATCTTCCGCCCATTAATGGTAATCATGTTGTTGTGCATCCAGTAGTTAACCGGAGCATGTCCGTGGGCGATGGTGCTTTGGGCAATTTCACTTTCATGGTGTGGGAAAAGCAAGTCCATCCCGCCGCCGTGGATGTCGAAAGTTTCGCCGAGATATTTGCGGCTCATGGCAGAGCACTCAATATGCCATCCCGGGAAACCTTCGCCCCACGGGCTTTTCCAGCGCATAATGTGTTGCGGCGGCGCTGCTTTCCAAAGGGCAAAATCCACTTTATTCCGTTTCTCCTCCTGTCCGTCTAAATCGCGTGTAGTTTCCAAAAGGTCGTCAAGCACCCTACCTGATAATGTGCCGTAAGGATGTTGTTCTGCATACTTTTTTACGTCGAAATAAACGGAGCCATTTACTTCATAAGCATAGCCTTCAGCAATTATTTTTTCAATCATCGCTATCTGCTCAATAATGTGCCCTGTTGCGGTGGGCTCTATGCTCGGCTCCAGGCAATTAAACTGCCGCATTCCGCTGTGGAAAAGGTTGGTGTATTTGTGCACCAGTTCCATAGGTTCCAGCATTTCGAGTTGCGCTTTGGTGCTCACTTTATCCACTGCCGCCCTACCCTCTTCTTCAAAATGCCCCGCGTCTGTAATGTTCCTTACATACCGCACTTTATAACCCAGGTGCTGCAAATACCGGAACACAATATCGAAGGTGATGTAAGGGCGTGCATGTCCTAAATGTGATTCTCCTGAAACCGTTGGACCGCACACATACAAACCCACATGACCAGGGGTAATCGGTTCAAACTTTTCTTTTTTTCGGGAGTAGGAATTGTAAATAAAAAGGTCTTGCATCAGGCTGAAAAATAGGCGCAAAAATAAGCGTTAAGCCTGCTTGCCTTACTTCTTTAAACGAAACCTTGTGAGGATGGGACTATGGTCAGAAAGCGAAACATACGGCGTTTCAAAAGCGGTTAATTCAAACAGTGCAGGATCGAAAAAAACATGGTCGATGCGCAGCGTCGGGACAATCTGATTGTAGGTTCTGCCAAAGCCGCGTCCCATTTCTGAAAATGCATCATCCAGGTTTCCGCGGATAGTGGCGTAAGTGTAAGAAAATGGGAGGTCATTAAAATCCCCGCAAACCAGCACCGGATAAGGGCTTTCAGAAATATAGCCCGCAAGTTTATCCGCTTCCTGCGCTCTTAAAGCATAGGCATTATTGAATTTCCAAAGGAAGGAACGTGACTTTTTCAACCCTTCTGCTTTCCGCTTTTTTACTTCTTCTATGTACGATTTATCATTGTCGGTAAGACCGAAAGTGTGGAGATGAACGGCAAATAAACGCGCCGTGTCGTGAGAAGGAAAAACCACGTCAGAATAACTGATAGCAATGTTTGGGTCCAGGAAGACGCCCTGATAATTAATCACCGGAAAACGGCTGAAAATAGAAGTGCCAATCAAAAGGTCAGCACCTAAACCATTGTCCATGGTGAAGTAATAATTTTTGTAACCACCTTCTTTCTGAAGCCTTGATTTATGAATACTGCTCTCCGTAATTGCTTTCACAGAAAATTCAGGCAACACCAAAATATCTGCGTCTTGCTGCAACAAATAATCAACGATTTCGGTAGCTGTTTTTTTCTGAGAAGATTTGTTGAAGATGCCCATTCCATGCGTGTTCCAGGATACGAGTTTAAAACTGTTGGGCTCTTGTTGCCAATTATTCTTCGTGAAAAAATGAAAGCCGAAAATGGCGGGAATAACCTGATAGCAGCCTAATAAAATAAGGAGGGAAGGAATGGAGCGAAGTTTTTTTGCAGAAAAAATCCAGAAGAGAAAGAAGAGGAAGTTTATCAGAATGGCAAAGGGCGTAGTGAGGCTGAAAAGCTGCAGATAGCGCACTTCCTCCGGACTGATTATGGAGGCAAGCAAGCAAAGCGCCAGCCACAAAATGCAGCCGATGTTAATCAGGTAAATGGAATTGCTGAAAAACGATTTTACTTTATTCACAGTCCGGTTTTAATCTCTGCCAATGCGCTTCAAGGTTTCTTTTTCTTCGCGGCTGAGGGCATTGTATCCGCGCTCATTTATTTTATCAAGCAGCGCATCAATCAGGTTTTGTTCGTTGGAATGTTGTGCAACAATCTGTTCGCGTTTCTTCTTCCTTTGGCTGGCAATTTTTCGTTCATCAGGCGTTGCAATACTTTCAATTCTTGAAAATGCAGCGTAAATAAAATTACCGGGAAGCGCGCCACGCCTCAATTGCCAGCCGTAAATAATTCCCGCAACCGCGCCGCCGGCGTGAAGCATTAGCAACGGCACATCGGAAGGCAAAGCCATCACCACATGCAGCAATAAATACACCGCCACAATAATGATAATCGGAATGGTGAATTGCGGAGCGAGATACATCCTGTGCCGCGGAGAAACCACCAATGCAGCGATACCAAATGACGTAACGCCAGCTTCTGCACCCATAAAAAATGGGGTTTGAGCCTCAAACAAATGATTTGGGATAAACTGCCCGCCGAGATAAAATATCCCACCCATGGTTAATCCAAAAAGATAGAGCGGAATGAGTTGTTTATAATCAGAAATGGATTGCAGCACAGAGCCAAAACAGTAAAGCCAAATCATGTTGGTAGCCCACGCCCAAAAACCTTCATGCACCCATCCATAAGTGAAAAGCGTCCATGGTTTTTTAATAAACTGCCCCACTTCAGGAAGCGAAACATTGGGCACCAGCCATTCATAAACCTGCGCCTGGTCAATGTTCATCGTCAGCATCACGATGCGGGTGAAGTGATACATAATCAGCGTTACGCCGCTTGCAATGATGAGTTGCAGCACGGCATTATGCTCGTAACGCGGAATGGCTGACTGGATGGATTGTTTGTAGGAAGTGTGCATCGGCGGAAGCTTTTTAGTAAAAGTTTTTTCGGTTTTTTGTGTTCCAGATTTTCAGCAGAATAAACGCTACCACCATCCCTCCGAGGTGTGCAAAGTGAGCTATGTTATCTCCGGCAGAGTTTCGGAAGCCCGCATAAATCTCGAACAAAGCGTAAGCGCCCACCACATACTTTGCTTTAATAGGCACCAGAAAATAAATGTAGAGCAGGGTGTTTGGGAACAGATATCCGAAGGCAAATAAAATCCCGAATACCGCGCCTGACGCGCCTACGGTGGCTTCGTTGATTTGCAAATCATAGTATTGATTGATGAGCGAAACCGAATTTCCCGCGCAGTTGGAGCAGGATGGATTGGCTTCCCAAAACTGGCGGAGATTGGTGAAGGCGCCAATGTGGTCAAGGTCTTGCTCCTGGATAAATCGGAGATAAGTATCCAGCCCAATGTTTTGCTGATAATTATAGAAAGCAGTCTGGAACAAATGATTTTCATAACCCAAAACGCCAAGATGCAATGCCGCTGCGCCGAGTCCGCAAACGAGGTAGAAAATCAGGAAACGCTGCGCTCCCCACACGTTTTCCAACACGCTACCAAACATCCACAGCGCAAACATGTTCCCGAACAAGTGCATGATAGTAGCGTTCAAATCGAAGGCGCTTCCGTGCATAAACATGTGGGTAACCAGTTGCCAGGGTTTGTATAAATCCGACCGCCAGTAGTGCAGGCCGAGATAATCAGCGAGGTCTATGCCGCGCTGCCCGAGCACAAACTGTATCATCACCATTATTACGTTGATGATGATGAGGTTTTTAACGATGGTGGGTAGTATCTGAAATCTGCCGGGGCGGAATTCTGTCATAGTTTTTCGGGAGTGTGCCGAAGCACGGCTTTCAAAGTGGTTTTCAGAAGGTAAGAAAGGGATAGGCTGGAAAATGATTTTTCAAGGGTGGCAAAAATAGCCTCAAAACAGCGGCTTGCCTGACGGAAGCGTTGCGCTTACTGTGGATGCTGATTCAATAAATCAATGACGCCTTCTTTTTGTAAAATCCGGTAGCCGATTCTGTCTGTTGAAATGCCTTCTTTCAATGCATATGAAAAGGAGTAGCTGCTGTCATCTTTCATGCTCGTTACGAAATAAGCCAACTGAATGCCGCCCTCGTTTTTAAACTGCTCTGCCACTTCATAAAGGTGTGTGGATAGCACCATGATGTGATGTTTGTGTTTCAGCAAACCATCGAGCACCGCGCGGGTGCATTCATAAGCATCATGCACGTTGGTTCCTTTAAAGAGTTCATCCATCAACACCAGGTTGGGCATGGGTTGCAATAATTGCTTCGCCGTTGTTTTCATCCGCTGCACTTCTGCGAAAAAATAACTCTCGCCGCGCAGCAAATTATCTTCCACGTGCATGTTGGTGATAATGCCTTTTAAGAAAGAAATGGTGCAGGCATTTGCCGGAACGCCCATGCCTAAATGCGCCAGCAATGCACACACGCCCAATGCCCGCATGAAGGTGGTTTTGCCGCTCATGTTAGCGCCCGTCAGCAGCAGCATGTTTTTACCATCCTGAAATGCGGCATCGTAGCTAACAGGTTTTTTTAAAAGCGGATGATAAAGTCCGGTGACGTTATAAACCGTAGGCGTAGTGTTGGATATTCCAGGGAATGTCCATTGGTGATGGAGCGTGGCTTTACCCATGCTCCGCCAGGCATCCAGTGTTGCATAAAGCTGCATCAATCTTTGCACGGTATTCTTCAGTTCGCGGCGGGCTTTAAAGCTCAGCTTTGATAATTGCCGGAACGGTGTGTCCTTCGAAATAAGCAACAACTCCGGTATCAGTCTCTGCTTCTCCATTTCTGATTTTATTTCTTGAAGCACTGTTCTTAATCCGTCAGGCAAAGCAGCGTCTTCCAGCCATTCAATCAACACCATGCAACCTTTTAAAAAATCAGCAAGATGGGAGATGGAAAACTGCGTGAAGAAATATTCCTGCCGGTTAAAAAGCTTCAGAAGCTGATTGCCAAACATGAGCTGAATGCCGGATGGCGGCGTTGAAAAACCATCTGACGATTCAAAAAACTTTTCCACCATCACCAGTGTGCCGTTGGTAATTACTGCCGGAAATTTTTCAGGATGATGCGCGAGATATCGAACGCTTTCCTGCAAGGCAACAAGGGTTTCAAAGGTTTTAGGTGGATGATGCACATGCTTGCGCAGCGCGTCTTTTCCCATTTGCGTGATGGTGAAATCTATCAGCCCGAAGATGTTTTCTGTGCCTGAAGAAAAGAAGGAAAGGTCGTGGAGGGTGGTGTTGTCTGGTTGCATTTATCTGCTGAATAAAACCCGCATACCGCGCACATTATTGTTGATGCTGCCGTTTTCAAAAGCGATGTTGCCATTAACGAAAGTGTATTTCACGGAAGCTGGAAAATGATGTCCTTCCAGCGGCGACCAGCCACATTTATACAGCAGGTTTTCTTTTTTCACTTCCATGCCGTTTTGTAAATCCACGAGCACGAGGTCTGCATAATAACCTTCGCGAATGAAGCCGCGTTCTGCAATCTGAAAACAAACGGCGGGCGCATGGCTCATTTTTTCCACCATTTTTTCAAGCGATATTTTTCCCTGCTTTGCATAATCCAGCATCATTAAAAGCGCATGTTGCACAAGCGGTAAACCGGCTGGTGCGTTCTTGTAATCCTGTTCTTTTTCTTCGAGCGTGTGCGGTGCGTGGTCGGTAGCAATTACGTCAAGCCGGTCGTCGAGGAGTGCCTCCCAAAGTGCTGCTTTGTTTTCAGGCGCTTTGATGGCGGGGTTGCATTTTATTTTGTTGCCCAACCGCTGGTAATCGTCCGATGTGAAATGCAAATGGTGTACGCATACTTCCGCCGTAATTTTCTTTTCAGAAAGCGGCAGCATGTTGCCAAAAAGCTGCAGTTCGCGGGCGGTGGTGATGTGCAGAATGTGCAACCGCGTATCGTTTTGCTTCGCTAATTGCACCGCCGAAAAGGAACTTTCAAAACAGGCTTCCGCATTGCGTATCAGGGGATGAAATGCCGCATCGTTGGCGGTGGGAAAACGTTCTTTGTTGGTGGCTATTATGCGCTCATCTTCGCAGTGGGTAGCGATTAATAATTCAGAATTGCCGAAGATTTTATTGAGCGTTACGTAATTATCCACCAGCATGTTTCCGGTGCTGCTGCCCATAAAAATCTTCACGCCACAGACTTCTTTCTTCCGCTTGTTCATCTTCAAAACCTCTTCCGAATTATCATTGCTCACGCCCATAAAAAAGGAATAATTGGCTACGGAATCTCTTGCAGCGATGGCATACTTCTCTTCCAGTAAACCGGCTGTAAGCGCCGCGGGCACCGTGTTTGGCATTTCCATGAAGGTGGTGGTGCCGCCTGCCACTGCCGCTTTTGCTTCTGTGCCGATGGTGGCTTTGTGGGTAAGCCCGGGTTCGCGGAAATGCACCTGGTCGTCGATAACGCCGGGCAGCAAATGCAGGCCTTCGGCATCAATTATTCTTTCGGCTTTTGAAGATGCAATGGAGGAAGCAATCTTTTCAATCCGCCCGTTTTTCAATAACACATCGCCCTGCGTTTGCGTGCCTTCATTTACAATGGTGGCGTTCTTAATTAAAACAGAAGTCATAAGCTTTTTTGATTGTTGCCGGTTTATTGAAGTTAATTTCGCAGCAAAATAAAAACAGTCGCTCCTTATGCTACGCCAATGTTTCTGCATCATTGCCTTGTTTGCCTTTGCCGCTTCCGCAAATGCGCAAACCACTTATCTGCAAATGGGCATCGAAGACCTTCATTTGCTCGACAGGCTGGAAACCCGTAGCGGCGCGCTTTCCAACAGTATTTTCCTCAGTGCAAAACCGGTTCCGCGAAAAGGCGCCGTGGAGTTTCTGCTTGAAAAAAGACAAGATTCCCGCAGCATAGGGCTTACTGCCATCGACCGCTATAACATTGACCACGCCATCAGCGTAAGCGGCGAATGGACGCCCGACGGAGACGGCGCGATTGATTCAAAAACACCCTGGTTCAAAACATTTTACACGAAGCAACCCAATTTTGAGTACGTAAAAACCAAAGACTTTTTTCTGGTAGTAAACCCCGTTATTTCAGGGACAGCTATTTATGAAAGAGGCACCGGCATTACAGACCACAGCCGCTTTACGAGCTCCCGGGGCATTGAAGTGAGGGGATGGGTGGCTAAGAAAATAGGGTTCTATACTTACGTTACCGACAATCAGGAGCAGCCCGTTTCCTACGTCAACAATTACATCGATAAATACACTGCAGTGCCCGGTGCCGATTATTTCTCAAACAAAAACAAAGGCACTTACGATTACCTGCTGGCGCGTGGCTATTTTGATTTTGCAGTGGTGAAAGATTATGTGACCGTAACGGCGGGTTACGACAAGCATTTTATCGGCGACGGATACCGCAGTCTGTTCCTTTCTGACTTTGGCGCAAGCAATGCCTTCTTAAGAATAAACACCAAAATATGGAGGCTTAATTATCAGAACCTCTTCATGGAGCTGACGCCACAATACACGCGGGGCGCAGATCGCAGGCTGCCACACAAATACGCCACAATGCATTATCTCTCTGCAAACCTTACCAAATGGCTGAACCTCGGCGTGTTTGAAAGTGTGATATTCAGTCGCCGCGACCGGTTTGAATTTGGCTACATGAACCCCATTATTTTCTTCCGTGCCATTGAGCGCGGGCTTGGTTCGCCTGATAACGTAAACATTGGACTGAACTTCAAAATCATCGCAGCAAAACACCTTCAGTTTTACGGGCAGTTGATGCTTGATGAATTGAAAACCTCAGAACTTTTTGGCGGCAGAGGCTGGTGGGGAAACAAATACGGCGTGCAACTTGGAGGTAAATACTTCGATGCCTTCACCGTAAAAAACCTGGATTTGCAGGGTGAAATAAACCTGGTGCGCCCATACACTTACACGCACTACGACAGCACATCTAATTATACACACTATAATCAGCCGCTTGCGCATCCGCTGGGTGCGGGCTTTGCAGAGGCAGTAGGTTTCATTCGCTATCAGCCGGTTAAAAACCTGTACGTTTCTGCAAAAGGCATGTATTACGTGCAGGGTTTAGACAGCAACGGAACGAACTGGGGCAGCAATATTTTCCAGAATTACAACACGCGCGATGGCGGCTTTGATGTGCCCAATAAAAACTATGGTGTAAGCCTGATAAACGGCTTGCGTGCGCATACTTTTCTTGCCAACCTGAACCTTTCTTACGAGCTGAAAGAGAATTTATTTTTCGACTTAGGCGGCACGCGCAGAGTGTTTGAATACTCCAATCCTAAAGACGGAAAAGCGCAAACCAGCACTTACTTCTATGCGGGCGTTCGGCTGAACATTGCGCGGCGCGATTATGATTTTTACTAAAAGGAGCTGAAGGGCTTTGTGCCACTTTCCCATTTTGTGCGCATCTTTAAAAAGGATGCGCACTTTTTTATTTAAACCAAACCATCACCTCACGCATTCATTCTTTCAAAAAAAACAAACAAAATGCTCACTCCCCAAACACTTACAGAGTTTGCCAACCAATTCGGCACGCCGGTTTACATATACCACGCCGAAAAAATAACCGCCCAATACGAAAAGCTGCAAAATGCTTTCAACTCGCACCCCACTCGCTTTTTTTATGCCTGCAAAGCGCTTAGCAACCTGCACATCCTGAAACACATCCACAGCCTCGGTGCGGGGTTAGATTGCGTAAGCATCAACGAAGTGAAACTAGGGCTGCTGGCAGGTTTCGGGGCTGCCAACATCCTTTTTACACCTAACTGCGTAGACCTTGCGGAGATTATAGAGGCACAGCAACTGGGCGTCAACATCAACATCGATAACATTTCCATTCTGGAGCAATTCGGCAACCGCTTTGGCGATGGATATCCCGTTTGCATCCGCATTAATCCGCACATAGAAGCAGGCGGCAACTACAAGATTTCTACCGGGCATATTGATTCCAAATTCGGCATCTCCATCCATCAGATGCGGCACATGGAGCGCATCGTGAAAACCACCAACCTCAAAGTGCGCGGACTGCACATGCACACCGGCAGCGAGATTAAAGACGTGGGCGTTTTCCTCCAAAGCCTCGAAATAATGTTTAACGCCGCTGCGCATTTTCCGGAGCTTGATTTTATTGACCTCGGTTCTGGTTTTAAAGTTCCCTATCAGGAGGGTGAAATGGAAACCGACGTAACAAGCCTCGGCGCAAAACTTACCGACGCCGTGAAAGAATTTGAAACAACCTACGGCCGCCCACTGGAAATCTGGTTTGAGCCGGGAAAATATCTGGTGAGTGAATGCGGCTATTTTGTGGTGAAGGCAAATGTGATTAAACAAACCACCGCCACCGTGTTTGTGGGGGTTAATTCAGGATTTAATCACCTCATCCGCCCCATGTTTTATGATGCATACCATCGCATCTCCAACATCTCTAACCCCGGCGGCGCCGAAAGAATTTATACCGTTGTAGGCAACATTTGCGAAACCGACACTTTTGCCTGGGACAGGGTGCTGAACGAAGTGCGCGAAGGAGATTTATTGTGTTTTCACAATGCCGGTGCATATGGGTTTGAGATGAGTTCCAACTTCAACTCAAGGCTGAAACCTGCTGAAGTGATGGTGAAAGAGGGCACCGCAACATTAATTCGCCGGAGGGATGCTTTTGAGGATTTGTTGCGGAATCAGGTGAGGGAGGGGGGCGAACGGGTGTGAAAGAATAACAACTACCTTTATTTTTCTCACCCTCTTTTTATGAAAAAATACTTCGCCATAGTAACCTTTCTTTTTTTTTGCACTGCTGATATCTCTGCGCAGCAACTAACCCATTACATTGGTGAAAACTGGATGGTGCCCGATGGAAGGGTGAATGCCGTTTTAAAAAGCGGAAACACCGTGTACCTCGCCGGGATTTTCAGAAATATGGGATACCCAAAATCATTCGGCTCCATGATAGATACCGGCACCGGACTGGCAAATATTAACGCCGTGGAGCCTAACGCAGCAGTGTACCAATCAATACCCGATGGCGCAGGTGGATGGTACATCGTGGGGTATTTTACCAAAGTGGGCAACGAACCCCGCAATGGTGCCGCCCGCATAAATGCGGATGGAACTTTAAACCCCTGGAATCCCAACACAAACTATAGTGTGCAATCCATAACGATGGGTGATAGCACGGTTTACATTGGTAGCGCAGGACTGGCGAGCGTGGGCGGACAAACAAGATATTATGTTGCCGAAGTGGATACCAACCTGGGCTCACCCACCGCATGGAATCCCATACAGTCGGCACCTCAAGGCAATTCTTACGGGATAAATTCCTTGCTGGTGGTGGGTGATAAACTGTATGTGGGCGGATATTTTACGACCCTCAATGGCATGGCGCATAAAAGCCTGGCAAGGATAGACCGCGTTACCGGAATTGTGGATGCTTGGAACCCGAATGTTGCCGCAATTACAGGTCCCGGCTATGTATATGCGCTGGCGCTGAAAGGAAACAGATTGTATGTGGGCGGTGATTTTTATTATTTCAACGGGCAAACACGCCCAAACCTGGCTGCTATGGATATCACCACCGATGCACTCTGTCGGTGCCTGAAATAAGTTGACTGGTTTTAAAGAGATTTTTCACTTTTAAAACCATTGATATTATGGCAAACAGGATGCAGTTTAAACAGAGTACGGAGGAGCGGCGGCGGCGGTTCTTCAGTGAAGAGTTTAAGCGCAAGAAAGTTCGGGAAATTGAACAGAAAATTACGACTATTGCGCAGGTAAGTCGTCAGTATGAGGTGCGCGAGAACAGCGTGTCTAAGTGGCTAAATAAATTCGGGGTCAATTATATGAAAGGAGTGCGCACCATTGTTGAATCGGAAAGTGATACACTGAAGCTGCGGGAGCTGGAGCGGAAGGTGGCTGAACTGGAACGCGCCGTTGGGCAGAAGCAATTGCAGCTTGACTTTCGGGACAAGATGATTGAATTAGCGGAAGAGACTTACGGTGTGGACATCAAAAAAAAATTTTCAGAAACGCCCTCATTTGGTTCTGGAGAAACAGGGAAGCCATGAGCGTTAGTCTAAACAATCTTTACCGTGCAACGGGTGTTACCCGTCAGGGTGTGCATCAGATGCTGAACCGTATTCTAAAGGCAGAAAAACGCCAGGCAGACTTGTGGACTTTAATAATGCAGATCCGTGCCGACCATCCCACGTTAAGTTGTCGTGCTATGTATCACAAGCTACAGCCTGAAGGCATTGGCAGGGACGCATTTGAGCATTTTTGCAAAGCGCAGGGACTAAGCTCAAAGCCGCGCCAGTTGCGGCCTCGCACCACCGATAGCAGCGGTGTGATTCGTTTTCCTGATTTGCTTAGCGGTAAGATTTTACAACGTCTGAACGAGGCGTGGAGCAGTGACATTACCTACTTCGAAGTGGGGGAGCGGTACTACTACATCACCTTCGTAATGGATTGTTTTTCACGTCGCATATTGGGCTATCAGGTTTCCGACCGACTGAGCACGGAGCAGACCACTTTGCCGGCTCTGCGGATGGCAGTAGCAAACCGCGGCGGGCAACTTTCAGCAGGGATAATTTTCCATTCAGACGGAGGCGGCCAGTATTATGATCAGGAATTTTTAGCCTTCACCCGCAAGCATAAAATGCACAATAGTATGTGCGAATGGGCGTGGGAGAATGGAAAAGCAGAGCGTTTAAACGGGATTATAAAGAATAACTATTTGGCGCACCGGAGTATAAATAATTTGGCAGCATTGAAGCGGGAAGTGGTAAAGTCGGTGAAGTTATATAATACAGACCGGCCGCATAAATCGTTACAATACCAAAGCCCGATTGAGTATGAAAACGATGGGGTACTTTTGGTCGGGCAAACAAAGCCGAAGATGACGAGGTCATTGGAAGCAGACTTCATTTGTGAGGGGGTGTAAGCCCCCCCATAAGTGGGTCAAACAAAGCCTCAGACTCTAAGTATCTTGATCGCAGACTCTTCTTTTATGAGGCAAATACCAGTCAACGGTTTTTAGGCATTGACACTCGTACCCTGGAACCCGCACCCGAACAACACCGTGCGTGTCATCACCATCCGCGGCAACGTTGTTTACCTCGGTGGTGATTTCACTCAAGTGAAAGGTTATCCCAGAAAAAGTATTGCTGCCGTACCCTTCAATATCTCTAACCCCACCGCATGGAACCCCAACGTGAGTGGCTTTGCCTACCCTAACTATGGCCAGGTGCACGCCATCCAGGTGAGCAATGGAAAAGTGTATGCAGGCGGTTTCTTCACTACCCTGGGCACCAACCCGCGTTCAGGGCTTGCCATTATTGATTCCGCCACCGGAATAGCTACAATTCCTAACCCCGCCATTGGCGGAAACACTAAAACCGTTTACACACTCAGCCTCTCTAACGACAAATTATTTGTGGGGGGTGATTTTCTCCTAATCAATTGCATTTCCAGTGAAGCCATCGCTGCCTTAGATATCACTACAGGTAAGGCAAAGCCCATCAATATCATTTTCTCAAACGGCTACGAGGGTAAAAGCCTGGTAATGGATAGCAGCAAACTGCTGGCTGCCGGCAGTTTTAGCGCAGTGGTAAATGGAAGTTATTTCAACACCGGGCTGCTGGCAATAGATACCGCTACGCTTTCGCTCGCCTCTACCAACACGAATAACCTGCCTAACCTCACCTCCGTTTCCGTTAGCCCAGTTACGAATTCGGTTTACATCGGGGGCACTTTCAATTACATAAACGGGACGCTAAGAAATTACATCGCCGCTTTAGACCGCCAAACCTATTCTCTCCTCCCCTGGAACCCGGGCATTGTGGCGACTTACCCAAGTTCAGCGTATTTCAATCCCCCCGTAACCTCCTTGCAAAGAGTGGGCAACACGCTGTATGTTGATGGATGGTTCAGTCAGCTAAGCAATTATCCACGCAACAGAATTGGCGCATTCGACATTTCAACCACGGCAGTAAACGTAAAACCATTCAACCCTTCCTTCCCTTTAAATGCCAACTTTCTTTACCAGTTTACTACGCACGACAGTGTGGCGTTTTACGGAGTTAATTATAACGCTGCAACAAACACTTATTCCCAAGGCATTTCGGTGCTGGATACTACGCAAGGCAATGTACTCTCCGTAATAAATGCACCCGGTAGCTTCTATGCAATGAAGGCCAACCAAAACAACACGGTGTATGTTGCGCAAGGGTACAATCTACCCCCAAATGGACCAACTTATGAATTCGCAGCTTATAACATAGCTACAGGTGCCCCTACGGCTTTTAATGTAAGAATTATGGATCCGGATCCCGGATACAATGGATTTGCTTACGCTCTCGATGTGCACAACGACACCATTTATCTTGCCGGCGATTTCCGCATGTTAGACAGCGTAACCCGTCCGTACTTCGCCGTAATAATCGATTCAACTAACTATTATACACCCGCCATCACCATCTCCGCCGCCTTTTCGCCCATTTGCCCAGGCTATGCCGATACCTTTTTTGCCAATGCCACCAATGCCGGCACCGCCCCCGCTTATCAATGGAAAAATGAAAACACCCCCATCGCCGGTGCCATCAATGCTACCTACATAAGCACTCCGCTAATGGGCGGCGACACCATCACCTGCACCGTTACTTCCTCCGCCCCCGGCATGATTTCCGCTACTTCCAACAAAATAATTACCGACACCGCCATCTATTGGACAGGCGCAGCAGGCAATGCCTTATGGAACGACCCGCTCAACTGGAATTGCGGCAATATTCCCACCGCCTTCAGCAACGTAATCATCCCTCCAAACATTCTGATAACCATTTCCACCACCAATGCCGCAGCCAATAACCTCACCCTTGGCGCCGGCGTTGTTATTTCTTTTGCCGCAGGCGGGATGCCTGTGCTGACGGTGAATGGCGTGTTTATTAATAATGGCACGGTGAATACCTCCGGCGGGGCATTGGTGGTGGTGCCGTAACGGCTGCGCCGCGCTTTGCGCGTTTGTTTTTTTTGATGAAAATAGTCCCCCCCATTCCGTGGAGGAATTCCTCCATGCCGTGGTGCAATTCTTCCATCACTCCGTGCAACTTCTCCATGTCGTGGAAGCATTGCTCCATTTCATCGTGGGGAAAAATTTTTGTTTTTTGGAAAGAGATAATTATTTTCGTGGGGACCAACAAGGTGGAAGGCACGCCTGAACTCCGTGAATACTATGCTTATTACATCAACAAGGATGATGAAAAAATAGGGCAGCCAAGCGCGGTGGTGAGTATTAAGGTTTAGGTAGCGATAATTAATTCGGCAATTCGGCAATTAGCCAATTCGGCAATTAGCAAATGATGAAACGGGCAGTCAGCGATGATTGCCCGTTTTATTTTTAGGTTTTTGAGTGATGATGAAGCGGATGGAGGGAGCGGAATTTTTTTGGCTGGAGGAGCATAGCCTGAATCTTTTCTTTGGAAAAACTTTCCGGCTTTCGGAAAAATCATTTACTGGAATCGGTAAATACCATAGCGTATTGCCGTTTTTTTTAAGCCCTTGCATCATAACTTGAAATGCCTCACTGACAAGGGTTTGAGCAAAATTTCTTCTATTCGCTGCGCGATGATAAAGTGAATCAAACAAACGCTTTGGCATTGCCATTGAAAAACGGATAACAACCGGCACTTAAACAAACCGGCTTTCTAAAACATCATCATCATGAAAAAGACCTTCACTAAATTATTTGCTGCCGCTATGCTTTTGGCAAGCCCGGCTATTGTGCAACAGGCGCAAGCCATCACGCTTGAAGCCTCAGTGAATTGCATTGCCGCAGGCGGTTCCGTAACCATTAAAATGTATGATTTTGGGGAATCCGGTAACTATACCCTCTTTCGCTCATTGGCATTCGGTCCTGAAGCAACTGGGTTTGCAAACGCCAACGATACGGTTATATATACCACTACAAACCGGGGTGTTTTTTATGCGCAGTTTGAAGGCGACCCTTCCGGTACGCTTTCCTTCAGTAATCAGGTAACGGTTTCGTTGTTTAATCCTGCAAATGCTGTCTCGACCGGCATCACGGTGAATGAAATTATTGGAAACACCATCTGCTGGGGCACGCAGATAGATGCCTTCATCAACATAACAAATGGAGGTGCAAACCCCACAACTACCTGGTTTATGAATGGAGCGCTCATGACACCCACCACGGGCGATGGCGCTTATTTATCAGATAACAATGGCGTGGCGCCACTTTATCTAGGTGGCAATTTGCAGATTATGGCTGTCACCACATCGGATGATGCTTGTCAAAGCGTTGACACAGCTATTTTTGATTTCACGGAGCGCGTAGGCCCCTCCGTTATGCCCTCCGACCTACAGATTGATAACCGCACTTCCGAAGGTTTCCGCATTAAATTTAAAAGAGGCAATGGCAAGGGAACGCTGGTAATGGTTTCCACGCAAGGTACAGGCAACCTGGGCTGTGATAATCAATACAATGACATCTCTGAATCTTTCATTACCGGTACAAGGGGTTATATTGATTACACCGACGCAGCTATTGTGCCTTACGATAATTTTTCAAACGTGAAAGTGGTAGCCCGCTGCCTTACAGGCACCATCGGCGACAGTTTACCAGTTTACACTGGGCAATCTTACCCCCGCAACATTATATTATCTCACCCTTCAGGAATATGACAGCACAGAGGCAGGCATCATCTGCACCCCAAATGAAACCATCTTCCAGTATGTTTATACCCACATGCCTAACCCCACCGTGCCGAGTTCCAACCTAAGCGTATCAAACATTACCAGCAATGCAGCGGATATCAGCTTTACGCCCGGCGATGGTGATGGCCGCATTGTGACGGTTACGAAATTGCCTAACACTGTTAGCCGCCCGGTTGATCCGATCTTCAATCAGGTAGGCAATTATGGTTATGATTATATCGGAAGCACAGTGTATGGTTTAGGCTATCAGTTTGGGGCGGGTACTTATGCAGTGTATCGCGGCGGCATTTTATCCAGCATTCCGGTAACCAATTTGGAAGCTAATACAAAATACAAGGTGGAAGTAATAGAATATAACGGCAACGCGCCCTTCACAAACTATTGGATGAACGGAGGACCCCACATTTTGAAAGGCAATTTTAAAACTGCTAAAACAGGTATCCTTTCATTGCGCACAGCCGTTACATCTGTCTATGAAGAAACAGAAAGCCTGGATGTAGAAATCTATCCGAACCCTGCAAGCAACCAAGCAGTTATTTCTTTGGGTGCGTTTGAAGGCACAGCAAGCATCCGTCTTTACAACATAAGCGGGCAGGTGGTGAAACAAATAGAAACCACTGAGCCAGCAGCCGAACTAAACGTAAACGAACTGGCATCAGGGCTTTACATGGTGGAAGTGAATGCAAACGGACAAAAGCAAGTGCTTAAGTTTAGCAAGCAATAAATGCAATTAGGCAATTAGCCAATTCGGTAATTAGCCAATGATGGAACGGGCAGTCAGCGATGACTGCCCGTTTTTGTTTTGGGCAGTTGTGAATAGCGGATTTCAACAGAATTAAAAACAACGCGGATTTGTACCGCAGTATAAAATCTGTGTAATCCCTTAATCTGCGATTCAAAACCTCATCAAACCTTCTCCCACCTTACTTTTGCGCCCATCCCAATTTCATCTCTCCAAAAAACGATTAAATGAAGAACACACCTTTCACCCAAATGCACATTGCCCTGGGCGCTAAAATGGCTGAATTTGCCGGTTACAACATGCCTATTTCTTACGGTGGCATTAATGAAGAACATCAGGCCGTGCGCAAAAATGCCGGTGTATTTGACGTAAGCCACATGGGTGAGTTTATGATTCGCGGAGCAAATGCCCTTGATTTAATACAGCGCGTGACGAGCAACGATGCCTCGAAACTGACCGAAGGCAAAGCGCAATATAGCTGCCTGCCTAACGATGCGGGTGGCATTGTGGACGACCTAATTGTGTATTGCATCCGCCCGAATGAGGAATACATGCTGGTGGTGAATGCATCGAACATTCATAAAGACTGGAACTGGATTGTAGAACACAACACCGAAGGCGCAGAGATGGAAAACATTTCTGAAACCACCGCCCTGCTTGCCATTCAGGGGCCTAAGGCGGTGCAATACTTGCAGCAACTCACCGACACCGACATTGCCGACCTTAAATATTACACGTTCGTGAAAGCCAATTTTGCAGGCGTGGATGATGTGATTATCAGCGCAACGGGCTACACCGGTTCCGGCGGAGTGGAGATTTATTTTAAAGATGAAAACGAAAGTGCGGAGAAAATCTGGAACGAAATATTTCGCGTCGGAACGCCCAAAGGCATGAAGCCTATAGGCCTTGCTGCCCGCGATACGCTGCGCCTCGAAATGGGTTACTGCCTTTATGGAAATGATATTGACGACACCACCACACCGCTCGAAGCAGGCCTCGGCTGGATAACCAAATTCAGTAAAGATTTTACCGCCAAAAACATCCTCGAACAGCAAAAAGCCGAAGGCATAAAACGCAAGTTGGTGGGTTTTGAAATGGTGGACAAAGGCATTCCGCGCCATGGTTATAAAATCCAGAATGCAGCGGGCGAAGACCTTGGCTATATTACTTCCGGCACACAATCTCCCTCCCTTGCAAAAGCAGTAGGCCTCGGCTATGTGCGGAAAGATTTTGCGGCAGAGGGCAGTGAAGTTTTTGTGATTATCCGCGACAAAGCCGTGAAGGCGCAGGTGGTGAAAGTGCCTTTTGTTTAAACAATATTATCAAAGCCATAGCAGCAAAAAAGGGTTTTATTTTTTAGAAGGAATGTATAGGCTGGCGGTCGTCTTTTTTTGTTTTTTAGAGATACTGTTGCTCACTTATTGGCAGGGAAATCTGGACATGTATTCCGGTCCTTTCCTGCTGTTGTTTTCAGCTGTAGCCATCTCCTTTTTTTATTGGAAAAGCAAAACGCAAGCGGATGATTCAGTTCGTTTGCCATTGCCCGCAAAGCGGTGGATTAAACCCGTGCAGATGGTTTTATTCTTCGCGCTTTCGGCAGTGTCGTTTAATGTGCTGTGGTATATCATCCGCGAAGCCCCGCTAAGTGCTACTGATGCCAGCCATTCGGATGTAATTCCCTCCATTATGCAGATTGTTCGGCATTTTTTGAATAATGAATGGGCGTACAAAGAAATTAGATTTTCTTCCTACAGTTTATATCCTACTTACCTCCCCATGATGTGGATGCCATTTGTTGCCGCATATCTTTTAAAGATTGATTTTCGTTTCGTCCCCTGGTTTTTGTTTTGGTGCGCTTCGCTTTATTATTTCATAGTGATGATGCGGCGTGCAGATTTTAAACATTGGGTTTATGCGTTGCTGATTCCGGTTATTCCTTTGCTGCTTTGGTTAGCCGTGGCAGATACCGATAATAGGGTGATGGCTTACAGCGTGGAGGGAATGATTGCGGCGTACTATCTCATATTTTCCATGGCATTGGCAGGGAGGAAAACATGGCTTGCAGGCATGGCACTTGGCTTTTGTTTGCTATCGCGATATAGCCTGGTGCTTTGGTTGCCCGTGCCGGTAATAGTGCTTTTGCTTTCAGGGCAAGGAAAGGTGTTGTGGAAGATTGCCGGCATTGCTGCTGCCATTGTTCTTTGCCTGTACATCATTCCGTTTTTTAGCCACGACACCGCCATGTTTTTGAAGGGATATAATTACTACACGCAGGCAACGATTGGCGAATGGATAAACGGAAAAAACGAAGGCATGTGGCATATGGGAAACGGCTTTGGTTTCAGTGCGGGGATGTTGCGTTTATTTCCTGAAATGCCGGTGGAAACTATGGTGGAGCGTTACAAAATGATTCACTTAGCGGCTTGCCTTGGCATCACTTCCATTTTTTGCGGTGGTTTTATTTTATGGAGGAAACGCATTGGGCAGCCTTATGCTTTTCTGCTTTTGTCTTTCAAAATGTACATCGCGGTGTTCTATCTTTTTGTGCAGATTCCTTACAAATACCTGATGATAGTGCCTGTGGCGGTTAGCTGCGCTTTGCTTGCCGATGCTTTTAGGAAAGAACGTTTACTTCCGGAACGCCACGCTCTCCAAAACCAGGTTGTTTAAATGAAGCGGTGCAGCGCTCAAAACCATTCCCGCCAAAATTTTCTTTCTTTGCCCCCGCTGCTGAAAAGCAACAAGCATCCTTTCTTCAATTTTTTTTCTTTCCCAAATAGCACATGCTTCCAAAATACAACCGCATCCTGTTGAAACTTTCCGGTGAATCCCTGATGGGCGACCGCACTTACGGCATCGACCCTCAAATGCTTGACCGGTATGCGCAGGACATTAAAGCCATTACCGACATTGGCGTGCAGGTGGCGGTAGTGATTGGCGGTGGCAATATTTATCGCGGCATGAACGAAGCGGAAACAGGCATCGAGCGCGCACAGGGAGATTATATGGGCATGCTGGCAACCGTTATAAATGGCATGGCATTGCAGGCTGCGCTTGAAAAAATAAACGTAAACACGAGACTTCAGTCTGCCATAAAAATGGAGCAGATTGCGGAGCCGTATATCCGCCGCCGCGCCATGCGCCACCTTGAAAAAGGACGCGTCGTGATTTTTGGCGCAGGCACCGGAAACCCTTATTTCACAACTGACACAGCAGGTTCACTAAGAGCCATTGAGATTAAGGCAGCCGTTATTTTAAAAGGCACCAGAGTGGATGGTATTTACACCGCCGACCCTGAAAAAGACAAGACCGCAACACGCTACGATAAACTCAGTTTTGCACAGGTTATTTCTCAAAACCTAAGGGTGATGGACATGACGGCGTTCACGCTTTGCCAGGAAAATAACCTGCCCATCATTGTGTTCGATATGCACAAAAGCGGCAATTTGCTGGCAGTGGTTACGGGGCAGTCAGTGGGCACGATGGTAAGTTAAATCTGTGGTGATTTCTTTCAGCAAAACGGAAATCTTTACCGTACTGTTTTTCTTTTTCCGCGCTCATAATCTTCAAACACAAAGCTGCCTAATCCATCCAACGAAGAATAAAAAGCTTTGCCGCCATTCACTTCTGTAAACTCCTGCACAAACTTTTGTAGATAAGGGTCCTGGGCAATCATAAAGGTGATTACGGGTATTTTGATTCTCCGCAATTGCCCGGCGAGGTTCAGTGTGCGGTTCAGGATTTTTGCATCAATGCCGAAAGAATTCTTGTAGTATTTCCGCCCGATTTTTAGGCAGGTTGGTTTGCCATCGGTAATCATGAAAATCTGCTTGTTGTTGTTTTTCCTTCGGCGCAAAATATCCATGGCAAGCTCCAAACCCGCTACAGTATTGGTGTGGTAAGGACCCACGTGCAGGTAAGGCAAGTCCTTCATTTCAATTTGCCAGGCATCATTTCCGAACACTACAATGTCGAGCGTGTCTTTAGGATAGCGAGTGGTAATAAGTTCTGAAAGCGCCATGGCCACTTTTTTTGCAGGCGTGATGCGGTCTTCGCCATACAAAATCATGGAGTGGGAAATATCAATCATCAGCACCGTGCTGGTTTGGGTTTTAAAATCCGTTTCATGAATTTCCAAATCTTCCTGCTGCATCGAAAACTGCTCAATGCCATGGTTCACGAAAGAATTCATCAGGCTTCCGGCATAATTGATAGCATCCAGTGAATCGCCGAATTCATACGGGCGCGTTTCAGGATTTAGTTCATCCCCCCGTCCGGTTTTATTGGTTTTGTGGCTGCCGGGTTTTGATTTTTTCAGCTTTCCGAATATTTCATCCAAAGAACGCTGCCGGATTGTTTTTTCAGATTTTGGGGTGATGGAATAAACGCCATCTGGTTCATTTTCTTTTAGGTAACCATGCTTTTTCAGGTCTTCAATAAAATCGCCCATGCCATAATCGTCCGTCGTAAAACCATATTGCTGGTCCAATTGCGTAAGCCAGTGCAGTGCTTCAGAAGCATCGCCACTTGTGTATTGCAGCATCTCCATAAACATGTCAAGCAGCCTTTCAAACGGTGATTTCTGATTGTCGTCCCCCGTAAATTTCTGGAAATAAAAGCCTTTCATAATCAGCTAAAGTTAAGGAGGCAATGGTGCTGCGGGTTTTGTAAAAATCAATTGCGGCATTGGCTTGTCTGCACAACAAACGCTGCGCTTTAACTGTTATCCAGCCCATGAGTGTACATCATTTAAAGTGTGAACAAACCATTCCTGCGCCGCTAAAAAAAGTGTGGGATTTTTTTTCTGACCCGAAAAATCTGGCAACGATTACGCCTCCTTACATGAACTTTAAAGTAACCAGCAAAGCCTTGCAAAAGGAAATGTATCCGGGGCAGATTATCACTTACAAGGTGTCTCCCATTTTGGGCATTCCAATGTTTTGGATGACAGAGATTACGCACGTTGAAAAGGAAAAGTTTTTTGTGGACGAACAACGTAAAGGCCCTTACAAAATCTGGCATCATGAACATCATTTTGAAGAAAAAGAAGGCGTCGTATTAATGACCGACTTGCTGCATTATCAATTGCCGCTAGCAGGCTTGGGAGATGTAGCCCATGCGCTTTTTGTGCGGAAACAACTGAAAGGCATTTTCAATTTCCGGATGGAAAAAGTGAAGGAGCTTTTTGGATGATGCCTGTGGTTTTTTCAACCTTTTCAGAAACATTTTGTTTGGGCTAAAACACTTTCTTTAAAAATGGCAGGAGGCATACGCAGCAATGGATACGACAACCGGTTCAGCATTCGCGACATTGAAAACCTGACGGGTATAAAAGCGCACACCATCCGCATCTGGGAGCAACGCTATGGCATTTTGCAACCCAAACGCACGCCCACCAACATCCGTTATTACGATACTGACGACCTGAAACTGGCGCTCCGAATCGGATTGCTAAACAATCATGGCTACAAAATTTCCAACATCCACAAGATGAATGGCAATGACATGAATTCCATGATTGAAAAAATTGCGGACACGCAGTTCAAACGTTCCGTGCTGGTAAATGAAATGCTGGAAGCCATGCTGGATGCGGATGTTGACCGTTTTGAGAATTATATCAACGACTATACCCAAAAGCATAATCTGGAAGAAGCGGTTGAAAAACTTATTTTTCTTTTCCTTGAAAAAATTGGTTTAATGTGGATGACCGACCGGATTTTTCCCGCGCAGGAGCATTTGGTGAGCAATATTATTTACCGCAAAATTGCGCTTGCCATTGAAAATTTACCGGCAAAAAAAGAAGATGCTGCTCCCACCGTTTTATTGTTTTTACCCGAAGGGGAAATGCACGACATGGGCTTACTCTACGTCCAATATCTTTTAAGAAAAGCGGGCAAGAATCCAATTTATCTCGGCGCCAACAGCCCTTTGATTGATGCCCATTTTGTGTACGAAAAATGCAAACCGGCATACATCTACATTCACCTTACTTCAGTGGCTGATGAGTTTGACGCCGGTAAGTATTTACATAAAGCTGCCGCTACTTTTCCCAAATCAAAATTGTTGGCTTCCGGTTCTATGCTGCGCTCCCGAACATTTTCAAAACCTAAAAATCTGCAGCTTTTATTCAGCCTTGCAGAAGTAAAAGAAACATTGTTACAGCTCTGAAACCCTGTTCTGACAATAGTTTCAGGACATATTTTGTAATGATTACTTAATCTGAACCATGGGAGAGCTGAAAGGGTTGGCTTCATTTTTTTGTTTAGCTTTGCAGTATTCAATATTAAACACAAAATGACCGCCACCGACTTTAATCAAATTGTAGTGAAGCATGAAAATATCCTTCAGCCTTACGCTTTCTCACTCACTAATAATGCCGACGATGCCAAAGATTTGTATCAGGAAACCATGCTACGCGCCTTGCTGAATCAGGAAAAATATCAGTTCGGGACCAACCTCAAAGCCTGGCTTTACACCATTATGCGCAACATCTTTATCAACAATTATCGCCGCAACAAAAAGTTTTTGAAGGTGGAAAATGAAACCGCCGCCGAACTTTTAATGAACGAAAAGAAAACCGTTAGCAACAACGGATGGAGCAATTTGCGGATGGCTGAAATAAAAAAAGTGATGAACAGAATGCCCGATGTTTTCAGGACGTCATTTGAACTCTATTACATTGGTTACAAGTATCAGGAAATTGCCGACCTCACGCAGGAGCCACTCGGCACTATTAAAAGCCGCATCCACTTTGCCCGTAAAATGCTGACCGCACAACTGGATCGCTGAATATTACGTTTCTAAAGAAAACTTTTTTGAAAAAAATCATCGTCATAGGAAGTGGATTCGCAGGCATGTCGGCAGCATGTTTTTTGGCAAAAGCAGGGCATGACGTAACGGTGCTGGAAAAAAATCAAACAGCGGGTGGCAGAGGCAGCGCCTTCTGCGAGGCGGGCTTCACTTTCGACATGGGGCCTAGCTGGTATTGGATGCCCGATGTGTTTGAACGTTTTTTCCAAAAATTCGGGAAAACAACCGCGGATTTTTATTCCCTGAAACGACTGGATCCTTCTTACCGTGTGTTTTGGAAAGATGAAACAACAGACGTTCCGGCAAATTTTTCTGCCTTGCAAAACCTGTTTGAAAACTATGAAGCAGGTGCAGGAAATCGCCTGAAAACGTTTTTAGAAGAAGCCCGTTTTAAGTATGAAGCAGCCATGCAAAACTTCGTGTTTAAACCAGGAATCTCTCCCTTGGAATTTGCACACTTCAATGTGCTGAAAGCTGCGCTGAAACTGGATTTGCTAACTTCCATTCATCACCACGTGCGTAAATTTTTCAGTCATCCAAAATTGCTGCAACTGGTAGAATTCCCCATCCTTTTTTTAGGCGCATTACCCCAAAACACGCCTGCTCTTTACACGCTGATGAATTATGCTGACATGCAGTTGGGAACCTGGTATCCGGCAGGCGGCATGGTGCAAATTGCAAATGCAATGCAGCAACTGGCAGAATCACTGGGTGTTCGCTTTTTGTTTGATGAAGCGGCTACACAAATTGAAGTGCAGCATTCAAAAGCTAAAGGAGTAAGCTCAGGAAATAATTTTTACGAAGCAGATGTGGTAATTGCCGCCTGTGACTATCATCATGCAGAACAGCAACTTCTGCCAAAAGCTTTTCGCAACTATTCCGAATCCTATTGGGAATCGCGGAAAATGGCGCCTTCCTGCATGTTGTTTTATGTGGGCATTCAGAAGAAAGTTCCGGGTTTGGAGCATCACAATTTGTTTTTTGATGCGCCTTTTAGCGCACATGCCGCTGCGCTTTACGATGTTCCTGAATTGCCTGCCGAACCGTTGATGTATGTGTGTTGTCCATCAAAAACAGACGACTCCGTAGCGCCTTCTGGTTGTGAAAATCTCTTTATCCTGATTCCCATTGCTGCCGGTTTGGAAGTGTATAAAAACGAACGCGAGCGCTATTTCCAAATGGCGTTGCAAAGAATTGAAAGCCGCACGAAAAGTTCCATTTCCAGCGATGTTGTTTACCGGAAATCCTTTGCAACTTCCGATTTTAAAACCGTTTACAATGCCTTTAAAGGCAATGCTTACGGGCTTTCCAACACGCTGATGCAAACTGCATTTTTGAAACCTTCTATCAAAAACAAAAAGCTGAACAACTTGTTTTATGCCGGACAACTAACCGTGCCGGGCCCGGGCGTGCCGCCTGCTTTGATTTCAGGAGAAATTGTAGCACGCCAACTTTTATCCACTTTCAAAAAGTCAAAAAAAGATGCTGTCGCTTTATCATAAGGTTTGCCATCAGTTTAGCGAAATGGTTACGCACAGCTACAGCACTTCGTTTTCAAGCGCCATTAAACTGCTGCATAAAGACCTGCGCAAACCTGTGTTTGATGTGTATGGCTTTGTTCGTTTTGCAGATGAAATTGTGGACACTTTTCATGAGCAGGACAAAGAAAAAATGCTGCAGGAATTTACAGACGCAACTTGGCAAGCGATTGAAAACCGATTTTCCATCCATCCTATTCTGTATAGTTTTCAGGAGGCTGTGCACCGCTATAATCTGCCGCAGGAGCTGATTTCGGCGTTTTTACACAGTATGAAACTGGATTTACACAAGCAAGTATATGGAACTACCGAAGAGCTTGATGACTATATTTTTGGTTCTGCCGAAGCGGTAGGATTAATGTGCCTTTGCATTTTTTGTGAAGGAAATAAACCATTGTATGATTCGCTTAAATTCTCCGCACAAAAGCTTGGTGCCGCTTTTCAAAAAGTAAATTTTCTACGCGATTTGCAGGCGGATAATCAGCAGCTTAACCGCGCATACTTCCCCGGGTTTGACTTTTTGAACTTTACTAAGGCAGCTAAAGAAGATATTGAAAGCAGCATTGAAAAGGATTTTAATGAGGGGCTAAAAGGCATTCGTCAATTGCCCTGGAAGGCGCGACACGGCGTGTTTACAGCTTATAAATATTACCGAACGCTTTTTAAAAAAATCAGGAACGCACCCCCAAAAACCATTCTTGAAAATAGAGTACGCGTTCCTGATTATCAAAAGTTCTTCATCCTGATGCAGGCGAAAATTGCTTGTCGTTTTTAAAAAATTTACCTCCACCCTATCGCAGTTCTGTTTTATGGAATTTCTTATCCGCGTAAATGAACAAGACCAGCCACTTGGTAAAGTGGAAAAGCTTGCAGCGCATCAGCAAGGCATCCTGCACAGAGCGTTCAGCATTTTTATTTTCAATGAAGCAGGAGCCGTTTTATTGCAACAGCGTGCTTTAAAAAAATACCACTCCGGCGGCTTGTGGAGCAATGCCTGCTGTAGTCATCCAAAACCTGAAGAAAATACTGAAAGTGCTGCCCACCGCCGACTTCAGGAAGAACTGGGTTTTGATACCGAACTCCAGAAATGCTTTAATTTTCTTTACAAAGCACCTATGGAAAACGGGCTTATTGAGCATGAATACGACCATGTTTTTACAGGAGTTATTTCATCCGAAACACGCATCACACCTAACAAAAATGAAGTGATGAATCACCGTTTTATTTCCATCCCTGAATTGCAAAAAGAAATCGCTGCCGCGCCAGAAAAATTTACTGCATGGCTTATGCTTGCGCTTCCCAAATTGATTCAACATTTGCAGCAGCAACCTGCATGAGCGGTTCTGCTTCTCACAAAAAAGTTTGCATTATTGGCGCTGGTGTGGCAGGACTGGCTGCCGCTGCAAGGCTTGCTGCCAAAGGGTTTCAGGTAAGTTTGTTTGATAAAAATGCGGAACCCGGCGGTAAAATCGGCTTGCTGAAATCTGGCGAATATTCCTTCGATACCGGACCATCTTTATTTACACAGCCTTATTTATTGGAGCAACTCTTTGCAGATTGCGGCAAAAATTTGCACGACTATTTTTCTTACCAAAAGCTGGACATCAGCACACACTATTACTGGCAGGACGGCACCTTTTTTCGCTGTTTTACCGACCATGGTTTACTGGCAAACGAGATAGAAATCAAACTGGGAGCTGACCCAATACCAACACTAAAACATCTCCAAAACTGCCGCGAAGCCTATGAAGCCATTGGTAGTATTTTCCTGAATGAACCCATACATGAATGGCGCACCTGGGCATCGCCGCGAATATTGAAAGCACTACAAAAACTGAAGCCTGCTTACCTCACGCAAACCATGCATCAATACCACAACCGCGTATTGAATCATCCCAAACTGGTGCAACTGTTTGACCGCTTTGCTACTTACAATGGCTCTGAGGCGAAACGCGCACCCGCCATGCTTTCCATGATTGCGCATCTTGAAATGAATGAAGGCGCATTTTATCCAAAGGGCGGCATGATAAGCATCCCGAAGGCGCTTCATCAGCTTTGCAAAGATCTTGGCGTGCAATGTTTTTTCAACAGCGAAGTGACGCGCATTTTTCATTCAAAAAACTTGATAAAAGGCATTGAAGCTGCGGGTGAAAAAATTGCTGCCGATTTTGTGATTGCTGCGGGAGATGTTTACCACGTTTACGACCGTCTGTTGCGCGATGAGCTAGGCTTTCAGCGATTGACAAAACAAGAGTTGAGCAGCACGGCATACGTATTTTACTGGGGCATAAAAAAAGTGTTTCCGCAATTGCATCTCCACAATATCTTCTTTTCTGAAAATGAAAAAGCTGCCCCGAATGTGTATGTAAACATCACTTCTAAAATGGAACCCGGCGTTCATGCACCAATTGGAAAAGAAAACTGGTTTGTGATGCTGGTGTGCGATTCGACAAAAAAACCTCCTGAACCGGAAAAATATTTTAGGGAAGCAGCATTAAATCAAATAAATGCTTCATTGCAAACCAACCTTGAGGCATTCATCGAAACAGAAAATGCATTGACGCCCTCGCTTATTGCGAAGCAAACTTTTGCCTACAAAGGCACTTTATACGGCGCGTCCAGCAATTCTTTAAACGCCGCTTTCCGCAGGCATTCTAACCGGCATCCGAACATTGAAAATTTATTTTTTGCCGGCGGAACGGTGCATCCGGGCGGGGGCATTCCGTTGTGTTTGCGGAGTGGGAAGCTGGTGAGTGAATTGGTGGACGCCTGCCATTGGAAAAACATTTGAGTGTTGAAAAGAGGCGTTTTTTCAAACTTTTTCATGAACATCTTCAAAACCTGACGTGTTTACCAATTCTTTTTCTACAAACATTCGGCAATATTCTTTGATTTCTTTTCTCACAACACGAAACTGAGTGACTTTTTCTTCCTCAGTTCCTTCAGCTTTTGCCGGGTCCGCAAAATTTTGATGAAATTTCTTTGCCTTAGTGCTAAAAACAGGGCATCGTTCCTGTGCATGATCGCAAACTGTGATTATAAAATCGAATGGAATGCTGCGAAATTCTTCTAAGTTGTTAGATGTGTGATCGGATATATCAATTCCATCTTCCTGCATTGATTTAATAGCTTTGGGATTGACGCCATGCGTTTCTATTCCAGCACTATAAACTGCCGCTTTCGCCCCTGCATAATATTTTAGGTACCCTTCTGCCATTTGGCTACGGCAACTATTGCCCGTACAAAGCACTAAAATTTTTTTCATTGTTTATCAATATTTACTACACTAATAAAAATCCACAAAAGGTTGATGTAAGTAAATTTTGGGTCAAAGCCAAAGAGGGAGTTGAGAACGATAATTCCCAGAAGAATTAACCCAAACCGTTTGTGGCGGCTTAAATAACCCCAGATTTTATTGTCGGTAGGCTGGTTGTTTTGCATGTTTAAATTTTTTAGCAACAGCCGCTCCCGGGCGTGCAACAGGAAGTTTGAGATTGAAGTTCAGCCATTTTTATTTTTTGTTTTGGGCGGGAATGCCACAATTTTCTTCGGCAAGGCACGCGGTTTTGGTGCCGGAAAGGATGAAGTTTTCACCATTAAAATCTATCCCATACTTACCAATGGTGGTTTCGTTTTGATATTCTACTTCAATTTCCAAATCCCCGATGCTCCATTTATTTTCAGCAATTGCAATTATTTTCAGCAATTTTTCAGGCGTGAGGCGGTGGTCGGTATCAGTAGCATACCAGAGTTGGAAATTAATTTTTTGTTCCGTTCGCTGGGTGCCGCCACAGTCTATAAAATTTTTAATGATGATGCCCACCTCCGTTACGTGAAAATGAGCGGGGATAGATGTGCTGTCGGGCAATTGAAAACTGAGTTTGGCAGCGGATTGCAAGGCTGTTTTAAGATTGGATAGTTTCATGATTTTGTGTTTTTATTTTTTTAAAGCGGGTTAGCAACAATTGTCTTTTTTATTTTTGAGGTGATGAAAAATGCCGGATAGATAATGCTGAAAATGCTGAAAAGTAGCTTCATTGATGCAATAGCAAATGGCAGTGCCTTCAATATTTCCTTTAATTAATCCTGCCGATTTTAGCTCCTTAAGATGTTGAGAAACTGTAGGTTGGGAGAGCGGAAGAACGGAAACAATATCACCACAAATGCAGGAATTTACAGAAAGAAGGTAATCAATAATGGCTATTCGGGCAGGATGCGCCAACGCCTTCAAGATGGTAGCTATTTCGTTTTGCCGCTTGGTAAAATGTTCTGTTTTGGTAGCGCCCAATGTTTTTATTTTTAGATTGCAATATTACGATAGAGAATTGGAAATGGGAGGATTTATTTTTTCAGTGCGGCTCTTCATCCACGGTAGAAACTTTGCTGTTTTATTCAAATTCTTTTAAGAAGTTTCAATACCTTACCTTCACCCAATTACTAAAAATTTTTTAAAATGGATAAACTAGCAAAGTTGGATTTAATGGATAAAATTGGTCGTGAACTGGCAGACCTTGCAAATAGTCAGGAAAGCGTTCTTAAAAAAATCAGCCAGATAGAAGCGGATAACATAAACCTGGGCAACAGTGTGTTGGAAAAAAAGCTTGGAGATGTATACGAAGGTGTGGATAAAAACCACGGCTTAGTAACTGGCCTTGCAGAAGAATTTCAGGAGTCGCGCAATGCCTTTTATAAGGATAATAATTTGGCTGCACTTCAGGACCCAACTGCGTAAGGATAAGTGATCACGGCAACTTAAGGCAATTATTCATAATTTTTATTTTTTCCGTGAAGGGTGTTTTTACATTTAAAGAGGAAACTACATGCTTTCCCGTACGTGCTTCCAATTCCTGCCGCGCTATTTTAGCTACGTTTCCACCCTGTTGGGCTACATTTTTGCTTTCTTCAAAATCAACAGGGTTCACAGCTGCGGAAATTACTGCTCCGTATCCGCCATGTCCGTGATGCGCACTTTGCCATCAGCGGCAAGCATTTTCAACCGGTTAGAATTTGTAACCGTTTCATTGCCCTCTTTCACCAGCCTGTGTTTTTGCACCTTCCAATAATTTCTGGCGCCTTGGAAATCTTTTTGTTCCGTAAGAATAAACATAACATCAACTATTGACAGATACCATTTTTCTTCTTCGGCATCCCAAAGCGTCCTTACTTTTTCTCCTCAAAAATTTTTATGGCGTTTTCCTTTTCAACCTAGAAGTAAATTTTCCTATGAACTTATGAACCTATCAATCCTATAACCCTATGAACTTGTCAACTTATGAACCTATCCCCCTATGAACTTGTCAACTTATCAACTTCCCACCTTCCCCACCCGCCGCTTAGGCCACCCCAGCAACCAACTGCTCAATACCGGCAATCCAAAAATGGCAATGCCTGCAATGGAAGTCAGCACATCGCCCCACACCATCGGGTGCTCGCCTTCAGGCAGCGTTTTTCCCTGGCTTTCGAGGCAAGCTAATGGACCTTCCAGCCACAATGAAAACCCAATGCAGGGGTGAAAATGCGTAAGCCCGGCGAGGGTAAGTTTTATGCCCAGCAGCAAAATCATCAGATAGGCACAGGTGTTCAAAAAAGGGTAATGCTCCATCAGCTTTACAAAGCCCTGTGCCACAAACCGCATTGCCAGGATGCCGATAAACACACCCGTCCACACCAGAATAATATTTCGGGTGTAGGCATTGGCTGCAATCACGTTATCAATAGAAAAAGCCAGGTCCATTAACTCAACCAAAATAACCGTAGCCCAAAAAGGACCAAAGGCACCAAGCGTTTTCCGGTAAAACCACGAGCGGTGTTTTTCTTCCAGTTCTTTATGAGCGTCAGGGTGCAGATTCGTTTTCTTCTTTTTAAAAAAATACCGGATGGCAAGGATGAGCAGGTAAATGCCGCCCACCGGTTTAAACCACCAGATTTGAATGAGCAGCGATGCAAAAAGCAAACACAATCCGCGGAAAATATAAGCCCCGAAAATGCCGTATTTCAATGCCTTTTGCCGCTGGTCTTTAGGGAGATCCAACACCATGGTTGCCAGCACCGCCGCATTATCCACGCTCAGCAGGCTTTCAATCAGAATCAGGTTCAGGATAATGGTTCCGGATTGGATCGGATGATCCAGAATTGCCTGAAAAAGTTGTCCGAAGTTTTCTTCCATCTGGCTTATTGCTTCAGAAGTTGAAAGTGAATGTCAGCACCGGTTTCGGCGGAAATGGTGAGTATATAATTTGCCGCAGGCAGGCTCAGGGAAGGAATAAATATGGAGTCAGAAGTTGCTTTTGCACTCCAAACTTTTTGCCCCGTTGCGTTGAATAATTGGAGGGTCATTCCTTGTGTAAGATTTGAAACATGCCAGCCATCGCGCGAAGGATTGGGATACACTTTTACTGCGCTTTTCAAAGTTCCGTTTGATGCAATGCCAAGGGAAGAATCTTTGATGATTGCACCGGTTTTGTTCAGCACGTTTTCATTCGGGTCTATCACCATTCCGGTCATGGTTTGGCTCCAGTTTAAAATGTAAGTCTGCACGTTCTGATCGTTCAAAAATGTTACGGTAGTATCTCCTGCGGCTGATGTCAGTTTTATTTCAAGCGGCATGGTGAAATGCGGAATAGACGTGGGTTTGCTGGTAGATTGATTGATGCGGATGTACACTTCGCCATTCGGATATTGAAACCATTTGGCGCCATAAGTCGGGTAGCCCTCTTTATAAATCCATTGGTTGAAAAATGTATCAAGGCTCAAACCGGACATGCTTTCTGCCAGCACCTTAAAATCAGCTGTGGTGGCGGTGCCAAATTGGTATTGCTGATGGTATTGCCGCAGCAGCGAAAAGAAAACAAAATCATTGCCGATTAGATAGCGTAGCATGTGCGCCACAGCGCCGCCTTTTGCATAGGTTAGAATGCCATCGTAAATGCGGAATTCGTTGGTGGTATCGTCCACATACACGGCGCCGTTTGCACTTTGAACTGTGTAATTGAAATCCGCTGTACGCCTGGCTTTCATGGCTGCAGCACCTCTAAATTTTTCAATAAAAAGTTGCTCGCAATAAGTTGCCCAGCCTTCGTTCATCCACATGTCGTGAAGCGTGGCGCAGGTTACGTTATCGCCCCACCATTGGTGCGACAATTCATGCGCTATCAGCTCCGCATCCAGCGATCCAAGCGACACCATTGTCTGGTTTTCCATACCGCCGCCAAGGGGTGTCTGGCAAATGCCAAACTTTTCTTTGTAAAAAGGATAGCGACCAAAAATCTCCGAGAAATAATTAATCATCAGCGCAATAGAATCCAGCTCGTCCTGATGGTTTTGCAACACGGTTGGGTCGTTGTAGATGTAGTTGTTGATGCGCATGGAATCCGTGCTGTTGCTGAAATGCATGGTGTAGTTATACTCCTGGTAAGGCGCGGCAGCAAAAGAAAGCAGGTAGTAATCAGCGGGATAATCAATGCTCCATTTAAACTGCTGATCGCCGGAAGGCAATGTGGTAACGGCTTTCAACGTGCCATTGCCTGCCACTTTAATTCCTGAAGGCACGGTGATGAACATGTCGGCAGAGTCAATTTTATCCTGCAACGATTGCTTGCAGGGCCACCAGTCGCGGCTGTGGATGGCTGCGCTAACAGTGTGCGTAACCTGCGTGCCGGTAGCACCATCGGTTTGATGCAATATTCCATTGGTGAAAAAGCCGGTGCCGCCTGTTGGCTGACCGTGATAATAAACATCTACCACAAAAGGCGTAGTGAAACCTAAGGCGCCAGGCAATGGAAATCTTCTTACAAAACCATTGGACGAAACGCTCACTAACAGCCCGTCAAAAAATGCAGAATCAATCGTGAGTTGCGGACTAAGCTCAAACACGTATTCATTCATAAAAGCAACAGCGACAGAGGCATTTGTGGTAACGTGTCCGGTAATCTGCGTTGATAAGTTGGTAACCTGCAAATCCATTTTCACGTAGTGGACGTCGTAGTTGTTTTCGGCACTATCGGCAACGGTGGTTTTTGCGTGGTTTTTATGGTCGCCTTTGGAGCAGAATGGATTGGCATTTACTGCAACTGCGCAAAACAAAAGGGGGAGAAAAAGCAATTTCATTTTCGGGGGATTTTATTCTAATCAGACTTTCTTATTTCGCAGGTTCGTCATTGCGAACGTAGTGAAGCAATCTGAAGAGCGGTTGAAATAGACTACTTGTCTTGAGATTGCTTCGGGCAAGCCCTCGCAAGGACGATTTTATGTTTGATGCGATTATTAAAGTCCATTTAGTTTATTCTTTCACGAGTTTTTTAACTGTGGAAAATGTTTCGTTCTGAAGGCGCAGTAAATACACTCCTGAAGGCAAATTCTCCGCAGGAATCTTTACCATTCCATTCTCCGAAAACCCTTGCCACACCTGCCTTCCACTAATATCAGTAAGCTGAAGGATTGTAGATAAAGGAACGTCTAAAACCGTCCAGAAACCGGAAGTGGGGTTTGGGAAAATTTGGAGATCTGCTGCGCTGATGGAAGTAACATCCAGCGTGGGATCGTTTGAAATGCCGCTTACTTTATTCAGCAACCAATTGTTTGGATCAATGGCAATTTGCGCCACCGGTTTGCTCCACTGCACATTAAAAACCTGCCCCTGCGCCATGTGGTTTAACCGCACAATAGTATCGCCCTGCGCACCAGTAAGCTTTATTTCAATGGGCGAAAAAAAGAAAGGAATGTTGGCAGTTGTTGTTTCATTCAACCGGATAAAAACATCGTTGCCCGATTGCGCCCATGCTGCATTATAAACCGGATAACCTTCACCCAGAATCCATTGATTAATAAACGTGTCAAGGCTCTTACCAATAAACGCCGAGCAATACTGATTGAACTGCGCAGTAGTAGCAGTGGAAAAAGCAAACTGACTTTGATATCCGCGCAGCATCGCAAAAAACAGAGAATCATTATCTACCAGAAAACGAAGCGTGTGGATGACAGCCGAGCCCTTATCATAACTCAGCCGCGCATCGAAAATGCGGTTCTCATCCGTAGTGTCAATTACGTACACGGAGCCGTCCGGCTCCGACAGCACATTATCATGCACATCCGCCATGTAATTAAACGCTGCATTGGCACTGCGGAAATGATCTACGTACAGATATTCAATGTAAGAAGCGAAGCCTTCATTCAGCCAGATGTCGCTCCAGGTGCCGCATGTAACGTGGTCTCCAAACCATTGATGCCCCAGTTCATGCACGGTGAGCGTGGTGCCAAGCGTGCCCAGTGTGGTCATGGTTTGATGTTCAATGCCACCGCCCAAAGGCGCCATGGAATGCCCGTATTTTTCTTTGTAAAAAGGATAGGTTCCGAAAAGCGTAGAGAGGTATTGAATCATCCCGGCTACGGAATCAATTTCATCTTTCCAGAAAGGCAGCGTTTGCGGATTATCGTAGATGTAGTTCTGATAAAGCAATGAATCGGCAACGCCGGGCAAAGCAATTTTAAAGGAATAATCGGTGTAGGTAGATACCGCAGCGGAGAGCAAATAATAATCAATCGGGTAAGTGGTTTTCCATTCGTAGCGGTCTTTGCTGTTAGGCAATGAAGTAACGTTTTGGAGCAAACCATTGCTACCGGCTTTGCAGTTATCCGGCACGGTAATCCACATGTCGGCGCTGTCAATTTTATCGGTTAGGGATTGTTTGCAGGGCCACCAGTCGCGGCTTGCATAGGATTCGCTGAGGGTGTAAGTAACGCTTGCGCCCCACGTCGGGGAGGTTTGCGTGCGGATGCCTTTGGCAAAAAAACCACCGCCGCCTGTCACCTGCCCGTGATATACAATTCTGGAAGTGAAAGCCGTGTTTTGAGTGAATGCATTTGGCAGGGAAACCGTGCGCACCACGCCGGTGCCGGAAGCGGGTAGCAATTGTCCGTTCACGAAAACGGAATCAATAATTACCGCGGCGTTGAGTTCAAAAACATAGGCATTCATCGAAGATGCCACCACGGTTGCTTTTGTGGTTACGTTTCCCGTCATGGCGGTGTTCAGGTTGTTCATGGAGAGTTTCATGAAGACGTGTTTTACGTCATAATCATCCTCAGCCGGATCGGCAACGGTAACTTTTGCGGAGGTGAAGTTTCCGGTTTTAGCAGTTGCACATATTTTGGAAGCAGCGGTTTCCTGCGCAAAAAGGGAGGAAGCGGTAAGGAAAATAAAAGCGGCTGTGAGGGCGCATTGCAGGCGATTCATGGTGTAGGTTTTCCCTTTTTTTAAAGAGATTTTCAAAGCTAAACAATTGGGGCGGGGAAATGGAAAGTTTGTTTTAAGATTATGGCGGAACGGAGCACGGCATTCCTTGCGTTGTAAGGGCGGATTACAAATCCGCATTATCCCTGAGTTCGAGATGCCCTGCGGAACATCTCGAACAGCGGGTTTCAGGGCTAAGATCCCTGCGGGATGACAAAGATGATGGTGAGATGAAGATGGGGGCATTAATTGTTAATGGTTAATTGTCAATGAAGGGGAGCGTTCATCAAAAACTAAAAGCAAACCTTTGTCATTCCGCAGGAATCGTAGCAAGTGGGGTTGGCATCAAAAGGTTATTTTAAAAAAAGCGCGGCTTTTACTTCTTCAATCTCTTCAATAGACGGTGGCCAATGTCCAAGTATTTCTTCGTTTAAAAATCTCCATTTAGGGTTGAAAGCAGTAATTAATTCCTCTTTTTGAATGCGTTTCCAATCCTTTAATTCCTTTTCCGTTGCAATGGCGTTGAGAACGTAAGGCGTGCTGTCATACCACACGAGGTGATGAACTACATAGCGGGTGGTGAAACTTCCCTCTTTTCCAATAAAATGTTCGATGAGCCGGCGTTCAAGATTGTTAGTCATGCCCGTATAAAGTACGGTTCTGGCAGTATTGGTTAACAGATAGTTCCAGAATGTTGGGCGCGACATAGCGGTTGCAAAGTAGTAAGTATTATTGAATTGTCTTGTTGTTTTTCAGGGCTACGATCCCTGCGGGATGACAAAGAAGACGGTGAGATGAAGATGGGGGAAAGGCGTTTAGTGAAGCATCAAAAACTAAACGCAAACTTTGTCATTCCGCAGGGATCGTAGCAAATGGGGTACGCATTTCCAAATTGCCTTATTGCCAAATTTTCAAATTGGGTTGTGCTACGATCCCTGCGGGATGACAAAGATGGGGGTGAGATGAAGATGGGGGAAAGGCGTTTAGTAAAGCGTCAAAAACTAACCTCAAACTTTGTCATTCCGTAGGAATCTTAGCAAGCATGGTGTGTATTAATGTAAGGGCTACGATCCCTGCGGGATGACAAAGATGATAGTGAGATGAAGGTGGGGGCATTAATTGTTAATGTTTAATTGTCAATGAAGGGGAGCGTTCATCAAAAACTAAAAGCAAACCTTTGTCATTCCGCAGGAATCGTAGCAAATGGGGTTGGCATCATCACATCCTCAAATCGCCAAATCAACGCTTCCCTTTCTTCACCTTCGCCCACATGCCTGCCGTTAGTTTATCATACAGTTCAAACAAAAATTCCATCCGCCGCGCTTCATTAGGGAAGGGCTGGGGGCGATAGCAAAGGTCAACGGCTTTATCGAGGGCGGCATGGGCGCGGACGAGGGTGGGCGGCATCGTGAGCGGATCGTATAAATCAGCCAGGCTGCTGGTGGGGAAGGCGGCGCGGGCATCGAGTACATTTTGGGCGGCGGCTTCTACGGCTGCGGTGTTTTTGGGGGATGGGGTTTGGGGCCAGGGGAAGTTGTTGTAAACGATTGAATTGGAATAGCGATAACGACTTTCTAATCTTCCACAAACATTCTTTACCCAATTCATGTGCATTCGCGAAGTGAGCACTCCAAAATGATAGATTGTAGCATTGGGCAATGCTGTACAGCTATCATTAACAATATATTCTTTCTCGAAAAACGCGAATGGGATATACTTTCTATTTTCTGAAGAAGTGCGGGGAATAATTAGGTAATTAGTTTCTGGCTGCCGTGGTTCCGCAAATTGCGTGGGATAATTTGCAAGTTCCCGGGTCGTTGCTTTTTTGCTTGCTGCTCTGTATTTCTTTACCTCGTTTATTCTTTCTAAAATCTTTGGCAAATGCTTTAACTCATTCGGAAGCGCATCTTTCAAATAAAGAATGAAACGCAACTTGCCGTTCAAGTATTCATCACCACTAATAATTGGCTTAAAGAACTTCTCAGCATCTGGTTCTTCTTTCAAGAAATTGTCTTTCTCATCTTCTGTAAAAAGATAAAAACCTCCGTCAACAATTTTATTGCCGTACATCATTGCAGGGACAATGCAAATTGGTGAATTGCGCTTTCCCAATAAAACATCCTTTGCGTCCAATAAATACGGATTGATATTCCGCACCGCTACTCCCTTGCCTTCGCCTTTTATATCCTCATACTCAAAAAGCAATTTCTCCGCAACATCCTCTTTCCCAAAACCTACAATAACTACGTGCACCGCCGCATTGCCACGCGCTTCGTTTTTCCAGGAGAAGGTGCGGTGCGCAAACTGAATTTTAATGTGGTATTTCCCAAATAATACTCCCCAAAGAATGCTCACCTGCTCGCCCTGCGCAATGGAATTAGTAGAAACAAAAGCGCAGCGGGTATCAGCTGAAACATCGGTGTATTGCGCAGCTTTCAGATACCAGGCGGTTACATAATCCAGCACGCCCGCGCCCTTCACGCCGGTAAACATGCGCTCCATGTCTTCCTTCTGTTCCGCATTCTGATTGCTTTTCCCCACAAACGGCGGGTTCCCTAAAATAAAATCATAGCGCAGCGGCGCCTCGTCTTTTTCTCCCTTCCACAGGTCTTTCAGGTCGCGCTGCAACAGGCTTTGCCAGTCGGTGCGCAGCGCATTGCCATGCACGATTACCGCACTTTTTTTCAGCGGCAGCCTGCGATAGTATTGCCCAAAGGCAGCACCGGCTTCCATGTTTAGCTGATGGTCTATAAGCCACATCGCCACCTGGGCTATCTGCGCCGGAAACTCGTCATACTCTATTCCGTAAAAATGATCCACCTCCACCAGCATGTAATCGTTTATCTGCATCACCACCTGTTGCCCGCGCAGCAATGCTTTCACCACTTCTATCTCCAGCATCCGCACCTCGCGGTAGGCAATAATCAGGAAGTTGCCGCAGCCGCAGGCGGGGTCTAAAAAGCGCAGGCTGCCCAGCTTTTTATGGAAGGCGGTGAGCTTTCCTTTGCTGCCGCTAATGCTTTGGAACTCTGCCCACAGCGCATCGAGGAAGAGGGGTTTTATCAGCTTCAGGATGTTTGCCTCACTGGTGTAATGCGCGCCCAGGTTGCGCCGCGCGGTTTCATCCATCACGCTCTGAAACAGGGAACCGAAAATGGCGGGTGAAATCTTGCCCCAGTCGAGCGCACAGCAATCAAGCAGGGTTTGGCGCATGGCACTGTTGAAATGGGCAATGGGCAGGGTTTCTTCAAACAACTTTCCGTTTACAAAGGGGAAGTCATCGAGTTGCTCATCCAGATTGCTGAGGCGTTTCGTTTCCTCCGTGTTCAGCACCTGAAAGAGTTCCGCCATGCTGCGGGCAAGGTCGCTGCCATCGGGGGCGGTGCGCCGGTCTATAAAATCATACAGAATGCCTTGTTCAAAAATGGTGGTGTCATCTGCAAAAAGGCAAAAAAGGAGGCGCACGAGGTAAAGCTCCAGATGGTGGCCTGTGTAGCCAATGGCCTTAAGCTGGTCGTGCAGTTGCCCCATTCTTTCGGCGGCTTTCAGGTTCACGGGGTCTTGCTCGCGTATTTTCCGGTCGGGGTATCCGGCAATGAAGCCAAACAGGGAAACGTTTTTTACGAGTTCGGCGAGGGGAAAATCATGGCGTTCGTTGGTATCGAGGTTATAAAGCCGGAAGCGTTCAAAATCAGAAACGAGGATGTATTTAGGCAGTTCGGCATCGGTAAGCCCGGGGAAATAATCTTTAGCCTGCGTGAAGGCGCGGTCGAGGTCGCGTCCTTTGCTTTTGTGTTCCACCATCAGGGTTCCCTTCCAAAGGAGGTCAATGAAGCCTTGCTTGTCGTTCAGTTTTTTCACTACCTGCTCAAACGTGGCTACGCGGCGGCGGCTGATGTCGAAAATGTGGAAGAAGCCATCCCAGAAAGATTTTGCTTCGGCGTCTTCGGAGGTTTCATTTTCCCATTCTTTGGAGAAGAGGAGGGCGCGTTGTTTTATTTCATTCCAGGAGATGGGCATGGGGGCGAAAGTAGGTGCAAATTATCCGTTCAGTTTTCCATTAACCGACATTGCTTTACCTTATTTTACCCATTTTCAGTTTTCTTTTTCCCGCCAATGCCCTTACATTTGCGCCAAATTTTAGAAGAGGTATTTACTCCTTTTCCAATTCCTTTTTTAATTCCCCCTTTTATGCCTAACGTTGGTCAAATCAAACAAATTATCGGTCCTGTAGTGGACGTGCATTTTTCCGGAGAAAACAAACTCCCTGAAATCTTTAATGCCCTTGAGCTTACCCGTGATAACGGGGATAAACTGGTGCTCGAAGTGCAGCAACACCTTGGTGAAGACAGCGTGCGCACCGTCGCAATGGACGGCACGGAAGGCCTCGTGCGCGGAATGGATGTTACTGATACCGGAAAAGCCATCGCAATGCCGGTGGGTGAGCAAATTCATGGTCGCCTTTTTAACGTAACCGGCGATGCTATCGACGGTTTACCACAGCCCGATAAAACAGGCGGTCGCCCCATCCACGCAAAACCCCCATTGTTTGAAAACCTGAGCACTGCTTCTGAAATCCTTTACACGGGTATCAAAGTTATCGACCTGATTGAGCCTTATGCAAAAGGTGGAAAAATTGGTTTGTTTGGTGGTGCGGGTGTAGGAAAAACCGTATTGATTCAGGAATTGATAAACAACATTGCGAAAGCTTATGCCGGACTTTCTGTGTTTGCTGGCGTAGGAGAGCGCACGAGGGAAGGAAACGACCTGATGCGTGAAATGATTGAAGCAGGCATCGTGAAATACGGCGACAAATTTATCCACAGTATGGAAGAAGGCGGCTGGGATCTCAGTGCCGTAAACATGGAAGACCTGAAAGAATCTAAAGCCACTTTCGTGTTCGGGCAAATGAACGAACCTCCGGGAGCGCGTGCGCGTGTTGCCCTTTCTGGGTTAACAATGGCAGAATATTTCCGTGATGGCGATGGCACCGGAAAAGGAAAAGACATTCTCTTCTTTGTGGACAATATCTTCCGTTTCACGCAGGCAGGTTCTGAAGTTTCGGCATTGCTTGGAAGGATGCCTTCGGCGGTGGGTTATCAGCCTACTTTGGCTACCGAAATGGGATTGATGCAAGAGCGGATTACTTCTACCAAAAATGGTTCTATTACTTCCGTGCAAGCAGTTTATGTTCCTGCGGATGACCTTACCGATCCGGCACCGGCTACAACCTTTGCCCACCTGGATGCTACAACGGTATTGAGCCGTAAAATCGCTGACCTTGGAATTTACCCTGCGGTAGATCCTTTGGATTCCACTTCCCGTATTCTTTCTCCGCTGATTGTGGGCAATGAGCATTATGATTGTGCAAACCGCGTAAAATTGATTTTGCAGCGCTACAAAGAACTGCAGGATATTATTGCCATCCTCGGTATGGACGAGCTTTCAGAAGAAGATAAACTTACAGTGCAGCGCGCGCGTCGTGTGCAGCGTTTCCTGTCGCAGCCTTTCCACGTGGCAGAGCAGTTTACCGGTTTAAAAGGTGTGTTGGTGCCGATTGAGGAAACGATTCGTGGTTTCAACATGATTATGGATGGCGAGGTAGATGAATATCCTGAAGCAGCTTTTAACCTGGTAGGAACTATTGATGATGCCATTGCAAAAGGTAAAAAACTGATGGAGCAGGCGAAGAATTAATTCGGCAATTCGATAATTTGGCAATTAGTCAATTTACTAACGTCAACTAAAGAGATAAACTAAATCAACAAAATGCAACTCGAAATTCTTTCTCCTGAACACAAAGTTTACAGCGGCAAAGTGTATGGCATTCAGTTGCCCGGCATTGAAGGTTCTTTTGAAATTTTAGAGAACCATGCGCCCATGATTGCCACTTTAGGCAAAGGGAAAATGAAGGTGATAAAGGACAAAACCAATACGGAACTGTATGAAATTACAGGCGGCTTTGTGGAAGTAATTAATAACAAGACGAGTGTGCTGATTGAGAGTGCTATTGCGCTGGATTAAAAGGAGGAAATTAGGGGGATTTGCAACTTTATCTTTTCCGTAGAATAGATTAAATTTGCGCCGTGGAAATAAAAATAGATTTACCTTTTCAGAGACTTCTGGATGTTATCCATTCGTTATCCCCTACACAAAAGGAAAAAGTACGTCAGGAGTTAAACAAACCGACTTCAAACAAATTGATTTCGAAGGAGAAAGAAGCTTTCCTGCAAAGGCTACTTGATGGTCCTGTTTATTCCGAAGCAGACATTGCCATAATTGAAGGGAACAGAAAAAGCATTGCAGAGTGGCGGAAATAGGTTTAATGGTTGACACATCCATCCTAATTGATTTTTTTCGAAAAACTGAAAAAGGTAATTCCCGCTTATTTAGGTATTTTAAAGAGGGTTTTCAACTTTACATTTCGGCCATTACAGAATTTGAGGTGTACAATGGTGCCACAGAGCAGCACAAAATTTTCTGGAGAGACTTGTTGAGTCAATTTGTTGTTTTAGATTTTGACAGCAGATGCGCCGTTAAAGCAGCTGATTTAATTTTGAAATTAAAAGCGAAACGGAAGACTTTAGAAAAGCCCTATTTATTCATTGCAGCAACTGCAATCGTCCACAATCTTGAATTTGATACCCTTAATCTTAAACACTTTATTGAGATTGAAGAAATAAAACTGATTACAACAAATATTTAAAACACGGCATTTCCATTATTACACTATTTTGGGGGGAATCCTTATTAATAACCTTTCGATCTCCTAATAATTTCAATTCTGCATTTTAAGTCAACACTTAAAATATTTATCTGAATCTCCCCCTCTTCATAGCGCGTCGCCACCTCATCCGGCAAAAAGGAACCTTCTCCTCCTTCATAATCCGCCTCGCGATTGCCGCCACGGCTTTAAGCGTTGCCGTTATGATTCTGGCGCTTGCTTTTATCAATGGCTTTAAATACGAAATCCGCGAAAAACTATTCAGCTTCTGGGGACATATCCACGTAACGGAATATAATCCAAACGCTTCCAGCATTATCACCACAGAACCAATCCATCAGGATGCCGCCCTCGAACAAAAACTGAAATCGCTCCCCGGAGTTATGCAGATTAGTCCATACGCTGTGCGACCGGGTATTTTGCACAGCAGCAACACCATGGAAGGCATTAAGCTGAAAGGCATTGGCAACGATTATAGACTTTCACCCAAAATAAAACTGACAGGACAGCTTCCTGACCTTTCTGACACCAGTTACTCCAAAGACATTGTGCTTTCTGAAGCAACTGCCAACCGCCTGCAACTAAAAGCCGGTGAAAGCCTGCAACTGTATTTTTTAGAACCCGGGCAACTAACGCCGCGCATCCGCAAAGTGCACATTTCCGGCATTTTCCACACCGGCATGGAGGAGATTGACAATGAATATGCACTCTGCGACATCCGTCTTTTGCAACGCATCAACAACTGGGCGCCCGATGAAATAAACGGCTATCAAATCAACCTTCAAAACAGTGATAACGCCGATTCACTTTCCGGTTTTATTTACAACCATTACATCACGCCGCCGCTCACCACCACCACCATGCGGGAGATTTTCGGAAACGTTTTCGACTGGCTGGAGCTGCAAAATGTGAATGCGCAAATTGTAATCATCATCATGACGATTGTGGCAATTATCAACCTTGCTGTGGCGCTGGTAATTTTAATCGTCGAACAGTCGCGGATGGTGGGCATTTTAAGTTCTTTAGGAATGAATGGCAAAAAGCAGCAGCAGATTTTTTTCCTGCAAGCCTTGCTGATAGCGGTTTTAGGGGTTATTGCCGGCAATGCTTTAGGATTGGGCATTTGCTGGGCGCAACAGCATTTTGGTTTCCTCACGCTTTCAGAAGCTACTTATTACATGAAGGAAGTGCCGGTGCGGATATTATGGTGGCATGTGCTGCTGATAGATGCCGTAACAATGTTGCTTTGTGCGTTCTGCATGTGGCTGCCATCCCTTTACATTCGCAGGATACAACCTGCAAAAGTGTTGCAGTTTAAATAAAGCATCTCCCTTTTTGTCTCAAAGAGAAACATACCGCGCGCTTTGCAAACCGCATTATCTGCCAATCTTTTTTCAGCCGCTATGGTTGGATGAAGCAGCAAACGGATGGGACGTTGCAATGGTTTTTGAAGGCGAAAAGTTGCTTGCTGTGTGGCTGTATGTTCTGGAGAAAAAATGGGGCGTAAAAATCATTCGCAATCCGCAACTGACTCCATACCTCGGTCCCTTTTTTTTAGAAAAAATAGCGGATGAAAATGCGGTTTTTGAAAAACTCTGGAAGCAGTTACCGAAGTGGGATGTGTTTAGCGTGCATTGTTTTCCGGAAATGAATATTCGGGATTTTCTTAGCAAAAAAGGTTTCGTTTGCAGGGAGCGCACCACGTTTATCATTAGTCTGGAGCAAACAGAAGAAGCGCTTTTTAAAAAGATAAAAGATAGCCGCCGTTCCCTGATTCGTCAGGCTGAAAAGGCGCTTTCCATTTCAGAAAATGAGTGCGTTCCGGAAGTGTTTTTAAAGATGTTGCAAGACACTTTTTACAGGAAAAATAAAAAGCTCCCTTACCCGCATTCCTTTCTTAAAAAATTATTGAACAAAACCCTGAAAGCAAAGCAGGGAAACCTTTTCACCGCTACAGACGAAAATGTTCAGGCGGCAATTTTTACCCCATTTGATCCACAGAAAATGTATTTGCTGCTCTCTGCTTTTTCAAAATTGAATGCACATCCGGGGGCTGTTTCTTTATTGATTTGGGAAGCCATTAAAACTGCCAAAGAAATGGGTCTCGTTCAGTTCGATTTTGAAGGAAGTATGGAGCCGGGCATCGCCACTTTTTTCAGGAGTTTTGGGGGCGAAAAACAAACCTATGCGGACTGCTTTTGTAATCGCTCGCTGCTTTGGAAATGGAAAATGAAATGGTTAGGATAGAAGAAATTTTTAGTCCAGTTCATACTCCAGCCGCACGGTAATGGTAGCTGTTTTGTCTTTGTTGGTGATGTTGAATGCACCGCCGTAAGTATAATCTTCATTGCTGTGCTGCCCCGTTATCTGAAACACGCCCATGCTCGCTCTGCGCAAATCTCCCAAACTGCTTTTTGCATTTTTAGCAATGCTCTCCGCACGGTCGTGGGCATCTGTTGCGGCTTTTGAAAGCAAGTCTATTTTAAGGTCTGAAAGATGAGTATAGTAATAGTAAGGGTCTTGTGAGGAAAGCTCAATTCCGGTTTGCAAAAGCTCCGTGATTTCCCTGGAGATTTTCTCCACGCCGCTAATGTTTCTGGACTCCACTTTTATGTTTTCCCGAAGCTGATACCCATTAAATGTGGAGCCTGTCTGCCGTCCGTTTTCGTCATAATTGTAGCTGTATAGTTTCTCAATATTGATGGCGGAAAAAACCATTTCACTATCGTTGGTATTGTGTGCCGCGAGGTAACTTCTCACCGCCCGTTCATCCGCTTTTAGTGCATCATAGGCTTCCTTAATGGTGTAAGATGTGCGACTAAAACTGCCATTCCAAACTATCAAATCAGCCGTAAAATCAAAGGATGCGCTGCCAAGCACATTCACGCTGTTGCGGGTTTTAAACTTATAGTTATAAGCATTGCCAATCAACACAATGCCAAGGATAATGGCAATAGCAACAATGATGGCAGAAAGATGTGCACGCATGAGGTGGATGAATTAATTCGGGCGTAAAAATAAGCGGTTCGGTTGGCTTGTCACACCTTGCGCGACAATTTGTCCAAAAGGTGCGCGTGGCAAAGTTATTGACCTAATTTCGCGCCATGATTTTCAAAAAAAAGAAGGCTATGAACGATCAGAACAACAACAATTTTACAGAACAAGACGACAACCTGACACCCCGCGACACTAGAGAAAACGAAGAAATGCTCGCTAATGCGCTAAACTCCGACGACAGCGTGAGCGGCATGCAGCATCTTGATGAAGATTTGGAAGCGGAAGACGAAGCGACCACAAAACTGGAAAACGAACTGAGCGAAGCAAAAGATAAATACTTACGCCTCGTAGCCGAATTCGACAATTTCCGCCGCCGCACTGCGAAGGAGAAAATGGACACGATACAAACAGCCGGAAAAGAAATCGTAAAAGACTTGCTGGTGGTGCTGGATGATACCGACCGCGCATCTAAGCAAATGGAAACTTCCGAAGATTTACCACTCATTAAAGAAGGCGTAACCTTAGTTTTCAATAAGCTTCGCAACACGATGCTTCAAAAAGGCTTGAAGAAAATGGAAAGCATCAACCAACCCTTCGACCCTGATTTGCATGAGGCAATAACCGAAATACCTGCACCTTCAGAAGAAATGGTGGGCAAAATAATAGACGAAACAGAACCGGGTTATTACCTCAACGACAAACTCATCCGCCACGCAAAAGTGGTGGTGGGCAAATAGTATCTAATCAAGCAGGAAATCAACTTAAACTATTAAATGGCTAAGAGAGATTATTATGAGGTGCTGAGCGTATCCAAAACGGCGCAGGTGGATGAAATCAAGAAATCCTATCGGAAAATTGCACTGAAATACCACCCCGACCGCAACCCGGGCGATAAAGCTTCCGAAGAAAGTTTTAAGGAAGCAGCTGAAGCGTACGATGTTTTGAGCAACCCCGACAAGCGTGCTAAGTATGATCGCTTTGGCCATGCCGGCGTAGGCAGTGGATTTGGCGGTGGCGGCGGCGGAATGAGAATGGATGACATCTTCCAGAATTTCGGAGACATTTTCGGGGATGATGTGTTCGGTTCCTTTTTTGGCGGCGGCGGCGGAAGGCAAGGCGGTGGCGGCAGAATGCAAGGTTCAAGAGGCGCCAACCTGCGGGTGAAACTCAAAATGGATTTCGCCGAAATAGCTAACGGCGCTAACAAGAAAATTAAGGTCAAAAAATACATTCCCTGCAACGTGTGCAGTGGTAGCGGAGCAAAGGATAAAGGCTCCATCCAAACCTGCAATACCTGCGGCGGGCGCGGACAGGTTTCCCGCGTGCAGCAAACTTTTTTAGGGCAAATGCAAACCGTGGGCACCTGCCCCACTTGTAATGGTGAAGGCACACAAATAACTGCTAAGTGCAACAATTGTAAAGGCGAAGGCAGGGTGTATGGCGAGGATACTTTAGACTTAAACATTCCCGCCGGCGTGCAGGATGGGATGCAACTGAGCATGAGCGGCGGCGGCAATGCCGGTGAACGCGGCGGCTCGCAGGGAGATTTGCTTATTCAAATTGAAGAAGAAAAACACCCGCAGCTAAAACGTCACGAACTGGATGTGGTGTATCATCTCCACATGTCGTTTCCAGAAGCCGTGTTAGGGACTACGGTGGAAGTGCCAACCATTGATGGCAAAGCCAAAATAAAAATTCCGGCAGGCACGCAAAGCGGTAAATTATTTCGCCTTAAAGGAAAAGGATTCCCTGCTTTCCAGAGCTATGAACGCGGTGATGAACTAGTGGAGGTAAACGTTTGGAGTCCGCAAACGCTAACCGATGAAGAACGCGAGCTTATTGAAAAGCTGAAGGCTTCACCCAATTTTGCACCGGGCGCAAATGCCGAAGAAATGAAGGAAGACCGGGGCTTTTTCGGAAAAATAAAAGACGTGTTCTCTTAACGCCCGAAACGCTTTCCTTTCCTTCCTCTATTGCTGCTCCTTAAACATTTGGGCTACCTGCTGTGCAATTACGAAAGGCGTTGCAATGATGGCTGCTACGAATGCTACTGCTACTGATGTTACTACGAAAAGATTCTCCATTTCTGATGTCGTTTTAGAATGACACTGCAAAGATGAATCGAGAGCGGAACGCAAAGAAATTTTCCGGGCTGTTTAACCCTCGTTTTGTATCTGCTTAACCCTTGCTTTTAAATCGGTTAACCACCATTTTGCAATTGATAACAGGAGATTTTTACTTGCTCAAACTGGAAACGCTCCGAAGCAATCTGCGCCAGCGGATTCCATCTTCTCCATAAGATAGCCACACAAACCAGGCTTTGCCCACCACATGGTTTTCAGGCACAAAACCCCAATACCTGCTGTCAAGGGAATTGTGGCGGTTATCACCCATCATCCAGTAATAATCCATCGCAAAAGTGTAGCCGTTGGCAGGCTTGCCGTCAATAAAAATCTGGTTGCCGCGCTCCTGCAAATCATGCCCTTCATACACGTTTATAATGCGGCGGTAAAGCGCAATGTTTTGGGGCGTAAGCTGCACGGTTTTTCCTTTTTGGGGGATGACGATGGGGCCGAAATTGTCGATGTTCCATTTAAAGTTTGCCGTGTCGTGCGGGAAGGTCCAGTTTTCCACGCCACCCACTTGCCCGGGCGGAATTAACAGCGGCGTAAACTGCACCACTTGCGGTTGTTTTTGAATGATGGGCACTGCTTCATTTTCCAGAAACATCATGTAGTTATTGCCCGAAGCGCTGATGATTTCTGCCTTGTTTTTTTCGAGCACATCCTGGTCTAAATATCCGTTGGTAGTTACCTGATAATTCATTTTAGAATGCGGAAAAAGCGGCGCCTGACTTCCGTTTATAAACACGATTCCGTTGTGGATTTCCAGCTTATCGCCGGGTTGAGCCATGCAGCGTTTAATGTAATTATCGGTTTTGTCAACCGGGCGGGAAACAATGGTGAACTGCGTTTTCAAAGCTTCTCTGCCCGCAATGCGAACGGCGGAATAATAATCCTGCTCCGGTATTTCTTTCAAAATAGTATCGCCTTCCGGAAAATTGAACACCACAATATCATAGCGTTTCACATCCTCAAACCCCCACAGTCGGTGGTAATCCCACTTCACGGCTTCGGTGTATGATTTGCCGCCCACCACTGGCATTTCGTTGTGCACCAGCGGCACGGAAAGCGGCGTCATCGGGATGCGTGCACCATAGGCTAATTTGGAAACAAACAGGTAATCATTCACCAGCAAACTGCCCTCCATAGAACCGGTGGGAATGGTGTATGCTTCAACCAAAAAAGTGCGGATAATGGTGGCGGCTACGATGGCAAAAATTGCGGCATCCAGCCATTCGCGGGCGAAGGATTTTTTCTTCTTAGGCTTAGAATCGTCTTTGTGTCTTTTCCAAAAGGCAAGGCGCATGTATCAAAAAAAGTTTGGGTCGCAAAACTAACCTTTTCACTTCCATAATTATTGCTTTTGCAGGGGGATTGTATGGAGTGGTTTAACAAGAAGTGAAGAAAGAATTGCCAATTGAACACTCCTTTTAATAGTAACAGAATGCCTGTTTCAACTTGCTTTTTTTTATACCCTCCCCTTCTTTATCTCCTCCACCACTTCAGGGTCCAGAAGCGTGCTCGTGTCGCCAAGGTTTCCAATGTCGCCTTCGGCAATTTTGCGGAGGATTCGGCGCATAATTTTTCCACTACGCGTCTTCGGTAAGCCTTTCACCAATTGTATTTTATCAGGCTTCGCGATAGCACCTATAATGTTGCTAACAGTCTGTGCAATGCCTTTTTGCAGTGCCCTATCACCGCTTTTTGTTTCATCAATAATCACAAACGCATAAATCCCTTGTCCTTTAATGTCGTGGGGAAAACCAACCACCGCACTTTCAATCACCGCTTCATGTTCATTGATCGCATTCTCCACCTCGGCAGTGCCAATGCGGTGTCCGCTCACGTTCAGCACGTCATCCACTCTTCCGGTAATCCGGTAGTTTCCTGCTTCATCGCGCAGCGCACCATCCCCGGTAAAATAATAGTCCGGGTATGCAGTAAAGTAAGTGTTTCGGCAGCGGTCATGATCGCCCCATGTAGTGCGCAACATTGCAGGCCAGGGCACTTTGATGCACAGGTTTCCGCTCACATTATTGCCGGAAATTTCATAGCCTTTTTCATCCATCAGGCAGGGCTGCACACCGGGCAAAGGCAAGGTTGCAAAGGCTGGTTTGGAGGGCGTTATCCCGGCGAGGTTGGAGATGAGAATGCCACCGGTTTCCGTTTGCCACCAGGTATCTACAATTGGACATTTCCCTTTGCCTATTTTTTTATCGAGCCAATGCCAGGCTTCTTCGTTTATCGGTTCCCCCACGCTGCCTAACACTTTCAGGGAGCTGAGGTTTTTGTTTTCAAGCGGTGCGTCTCCATAAGTCATCAGGCTGCGAATGGCTGTGGGCGCGGTGTACAGAATGTTGACCTTATGTTTATCCGTGATGTCCCAAAACCTGCCCGCATCGGGAAAAGTGGGGATGCCTTCAAACATTAAAACCGTAGCGCCTGCACACAATGGGCCATACACGATGTAGCTATGTCCTGTAATCCACCCAATATCAGCCGTGCAAAAAAACACATCGCCGGGTGTATATTGAAACACGTTCACGAAAGTGTAAGTCGTGAAAACCATGTATCCGCCGCAGGTGTGCACCACGCCTTTTGGTTTGCCGGTGCTTCCGCTTGTGTAAAGGATGAAAAGCGGATCTTCGGCATCCATGCTTTCTCCACATTTCCACAATGGGTTTGCTGCATTTTCCGGCTGCATTTTTTCATCCGGCATCCACCATTCATCCCGCCCTTCCTGCATCAAGATTTCAGCACCGGTATGTTTCAGCACAAACACCTTTTTTACAAACGGGCAATCTTTCAAAGCCTCATTCACCACGGGTTTCAGCGGAATTTCCTTTGCGCCGCGCTTCGCACCATCTGCCGTAATTATAAATTCCACTTCCGCATCCTGCAATCTGTCGGCAATGCTTTTTGCACTGAACCCTCCAAACACAACGGAGTGAATAGCGCCGAGTCGGGCACATGCAAGAACGGCTACGGCAAGCTCTGGCACCATGCCCATGTAAATGCAAACGCGGTCTCCTTTTTTGACACCGTTTTCCTGAAGCATAATGGCAGTGTTGCAAACGAGTGTATGGAGTTGGCGGTAGGTAATGGTGCGGTGTGGTTCATCAGGATTGTTTGGTTCCCAGATGATTGCCGCGGTGTGTTCATTTTCTTCAAGATGGCGGTCGAGGCAGTTTTCGGTGATATTGAGTGTGCCATCTTCAAACCATTTTATGCGCGGCTCATCAAAATTCCAGTCCAGTATTTTTTCAGGGGGATGATGCCATTGGAAGTGGGAGGCTATTTCGCGCCAGAAAGCTTCGGGGTTTTGAATGCTTTGGCGGTAAGCTTCTTGATATTGTTGTGGAGAAAAAATTTGGAAAGGATATGTCATAGCGCGAAAGTTAAGCAGATGCCTGACTATAAAGCAGCTATAGAAAAGGCGCTGTTGGCATTTCTTGTTTTTTGTTCTTCCTTCCCAAGCCACAACCCGCGGGCAATCAGCATTGCCTGAACCACGTTCACAATGTTGTGAAAATCCCAGAGAAATCGTTTTTCCGGTAACGACATGGCATCTCCAAAGGAATTAAAAATGAGCTGCAGTACCACCGTCATACTTCCATAAAGCAGAAAAGCAATGGACATAAAAAAATAGGCGCAGTTGTAAAGCTTCACAGTGGCATCCGTAGTCATGATGTGATACAACGTAGTGAAGGAAAGCAGAATTAAGAGCAGGGATGCAACCGTGTTTCCGATATCGTCGGCTTCATGCATATCCATCATTAAGCGGCGGTAAATAATAAAGCCACACAAAACTGCACTTAAAAGCGTGACGGCAGAAAAGCGTTTTTTGAACTGACCAATAAAATACACCACCACCAAAGGATACTGGACTAAATCAAAACAATGAAGAATCACGAGGCGATGATCGTAAGCCGGCAACACAGACACTGTAAAATCAGCCAGGAAGCCCGCCAATACTAATATCCAGATGAGATGCAAGTCTCGTTTACGGGTTGGAAATCCTATTACAATGGGAACCAGCAGGCTCCATGTGGAACAGAAAAGAATGAGGGCGTGGAAAGACATTTTGGGCACGAGATAAAAATAAGCAAGGCACCTTAATTTCTAAAAACGAACTAAGGGCGGAAACAAAAAACACGGGAAACCATTCTATTTTTACCGCCATGCTGAATGGCAAAAAAATAGCCGTGGTGCTGCCTGCATACAAGGCTGCGCTGACGCTTGAAAGAACTTACCGCGAAATCCCTTTTGATATTGTTGACGAAGTGGTGCTTGTTGATGACAGCAGCCCTGATAATACGGTGGAAGTAGCGAGCAACCTTGGAATAAAACACATTGTCAGGCATCCTCAAAACAAAGGCTATGGCGGCAATCAGAAAAGTTGCTATCGCAAAGCACTGGAGCTCGGTGCAGACATCGTAGTGATGCTTCATCCTGATTATCAATACACCCCTACTTTGATCCACGCGATGGCAGGCGTTATTGCTTATGATGTATACCCAGTTTGCTTTGGCTCACGGATTTTAGGAAAGGGCGCTTTAAAGGGCGGAATGCCATTTTACAAGTACGTTTTCAATCGTTTTCTCACGCTATTTCAAAACGTGGTTATCGGGCAAAAGCTGAGCGAATATCATACGGGTTACAGAGCTTTTAGCGCCACAGTTTTAAAGAACCTCGACTTTACGCACAACTCCGACGATTTTGTGTTTGACAACGAAATGATCTCTCAGATTTTCATGAAGGGATTTGAGATTGCAGAAGTCACCTGCCCCACAAAATATTTTGAAGAAGCCTCAAGCATTAATTTTTCGCGCAGCATGAAATATGGCCGCGGCGTGCTTCGGGTTTCTGTGGTTCACCGGCTGGTACTTTGGGGATTGATGAAAAGCAAACTCTACAACTAAAACACTCATTCCCTTTTTTCTAAAAAAATGAAACGCAGCGAAGAAACCATTTTCGACATCGGAATGCATGAAGGCCAGGATACGAAACACTATCTCAGCAGGGGATACAAGGTGATTGCCGTTGAGGCAAACCCAATTTTGGCAGCAGCAGGAAGAAAGAAATTTTCGAAAGAAATTAAAAGCGGGCAGTTGCAAATTATCAACAAAGGTATTGCAGCAACTGAAGGAGAAATGCCTTTTTACATCAACAAGCGGCTGACGGAATGGAGTTCGTTTGACAAAGAACTGGGAACAAGAAGCGGCAATTACGAGGTGCAGACAGTGGATTGCATTGCCACTTCCGGTTTGTTTGAAACCTTTGGCATACCTCATTATCTAAAGGTGGACATTGAAGGTTTTGATCACTATTGCATCAATGATATTCCACCAAACGGCGCAGGCCCAAATTACGTATCCTGTGAAGCCACAGAAGTTTCATTGCTGGATGCGATGTATGAAAAAGGCTACCGGAAATTCAAACTTATCCATCAGTCAAATGGATTTAAGGTGATGGATTTAAGGCTTGAAACTAACCGTCTGTATTTGCAGTGGCTTACAATTCGGAATGGAATTTTTCTGCGGCTTAATCCTTACATCAGTTTTAAACATCCTTACGGGTCTTCAGGGCCTTTTGGAGAAGCAACCGATGGTAATTGGATTTCTTTTGAAGAGGCGCGCGAGCAATTTCAAACCTTTTATCAACACGAACAAAACACGCCGCTAAATGCTACAAGCTGGTTTGATTTTCACGGCAGCTTTTAAAGATCCGCAGAATAAAGCGTGGCTATCCCGAAGGTGAGCGGACGCGCCACAGGATTTTTAAATCCTGCGTTGATAAGCCTTTCGCAAAATTGTGTTCCTTCAGGAAATGCCCGCACGCTTTCAGGGAGATACTGGTAAGCCGTTTTGTGACGACTAAAAAACGCGCCGATTTTAGGAACCACAGTGCTGAAATACCAATCGTAAATCGATTTTATTTTCGGATGCTTCGGATTGGAAAACTCCAGAATCACCACCTTGCCACCCGGTTTCAAAACCCGCCTCATTTCTTCCAGACCGTTTTGCAGATTTTCAAAATTGCGGACGCCAAAAGCACACATCACTGCGTCAAAGTGATCATCAAAAAACGGAAGCGCATCACTGTCTCCAAATTGCAGACTTACAATATGATCAAGCTTTTGAACACGCGCTTTTTTCTTCCCTACGGCAAGCATTCCTTCGCTAATGTCAACGCCTATAATCTGCTTGGGGCGCAGGATTACCGCCTGCAACGCCAAGTCTCCGGTGCCGGTAGCCACGTCAAGAATCATTTTCGGTTTTAAAGGCGCTAACACCTTAATTGCCTTGCTGCGCCAACCACTGTCTATGCCAAGTGAAAGAAGATTATTAAGGAAGTCGTACCGTTTTGCAATGTGGTCAAACATTTCAGCAACCTGTGCTTTCTTGGGTACATTTGAAGCCGCATCCGGCAACACGCTTTCAGCCGGATTAGATGGATTTTCTGTTGCCATTGCAGCAAATATAATCCCACCCTTTTTTATGGAAATCCGCTCTGCCAAATACCTGATATCCGCTCCCACAGTAGATGGCTGCCCCGCGCCAGACTTGCCGGAATATGCCTTTATCGGAAGAAGCAATGTGGGAAAATCATCCGTCATCAACATGCTTACTCACCAAAAAGGATTGGCAAAAACATCAGCAGCTCCCGGCAAAACGCAGCTTATTAATCACTTTCTGATTGAAGGAATTACGAATGAAAATCAGCAGGAAAAAGTGCCGTTTTACTTTGTGGATTTACCAGGATATGGGTATGCAAAGGTGAGCCAGACGCAACGGGCGAAGTGGCAAAAAATGATTGAAGATTACTTGCGCAACCGCGAAACTTTAGTGACTGTATTTATTTTGATCGACAGCCGCCATGAGCCGCAGAAAATGGATTTGCAGTTTTTAAGAAACCTCGGTGAATGGGGGGTGCCGTTCAACATTATTTTCACGAAAGCAGATAAAAGCACCCAGCGCGAATCTTCCAGAAATGCCCGTTTGTTTATTGAAGCCATGCGGAAAGAATGGGAATTTATACCGCGGAGTTTTATCACAAGCGCTGTAAAATTTACCGGGCGAAAAGCCATTTTAGAATTCATTGCTGAACTGAATTCGGAATTTGAAAAAAGCCGGGAATAAGGTTTTCTCCGCCAAAAAATATTTACTGCTCCGAAGTTGCTGAAACGCTTTCCCAATATCCTTTCCATCCTGCAGGCTCTAATGCATCGTCCGCATTGAACTCACCTATTTTTGTTCTCCTTAAAGATTGTAAATAGCCTCCGCAACCCAGCGCTTTTCCAAAATCGTTAGCAATGGAGCGGATGTAGGTGCCGGTGCTGCAAACAATCCGAAAATGAATTTCCGGAAATTCGATTTTTGTGATCTCAAAAGATTCAATGGTTATTTCCCGAGGCTGCAATTCAATTTTAATGCCTTTGCGTGCAGATTCATAAGCGCGTTTTCCATCCTTTTTTATGGCAGAATGAATGGGTGGAATTTGCTGAATAGGCCCGCTAAATCTTTCAGTCATTGCAAGGATTTCTTCCGGCAGGAGGTGACTGATTTCTTTAAAATCCTGAGGCTCACTTTCCAGATCAAAAGTGGGCGTGGTGGCTCCTAAATGAATGATGCCTGTGTATTCTTTTGGTAAACGCTGGAAATCCGAAATCCTTTTTGTAAACTTTCCGGTGCAGCAAATAAGCAACCCCGTAGCCAGCGGATCCAGGGTGCCGGCGTGCCCGATTTTGGCATGAATCATCTTGCGCACTTTCGAAATAGCATAGAAAGAAGTCCATTTGTAAGGCTTGTCAATCAGCAATACCCCACCCTCTTTAAGTGCTGAAATATCCGGTCGCAAATTCATGCAGCGAAGGTACTCTTCAGGCGCTATCAGCCTTCACTCCTAACTTTGCCGCCCATGTCATTCTTTTCCGCTGCCAATAAGCCATTCATCATTGCGGGGCCTTGCAGTGCCGAAACAAAAACGCAACTTTTTAACACTGCCAAAGCGCTTAAAAAACTTCCCGTAAATCTGTTTAGAGCCGGAGTTTGGAAACCCAGAACTAAACCAGGAAATTTTGAAGGATCAGGCGAGAATGGTTTGAAATGGCTGCAGGAATTGAAGCAAAAATTTCAACTTCCTGTAACCATTGAAATTGCAGAACCTAAACACGTGGAGCTTGCTTTAAAATACGGCATTGATGTGTTTTGGATTGGCGCCAGAACTACGGTAAATCCTTTCCTGGTGCAGCATTTAGCGGATGCATTGACAGGCGTTGATATTCCGGTGATGGTTAAAAATCCGGTGAATCCTGATGTTGATTTATGGGAAGGTGCCATTGAACGTTTTGAAAAAGCAGGCATAAAAAACATTGCAGCCATCCACCGCGGATTTTCAGGGTATAACAATGCATCTCCTTATAAGAATGCACCTAACTGGACGATTCCTATTGAACTGAAAAGACGCCGCCCGGAGCTGCCCATTTTTACTGACCCAAGCCACATTACCGGCAAAAGTGCTTTAGTACCTGAAATGGCACAACGCGCCATGGACATGGGGTTCGACGGATTGATGATTGAAACACACCCTGACCCTGTAAATGCCTGGAGTGATGCCGCGCAACAAATAACGCCTTACGAACTCCGCAACATACTTTCAAACCTTAGCATCAAAAAACAGTACAACAACGTAGAGGCTGAAAAAATTGGGCTTGAAACATTGCGCGAAGCCATGGACGGAGTGGACACCGAAATAGTTGACCTCCTGAAAAGGCGCATGGAACTGAGTGAGCAAATTGGGCTGATAAAAAAAGCTGCAAACATGGCTGCATACCAACCGGCACGCTGGCGAGAAATTGTTGAAACCCGCTCTGCACAAGGCGTTAAAAGGGAACTATCTCCACAATACATCGCTGCGCTTTACGAACTGATTCATCACGAAAGCATCCGCCGGCAACTGGAAATAATGCAGCCTGTACAATCAGTTTCTGCAACCGATTAATTTTATTCTTCCCCAAAAAATCAACAATAAACATTGGCACTTAAGCAGCATTTAAACGAGCGCATCCGGTTTGACCAGCAGGTGGACAATTCCAGAAATTACGTGTTGCCATTTGTTTCAAAAACGCAAAGGCTAACAGACGGAAAACACATTCTTGAAATTGGCTGCGGAGAAGGCGGCGTGCTGGTTCCCTTTATAGAAGCGGGTTGCAACTGCGTAGGTGTTGATTTAAACCCCGCTAGGATTGATTTGGCAAATAATTTTTTGAAGGAAGAAGTAAGCGCCGGCAAGGTTGAATTTCTGCATCAAAATGTGTATGATGAAGCCTTTCTTTCAAGGTTCAAAAATCACTTCGACCTCATTATACTTAAGGATGCAATTGAGCATATTCCGGAGCAGGAAAAATTTATTCCTTACCTCAAAAATTTTCTAAGAAAAGGCGGGCAAATTTATTTTGGATTTCCCCCATGGTGGATGCCGTTTGGCGGACATCAGCAGGTGTGCAGAAATAAATTTGCGAGCGTATTGCCTTGGTATCACTTACTGCCAAAGCCGCTCTACAAAGGCGTTTTGAAGCTTTTTGGAGAACATGATCTTGTGATTGAAGAACTCCTTGAAATAAAAGACACACAAATAACCATCGAACGGTTTGAAAGCATTGTGCGCCAAAGCGGATTAAAAATTTTGAACAGCCGGCATTTTCTCGTGAACCCGATTTACAAATACAAATTCGGATTGCAACCCCGCAAACAATCACCCTTCATCTCCGGCATTCCATACCTGCGAAACGTGCTGACAACTTGTGTTTATTACACGGTCGGCTAATTTTTCAGAAAAAAGTGGAGAAAGTTCCCGCGTTTTAAGGCAATTATTTTTCAGCTTCGGAAGTCCATATTTTCCAGCTTGCTTCTGCTTGCAACTGTAGCATTTCAAGTCCGTTTTTTATAGCAGCTCCGCGATTTTTTCCGTTTTGCAAAAACAAGGTTTCCTGCGGATTGTAAATCAGATCAAACAACAAATGCCTGCTGCTGATGCCTTCATACGGAATGGCAGGAAAGGAATGCACATCGGGAAACATACCGAGCGGCGTTGTGTTGATGATCAGCAAATGGGAAGCAATGATCTCCGCATTCAGATCAGCATAGGAAAGCACATTTTCAGTTACCTGCCGGGATACTTGCTGGTAGCGGATGCCCAGCTTTTCGAGCACATAACAAACTGCTCTAGCACTTCCTCCTTTCCCTAACACCAATGCATGATGATGGTGCGATTCCAGCAAGGGTTTCAAACTTTCTGCAAAACCGGTAACGTCTGTATTGTAACCCTTCAACTGCCCGTTGCGAATGTCGATGCAGTTAACTGCGCCTATGGCTTCGGCTACGTCGCTCATTGCGTGGAGATAAGGAATGACGGCGGTTTTGTAAGGCAAAGTGACGTTGAGGCCGCGCAGATTAATTATGGCGTTGACGATGCCCGGGAGTTGGCTTACATCTTTAAGAATAAACGGCTGATACGTGGCAGCGATGCCTTCACGTTGAAATTTTTTTCTAAAAAAAGCCGGCGAAAAACTATGGGTTAGCGGGTACCCGATCAAACCGTAAGCGGGCGTCATGAATCTCCTGATATAGATGCGCAAGCTAAGGCAAAAAATAAAGGAGGAGCGGCAACAGGCAGAAACTGCTGAATAACTTTTCCTAAGACTCCCTTTTTCATAAAAACGAACTTATTCTTTCACGCAGAAAGGAAAACATTTTTTAGAAAAACTGCCGGAAAGGTTACTGATGTTTGGCTTTCATGTCATCATCCAGAAACAGAAAAAACGTGTCGCCACGCAAGCCTACGCGCATGGATTCCAAAGGCAAGACTTCTGAAGGTGCAATGTTTCCCAGGTTTACGTTGGCACCGAGCAATTCAAGAAAATAAACCTGCTGTGCTTTTTGCGGCGCTTCCCAGATAATTTTTTCAGCGTCAATCTGCGTCAGTATTTCCTGCACCAAACCTTCCCTAACTTCTCCGCTACCGCGATAGATGCCCACATTACCCGCTTCGCGCGCTTCAGCAATCACGTAAGCACTTCCGGCTTCCAGCTCTGCGCGCATCAGCTCAATCCATTTGTAAGGCGGCATGATGTGTGCCGCATCTTTGGAACCTACTTCACTGAAAACGGTTGCGAGTTTTGAAAGCTTTTCGATGTAGCCGCACTTTTCAGTGTGCGGAATGGTGATGGAGCCGTCAGAAACCTCTACATATTCTACTCCAAATTCCTGAACGCTGTGGATGTAATCTTCAATCTGATTGCGGATAAGAAATGCTTCAAAAAGGGTTCCGCCGAAATAAACCGGCACGCCATAACTTCTGTAGATGTCTATTTTTTCGCGAAGATTATTGGTGACGAAAGCGGTGCCGAAACCAAACTTCACAATGTCCACATAAGGCGCCGCCACCGACATAAAATTTCGGACATCATCCAGCCCCATGCCTTTATCCATCACCATTGTAAGCCCATGCTGGCGTGGTTTCTGAGTGCGTTCGGGCAGATTTTTTAGAGGAAAGTTCATGGAATGGTAATGGTTTTTTTAAGCGCGCCAAAGGTAAGCGGAAATGGATGTCATCCGGAAATAAAGACTTCGGACATTGTATCTTAGCCACCTAATTTTAAGAGGCTTTATGAATCGCAATGTTTCCCTTTTTGGATTGCTGCTCGGATTAATTTTCCCTTTGCTTGGTGTGCTGGTTGTGTACCTCATTGGCAGAAGCGGCAACACTTTTGCAGGATTCGTAGATGGGCTGATAAACAATCATAAACTTGCGGGAAAAGTGCTTTCACTAAGCCTTATTGCGGAGTTGATTCCATTTATTTACTACACAAACCGCAGGCTTGACCTCACCGCTAAAGGCATTCTGATAGCCACGATGCTCTATGCGGTGCTTATTGTGTTGTTGATGTTTGTGTGGTAAAACTCATTTTCTCTTTCTTCTAAAAATTGCGCTACTATATCATTGCCGGCGAAGCCAGCGGCGACCTTCATGGCAGCAACCTGATTAAAGCGCTGCATCAGCAAGATGCAACAGCCGACATCCGATGCTGGGGAGGCGATAAAATGGAAGCTGCCGGAGCCGTGCTCGTAAAGCATTACCGTGACCTGGCTTTCATGGGTTTTGTAGAAGTGATTCGTCACCTCGGCACCATCCTAAACAACCTGCGTTTTTGCAAAGAAGACATCCTGCAATTTGCTCCTGATGTGCTGGTGTTGATAGACTATCCGGGGTTTAATATGCGCATTGCAGCGTGGGCTAAAAAGGAAGGAATAAAGGTGGCTTATTACATCGCTCCGCAGGTTTGGGCATGGAAGGCAGGGCGCGTAAAAGCATTGAACCGGGATGTGGACAAGATGCTGGTAATTCTTCCTTTTGAAGTGGCATTTTTTAAGGAAAGAGGCATGGAGGTTACTTATGTAGGGCATCCGCTTACGGAGGTTATAGCGCACGAAAAAAAGCAGCCCGTTCATTTTATTTCTTCAAAACCCATTATTGCATTATTGCCCGGCAGCAGGCTTCAGGAAATACAATTGAAACTGCCGGTGATGCTGCGGATGATTTCTCATTTCCCGGAGTATCAGTTTGTGATTGCAGGTGCGCCATCGATGCCTGATGAAGTGTATCATCAACTTAGCGGAAACGCTCCGGTTTTGATTGTAAGGAATGAGACGTACAATCTTTTAAAACAAGCCAGTGCTGCCTTGGTAACAAGCGGCACGGCTACTTTAGAAACGGCATTGTTTGGCGTGCCGGAAGTGGTTTGTTACAAAGGCAATGCTTTATCGTTTTGGCTGGCGAAGAAGCTTGTGAAAGTGCCTTTTATTTCCCTGGTAAACCTGATTATGAATAAGGAAGTAGTGAAGGAATTGCTTCAGGATGATTTGAATGAAGCACTGCTGAAAAAAGAATTGGGTCAGCTTTTAAAAAACGACGGGAAACGAGAGCGTATCCTTACAGAATATCAGCAGTTGTGGGATTTGCTTGGTGCGCACCCTGCTTCTGAACTTGCGGCGCGGGAAATTATTTCCCTAACCTCTTATCAGCCGAATGACCATGATGATGATAGCGATGAGGAACAACAAAATTGAGATTCGGTTCATGCCGTGCATCATTTTGATGTTGATGTTGCGGGGTTCGTTGGGATCGCGCTTGCGGATGTAGAAGTAAGTAAGCAATTGACGCCACATGGGATTGATTTTTTCGGTTGAAATTGAAAATGAAGGTAAGCGGAGATTTGGAAAAATGGTGGGATTGCAGGTATATTTGCAACCTCGTTAAGAAAGGGGAATTAGCTCATTTGGTAGAGCGCTTGCATGGCATGCAAGAGGTGACCGGTTCGATTCCGGTATTCTCCACTATTTCTTCTGAAATCCTTTATTGGCGCACATTCCGGAGCATCGGTGCTTGAAACTCAAACAAAAGTTCAAACACTTAAAATGCCAAAAGGTAATGGGTACACAGTCCCTAAACTGTACGATTGCAAGGGTGATCTTGCAAAGAATAATTGGTTTGTCGGCTTCCGTTTTACTGACCCTAAAACCGGAAACAGAAAACCTGTGCAAATCCGCGGTGGGATCAATTGGATTCATATTAAGGCGGAGCGTTATGCGGAAGCAAAGTTGCTTTGCCATGTGATTGAAACCTCTTTAAAAGATGGCTGGAATCCATGCGATCAAAGCTTTCAGGATTATCTTCAACGAGGTTGCGGTACGGAGCCAACTTCAAACATCACAGACTTTTCACGCCTCCAATTTTGCGCCGCCCTTGATTGGGCACTTGAACAAAGAAGGCCTTCGCTTGCTCGAAAATCAAAGCTTGATTATGGGTACGTCGTAACGTTCGCAAAAGCATCTGCTGAAATGCTTCAATTTGCACACCTCCCCATTCACACTATTAAAAGAAAGCACGTCAAGCTATTACTGAACAAAATGGCAGAGCAACGCCAGGTTGTTTACGATGCAGAAGGTGAAGGCAAAAAGTTTTCCGGCAATTCCTACAACAAATACAAGCGTGTCCTGAGCGTTCTTTTTACCGAACTTTTGGAGTATGAAGCATTGGAATACAACCCATGCAGCGGCATTAGTAAGCGTGTGGAGATAGGCACCAACGTTCATCGCCACGCCACCGCAAAGGAGGATGCAATTATTAAAAAACATCTCCGCGAAAATTGCAGACGCCTGTATCGATTCTTAGCATTTGAGGAGCTCACTGGATTACGCCCGAAGGAAATATCCGGTGTACAAATCCGGGACATTGATTGGTTCAACCAATGCATTAATGTTCGCGCGGAGGATGAAAAAACTAAAACGCGCGAGGCACGGAAAGTGCCTATTCCCAATGCTTTGATGAAGATTGTGGAGGAGATGAATTTGAAAGCGCTATCGTCCAATTTTTATTTATTCAGTCGCGAGCTTCAGCCAGGACCGGATCGTGTTCATAGAAATCGTGTAACGGACTTGTGGCGTGTGGAGGTTAAAGAAAAACTTGGACTGGACGTGACCATGTATTCTTTCAAAGGTCTGGGCGGGGAGAAAAAAGGCAGGCGGGTATTGATCGCAAAACGGTTTCTCAATATTCCTTTGGACATAAATCAGAGCGTACAACGGAAATTTATTTGCACAGGTCCGGCGCGTTTATGCGTTACCGATAATCTTTTGCGGCGGCACGGCACGTTGGATGCGTTGATTTGCCTGCATCTTGCGCATTAGTTTTGTTTTGATTGGCTCGACTTTCTCGTTCCATTCAAAAGCTACAACGCTTACCCTTTCTTGCAGGACAATCCATTCCTCAACACTCATTTCCATTTGGAGCGGTGTTTTGGATTGCAAGGCACTCACCAAAAAAGAAAGTGAATAGGCATTAGTGGAACCGCTCAAAATGTTCTTTAGCGTTTCCAGACTGCATCCAAGGCTGGAGCAACTTTCGTGCGTCAACGCCTGGCGAATCCACTCCGGTGGTAGTGCCGTGCTCAGTTCGATTTTCTGAAGCTCTTGCTTCAATTCCTTTTCAAAATCTTGTGCTTGTTGGTTCATTTTTTATTGTTTAGAGATTCGTAATAAGCGTTGATAATTTCTTCACTGTCTTTCTTTTCGCTCGCGTAAACCAGCACATGGTAAAGCTTCGATGCTTTGGCATTTTCAATGCTGTTCTTTCCGTTGCCTTGCACGTCAAACAAATGGCTCTCTGCTATCATCGTAAGGAATGAAACCCACCCCCAGCGTTCAAACAGTTTGCTCATGTCAACGCCTTTTGATTGGGAGGGTTGAAAGACGCTGAAGTGTTCAAGTAAGAACTCATTGTGCTGCTCAAAAAAAAACCAACAGCCAAGGCGATATTTAGCGGCAGCGTTTGCATTATTTTCAACCTTTCACTATCCGGCTGAACAAAAATTTCGTTGAATTCTTCGCCCTCTTTTCGCAGGTAAATCGCGCAGAGGTAAGGCAAGCCCTCCCATCTTCCGCCGCCCATTTGTTGCAATTGTCGCGTGATTTCTTTTGCCGTTAAAAATTCGTTGAACGTCATGTCGGACATGGGCGAAAGCACCGGTGGCGCAATGTTCCACGTATCACCTTCCCACTCCCATAGCAGCGTTTCTTTGTCACCTTCCGCATCCGCCATGATGCTGTGAAGGCAGGTATTATAAATGTTGTAAACCTGCGCCACGTCTATGTTCTGGCGCACTTCCTGCAATGGAATTTCGGTGAAAAAAGAAAACGTTTTGCAGGCAGCATCTAACACGTGCTCTGTTTCATCCGCATTGTTTACTTCTTCATTTTCGCCGGATAACAACGCTGTTGCAGCCTCATCCAATTCTTTGCCGTACTGCTCATAAAACGCAACTCTTTGCCCGAGTGTAACCTCTGCGGTTGTGACGGGATATTGAAACGTTTTATCGCGGTAAGTGAATTGAAGCATTTGTGGTAATGGTTTAGCGTTGACTTGTTGACTCCGCTATTACTGTTTCGCTTTCGGCTCTTTTTTCGGGTTGGTTTTTGCAAGGCGTTGCTGCTCTGCAATGCGCTCTGCTTCCTGCTGTTCTGCAAGTAGTTTCTGCTGTTTGATTGCCTCCTTTATTTTATCGATGTACAGAGCATCAATTTGCTTCGGATTGGTTGGCGTCACGTCCAGCCCTGCGATTTTTGCCACGGCGCGGATGTCCAACTCAGTAAGTGCCACCATCAGGTCGGTATTTTCCCGCTCTGCAAACGTGTTGTAAGCTGCTTGCGCACGTTCACGTAATGCTTCAACGTCCGGCTGTTCAACTACAACAGTTGTGGGCGATGGTTCCCGTGTTTCAATACCCCACGCTTCGGTGAGTGTTTGCGGCGCAAAGCCTTTATCCGTCGCGGTTTCCGACGCTCCAATGGTGTGCCCTAAACCGTTTATTAGCGTGTCTAAAACGGTTTTGCTTCTTGCCTGCAAATTGGGTAATGGTGCAAGCAGTGTGTTTAGCTGTGCCTGTGCATCTTTGAGCACCTGCATAGCATCTTGTACATTCTGATTCATAAAGGAAGTTTCGGCAAAAGTAATTCATTTAATTACTTTCTGCAAAAGCGGTTTTTTCTTTTTTGAAAAGTTTTTTTCGTTTTTCTAAAAAGTTTGATTATCTTTGCAGCAGCAATTGAGAAAAGAGAAATGGTAGTTATCAGTTACAAAGCAATTCGGGAATACGCAGACAAGAAATCTGACGTACAGGATCAACTCAATAACTGGTATAATTTCATGAAGCGCGCAGATTTTGCAAACTTCAATGAACTACGTTCCGCTTTTAATTCCGTAGATGCAGTGGGTGATGACCTTTATATTTTCAACATAAAAGGTAATAACTACAGGCTTATTGCACGTATAACTTTCCCAGTACGTACCGTGTACATCCGTTTTATCGGAACCCACGCAGAATATGACAAGGTGAATTTGGACGACCTTTAAAAGTCCTTTTAAAAAACTGTAAATCGAGTGCCAAATGGAAAAAAACATTTTTGAGAGCGCCATTACAAACGAAGCATCTTACGACGCCGTAATGGAGGAAATCAATCGTCTTCAGAAAATAGGCGAAGCAAACCTTACAAAAAAGGAATTTGAAACAATCCGAAGTCTTGCCTTGAAAGCCCAGGCTTACGAAGAAAGTATCTACACAATTCCCGCTCCGCAGACCTTAGAAGGAATGATTGAGTTGCGTATGTACGAGATGAAATTAAAGCAAGGCGAAGTGGCAAAGCTTTTAGGCATAAGTGATGCGAAATTTTCCCTTATCCTAAATGGTAAGCGGCGTCCGGATATCCCTTTTCTGCAGGCTCTACATAGCAGATTACACATTGATGCAGACTTTCTGCTGCAACACGCCTAAAGCATGTCTAGTATAGACGTTGCGCCGCCAGAAACCACGATGCCTGTTGCTTTGCGAACAGAGTAAGAGCCGTAACGACCGGCGTCCATTGCATCATCAAGGAATTTCACCGGCTCGTCTAAAAAATCTCCGTCTTTCTCCTTCCATTTGTAGTGCTGTATTTCTTTGATGATGCCTTTGCTGTTTCGCGTCACTGATAGCTGATGGCGCTTCACAAAATCAATTCCATTCTTCACGTCCTTGTCTGCTCCTTCCACCATGAAGCCGGCTCGTTTTAAATCTTCAATCGCATCAGGTCGGGCACTATCGGCATAAATCATTTGCTTACCCACACCAATCATTTTCATTAGCGCGATAAGGTCGCCAATGGTTAGTTCGCTCTGATAAATTAATTCGTTCCAATAAAGCCTGTTTTCCCAGTCTCCAACTTCAATCAAAGCCATCTTGTGGTTGAAACCAAAGTCAAGCCCATAGCGGGTTTTAACGAACGAAGGAATTGCATCAATAAGTTGGTATTTCGGGTAAATCAAGCCTTTTACTTTGCCGGTTTTCCCACGGGCGTAAACCTTAAAAAGCTCATCGTCATCAATGCTTTCAATTTCTTCGTGGAGTTCTTTGCTCAGGAATGGATTGTGCCGATGGTCCGAAATAATAAGCTTCGTGTTTGGTTGCCCGATTAGTTTTTCATGCACCCAAAATTTCGCGGTCGGGTTGTAATCAATAAACACTTTTTTTCTGGCGCGGATTGCCAGCTGCCAATAAACGAGGTACGGAATACCGTTCGCTTCGTTTACAAAAAGATAATCACGCTTTCCAGACTTTGCATCCTGTTCATCCCCGAAGGAAGCAAACTCGATAATGCTGCCATTGTGAAACTCATAAATGCGGTCGGACTTATTATAACTCGCAATGTGAGATTGCAAGCCCTCACTATTCGATACGATGTTTCTGGCGTCGCGCAAAGCGCCTTTTTTCAGGTTGGGAATATCTTGGCCTGCAACCGTGATGATGCAACCCGGGTCTTCTATCGCGATAATAAAAAGGATTTGAAGGATAGTGTAGGTTTTCGTGCTGCTGGTGCCGCCCTGGTTCACAATTATTTTCACCGCAGCATCTTTTGCGTGTGCATAATTGGGGTTGAAAATCGGGCTGGTTTTGAACATTTTTTTTGCCTGTGGTTTGCACCGATTTGCGCCCGATGGTTTAGGCTTAGGAAATAATCTCCTCCTCGCTTTCAGCAATAGGAATGTTCGTTTGTACCACTTCCACTCGCACAGCATGGAGGTGCTTTATCGGGTTTTCAGTATCACCTTTCAAGAGGTGTTCTTTTGGCATTTCCAAGCCTTCGAGTTTGATGATTTCTTTTTCAATCTGCATCAAGGCGAAGATGCCGGAAGGTGTGCCTTTGTACTTTCCGAGTAAACTGCGTTTCAGTTGCTGTAGTTCCAAAACTTTCAGTTTGCGCTTCACAGTAAGTTCTGCCTCTGGAACTTTTACCCACTTATCCCGCGCCGCCTTCAGCATTCGCTCTGCTTGCCTTTGGCTGGTGCACCAGTTTGCGCTAATAATTTGGCGGATAATCAAAGCGGTTTGAATGCCTTCAATTATCCAGCCTTGCACCGCAAAAACGCGCTTCTCATACTCCAGCCTTCCGGTTTTAGGCATCGGGATAAAGTAGTTTCAGGGTATCAATGATATCGCGCTGCTCTTGTACCACAGCACGGATTTTAGCAGCCTCCTCCTCGCGCATTTTCTGAATGTTTTCAGGTATGCCATCCGGCGGAGTTGACGACTCGCTCAACGCTTGCAAGGTGTTGAGGCGACTATTTAATCTCCCCTCCAACATTTTGATTATTGGATTAACGGCTTGTCTCATGATGTTGTATTTTTCATTAGTGTCCATGCGCTGTCTTTGGAGCGCAAATTAATTAGTAGTTTTGTCGTACCGGAGTTCAACCGGCACGGTGACCGCCTTTCGGAAGTCACCGTGAAATCTTTACAAATCGCTTTGATTCGGCTTCTATCGCTCGCCCTGCTTGGTTCGCGTTTCTGCCATGGCTCAAAGCCTTTTCCAAAGCACACCCTCACCGAGGGTCAGACATTTTGAGTTGGCGTAATTCCGAGTTCATTTTTTACAGATTTTCCAGTTTTTCTAAAATTTCCTTTTGGCGGTTTTTCCTTTCACCCAAAAGCGCAAGAGCTGCTTCTACCACCTTTTCATTGTAAGAGTCGTTTTTGGGGTTGAGGCACATACCCACATATCCCGGAGTGAATTGAATCCTGTCTGCGATAATGGTATTGTCTCCATATTCCAACTCGCCTTTGAGCCTTTTGAGAATCTGTGTTTGTTCCTGTGTCATTTTGTTTTTACTTTCGTTTATAACCTCCAACAGAACAGCAAAGGAAAGGAGTTTTTCTCAACAAAACAAGTTTTTGTCGAGAATTTTTTTAGAAAAGGATGAATAAAGGTAATTTTATACCGTCAAACCTGCGCTGGTTGCGGCTTTCAAAGGATTGGACTCAAGAAAAATTTTCTGAAGAAATCGGGATTAAAAAGGCTGATTTAAGCAATTGGGAGACCGGAAGGAACCTTCCAAGACCAGAAAAACTCGATAGAATTGTTGCGTACTTCTCAATCACTTTAGATGACCTTTTCAAGGTTGATTTGAGTAAAAAAGTGAGTGCGGATAGTAAACAGTTGGTTAAGGAGGTACCAATAACAATTACACAACAAGAGCTTGGGGTGCCGGTTTATGATGTAGAATTTAGCGCGGGAGTTGCCGCTTCAATTTTGGAAGCAAGAGATGTCGCTCCGGTGGTTGCATACCTGAATTTGCCGGAAGTAAGTGGATGCGAAGCGATTATCAGGGCGCGGGGAGATAGCATGTCCGACTTCATAAACGATAGGGACTGGATCGGAATAAAACAGGTAACGGATTGGGACGTACTTCTCTGGGATTATCCATACGCAGTCGTTACAGACGATTTGGAGGTGATTAAGTACGTCAAAAAAGGCACGTCAAAAAAGAACATCATTCTCAAATCTCACAACGATCGGTACTCTGATGTTGAACTTCCGATTGAAAAAATTCAGAAACTTTTTTTGGTGAAGGTGGTACTCCCATTTTCCCAAGTCAAAACCATAATCTAAAAGACATGAAAAGAGCATTCTTCTGCATTCTATTTTGCATCCCATTTTTAGCCAACGCACAGGAAACCTCTGTTAAGGATGGGGTGCCTTTTTACGAGAAAATAATCAGTGTTGAAGGTGCATCTGCTGATAATATTTTTAGCCGAGCAAAGGCCGCTATTGCTATTTTGTTTAAAGATTCAAAAGCAGTTTTAAGAATGGATGATAAAGCAGAAGGAAGAATTATTGGCAAAGGAAATTATCAATTTAGTTATGGTAGCTATTGGGAGAATGGAGTGGAAAAATTGAATCCCTCTTTCACAATTGACATTCAGACCAAAGACAGCAAGTGCCGAATTCAACTGTACGATTTTTCTTTTGAGAAATACAACCGTGATGGTTTTCTTTCAGAAACATCATCCTGGAAAAATACCGATTTAGATTTCTACAGACAAAAAGCCGCAAAAAATAAAAAGTGGGCAATAGAGGCACTTCAAAAATTCAATGATGAAAACCTGCTTTTGATAAAAGCTTTTGAATTAGAAATCCAAAAGTCTGAAAGCGATTTTTAAATGTCCAGTAAACCAGAATTAAACACGTCCGACCGGCGGATGCTGGAACTGATCGACATTTTAAAGGTTGCAGGACAGATCCGATTTCGCCAGGAGTTCTGCGACGTGATTAAAATGCCGAAGCAAAACATCCGGCAGGTGCAGCAAGGCAAACAACATTTTACAGCGTTTCAGATTGAGCGTGCTTGTTCATTTTTCAACGTCAATTCAAACTGGATTTTTGACTTAGAAGTTACCGTGTTCAGGAGTGCGGCGACACAAAAAAAGTTCAAACAAAAACTCAAACAAACAACGTGATTTTGCCCCGATTCTAATGTGGTGTTGCGTTTGATAAAGGTTGTGGAGCCGCTGTTTTCCGATTCCGGTATTCTCCACAAGCTTTAAGTCGCCTTCGGGCGGCTTTTTTCATTTTTGGAAAACGTGCTTTTGGTGAGGCGGTGTTTAAAATTCCCATTCATTTTTTACTGTTGTTTTGACGATTGCGAAGCAGTGCGATGCGAATTACGAGCATTGACAAGCGAATGTGAAACAATGTCAGCTAAATGCAAAGCAATGTCATGCGATTGCCGTTCATTGGCTTGTGATTGCGACTCAATGTCATCTCTTTCTGATACAATGTCATGTGCATGGCATTCATTGGCATCTCGTTGCCATTCATTGGCATCTCATTGTCGATCATTGCCTCCTCATTGTCGATCATTGCCATCTCGTTGCAAATCGATGCTTTTCATACCACCACTTTGGACGTTCGTTCGTTATTCTAACTGCCTTAGCACTGCGATATTGGAGGGCGCATACGAAGCAGTGGAAAACGAATCAGAATTTTTGCCTCTTTGCTTACCAACCCTCCTGTTTAAAACTCAATCAAAAAAAATCCCCCTGCCAATTATGACAAAGGGGATTTTCATTTTCAGAAGCAACCGTTTTTCAGGTCACTTTTCTTTCAGTCTATTGCTTCGTTACCTTGATGTTTTCGCTATGGTCGTTATCTGAATATTTGATCAGATAAATACCGTTGCTCAATCCATTCAGGTCGATGCTTGTAGAGGTTGCTGTGGTAGTAACGGTGCGTACAACTTTTCCGGTAACATCAGTCACCAGAATGGTTGCTTCGCCGCTTATTAATCCACGTACTTCCACTTTCACCGTGTTTTCGTTTACAGGGTTTGGATAAGCTATTACGCTAAAGCCATTTGTTCCTTTCACGGTTGCGTTTACTACTTTAGAATAGGTGTAGTTCGTGCTGCCTTTGTTTACCAGTTTCAAACGGTAGTAATTAATGCCGTTGATTGGAGATACATCGAAGAAAGAATACGTGTTAGCTGTGCCTTCTGCTTCCACTTTACCAATGTAGCTGAAGCTGCGTCCGTCTGCTGAACGCTCGATTTCAAATGCATCGCCGCTGTGTTCTGTCAAACTGTTCCAGTCAATACGGTTGCGGTTACCCTCGTTGGTAGCTGCTACGTCGCCTAAAGTGATTTCAAGCGGATTGTTGCCCGGATTGATGTAGAAATTTGAGAAGCCAGGTGTGGTTACATTAATCCAGTTTGCAGTACCTGATGTTCCGTTACCGGTTTGGGTAAGCAAAGTTCCTGTTCCGTTTGCTGCTGCAAAGTTTGCCTGGCAGGTAGAACCTGTTTGGCGGGTTACGTTCAGGTTGCTCAATGGAACACCTAACGCTGTAAGTTCAGCATCTGTGAAGAACAATTGCAAATCTGCACTTGTTACGCCAGTAGCACTTATCAGGTAATTTCTATCCAGATAGTTGGTCGGCACTGGTGCACCATCATTACGGACAGCACCAGTATTCACGGTAACTGACCCATTGTAGGAAGTAGCTGCAGTAGCTGCGGTTTGACGAACGTTCGCCATCAGGTTACCACTGTTATCTACTAAGGATATCCAACCGGTATATGCGGCATTGATAGTACCATTAAATTGAACACCAGTACAGTTTCCAGTTGAAGAAAGCATAGCTGACGTTAAGCCATCTACAGTTAAGCAAAACGTACCACCAGCACTATTGCTATAATTATCAACAACAACATAGTAAGTATTACCAGGTGTTAAGCTAGTAAGATATACAATTGATTTAGTACCAGATGCAACACCATTATCATCATCGCAACCTAAAATACTAAAGGTGCTGTAGTTTGATGAATCGGTTGCAGCAAATACAGCCATACGAGTATCACCTAATGTTCCTCCGGTATAGTCGTTCGATACTTTTACAGCACCTGAGGCAGGAGCAATAAATTTATACCAAACAGTATGGTATCCGGCTGTTCCTTCGCAAGATGTGTAAGGCTCGTTTGTACTTTGAGTAGATCCTACACTAGTGTATGGAGAACCAGTACAACCTGCATTAACTACCAACGCAACAGCTCCAATAGCATTATCATTAGCAATAGTTGTGCTGAACATTAGCGTGCTCCATGGAGAGAAGCTACCAGATCCGCAATCTGTACGAACATGGAGATAATAGGTAGTCGTTGCTGTGAGATTGGTTGCATTAACTGTAGTTGTAGATGTCGGTGTACCAGCTACGATTGGAGACGCGATATTTTGGTCAATGGTATATTCATAACCAACAGCTCCAGTAACTGCACTCCAACTTAGTGTTGCAGAGGTTGCTGCTACATTTGTAGCTGCAAGACCCGCAGGTGCCAAACAACCCGTTCCCGCAACAATAGTCACAACATAATCTTCAGTTTCGCCGGAACCAAAATTAGAACATGCATCGGTAGCGCCATTTGGATTACCAGTACCACGACTGCGAATACGTAACCCTGTCTGTCCGGTAAGTGCATTAGAAGGCACCATAAATGTTTGAGTATGGCTTGAATCAGTAGTACCTAATTGCACCCATTCAGAAGCAGAGAAAACACCGTCCTGATTATAATCAATCCACAACGAAGCGATTGCACTTGCAGAATTTGTACTTGAAGTACCGTACACTGTATGTATTGTATAAGTAGTTCCTTGTGATAAAGAAGCGGTCGTGTTACCCGTTGCAGGATAAGCAGTATAATAATTACCAGCCACGCCACCTAACCCCGTTGGACCATTATTAAGCGTTGTGGTAAGAATTTGGACAGAGTCAATCCATGCGTAGTTTGCACCGCCCAATCCTGTATTACAATAGCAACTGAAGAAACTGTTTTGAGTTACGGTAACCGTATTTGTTACCGCAGTTCCACCGCCAGGGTTAGAACATGTTACTTCAAGATAGTAATCAGTCGACGCACTCTGAGACGTAACATTGTAAGACTGGTTAGTCGCACCGTTTATTGCAGTTAAAGGAGTTGTCCCCGCAGGACCACTATACCATTGATAAGAAATCCCGGCTGCAGCAGTAGTTCCTGAAGTGTTTATAGTAAAGCTTTGATTGATACAAACTGTTGTAGCGGAAGGAGTTGCGGTCCCCGCAGTAGGAGTACCTGAACAAGCAACTGTTTGAAGAACAGTAATTAAATAATCCTCTGTCTCACCATAATTGTAAGTTCCGCAAGCCAATAAGCCTGTACCGGAACCACCTTCTTGAACTTGTACACGTAAACCTGTAGTACCAACTACTGCATTAATAGGCACTAAGATAGTCCCTACAACGTTTCGAGGGCCTTGGGCGGTTGCCGCTTCGACAAATACTTTTTCTGTGGCGTTGTCATAAACACCATCCTGATTCCAGTCTACCCAAATAGCGGTGCCAAAGTCATAATAGGTAGGCCCATTACACTCATCTTCCTGAACAGTAAAAGAATATGTTTGACCTTGCAAAACAGAAGTTAATGAGCCCAATGATTGGTAATTACCATACTGATGGATAATGGAACCAGGACCCGGTGCGTTCGTTGTACAAATATTTGCAGGGAGTGTGCTTGAAAAGGTGTTACTATTTGCACCATTTAATGTGAAGCTATAAATCTCTTCATCACCTGAAAATGATGCGGCTGAAGAACAGTAGCATAAGTTAAATAAATTCTGTGTAATTGTCAAAACATTTGAGTTAGCTACTCCACCACCTGGATTATTACATGTTATTTCTAAGAAATAATCAGTGGTTTGAGATTGACTTGTAACAGTATAAATCGGATCGGTAGCGCCCGAAATTGCTACGGGAGAACCGCCGCCTGTGGAAGAATACCATTGGAACGTTATACCGGAACCTGAAGTAAAACCGGAAGAAGACAAGGTAAATGCCTGAGCTGTACAAACTGTTGAATCATTGGAGGAAACAGCACCCGCCGTCGGCGTACCGGCGCAATTGCCCGCTTGTGTGATGTTTACGAAATAATCTTCCGTTTCTCCACCATAATAAGTACCACATGGGGTGATACTTGTGCCATTTGTATAACCCTCAGATATTACACGCATTCTTGTAGTTCCCACGGTGGCAGATAATGGAACTAAGAAAGTTCCCGTATAGGTAGTAGCATTTCCATAAGCACCACTTGCAAAAACTTTTTCACCGGTGCCTGAAAACAACCCATCCTGATTGTAATCAATGAACATAGCAACGCCAGATTGATCACCAAAACCCGGACAATCAAAATCCGTAACAGAAAAAGGCACTACATCACCTTGACCAATATTTATCGCCGTGACAACTGTAGTATAATCTGAATATCTACTTTGAATACTAGTAGCTGGATCTCCCGTTGTAGTACAAGTAGATGCATTGCTAACTCCATTTACAGTTACGTTTGAGATATCTGAATATTGAGTCGAGGTTGCAGCAGAGACACAATAACAATTAAGAAAAGAATTTTGAGTAATAGACAAAATATTGGAGTTAGTCGTTCCGCCACCAGGATTATTACATGTGATTTCAAGGAAATAATCTGTAGTTTGGCTTTGGCTAACAACGGTGTAAATTGGATCAGTAGCACCTGAAATGGGCGTTGGAGAACCACCACCTACTGCAGCATACCATTGAAAGGTAATGCCGGAACCTGATGTAAATCCAGAAGACGATAATGTAAATGATTGCCCCGTACAAACGGTTGAATCATTGGAAGACACAGCACCTGCCAACGGCGAACCCGTGCAAGCAACTGCCTGAGTAATGTTTACAAAATAATCTTCAGTCTCCCCACCATAATATGTACCACAAGGTGTAATACTCGTACCATTTGTATAACCAAGAGAAATCACACGCATTCTTGTAGTTCCCACAGCGGCAGATAATGGAACTATAAATGACCCACTATAAGTTGTTGGATTGCCGTAATTACCACTTGCAAAAACTTTTTCACCGGTACCGGTAAATAGTCCGTCCTGATTGTAATCAATAAACATTGCTACACCCGATTGATTACCACCAAAAGTTCCACAATCAATATCAGTAATAGAAAAAGGTACTACATCCCCTTGCCCCATACTAATTGCCGGAACAACCGTTGTATAATCTGAATACTTGCTCTGCGTACTTGTTGCAGGATCTCCTGTAGTAGTACATGTAGAAGCATTACTTACACCATTCAGTGTAACATTTGATACATCAGTGTAATCTGTTGAAGTAGCTGCTGAAGTACAATAGCAACTCAAAAAGCTATTTTGACCCACGAATACTGGACTTGAAGTATCAGAACCGCCACCTGGGTTGGTACAACTCACAATGAAGCGATAGTCGGTAGGCTGAGTTTGTGTAGTAGTATAGGAAGCTCCAGTAGCAGCCGGTATGTTAGTAAAACTGTTGGCACCAGGTTGGGAAGATTGCCATTGATAAGATACACCTGCTCCAACAGTAAAACCAGTAGAAGATAGCGTAAACGATTGCCCTGTGCAAACCATACCTGATGAAGAGGAAGGTAAGCCCGCTGTAGTAGCACCAGAACAAGAAGTGGAAGGCGATATGGAAAAAGTTATATTTGGGCGAGTGGTGAACGTTGCACCAAAAGTTGCAGTTGATGTAGTTCCGCAAAGATTCCCTTCATTATCATTAAAGTAATAATGAGACCCATTAAATGACAAACCCGTTGTCCATGGAACGGTTGGATTATTTGTATATTGGCTGGGCCCCGATGCATTACTTGCATCACCGCTGCACACTTCAACAATAATATTGTCAGAGCCATTCCAAACTAAGGGAACAGACAAATTGAAAACATTGTTTCCTACGATGGGTTGGTAATTAATTGGACCATATACGGTTGCCGTACCAGGTTCGTAAGTAGTAGCACTTAAAGTGGTAACAGAAGTGGTACCAATTTTAATGGTATAATTCTCAATACTTCCCGTTGCATTTAATGCAGTAACGTTCCATTTAATAGTCGTAATTGTTCCAGAAGAAGCACCTGCGGCAGTTAACTCAGACGCTTTGTAAAGAAACTGCGCCCTGTTACCTTCATAATAATCTTGCAATGGACAAGGGTAAGAGGTTCCTGTATTACCCGTAGTTCCAGTACCTATTGAATAATCCACCTGAGCAAACAGCTGGGTAGAAAACATGGTGCAAAAAATCAGCAGCATGTTTCTAAAATAATGTAAAGATGTTTTTTTCATGTTTTTTTTGTTTATTTAAGTTTGAGTAAGTCAATCCGTAGTTAAAATAAATCTTTCAATTTTTACAAGAAAATTTCTGTGTTCATTCTGTTTAATTCCCAACGCTAAAAAAGTTTCTCAAGCCGTCTGCTTTGCTATAAATACAATAATGTTCCAAAAAGATTTGCGTTCAAACATACACCTTTTTTCTGACAAAATCCAAAATCCAAAAATAAAAACGTAAAAACCACCTTTTCAGGTTGCTTTTAGCACATAATAACTAACCAATAACATCTAATTAACCGAATTCCCGCTGATGCTGCTTGTGTAAATCCGATTATCCATTTTATCAATTATCGGAGAGGCTTCAATAATCCCGTTGATGTTCTGCTTCCAGCTTACAGAGCCATCTGCAGTATCAAGCGCATACAAAAATTTATCGTCGCTGCCCACATACACCTTCCCGTATTCAACTAACGGCGAAGACTTAATAATCGCCTTTGTAGGCGCCTGCCATTTTATGCTTCCGTCAATTATGTTCACGGCATACACACTATAATCGTAACTGCCTACATAAATTATCTGATCGTGCGCAAATGGAGAACTGGTTATTCTATCGCCTGTGGCTACAGTCCATCTTGGCAATCCTGAAATCGTATCGAGGCAATAAAGCCGGTTGTTATTACTGCCGAAAATTACATTCCCTGCATAAGCAATCGGAGAGCTTAAAACCGCGCCAGACGTTTGATACAGCCAATTCAACGTACCATCTTTCAGGAACAAAGAGTACATCCTGCCATCACTGCCGCCAATGTAAACAAACGGACTTTCAATTACCGGTGACGAATAAAATGCTTGGCCAGTGCCGGGGTCATACGTCCAGATATTCACGCCATCCACTTTATCCACGCAGTGCACTTTGCCATCGTAACTGCCCACCACAACCATGGTATCAAAAAGGTCGGGCGAAGAGATAATCTGATTGCCGGTACCGTATTTCCATTCCAATGTATCGCCCACCACGTCGTAACAATAAAGGTTATTATCTCCCGCGCCGAAATAAATGAAATTGCCTTCGCCATAAGGTGTAGAAAGTAATTGCGCGTTGATGGTGTAAGTCAAAATAAGTTTGCCCCGCTTCGGATCAAGTTTATGAATGATGCCGTTTTCAGCCGCGATGTATAAAAAGTCGCCCAGCAAAAGCGGTGAAGCCTGCACGTTTGCGCCTACATAATACTCCCATTTTTTCGCGCCTGTAAAAGGATCGAGGGCATATACAAACTGATTCTGACTGCCAATAATTACGGAAGGAGTAAACGTTTCAGGGAATGGTTCGTCTTTGCTGAATTCTTTTTTACAGGCACTAAAAACCGTTAGGATTAGGGCAAAAAACAAAAGTAGTTTCGGTAAACGAAGCTGCATAAGGCAATGAATTATGGAGAAAGTAAGGGTTGCAAATTAAGGGAAAATCCCGTCAAAAAAATGCGGAGCAAAAAAAATCCGGTCGCCTGCAAGACCGAATTTTTCTTAAAAGGGTTGGGAAGGTTTAAGCTACCAGTTTTTCTTTTTGTCTTTTCAACTGATTTACCATGCTCTCAAAAGCGTGGTCAAAAGACTCTTCAAAGGTTTTGCTGCTTTGCTTCACGAAATAAGAATGCTTCGGGACATACACTTTAATCTCCGCCACCTTGTCTTTAATGTTGTGAACCACGTTATCGAGTTTAAGATAAACCTCCACGCCAATTATTTGGTCGTGAAACGTTCGGAGTTTTTCCACCTTGGCGTTTACATGGTCCTTCAGCTTGTTGTCAGCTTCAAAATGCACTGTTTGAATTTGTACGTTCATGCTTGTACTTTTTTGGGGTTAAAAAAATGAATCACCCGCGAGGATGGTTCTGTTTATGAATCTCTTTCAGTTTTGCAATGTTTATGTGGGTATAAATCTGTGTGGCTGCAAGGCTTTTGTGCCCTAACAGTTCTTTTATTGATTGAATAGAAGCACCATTATTGAGCAAATGCGTAGCAAAAGTGTGCCTTAAAACGTGCGGACTTTTCTTTTTTAAAGTGGTGGTTTGGGTGAGGTATTTTTTCACCGTCGAGTAAATATAACTGATGGAAAGCGGGGCGCCTTTTTTATTCACGAGCAATCTTTTTTCTGCCCCGAAACCTTCTTTGCTCTTCTCTGAAATGTAATGCCGGAGGGCATCCTGTAAACTTTCACTCATCGGGATAACACGTTCCTTGTTGCCTTTCCCTAACACGCGGATGAGGCGATTGCTCCATTCCAAATCATCTTCCTTAATCCCTGAAACTTCTGCCCTTCTACAGCCGGTTTGATAAAGCAGGTCGAGCAGCAAACGCTCTGTAAGTCCGGTAAATCCTTCCTCAAAATTTATTTCTTCAAAAAGATTTTCAGTCTGCGATTCTTTTAAAAATTGCGGCAGTTTTTCCGGCTCTTTCAATGCCAGATTTCTTTTTACAGGGTTGCCTTTTACGACTTCGGTGGTTTGCAGAAAGTTGAAAAACGTGCGCAGGGCTACAATTTTCCGGTTGATGCTTGAGGAGGCAAGTTTCTTTTCGTGCAGCGATGCAATCCAGGAGCGCACGTGGAAATGTTGCACAGCGTTTGCCTTTTCGAGTTCGTAAGTTTCAGCAAGAAATTTTTGAAACTGGATTAAATCACGTTGGTAGGCAGCCTCCGTGTGAGGAGAAGTGCGCTTTGCGTAGCGCAGATGTTGCAGAAAATCCGTTGTCCTTTGTGCTAACATAAAAATACCCGGGTCTGTAAATATAGGGATTTACAAACGCGGGCAAAACTTTTTGGAGAAGGAATAATAGGGAAGCGGTTAATCTTCGAACTTCCCGTTCAGCATTTGTTGCTTATAAACAGCTTTCTTCACTTCCATACGACGCTCAATGGATGGCTTTATGAAAGCCTGACGTGCACGAAGCTGATTGAGCGTGCGGCTTTTTTCAAACTTCTTTTTGTATTTCTTGAGCGCCTTGTCTATATTTTCGCAATCTTTAGAATCAATGATCAACATAATTAAATACCCCCTTTTGATTTTGGGAACGCGAAGGTAAAAACATTTTTCACTTACTCCAAATCAATTTTGCTGCGCCTTTTTAAAATCCCGATAATTTTTTCGCTGTTAAGCCGTTCTTTTTCACCTGATTTCTTTTTCTCTCCACGTAATGTTATTCTGTCGTTTTTTCTTTTTAGTTTTTCTGCTGCTTACCCTAACCATTGCTTCATGCAGCAAATACAAGGATCCGAAAGGCAATTATGACCCCCGCCTCGATTCCACTTTTTATTGCAATGATCCCGAAGCAATAAATTACAATTATGGCTTCCCCGGCACGCCCGATAATTCCATTTGCTTCTACCCTACTGATGCTTATAAAGGCAATTACCAGTTTACCGATTCCGTTTATAACTTGGATAATAGTTTCGACTCTGCCCGCTCTTTAACCACGTTTAATCTTTCCATTTTTCCGCTTTCCAAAAGTCGCTTTGTGATGACGGGATATTGCGGAGGAACTGATTCTTTGTTTTTTAAGGTGGAACGCGTAAGCCTGCAAGCAACGCTGGATACAGTGGTTGGAATGGGTCAATTTTTTTGCAGGCAAGAAGATACTATTTCCGGATTTTTTTCTAAAAGCAGGCTCGATTCCTCCAATAAAATCACAGCAATGTTTACCGTTGTTAGCGACACCGCAATCAATTTTCACCGCGGCACTTTGCTGAAACAATAGCAATCATTCCTTTCCATTTTTCTTATTTTTTCTCATTTTCAGCATCAGGCATGTTCACCGGTATTATTGAAAGCACGGGCATTATTTCCGCCATTCAAAAAGAAGGCAGCAATTTCCATTTCACTATTAAAAGCAGCGTTTCAGATAATCTGAAAATCGACCAGTCGGTATCGCATAATGGCGTGTGCCTCACGGTGGTTGCAAAGGATAAAAACGAACACCGAGTTACTGCCATTTCAGAAACAATGGAAAAAACGAATCTCGCTTTTTGGAAGACAGGTTCTATAATTAATCTTGAACGCGCCATGCTGCTGAATGGCAGGCTGGATGGGCATTTTGTGCAGGGGCATGTAGATGGAACAGGTTTGTGTATCTCCAAAAAAGAAGCCGCGGGAAGCTGGATTTTCAGCTTTCGTTTTCATGAAAAATTTGCTCCGTTGGTAATAGAAAAAGGCTCCGTTTGCATTAACGGCGTAAGCCTCACTGTATTCAATGTAAGCAGAGATAAATTTTCGGTTGCCGTCATTCCATTCACTTTTGAAAATACGCAGTTTCAACATCTTTCAACAGGTGAAATCGTGAACCTGGAATTTGATGTGTTGGGGAAATACTTCCTTCGCTATCAGCAATTGAAAGACGGCACACTTTAGTGCATGTTCCCATCACCAAATCCGAAACCCTATTTTTAAAAAATGCAAAAAGTAAACCCGAAACCGGAATACGATGTGGTGATAATTGGCGCCGGCATGGGCGGCCTCACCGCGGCTGCGTTGCTCAGCAAAGCCGGACTTTCAGTTTGCGTTCTTGAAAAAGAACCTCATGCAGGCGGTTATCTAGCAGGTTTCAGAAGAAATGATTTTCGGTTTGACACGGCCATTCATTGGTTAAACCAATGTGCACCGGGCGGCATGGCTGCTAAAATTTTTGACGTTATTGGTGCCGATCATCCTCATGCAGTTTCTCAAAAACGCATCCGGCGATACAAGGGTGAAACCTTTGATTACCTGCTCACAAACAATCCTGATGATTTAAAAAAGGAATGGCAAAAAGAATTTCCGGAAGACCATGCAGGGATTGAAAAATTTTTCAAAGCAGCAAAGAAAATCGGGAAAGCCTTTTTTCATTTCAGCGGTTTCTTCAGGAGCGAGGAGACAATGAATTTGCGGGAACGACTTGCCAACAAAAAGAACCTATTGAATTTCGCGATGGCATTCATTCCGCACATTCGTTTTTCAGGAGAAAAGGGTATTAAAAAAGGCTTGCGTAAATATTTTTCCAACGAAAAACTGCATAAGGTTTTCAGTGCCGATTCAGAATTGCTCGGCTGCATGGTTCCCATTGGATGGGCTTACTATGGCGACTTTCAGAGTCCACCCAAAGGCGGCGGACAGGTTTTTCCGGAGTGGCTGGAGCATGTCATTGCGCATTTCGAAAACGAGGTGTTTTTTAAATGCAATGTCCAAAAAATCATCGTAGAAAATGGCATTGCAAAGGGTGTTCAATTATATCATCGGAGAAAGGAAATGGAGGTGCGCGGAAAATATGTGGTTGCTGCCTGCGACGTTGAAACGCTCTATGACAAAATGCTTCCGCCGGAAGTAATCTCTCCAAAATTCAGAACCAAATTGCAAACGGCAGAGTTGTATGCTTCTTCCGTAACGGTAGCAGTTGCGCTTGATTGCCCTGCCGAAGATTTGGGGTTTGAAGAAGAGTTTATTCACCTTTCCAGCGAGTTTGTTTCAAGAGCCGACCACAACAGCGGCGACCCGGCAAAAAGTGAAATTTCCATCCTTGCGCCTTCACAACGCGACAAATCTTTAGCGCCCGAAGGCTGCGGCACACTCACCCTTTTTATGCCTGCCTACATGGATTTCAACAATCAGTGGCACACCACAAAAGATGCGGATGGAAACGTGGTTAGAAATGAGGCTTATAAAAAACTGAAAATGGAAATTGGCGAAGCCATTATAGACCGCGTTGAAAAAATAGTGGCTCCGGGATTGCGGGAGCACATCCTGTTTTTTGACGTTGCTACACCAATCACGCACTGGCGCTACACTGGCAATAAAAATGGGACGATGATGGGCGCAAAACCCGGCAGAAAAAACATGCAGGGAGGCATTGCGCATTACAGAACCCCGATTAAAAATCTGTTGCTGAGCGGACATTGGGCGGAACTCGGCGGCGGCGTGCCCATTGCCGTGAAAGCCGCTGCCAACACCAGTTTGCTCATTTTAAAAGAAGAAAAACCAGACGCTTTCAGGCTGCTTGCAAATTATATGGACGCTAAAATTTCTTTGCAGGATTTGAAAGATGGCAATGCCTTTTTAAGTTATCCTGAAGACTGGATACAGCAGCCCACACCGGCACAAAAAAGAAAATTACGGGAAGAAAAAATGGCGGATCAGGAGCAGGAAAAGAAAGAACGATAGTTTTCGCAATGGCTGTTATTTCATCCCCTTTAAAAAAACAATCAGCGCATCTACCTGTTCCTTGCTCAGCTTTTCATAATTAGGATGCTGGTGGTGCCTGAACTTTTCATAAAGCGCCACGGCTAAAGGATCACCATTATCAATTAATTGCTGCCCGTTCACAATCATCGCCCGCAGCCAATCGGTTTTTCGACGCGCATACACACCGTTCAATGCAGGTCCGTATCCATCTTTATCGGGCGCATGGCAGGCGGCACATTTCAGTTTAAAAAGTGAAGCGGCATCTACGGTTTTATCTCCCGTCATAGCACGGTAATAGATGGTGTCCGCAATGTTCGTTTTTGTTTTTTTACCGGCTACCATCAATTCTGTAAGCGTTAGTTTATTGTTGACGTAAAACTTGTTGAGGCTATAGTCTGCTTTGCTGTTCCAGGGTGTTTTCCCTTCGGTAAAAACTTTTTCTTTTATCAGGAAGCCGTCTTTGTCGAACCATCTCCACAGACCGGATTTGCAATTGTCCTTATAAAATTCCTCCCGCGCCAGCCTGCCATTTTCATGGTTGTAATAAACGCGTCCTTCCGGCACGGCTGCTTTCCAGAACTTGTAGTATTTAATGTTGCCGTCATGATAGTATTCTACGTCTTCACCATCCACAAATTCCTTCTTGCCATCCACTTTAAACACACGCTTTGCCAATATTTTTCCGTCGCTGAAAAACTCTGTGTAGGTTTTACAATAGCATGCAGGATTGTAGTGAATGGTCATCTGCACGCCGCCGGTTTCATTGTAAATGGTCATCGTTTTAGCCTTGCCTCCATCTTGCTGTGCCATTGCCGGAAACCCTGTAAACGCCCACATTATCAGTCCATAAATCAAACACTTCATTGAGGTAAAATTAGAGTAGAAAATACGCGGCTCCTTTGAAAAAATTTTGGTGAGAAACAGATGCATCGGGCGTGATTTTTATTTCTTTGCGATTATGAACAAAATATTAAGCCTGCTTTTCCTCCTCTGCATGTCCTTTCAGAATGCTGAAGCACAACGTTTTAAATGGCTTTTTGCAAATGAAACAGACCCGGCATACATCACCGACCTTTCTGATTATCTCACCCTGAAACTGTACGGCTCCCGCAAACTTTCTTCTTACAATTTTGGGGAACGGGGCGCACCAAATCTGGCTAAGTTTTCTCCCAACGATTATGTTACCGCAGGTGTTGGTTTTGCCTACAAATGGGTTGGCTTAAACGTAGGTTTCCGAATCCCGAATTTCAATCTTGATGAATCCATTTATGGCAAAACAAAAATCCTCGATTTCGCTTCTTACTTCTATCTCCGCAAATACACGTTTGATGTGTTCGCCCAATTTTATGATGGTTATTACCGCTCCAACAATGGCTTATTTAACCGCGAAATTGCAAGCGGCACAAACCTCATCCGGCCTGATTTAAAAACTAGAAACTTCGGGATAAACGGGCAGTACATTTTCAACAACAAAAAGTTTTCTTACCGCGCTGCTTTCATCCAGGGAGAATGGCAACGGAAAAGTTCTGGCTCATTTATTCTCGGTGCCGGACTTAATTATTATGGCGTGAACGGCGACAGTTCCATCATCGACAGACGATACACCACAGTTACAAAAAGCCCGCTCAGTTTCGACCAGTCTACAAACGTGAGTTTAGGAGTGAACATTGGATACGCTTACACACTTGTGCTGGGAGAACATTGGTTTGTTACTGCGGCGGTAAGTGCCGGACCCGGCATTGGATACACTGCTCTGGATAATCAGGAAGACCTGACGCGCAATATTTCAAAAGCGGAATATCAGGGAGTTGCTTTTCAACTAAATGGAACGGTGCGGGTAGCATTGGGTTATAATTCTGAAAGATGGTTTACGGGTGTTTATTTCACTGATTTTGCAAACCGGCAGTATGCTGTTTTCGACCAGCAAACTTTAAGACAACAAGCTACTTCGGGATTAGGAAGACTAGTATTTGCTTACCGCATTCCGCCTCAAAAAAGAATGGTTCAAAAGATGGACGACATGCTGGAAAAAGTGGAAGATGGCGTTAACGGGAATTAAGTGCAGTTTGATTTTCAGCTTTAATGGGATAGCCTAAACTATTCATCACCATTTCCAGCAAAGGCTCGTCAGCAGGATCGTATTTTTTGTTGAGATTAACCCCATGAAGCCTTGCCCACGCCTGCCATTTAATAGCAGTGAGCGGATTTTTAAAATCCTGTAGGATGGAATAAATATTGACGCCGGTTTGCCTTGCTATCAACTTCACAATCAGCACACCCTGGGTTTCGTTTAAACTTCTCACTTTATCTTCAAACTGACTGCGCAATGCATCTTCATGGCTGTTTACAATTTGCTTTCTTTGCTTTTTAGAAATGCCGGCAGCAGCAGTTTCGTTTTTTATTTCCTGAAACGTTTTGGTGGCAGCATGCACATAAGGCATCACAATGGTGACGTAATATTTCAATTGATTGTAGCGATATGCTGCAGTGTCGTTTGCCCATTTTCGGGTGCCGGTTACATTCACTTCCCGAAGGTTGTAAGTGTACAAAGTATCAACGGATTGTGCGTTGGCACTAAAAGAAAAAAGTAAGGCGAAAATTAAAACAAGGCGGCTCATAAAAGTGTAAATGCAAGATGCTTGCCAATCTGAATTTTTATCAAAACAACGACTTAAAATACTAACTCACCATAATTTTCTCTTTAGAAATAATGACTTCGAAAAACACCAAAAAAACAATCCTCTTTGCGCAACTTGCTGCAATTATTGCCACCATTCTTGTGGGTGTGTATCAATACAATAGAAAGCCGCAGGGCGTAGAAAACGAAGATGCAACCGATGTAACCGCAGCAAGACTAACAGCCGATTATCTGGAAAACGAAAAAGCAGCCAACGAGAAATACCTCAACAAAGTGCTGCTGGTGAAAGGCATTGCACAGGAGGTTACCGAAAATGCAGACAGCCAACAGGTGGTGCTTTTGGATGGGAATGACCCACTTTCAGGCGTGCAATGCACGATGCAAAAAAGCCAACAAAAAGTGACGCAGGGAGATGAACTTTCGGTGAAAGGAAAATGCACAGGATATACGATTGTTGTGGTGATGAGCGGATGCATTATTCCCTGACTTATTTTTTACAAAAACCTTTTGCAACCCAAAGTCTAAACCAATTGCATTGGCTGCACCTTTGCAATGCATTTCCCTTTGTTCTTTTTTTGAAAAAATGAAAACACTTCTTTTATTCCTAACCGCAATTTTTCTTTTTGCAGGTTGCTATAATGATAATCGCGAGGAGCTTTATCCTGAAGACCTAAGCCAATGCGATACTTCAGGCACGCGCTTTGCCAACGACATCCTGCCCATCTTTAACCTTCACTGTAACCTTTCAGGATGCCATAACTCAAGCGACAGACGCGGAGGCTACGTACTGGATAATTATCAGGGAGCATTAAACACGGTACATTCCGGCAGATTGCTTGGCTCCATAAACTTTGAAAATGGGTTTCTGAGAATGCCTGAAAATGCACCCAAACTTTCCACCTGCAATATCAATAAAATAACCGCCTGGATAAACAACGGCGCGCCCGATAACTAAAATTTCTTCACCAACATTCAAACTTTTAAAACAAAAAACCATGAAAAAAGCAACCATTCTTTTCGCCTTCCTTTTAGCCTTCACCCAATTTGCCAACGCACAAAAGTGGATGACACGCACCGGGAAAGTCACTTTCTTTTCTACCACTCCTGTTGAAAACATCGAAGCATTTACAAACGAAGCTGCCAGCGTGATTGACGCTAAAACCGGCGACCTGCTTTTTGTAGTGCCTATCAAAAGTTTCAAATTTGAGAAGGCATTGATGCAAGAGCATTTCAATGAAAACTACCTGGAGAGCGACAAGTTTCCGAAGGCTGAATTCAAAGGAAAAATCAACAACCTTAAAAACATTGATTTCTCTAAAGACGGCACTTACGATGTAGCTTCCTCAGGCGTGCTTACCATCCATGGCGTGAGCCGCGACGTAGTTATTCCCGGCACTTTGAAAATTGAAAAAGGAACGGCTACTGCTTCTTCAAAATTTAATGTAAAAGCTGCTGATTACGACATCAAAATCCCTGCAATGGCAGCATCTAAAATTGCTGAAACGATGGAAGTAACCGTGCAGTCAGACCTTAAGGCAAAGTAACTTAACGGGCTCTTCACTTTCCCCGCATTCATGAGTTGCAAAGCAATTTCCGCATTCTTTTTCCTCCTTTTTTCCTGCGCGTTTCAACAAGCAAATGCGCAGGAAATTATTTTGCCTGACACAGCAAATACCACCAACAATCTGGAAGCATTTCTTGCTGCGGATTCCACCATTCCGGCAAAAGTTTATTACACGATTGCCACTTTCAACTCCACCCGCATTGCCAACGGACACAGCATTGAAATGCTCGCCAAAGGCATTCTTGATTTCAGGATTCTGCACCGCTTCGGCACGCTAAACAGTGGTTTTGAAAATTTTTTCGGATTGGATGGAGCAACCACAAAACTTGCCTTTGATTATGGCTTAACCAACTGGCTGATGATTGGCATTGGCAGGAGTTCTTACCTCAAAGAATATGATGGCTACGCCAAATTAAAACTGCTTCGCCAGCGGGAAGACAATCGCATCCCAATCGGGTTGTGTTATCTGGGCGGCGTTTCTGTTTTAGGAAACCGGGAACTCGTGCAGCCCGGACAGGAGTTTTTCTTTTCTAACAGAGTGGCTTATGTGCATCAGTTGCTTATTGCGCGCAAGTTTCACGAGCGGCTTTCACTGCAAATAATGCCCACGCTTATTCACTACAACCTGGTGGATTACAAAGCGGAACCCAATAATGTGCTGGCAATTGGCGCGGGCGGCAGACTGAAGCTTTCAAAACGCTTTTCCCTGACGGGTGAATATTATTTTCAGATCCCCGGATACCGCTTAATCAACAAAAGAAATGCGCTTTCAGTAGGTGTAGATATTGAAACCGGCGGACACGTTTTCCAGTTGCTTTTCACCAACGCTACCGGACTTGGGGAGCGCAACGTGATTGGCAACACCACGGCAAGCTGGACGGATGGGGATGTGCGGTTTGGGTTCAACATTTCGCGCGTGTTTACCATTGTGAAGCCTAAGGATTTTAAAGGCTCGAGGAATAAGATTTGGTAGGAGCTACTCATCCCTTTAATTATTGGTTGGGTGTATCGCGCCGCCATTGCGAGAGAAGCGAAGCAATCTCAAGAGCGATGCAAAAGGAGAGTTTGTCTTCAGATTGCTTCGGGCAAGCCCTCGCAATGGCGTAGCGTTTTTTTGTTGGCGGAATGAAAGCATTTGACATCAGCAATTCCATCTTCTAAAAAACACCCCACAAAAAAAGCTGCCCAAAAGCAGCTTTTATCTTTTTAAAAAACCAGGAGAAACTTAATTTACGGAGATTTCCTGAGTGGCGGGTTCCTGTACTTCTTTTTTAGGAAGCGACACCAGTAACACGCCATCATTATACTGGGCAGAAATCCCCTGAACGTTTATCTTATCGTTGAGGGTGAAGCTGCGGCGGAAAGTCTGCAGTTTATATTCCATCCGCAGGCAGCGGGAGCCAACAGGGCTTGGTGTTTCCTCTGCTCCTTCTTTCTGGCGGTCATCCTTGTGTTCGTAAGAAACGTGGAGCACATTGCGGTCTACATTGATGCGGAAATCTGCCTTTTTTAATCCGGGCGCCATTACACGCACTTCATAGGTATTGTCTGTTTCATTAATGTTTACCGGCACTGTTACGCCGTCGCCCCACACTTCGTCTCCAAACACTTTCTGGAAACCATTCTGAAACACATCTTCAATCAGTCCGCCAATTGCGCCGGGCATTACGCTGAATTTTGATTTTGAATTGTACATTTTGTTTTGATTTTTTGGTTCGGGTAATGATTTACAAAGAGAATACCATGGGGCAGGAATGGAAAAAAAGGCGTTGAAAGAGGGGAGATTAGGACTTATTGGCATTTATAAAGTTGCTGTAAAGGAAAAAATGACAGAATAAAGAGATCCCAATTAAATAATAAGAACTGTGTGATAAAGGATTTTCTAGATTAGGACACACAAAAAGGTTGGAGCTGGATTTGCAATCCGCCAACCTCAATTCACCGCCTCCATCGCCACAGTCACCGATTATTATTTCCTCTGAGAAACACAGCCGCGTAGCTTTGCACTTCTTTATTTTTTCTGATGATGAAGTCTGTTGCATTACTCCTGTTTTCTTTTTGCTTTTCAACCATTGCAGCCCATGCCCAATCCCGCATTTCAGGCGCAGTGCTCGATAATAAAAAACGCCCCGTTGGCGGTGCATCCGTTTACCTCGATAACACGCTCGACGGCAGCTCCACCGACAGCCTCGGAAACTTCTCCTTCACCACCACCGAGAAAGGCACCCAAACGATTGTCGCTACAGCCATTGGTTTTGAAAATGCAGGCAAACCTTTAGAAATTAACGGCGACCTCTCCGGCATTGCTCTCACTCTGAAAGGAAATGCACAAACACTTGAAGAAGTAGTAATTCTTGCAGGTGCTTTCGAAGCCAGTAATGACAAGGATAAAACTGTCTTGAAACCCCTCGATATTGTTACTACCGCAGGTGCGCAGGCAGATGTAGTCCGCGCATTGGAAACCCTGCCCGGCACCCAAAAGCAAGGTGCCCAAAATGGTTTGTTTGTGCGCGGCGGCGATGCAAGCGAAGCTGGTTACATTGTTGATGGATTAACGGTGCAAAATGCCTTTTTCAGCGGACCTCCCGGCGTTTCTACCCGCAGTCGTTTCAATGCATTTCAATACAAAGGCGTGTCGTTTAGCAGCGGCGGATACAGTGCGCGATATGGGCAGGCAATGAGTTCTGTGCTGGAGCTTTCCACCATCGACCTTCCTGAAAAATCAACCATAAACCTTGGCGTAAACATGGCGGGCGTTTATGCCGCAGGCACCAAACTTTGGAAAAACAGCGGCGGCGATTTGTCTGTGAACTACACCAATCTGCAACCTTTTTACGGGCTTATAAAAACCAACGTTGATTATTACGACGTGCCCAAAGGCGGCGGTGCATCGGGTAGATATGCCTGGCAAACTTCCAAAACCGGACTCTTCAAAATAAACTTCGCGGCTTCTCAGTTTCAGGCGGGCATTGGCGTGCCTGATTCCGTAGCGCGCTACATCCGCTTTGGCATTAAAAATGCTTTGTACAACGGCACTGCTTCTTTCAAGCAAACTTTCAAAGACAAATTCATGATTTACGCCGCCGCCGGTTACAGTTATAATCAGGACGACATTACCTACGACATAATAGCCGGGCAGAATAAAGAACAACGCGCACAGGGCAGGCTGGAAGGCAAATATTATTTCACAAGCCGCCTGAATGTTTTAGCAGGCACAGAGCTTCAGCATATTGAAGTGAAAAATGGTTTTGCAGGTTTCCAGAATGATTTTACAGAACAGCAAATCGCCGGTTATGCAGAGATGGAATGGACACCCGTTTACTGGCTGGCACTGAAGCCCGGCATCCGTTATGAACACAGCGAAATCCTGAATAAAGAAGCCCTTTCTCCCCGCATGGCAATGGCAATAAAAGCAGGAAGACATGGGCAGGTATCCCTTGCCGGTGGCGTGTTCTATCAAAATCCTGATTACCAGTATCTCTATCTTCAAAAGCCTTATCCTGCTGTTTTAAATTTTCAGCAAGCCATCCATTACATCGCTAATTACCAATGGCAAAAAGGCGACAGAACCCTGCGGTTGGAAGGTTATTACAAAGACTACAACAGCCTGATTAAAGAACATGGCTACGGTTATAACCCTACTAACAATCGTTCCGTTCCACGCGATTTATATTCCCATCCCGGTGCCTACATCGACAATGCAGGTTATGGCTATGCAGGCGGCGGTGAGCTTTTTTGGCGCGATAAAAAAACCATTAAAAACACCGACTACTGGATTTCTTACAGCTACATCGACACGCGCCGTTTCTTCAAAAATTTTACTGCCGAAGCCACGCCTGATTTCATCTCCACCCACAACCTGAATGTGGTAGCCAAATATTTTATCGAGAAGCTGCAAACGCAAATCAACACGACTTACAGCTACGCTTCAGGCCGCCCTTTTTACAACCCGCTTAACCCTGTTTTCCTGGGCGATAAAACCATCGACTATCACAACTTCTCGTTCACTTTAAATCACCTCCGCTCTTTTGGAAAATGGTTTACCGTGTTTTACGTAGGTGTGGATAATGTGACCAACCAGAAAAATATTTTTGGCTATCGCTATGCGCAGGATGGAAGCCGCTCACCCATCCGCCCGCCGCTTTACCGCTCTATGTTTGCAGGCGTAAATTTTTCTTTGAGCGAGTTTAAAAAAGACGAACTGTAATTCCATTTTTTCCTAACCAAACTTTTAAAAACAAAAAACACCATGAAAAAACTATTGCTCGGCATTGCTATTGCAGCCATCTCAATCCTCAAAACCAATGCGCAGGATTATGCACCCATGCTCACCACCGTCTTCACCACGTTCGATTCTACGAGTTTAGAAAACATGCCACAGCGCATGGAACTAAGCAACAAACTGGGGCTGATTGCCAAAAAATATCCTGACGAATGGGTGCCGCACTATTACAACGCTTACAGCAAAGTGATGCTTTCTTACCTTGAAAAAGACGAAGCAAAACGCGATGCTTACCTCAACGAAGCCGACAATGAATACTCCACCATGATAGACCTCGTGAAAACCGAAACCTCCGAAACCAATGTGCTTGCCGCCATGATTGCCAATGGAAGACTGGCGGTAAATCCCCGCAGCCGCTATCAGAAATACGGCAAAATTTTCGACCAGCATCTCGACAAAGCAAAAGAGCTAAACCCCGATAATCCCCGCATTTATTACCTCCGCGGAACCAGTAAATTCTATACACCCAAAATGTTTGGCGGCGGCAAAAAAGCATCCCGTCCTTATTTCGAAAAAGCAGCAGAATTATTTGCAAAAGAAACGACTACCAACATTGCAACACCGCATTGGGGCATAGAAGTAAACAATTATTACCTCAAAGAAAGCGGTGGCGAGGAAGCCGAATAATCTGCACCCTGAAACTTTTTTCATAAGCAAAGGCACAGTCTTTTTCGCCTCCCTTGCTCACACCTAAAAAACGTTTAAAAAATGGAAAAGCGCGTATTCGGAATCATCCTTACCATCATAGGAATTATAGGATTAATTGTGGCAGCTATGCAGTTTGTGAATGGCGGCGAAAAATTTAATGGCTGGCGCGAGTTAGCCGTGTATGGTGTGTTAGGTGCTATCTTTTTCTTCACAGGAATCTCCCTCATCCGCACCACAAAAGACGTGGTGAAAAACGACGAGCACATCAGCTAATCATTCCTTCTAAAAAAAACAAAAAAGCGCTTCGCAGATTTCCATTTCAATAGAATGCGAAGCGCTTCTATTTTGACTTAAACTATAACCATGTCTTCATTAGCTGCCATCTTTGTCATCCTGAAAAAATCGTAGCACAACTCACTACCCTTACCTTGATATTTGCTATTCAAAATTTGCCAACTTCTTTTCAACGCCATCTGCAAGCTTTAGACTTTTGTCTTTAAACTTTTTACTCCCTACCCAATCGCTTCCTCCAAATCCCAAATCAAATCATCCACATCCTCAATCCCCACACTCAAACGAATCAGCGAATCAGGAAGTCCGTTCTTAATCCGCTCCTCCCTCGGTATCGCCCCATGCGTCATGCTCGCAGGGTGTCCAATCAATGATTCCACACCACCCAGACTTTCAGCAAGCGCAAACAACTCCGTTTTCTTAAGCAATTCCATCGCTGCATCCATGTTGTCATCCCGCAAAGTGAACGACATCATGCCGCCGAAATCGCGCATCTGCTTTTTCGCAACCGCATGGTTTAAATGATCTTCAAAGCCGCACCAATACACGCGTTCCACCTTTTTATTGTTTCTTAACCAAGTAGCAATCGCCCGCCCGTTTTCGCAATGCCGCTGCATCCGCACGTGCAATGTTTTAATGCCCCGCAACACCAGCCATGCATCGTGCGGGCCAGGCACCGCGCCGCAACTGTTTTGGATAAACCGCAGTTGTTCTTCCAGCTCTGCACTGTTCATTATCAGCGCACCAAGCACCACATCGCTGTGCCCGCCAAGGTATTTTGTGGCAGAGTGTAGCACAATGTCTGCACCCCAGTCTATGGGGTTTTGGAGGTAAGGCGAAGCGAAAGTGTTATCCACCACAAGCAGCAGATTATGCCCTTTGGCAATTTTGGAACAGGCTTCAATGTCCACAATGTTCAGCAGCGGGTTGGTAGGCGTTTCGCTCCAAATCATTTTGGTTTTTGGGTTGATGAAGCCGCGTATGTTTTCCGGATCGCGCATATCCACGAAGTGAAACTTAATGCCGTAATGCGCAAAAATTTTAGTGAAAATGCGGTACGTGCCGCCATATAAATCGTTGGCTACGATCACCTCATCGCCAGGCATCAGCAGTTTTGCCACCGCATCCGTAGCTGCCATGCCTGAGCCGAAGCAAAGTCCGTATTTGCCGTTTTCAATCGCCGCCAGTGCTTTTTGCAACGCATCGCGCGTGGGGTTTTGGGTGCGGGCATATTCGTAGCCCTTATGTTCCCCTGGCGCCGTTTGTACATAGGTAGATGTCTGGAAAATGGGTGTCATGATGGCGCCGGTGGATGGGTCGGGCGCTACGCCTGCGTGGATGAGTTTGGTGCCTAAGCCGAATTGTTTTTCGTTCTTCATTTAAAGAGAATATTTTTTTGGAATGGCCGCAAAGGTAAGTGTGCAGTAATAGCGTCAAAATTGCTGCGGTTTGCACTGAAAATTTTTTCTTCCTCCTTCCACAGCAAAAAAATTTCAGTCAAAATGCAAACTCCTGATTGCATAATCTCAGTTCAAAACCAAGCAATCTCAGCTCCAAAAATTTAGTTAGAAAAAACGCTTCCTTAAAGCAGAACAATTAATAGCACAATCACTGCAATTATCACCGTCCACAAAATCCACATGGGGTTAATGCTATGCATCGTTAGCCAAAGTAATGTGCTTTTGTCGGTGCTTTTATCGCCAAACGGGCCGTGCGTGCCGCGGTCTTCACCCACGGGTTCCCAAAGATTATCTTTCCGATTGGGAGATTTTGGTTCGTCCGTTTGCTGTCCTTCAATGCCATTTTTTGCAAGCACACGGTCGGCATACCAACTGGCAATTTTATCTCCCACAATCGCTTCATAAGTCGGGAAGCCAATCAGCAATTCTTTTAAATCGTGCGAGGCAGCGAACACAATACCTCGCGCGGCTATTTCAGGTGTGTAGATTTTCCCCATCGGGCGGGGTTTATTGGGTAGTTTGTCAACCACCCACCCAAATTGCGTAGTGTTCATTGCCGGCAGTTGCACCATGCACGTGCGGATGTTGCTTTTGTTGTGCATCAACTCACACCTCAAAGAATCGTAAAAACCCTGGATGCCATGTTTGGCGCCGCAATATGCGCTTTGCAAAGGAATGCCGCGATATGCCAGTGCAGAACCTACGAGGATAATGCTGCCTTTGTTGCGTGGCGTCATCTGTTTCAGCGCGCTCATAGTGCCGTACACCTGCCCTAAATAAGTTACTTCGGTTACGCGTTTAAATTCTTCCGGTTCAATTTCTGTAAACATGCCAAATACGCTGTTCATCGCATTGTTCACCCACACATCTATGGGTCCTAGTTCGATTTCTGCCCGCGCCGCTGCGGCTTCCACCTGTTCCGGAAAAGCAACATCAGTCGGGATAATTAACGCCGTGCCGCCAAGCTGTTCCACTTCTTTTTTAGCACCTTCTAATCCCTCAATGCCCCGCGCCAGCAATGCTATTTTAGCGCCTTGTTTTGCAAATTCATGCGCCGTTGCCCTGCCCACGCCGCCCGATGCGCCGGTGATTACCACCACTTTATTTTTGAAAGTCGTTTCCATGTGGGAAGCGATTAGTAAATCTGTGCCGAGGGTTGAAAGTTGAAAAGTTGGTAGGTTCATAAGTTGATCAGTTCCTACGTTCATTACTTTAGACTTTCTACACTCTAAACTTTCGTCTAGCTACTTGCTACTTGATACTCGAACTTCGCACCCATGAGCCTTCGCACCACCGTCTTAAAATGGACGCGCCTTCACTACAACAATATCATCCACAGCATTGCCTTTATGCCGGCATTCATTGCCATCAGCTTTTTGTTGTTGTCGTATTGCATTCTAAGGTTTGATTTTTCGCCCTTTGGTAAAGAAATAAAAGCAGGCGCAGGATGGCTTAGTTTAAAAGATGCGCAAACGGCTCGCACCATTGCTTCCACCATTGCAGGGGGCATTTTTTCGCTGCTCGTTTTTAGTTTTTCAATGGTGATGATATTGCTGAATCAGGCGGCTTCGCAAATGAGCAACCGCATCCTGAACAGTCTTATTGGCAACCGGTTTCAGCAACTTGTTTTAGGATTTTACGTCGGGACTATCGTTTATGCGCTGTTTATTCTAAGCACCATCCGCAGCATCGATTCCGGCATTTACATTCCGGCAATTAGCGTGTATGTTTTAATCCTTCTCACCATCGCCGATATTTTCCTGTTCATTTACTTCCTGCACTACATTACACAGAGCATCAAATACGAAGTCATTATCGATCGCATCCGCGTAGAAACTTTACACTCGCTGGAAGACTATTGTGCAGAAAGTTTTAATGACAATGAACCATTGCAAGCGGATGCAGAAGTGGTGCCCGCGCTAATTTCAGGTTACTATCAGGGCATCAGTCAGGAGGAAATTATTGCTTTCGGAAAGGAGCATGATTTGTGTGTTTCCATCATTCCGTTGCGCGGCAGATACATCATTAAGGGAACGCCTGTTTTTTCCATTCAAAGCGGAAAAGAACTGACCCAGGAAATGAAAACGAAGTGCCTGCTTTCCATTGATTTCTATAACGGGCAACCCATCAATTCTAATCCATACAATGGCTTTCATCAACTAAAAGAAATAGCGGTAAAGGCATTAAGTCCCGGAATTAACGATCCTGGCACGGCACTCATAAGTGTGCATGCTTTGGGCGACCTTTTTTCTTTTCGCCTCAATCATTTTCCGAAAACGGTTTTTAAAGATGATGATGGCAAGGTGCGCCTCACTACCAATGAAGAGTCTTTCGAAAATCTTTTCCGCGATTGCTTCTATCCTATTTGGGATTATGCCCGTGAAGACCGCGTGTTAATGCAAGGACTTATGGACGTGTGTGAGCAACTGGAAACGCTTGCAAAACATCCTGTATCATTATTTGAAATTCAGAAATTGCTGCAAATGGCGCGGCGCGCGTGGAAAGAAATTGAAGGAAAGGAAAAAGGGAAGTTGAGAAGTTCATAAGTTGAGAAGTTGGTAAGAATTTGAGGAGAGAAAGAAAGTAATGGGGGAATTATTATTGAAGGCTACAATTATTTTCCTCACTTTATGAAGCGTTTCCGGTTCTTGTTCCACCAGCCCTTTTTTACCTCAGTTGCCAGTTTATCTACCGCTTCTTGTGTGGCGCGAGAATTTGCGGTATCTTCTTTATAAATCAGGTATTCTACCAGGCGTTGTAACCCAATAGCATCAACCGAAGCAGGCAGCCGAATTATTACTTCTGTAGATGTCCGTTCAATTAGCATCTGTACTTGTTTATGCCCTAAAAATAAAACGTTCTATCCTAACCAACTTGCTACATACTACTTGATACTTGCTACCATCTCTTCTTAAAGCTCCGCTGCCTTTCTGGTCTTGTATGTCCTTCGTCGCTGCGCATTGCATTTGGGCGGGCTACCACGTCTTTTCCTTTGGGCAATCTTATCTGCACCATGCCAGAATCTTTTGATGGAAACGGATGGTCTTCTTTAACCGGAATTTGTTTGTTGATGAGTTTTTGAATGCCCCTCAAATAATCCCTTTCCTCGCGGTCGCAAAATGAAAATGCAATGCCACTTGCGCCAGCTCTGCCGGTTCTGCCAATGCGGTGCACATACGTTTCAGGCACTTCAGGAAGTTCAAAATTGATAACATGGCTAAGCGCTTCTACGTCGATGCCGCGCGCCGCAATGTCGGTTGCAATAAGCACCCGCGTCCTGCCGTCTTTAAAATTATTAAGCGCGCGCTGCCTTGCATTCTGCGATTTATTTCCGTGGATGGCTTCTGCATGAATGCCCTGTTTCACCAGTTCCTTCACCACCTTGTCGGCGCCATGCTTTGTGCGTGTAAACACAAGCGCAGAGGCTATTTCAGGGTTTTGGAGGAGATGAATAAGCAGATGCCTTTTGTCGTTTCTGTCAACAAAATAAAGATGCTGCTCAATGGTTTCGGCAGTGGATGAAACGGGCGTTACTTCCACTTTTTCCGGTTGATGCAAAATGGTGTTTGCCAGCTTCTGAATTTCCGGCGGCATGGTGGCGGAGAAGAAAAGCGTTTGCCTTTTTGCGGGAATTTTTACCACCACTTTTTTTACGTCGTGGATAAAACCCATGTCCAGCATACGGTCGGCTTCATCCAAAACGAAAATGCTGAGGTCTTGCAGATGCACATATCCCTGACCAATTAAATCAAGCAAACGCCCCGGTGTGGCAACTAAAATATCCACTCCGTTGCGCAGCTTTTGCACCTGCGAACCCTGTGGTACTCCGCCAAAAATCACGGCGTGTTTCAGGTTCAGATTGCTTCCGTAAGCCTCAAAGCTTTCATGGATTTGAATGGCGAGTTCGCGGGTGGGCGTAAGGATGAGGCAACGAATCGGGATGGGGCGTTGCTGTGGTTTTTCTTTGTTTAAAAGTTGGAGAATGGGCAATGCAAAAGCGGCTGTTTTGCCGGTGCCGGTTTGGGCGCATCCAAGTAAATCTTTTTCCTGAAGGATGATGGGGATGGCTTGTGCCTGGATGGGTGTTGGGGTTGTGTAACCTTCCGTCGCCAATGCTTGCAGCAAAGGCGCAGTAAGGTTTAAATCATTAAAAGTCATTAGTAAATTAAAAGTGAGAAAGTAAATGCGGGCGAAAAACGGAATTAAAACTTGCCCGCGAAAGGTTTGAAGGCAGCAAAGATAGCGGCAAAGCAGTGTAGCAGCGGTTTACTGTATATTATTTAACGTTCAGGGAAATGATGAAAGCCGCCCCGGACAGTTATTTCATGGCAATCGCAAGACTGGCAATGTGCTCAAACTGTTGCAGTTCATCTTTTGTGGGTTGGTATCCGTCGCGCGTCTTTAGGGTGAAGTTATAAGCCCAGTGCATGTCGCTGTTGTATCCCATTTCGCCACCAAATTCATTCATTACGGCGTCATACTGTTTGCGGTCGTTTTTGGTGGGCACGTATCCATAAAGCACCACGCTGCGTTGTTGGTTTCGCGCCCAGTTAATGGCTTCCTCATGCGTGTGGAGTGGCGCATTTTTTACTTCAGCAAATGTGGGAATGTTTTCGTGGTTTAGGGTTTCGTTCTTTGGCGCTTCAACCGTTTCTTTTGGAGGCGTTACTATTTTTTCGTCCACCTTTTTCTTCTTTTCGGAGGTTACTTTTTCAGCCAGCAGCCTGCCATTTTCTTTCTTAGAAGTAGCATTCGGAACCCCAGATTTACCGTATGTTTTTTGAAGATTTTGCTTTTTTGCGGCAGCATGATTTTTTGAAGAGCCTGATGAAGAAGCTCCAGTTTTTAGGTTAGTTGAAGAAGCGCCGGATGTTCCATTTGGTTTTGAAAAAGTAACCGTGTCCAAACCCCTATTAGTTGCCGTTAATGGTTGCAATTTTGCAAAAGAATCCCGATGCAATTTGGTGAACACGCGACTGTATTTTTTCTCGAGATAAGAATAACCAAAAGTGGCAACAGCCAAAGCCAATGCGCCTATCACAAGCATCGTAACGCCGGGTGCAATCTTCCGCATGGAGTAGCGCACTTTTTCCAGAATTTCAGAAAAGAAATAAGCATCCCTAAGGTGTTGCATCACCGTAAGCACACCTGCAATCAACAACAGAAAACCGAAAAAACTTAGAATTAGTAAGCCCGTAAACCGCCTGTGCAACTGCGTTATTTCAGCCAGCGAAGCGCCGCTCATTCCCGCATTTTTGGCAAGGCGGATGTTTTCTTTCAGTTGCTGCACAATGCCCATCTGCCCTGCCAGCGACAAAATCACCATGATGGCAATAATGGTGAGTGCGATGTAAATAAGCCATCTAGATATTCCCTGGAACATAACGGTTTGTTATTGCCGAAAATAAGAACAGAAAGTTTAAACGCTTTTCCTAAATAATTTTCTCCGAAAAAGAATGTGGGTGTTCCATTCACTCTTTCATAAAAAACTGCACAACGCTGTTATTACTCATGCTGCTCGTCAGGTTTATTTCATACCGGTTGTGCTTTGTGATGATGTTCATTAAAGCCGTGCATGGAGGAATGGAACCCATACTTTCCGCCGCCATTTTAATATTGCAAACCGGAACTCCTTTGGGAATGGAAAAATAAAAAACACGCGGTTCCTTCTTCAGTTTGTATGCCTGCACCAGCCTGCAATCGTTGATGTAAACACTCACTACATCACCGTCTATTTCAGCATTATCAAGCAGTTCAATTTTGATAGAATCACGTTCGTCTGTTTCCAGCTCCACCAACTTTTGAATCTCCACTTTTCTTTTCAGGTTTTTATCATTTTGATCTACTGCAAACTGTGTAAAACAATCCGGCGCTTTGGGCTGTTTCTTCTTCACCGGCTTGTCGAGGAATGCGCCTGAGGTGCCGCAGCCAAAAAGCATGTTGGTATTGTCTTTCCATTTTCCTTTAAGATGCAGATTGGTGTCGGATGCCTGAAGTTTCATGGTGTAAGTGCCGGTGCAAGTGCTGATGCCCAGGGCTGAATGAACGGCTATCACACTATCCTCGCTAAACACAATGCTGGAATCTGCGGGATTGAATGTGCCGTGGAGGAAATAATGCTCGTAATTGTTTTTGTTGCGGTAATAAAGATGGGAACTGCCGGTCACTGAATTATCGGGCAACACTTCAATATCTACCACTAGTTTTCGTGGAATAATCCCCAGGAAACCTGCGATGGCGCCGCCGCTATAATTGCCCGTCCAGCTACCGCTCATAAAATGTTGCGCATTCGCAAAACCAATGTTCCAAAACAGCAGGAGGAAAAGGGATGGGAAAAAGCGTTTCATAAAATCAATGTGCAAGGCAGCAGTTAGTTATTGTTTGAAAGGTATTGACTCTGTTTTATTTCCTGCTTTAAAAAGGTATTGTTTTTTTAGAAAACACCCTAACCAATCATCCCCTCAAAAAAAATGGAACACAACGATATGGGCAACCGTGGCGCCACCCGCCCAAAGATGCATTCCTCTCAAAAACAAAACAGCGATAAAGAATCAAAAGAAAATACCAGCATGGAAATGACACATGCCGACCGCCTCCACATGCTGAAAATACACCACCACAAAACCCTTTGGGTCTATTGGTTCATCGTGATGTTAGGAATATGGATGATGGTGTCGCCTTTCACTTTTTCTTACTCCACAGGCATTGTGAACCCAAGCGGCGGCAGGGAATTGTGGCTTAGCCTGGAGCAACGCATTTTCCTGATGAAATGGAGCGACATCCTCAGCGGCGCCTTGTTGCTTTTTTTCGGATGGCGCACGCTAACGCCAAACCGTCCCGTCAGTGTCTGGATATGTTGCTTCGTAGGCGTGTGGCTTAGCATTGCGCCGCTGCTTTTTTGGGCGCCCACGGCAGTAGGCTATTTAAATGATACGCTTGTGGGGATGCTCATCATTTCCCTCACCATATTAATTCCCGGAATGCCCAACATGATTATGTACATGAAAATGGGCAGTGAAGTGCCAAAGGGCTGGAGTTATAATCCCTCAAGCTGGCCCCAGCGCTGGATAATGATTGTGCTGGGCCTGGCGGGTTATCTGGTGTCGCGGTATCTGGCAGCGTTCCAAATGGGTTATGCAAGTGAAATTTGGGACCCAATTTGGGGCAAAGGCAGCGAGCTGGTATTAAACTCCAAAATGAGCCACGACCTTTTTATTTCCGATGGCGGATTGGGCGCACTGGCTTACACGTTTGAGTTTCTGATGGGTTTCATGGGCAGTCCTTCCCGCTGGCGCACCATGCCATGGATGGTTACCCTTTTCGGAATCCTCGTTATTCCTTTGGGATTGGTGCATATTTTCCTCGTCATTTCCCAACCCGTAATTGTGGGGCATTGGTGTTTTTTCTGCATTATGGCGGCGGGTATCATGCTGCCCATGCTGCCGCTTGAAGTGGATGAAGTAATAGCCATGGGCCAACACATGGTGCAGGCTACGCGCCGGGGCGAAAAATTCTGGAAAGTGTTTTGGAAAGGCGGCGAACCGGCAGAACAAAATGAAGACAAGCGCAGTCCTGACGTAATGCAACTACCCCAAAAACCGATGGAAGTTTTCAAAGCATCCGTATGGGGTATGAGCGCGCCCTGGCAACTTTTAGTGTGTATGTTTTTAGGGATTGTTTTGATGATAATTCCTGCATTGTCTGGCTTGCCCGTAAAAGGCGGCGTAGCAGATGTAAATCATTTAGGTGGCGCGCTAATAGTGGTTTGTTCCGTATTGGCAATGGGAGAAGTTATCCGCACCGTGCGTTTTGTAAACTTTTTACCGGCATTGGCTTTGGCGGCGCTGCCTTGGTTTTATGAAGATGCCCCAATTGGGATAAAAATCGCAGATGCAGTAGTTGCGGTTTTGGTGATTATTTTATCAATTCCAAAGGGAAGGATTAAAGAAACTTATGGAGACTGGGATAGATTTGTGAGGTAGGAAATATTTTAGAAGGCATCATGATACACACCGCTGTGTTTGTAAACTTGTGTAAATAGCTTCATTCATTATTCCCAAACCCACAATTTCACCGCTCCTCCAAAAAGTCTTTTTCCTCGTCTGTAATTCAGAGATCGATAAATGCAAGTCAAAAAGTCATTCGGACGTTGCGCGATCCGCAAATGCAAGTCAAAAAGTCCTTCCAACATTCAGAGATCGACAAATGCAAGTCAAAAAGTCATTCGGACGTCGCGCGATCGACAAATGCAAGTCAAAAAGTCCTCCAGACGTTCAGAGATCACCTCGCGCAACTCTTTTTGCCTTTCCGAAATTGCGAAACACACAAAAACACTTCCTTTATCCAATTTTTTACTTCAAACAAAGGATTTTAAAAAATGTTTAAAAGGAAGATTGTTACAACCGGATATTTTTCAAATTTCTCCCCTTCTCCAGCAATTTTCCGAAATTTGCATTGCTTACGATGGGTTTGTAAGTACAATCCTCCTCCGGCATTCTTTTAAGAGTGCCGGCTTTTTTTAGATGATTTTGTTTCCTGAAAAAACGAATTAATCCAGCACTGCTTTCACAAAATCATCCACATTCGTGAATTGAAACTCCGGGTATTCACTGCAAAATTTGGTGGTTACAAATCCGCCAATTAATGGTCGTTTTGCAGGTTGATTTAATTCTTTTGTGCTTAAGGGAATCATTTCAAACTTTGCATCGGGAAAATATTTCAGCACCCGAAAAGCAAGTTGCACGCGGTTCATGAAATCCGTGCTTCCAATGTGATAAATACCACTCTTCCCATCCCTCAATAAAAGAAACATGGCGCGGGCAATATCCAAGGCGTTGGTGGGCGTGGCGTATTGATCATAAGGGAGTTTTAGGATTAGTTTTTCGCCTGCACGGCATTGAGAAATAATGCGGGCAACAAAGTTTTTTCCGCGTTCTTCATTTCCATAAATATTGGTGACGCGCAGCACAAGCGTATTTTCTGATGCGCTCAGCGCCATTTGTTCCGCCTCTAATTTGTGTTTAGCGTAAACGCTCAAAGGGTTTACAGGCGCGGCTTCTGTGTATGGTCCATCCGTTCCGTCAAACACATAATCGGTTGAGAGATAAACAAAGCGGGCATTACATTGACTTGCCACTTCTAAAAGATTTTTGGTGCTTTCAACCGTTTGCTGATAACTTTTTTCGGGTTCGCTTTCGCAAAGGTCAACGTGCGTCATTGCGCCACAATGCACAATTATATCAGGGTTAAAACGCAGCACATTGAAGTTGTCCTGATGCTGCGGATTGAGGGTGTTGTAAAAAACAGTTTCATCGGTCGGGTAGGAGAAGTAGGAACCTACAACTTCCCATCCTTGCCCTTTAAAATGCGCCATGCAATTGCTGCCTACCAAACCGGATGCACCGGCAATAAATACTTTCATTTTCTAAAAAAATAATGAGATGAGTAAACATAAGAAAGCCGCACTGAACATGGCAGCACGGCTTGTTTAGAGATTTAAAGTGCTGTCAAATTATGCCAGCACCGGTTGCTTCTGAATGTCCGGCATTTCCTGCGGATAAAGTTTCTGATCCAGTTTATCACGCAACGCACTGAAGGCTTGTAAAGTGACGTCAACATCTTCATCCGTGTGTGCAGCAGTGGGTATAAGCCGCAGGATAATTTGCCCTTTCGGAATCACAGGATACACCACTACGGAGCAGAAAATGTTGTAGTTCTCGCGCATGTCAAAAATCATTTGGGTCGCGTCAAACAAACCGCCTTTCATGAAAACAGGCGTAACCGGCGTGTTCGTTGTTCCAATGTCGAAACCGCGCTCCTGCAATCCTTTTTGCAAACGGCGCACATTATGCCACAGTTTTTCGCGCAGCTCAGGCATTGCTTTCAGCAGTTCCAGCCTTTTGATGTTTCCCAAAACAATTGCCATCGGCAGCGACTTTGCAAATACCTGAGAGCGCATATTGTAACGCAGAAACGTAAGAATGTTTTTATCAGCCGCAAGGAAGCCGCCAATGCTCGCCATGCTTTTTGCAAACGTTGAAAAATAGACGTCAATGTCATCCATGCAATCCTGCTCTTCGCCAATGCCTGCGCCAGTATTTCCCATCGTGCCAAAGCCGTGTGCATCATCCACAAAAAGCCGGAAATCATACTTCTTTTTCAGCGCGGCAATTTCTTTCACTTTCCCTTGGTTGCCACTCATTCCAAACACGCCTTCGGTAATTAATAAAATGCCACCGCCGGTTTCCTTCACAATTTCAGTAGCCCGCTGCAATTGCTTTTCACAATCTTCCACATTGTTGTGTTTGTAAACGTAGCGTTGGCCCGGATGCATCCGTAAACCATCTATAATACAGGCGTGCGATTCGGCATCATACACAATTACGTCGCGGCGATTCACCAACGCATCAATGGCAGACACCATTCCCTGATAACCGAAATTAAACAGCATGGCATCTTCCTTTCCCACAAACTCCGCCAGTTCTTTTTCGAGATGATCATGATGGTTTGAATTACCGCTCATCATGCGCGCGCCCATTGGGTAAGCAAGTCCGTATTCCTTTGCCGCATCGGCATCCGCCTTGCGCACTTCAGGGTGATTTGCCAGGCCGAGATAATTGTTTAAACTCCAGACAATTTTTTCCTTTCCGCGAAATTTCATGCGGTTGCCAATCTCTCCTTCCAGCTTTGGAAAGGCAAAATATTCGGGCGCTTTTTCTGCGTAATCGCCAATGGGTCCCAGTTTTTTTTCAAATTTTGCAAACAAATCCATACAGTTGTAATTATACTTTTGCTAATAAAAAATTTGGCGCGAAATTAAAAAATTAATCTTCGCCTACAGCGCCTTCTCCGCAATTTTGCAGCATCCTTATGATAAAGCCATCCCTTTTTCTTTTCCTATTCGCTTCATTTCTTTTTACAAACAATGCTTTAAAGGCGCAACAAAAAACCCTTCCCAAACCCAAACTTGTTGTTGGCATTGTGATAGACCAAATGCGGTGGGATTATCTCTATCGCTTTTACGACCGCTATGGAAATGATGGCTTTAAACGACTGATGAATGAAGGGTTTAATTGCGGACAAGCTTACCTTGATTATGTGCCGGCTTTTACGGGTCCGGGTCATGCCTGTATCTACTCTGGAAGCGTTCCTTCCATCCATGGCATTGCGGCAAACGATTGGATTGATACGCGCACGCAAAGGCATTGGTATTGTGTTGAAGATACAGATGCAGTGACTGTAGGCGGCAGCAATTTGGCGGGTAAAATGTCTCCTAAAAATTTGCTGACCACAACGGTTACCGATGAGCTGAAACTCGCTACTAATCAGCGTTCTAGAGTGTTTGCCATTTCTTTAAAAGACCGTGGAAGCATTTTGCCCGGCGGGCATTTGGCAAATGGCGCTTACTGGTTTGATGATAGCACGGGCAATTTCATTTCAAGCAATTATTATGGCGATGTGCTGCCGCAATGGCTGATGGATTTTAATAGAAAACGATTGCCTGATTCCTTTCTTAAAAAAAATTGGGAACCACTTTATCCAATTAATACCTACAAACAAAGCATTGCAGATGAAAACGATTTTGAAGGCTTTTTTAAAGGGGAGAAAATATCAACTTTTCCGCATCGCACAGACAAGTTTAAAAACTACCTGAACCTTCGGAAAATACCTGCGGGAAATACTTTTTCATTTGAGGCAGCAAAGGCTTGTATCAACGGCGAAAACATGGGCGGAAAATCGTTCACCGACTTTTTTTGTTTGAGCCTTTCATCCTCTGATTACATCGGGCATCAGTTCGCGCCAAATTCTACAGAAGTGGAAGACATGTATTTGAGGCTTGATGAAGAGCTGGCTGCCTTTTTAAATTTTCTGGATAAAAAAGTTGGGAGAGACAACTACACTTTCTTCCTGACGGCTGATCATGGTGCCGCGCAAAATGCACGATTTCTGGAAAGCATAAAAATTCCTGCAGGTAATTTTTCAGAGTTCCGGTTGCATCAGGAGCTGGATTCACTTCTTTCTAAAACCTTTAAAAAAGATTCGCTCGTTTTGGGGGTTGATAACTATCAGATTTACCTGAATAATGCAGCCATAAACCGCGCCGGCATTTCCAGAAAAAAACTAAAAGATGCGCTTCGTGAGTTCCTTTTTTCAAAACCTGAAATTGCTTACGTTGCCGACCTTGAAGACATGAATGCCGCGCCCATACCGCAATCCATCGCCCGTATGATTGTAAACGGCTACCATAGAACCCGTAGTGGCAGCATTCAGATAATCCTAAACCCGGGCTGGCTAAACGGCTACGGAAACACAGGAACTGCCCACGGAACCTGGCACCCTTATGATGCGCACATTCCTTTGCTTTTTTACGGTTGGGGTATTAAAAAAGGAAGCAGCGAAAGGCGCGTAAATATGCAGGATATTGCCCCAACCATAAGCTCTCTTTTAAAAATACAAGTGCCTGATGGTTGCATCGGCGAAGTGATTTCCGAGGTTTTGAAAAAATAAAAAAGCTTTTAAAAAAGTAAAAACGACGGACTGATGTAGCCCGCCGTTAAGGTGTGTAGTTGTTTTGGTTAAAGAAAAATCATTCCCGCTCCGCAATAAATCCAAACCAGATGCTGATGCCGGCTTGTGAATTTATCAGTACAAGATTTGCATTGTCAAGCCTTTCCACGTTTGATTTTATGGTGTCATTTCCGAAGGTGGTAAAAAGAATCATTTGCTGATTTTGAAAGCCCCAGTTGAAATTGCTTTTTGCGATGGGGAATTCCTGAAAATTGGCGCTTGCAAAACCTGAGCGATCCGGATTGAAAACAAGACTTGCTTCCAGCGTTGTATCGGTAAGTGGAATCACTTCATCTGCATCCAGCTGGCTGTTTTTGTTGAGGTCAGCACCAATGTATTGCAACTTCCATGTGCCCCGGATAATATCATAGCGGGTAATTTCTTCGCGACGGCTACAGGATGCTACAGACAATAACAAAAGAGAAAAAAGAATTGCAGTTTGTAAAAAAGAAGGCTTCATTTAGTAGAAAAAATTTTTGCCAAAATACATGTTGGATGGGAAAATAAAAATTCAGGGTACTAAAAGTCGGATTTAATAATCGCCCAGCGTTTCTTCTAACTGTTCCTGAGCCAATGCTAATTGCTTATCATTCGGCGCAATGCCGTGCCATTCGTGCGTTCCTTCCATAAAATCAACGCCCTTACCCATCACGGTTTCCATCAAAATACACACAGGTTTTCCTTTGCCGGAAAGTGACTTTGCATGTTCCAATCCTTTCACGACTTCGCTCATTTCATTGCCATTCAATTCCATTACCTCCCACCCGAAAGCGGAAAATTTTGCCCCCAAATCGCCGAGGCTCATAACTACTGCCGTGGGTCCGTCAATCTGCTGTCCGTTGCGGTCGATGGTGGCGATGAGGTTGTCAATTTTGTGGTGCGCTGCAAACATTATGGCTTCCCAGTTTTGCCCTTCCTGCATTTCGCCATCGCCATGCAATGAATAAACCATGCGGTCATCACCATTCATTTTTTTCGCCAAAGCCGCGCCGCAAGCCACACTCATTCCCTGCCCTAAAGAGCCGGAGGCGATGCGCACACCGGGCAAATGTTCATGCGTGGTTGGGTGACCTTGTAGTCTTGAATTCAGGTCGCGAAACGTGGCTAATTCTTCTTTTGGAAAATATCCGGAACGGGCTAAAACACTGTAAAAAACAGGAGAAATGTGCCCGTTGGAAAGAAAGAAAATGTCTTCATTATTACCTTCCATATTGAAAGACGGGTCGTGCTTCATGATGTGGAAATAAAGCGCTACCATAAAATCTGCGCAGCCCAGAGAACCGCCGGGATGCCCGCTCTGAAAGGCATGCACCATGCGCACAATATCCCTTCTTACCTGTTTTGCAATGCTTTCCAGTTCCTTAATTTCCATTGTATTGTTTGATGATTATTTAGAAGGCAGCAAAAGTAACATCAGCAATGCAGAAAGGAAACGTGGGCATTTCACTTCTTTACTTTGCCGCCTATGCCCACTTCTGAAAGCAAACAATTTTTCACGGCTACGCTGATGCATTGGCATAAGCATTTTAACCACCGAAGCCTGCCGTGGAAGGAAGAAAAAGACGCTTATAAAATCTGGCTTTCAGAAATAATATTGCAACAAACACGCGCAGAGCAGGGAGCACCTTATTACTATCGTTTTTTAGAAAATTACCCAACGGTGGATGCACTGGCAACCGCAAAAGATGAAGCCGTTTTTTTGCTTTGGCAGGGATTGGGATATTACAACCGCTGTAAAAATCTTTTAGCAACTGCAAGGCATATTCACCATGAAAAAAATGGGAAATTTCCGGCGCAATACACGGAACTTTTAAGCCTTAAAGGCATTGGTCCTTACACGGCTGCGGCAATTGCATCCTTTGCTTTTAACGCCCCAAATGCAGTGCTGGATGGCAATGTGGTGCGCGTTCTTGCCCGGTTTTTCGGGATTGAAACAGCCATTGATTCCAAAGAAGGCAAACAGATTTTTCCGGTACTGGCTGATGAATTGCTTGACAGAGAAAACAGTGCACAATACAACCAGGCTATTATGGATTTTGGAGCCACTGTTTGCACACCCGCTTTACCGGAATGCAATAGTTGTCCATTGCAAAAAGAATGCTTTGCTTTTCAAAAAAACCTTGTTGCTTCATTGCCCATTAAAACGAAAAAGGTAGCCGTCAGGAAACGTTACTTCCACTATTTACTATTAGAGCGCAATGATGAAATTTGGATTTCTAAACGCACCGGAAAAGACATCTGGCAAAGCCTGCATGAATTGTTTTTGATTGAAAACGTTGCGCCGCTGAATGAACAATCTTTACTGAAAAATGAGCATTTCCAAAAAGCAGGCATCTCCACAAAACCATTGCTAATAAGCGTTTCAAAGCAAAAGCTTACCCACCAGTTAATTGAAGCAAGGTTTTTTCAGGTTTCAGCAGAGAATGCATCCATGCCATTGCCTGAAAATGGTTTTTGGATAAAGAAAAGCAGTTGGAAAAACTATGCATTCCCGAAAACGCTGGTGCAATTTTTTAAAGAACACATCCATTAAGCATAGTAGCTACAAAGGACTGAAACGCGCACGGTAAAAGAAATACAAGCCATGTTCTTTTACTTTTTTTATTTTTGAATTAATTACCAAACTTTTTTCCAGATTGGAAAGCATACCAAACGACGGGTCAGGACATTTCACCACTTTGCTGTTGCAGGCTTCTGCAGAATCATTACCGGTTTCCAACATTACCATTCTCATCGTAGTTATTCTGGTGTTGCTTTTAATGACGGCAATAACCGCAGGTGCTGAAACTGCTTATTTTTCTCTTCACGCCAAAGACGTCAATTATCTTAAAACAAAAGAAAGCCAAAGCGCAAGGCAGGTAATTCAGCTTTTGGAACAACCAAAAATGCTGCTCGCAACCATTCTTGTTGCCAATAATTTCATCAACATCAGCATTGTAATTACCACCCACTTTCTGATTAGCGAACTGCTTCCGGATTCCGTTACGCCCCTTTTTGAGTTTCTGATAAACGTGTTGATGGTTACGTTTTTACTGGTGCTTTTCGGGGAAGTTTTGCCCAAAGTGTATGCTACGCAAAACAACATGCGGATGGCACTTTTTGCCGCTCCAATTCTGCGGGCAATGGGTGGCGTGTTCAGCCCCGTGAGCCGGATGCTTGTTTCCTCCACCAATTTTCTGGAAGATAAAATCGGCAACAATTCCTCCTCTATGAATCTTACCAACGAAGATTTTGAGCAGGCAATTGAACTCACCGTCGGGCACACCGCTTCAAGAGAAGAGGTCAACATTTTTAAGGGCATTGTGAAGTTTGGCTACATCACCGTGAGGCAAATTATGCGCACCCGAATGGACGTGAGCGGCATTGAATACGACATGAAGTTTCCGGAAGTGCAGCAACTGGCAATTGATATGGGCTACTCGCGGATGCCGGTTTTTAAAGAAAGTCTTGACCACGTAGCCGGTATCGTAAACTCCAAAGATTTTTTACCCCACACCGAGGATGAAAACTTTGACTGGCACACGCTTATCCGCCCTGCATTGTTTGTGCATGAAAACAAACTGATTGAAGATTTGCTGAAAGAATTCCAGAACAAGCGTGTGCACATTGCTATTGTGGTAGATGAATTTGGCGGCACTTCAGGCATTGTTACGCTTGAGGACATTATGGAAGAAATTATCGGCGACATAAAAGATGAGTTTGACGAAGAAGACCTGCACTTTAAAAAAATCGACGACCGCAACTTTGTGTTTGAGGGAAAGACACTGATAAACGATGTGTGCCGCGTGATTGGCGAAAACCCTGAACTCTTTGAAGAAGTGCGCGGGGAAAGCGATTCACTTGCCGGCTTGCTTCTTGAAATCTCCGGTAAATTCCCGGCGCTGAACGAAACCATCAGCTATCTCCATTATGATTTTACGGTGCTGGCGCTGGATAAAATGCGCATCGAACGGATTAAACTGACAGTCAACGAAAGCGAGGAAGCGTGATTTGCGGACTTGCATCTTTCAAAATTTTACTGCTTCCAATTTCCTGCGGCTCCTTTTTTCATGTTCACTGCCACACAAAGTTTTCGACTTTCAACTTTCGACTTTTGTCTCCCTGATAACCTAAATTCGCCCCCAAAACATTTCCACCCATGAATTTCCAACTCTCCGAAGAACAAATAGCCGTGCAAATGGCAGCCCGCGATTTCGCAAGAACAGAATTGCTGCCCGGCGTTATTGAGCGCGATGAACTGGCAAAATTTCCCACCGAACAAGTCAAAAAACTCGGTGAACTCGGCTTCATGGGCATGATGGTGGATCCAAAATATGGCGGGTCAGGAATGGACAGCATCAGCTACGTTTTGGCAATGGAAGAAATCTCCAAAATAGATGCCTCCACCTCCGTTTGTATGAGCGTGAATAACTCCCTCGTTTGCTGGGGACTCGAAACTTTTGGCAATGAGGAACAGAAGCAGAAATACCTCACCAAACTGGCAACCGGCGAAAAAATAGGCGCCTTCCTTTTAAGCGAACCCGAAGCCGGAAGCGATGCTACTTCTCAACGCACTACTGCCATTGACAATGGTGACCATTACATCCTCAACGGCGCTAAAAACTGGATTACAAACGGCAGCAGCGGCTCTTATTATCTCGTGATTGCACAAACTTACCCGGAGAAAAAACACAAGGGCATCAATGCTTTTATTGTGGAAAAAGAATGGGAAGGCGTGAGCATTGGCGCGAAGGAAAACAAAATGGGCATCCGTGGTAGCGACACCCACAGCATCATGTTTCAGGATGTGAAAGTGCCCAAAGAAAACCGCATTGGCGACGATGGTTTCGGGTTTACGTTTGCCATGAAAACCCTTGCAGGCGGTAGGATTGGCATTGCATCGCAAGCCCTCGGCATTGCATCTGGCGCACTGGAACTTGCCATTAAATATTCCAAAGAGCGCAAAGCCTTCAACACCGAAATAATGAACCACCAGGCTATTGCTTTTAAACTTGCTGATATGGCAACGGCTGTAGAATCTGCTCGTTTGCTTTGCCTGAAAGCCGCCTGGACAAAAGACCAAAAGATGGATTACACCCTGCCCGCTTCAATGGCAAAGCTCTTTGCTTCTGACATGGCGCAGTGGGTAACCAATGATGCGGTGCAGATTCACGGAGGATATGGCTACGTAAAAGAATTTCACGTGGAGCGCCTGATGCGCGATGCCAAAATCACGCAGATTTATGAAGGCACCAGTGAAGTGCAGCGGATTGTTATCAGCCGCACCATCACCAAATAATTCTTTCAAAAAACCAATTGCAAAAACAAGAGTTGCCCACACACGGCAACTCTTTTTATTTCCGGATGTTGCTTTATTACCAGTTCATGAATCGGCGAGGAAAATGAGGGATGATTATGCCTTAAACATGCACGTTCAGCAGCCGTTTTTATTCGTCCCTGCCCTACCTTTGGCAACCCCGCTTTTTTAATGTTTTTATCATGAAGGATTACTCTTTTGTTACCTCCTCTTCCCCTGCTTACATAGAATCGCTTTACAGTGATTTCACCCAAAACCCTGACGGCGTTGACCCTGAATGGAAAAAGTTTTTTGAAGGTTTCGATTTCGCCATGGCTAACGGTAAAGCCCCGTCTAAAGCGGCTTCCAACGGCATTGCCATCCCGAAAGACCAACTGGGAAAAGAGCTTTGCGTGTATTCCCTCATCAATGCATTTCGCAAACGCGGACACCTTATTGCCACCACCAATCCCATCCGCAGCCGCAAAGACCGCAAGCCGGAACTTTCTTTATCGGATGTTGGATTGTCAGACGCTGACCTTGACACTAAATTCTATGCAGGCAAAAACATCGGGCTTGAAAATGAAACCCTGCGCACCATCCTCGAAAAGCTGAATCGCGTGTATGCCGGCGATGTGGGCATTCAATACACTTACATCAACAACGGTGAAAAACGCCGCTGGGTGGAGACTGCGTTTGAAGCCATGCAGCAGCAGGAACTTTCGATTTCGCAGAAAAAACGCATCCTTCAAAAACTAAACGAAGGCGTAATCTTCGAAAAATTTCTGCACACTAAATACGTGGGGCAAAAGCGCTTTTCTCTGGAAGGCGGCGAAAGCACCATTGCAGCATTAGACACGATTATGAACTGCGCAGCAGAAGGCGGCGTGCAGGAAATGGTAATAGGCATGGCGCACCGCGGCAGGCTAAACGTGCTGGCAAACACGCTTTGCAAAACCTACAAGCAAATCTTTTCAGAGTTTGAAGGCGACATGCCGGAAGGCACCACCATGGGCAGCGGTGACGTGAAATATCACCTCGGTTTCCGAAGCAATGTGGTGACCGAAAGCGGCAAAGAAATAAACGTGCAGCTAACGCCCAATCCATCGCATCTTGAAGTGGTAGACCCTGTGGTATCGGGGTTTGCGCGCGCCAAAGCAGATGCTATTTACGGCAGCGAATACGACAGCGTGTTGCCGGTATTGATTCATGGAGATGCAGCCATTGCCGGACAAGGCGTGGTGTATGAACTGTTGCAAATGAGCCGGCTTGAAGGTTATTACACAGGCGGCACCATCCATTTTGTAATCAACAACCAGATTGGTTTTACGACTGATTTTGATGATGCCCGCTCCTCTGATTACTGCACTTCGCTTGCTGCAATGGTGCATGCGCCGGTGCTCCACGTAAATGGTGACGACCCTGAAGCGGTGGTGAAAGTGTGCATGATGGCGGTGGATTACAGGCAGCGTTTCAACGAAGATATTTTCATTGACATGGTGTGCTATCGCAAGCATGGCCACAACGAAGGCGACGACCCGCGGTTCACGCAGCCGCAGATGTATGACATCATTAAAACCCACCCCGACCCGCGAAAAGTGTACACCGAATGGCTGATGGAACATGGCGAGCCCGACGCACAATCCTTAGCGCAGGAAATGGAAAAAGAATTTTGGGATGAGCTGCAACAACGCCTCGACGAGGTGAAGCAAAAAGACGTTCCGTACACATTGCAGGCGCCCGAACAGGCATGGAGCAACCTCCGCCACGCAACCGTTGCCGACTTTCAATCTTCCCCCGACACATTCATTTCTAAAGAAAAACTGGAAACCCTTTTCCGCAGCTTAATGCGCATCCCCGAAGGCTACAAACCACTCAGCAAAATCCAAAAGCTGCTGGATGAAAAAGTGCGCCTTTATGAAGAGGATAAAATGATAGACTGGGCTACGGGTGAACTGCTTGCTTACGCCAGCCTGATTGATGAAGGCAAGACGGTGCGCATGAGCGGGCAGGATGTGCAGCGGGGAACGTTTAGCCACCGCCATGCGGTGCTGCATGATGAAGCCACCAATGAAGAATACAACCGGCTGAGTGGCATTTCAAAAACGGCGCAGTTCCATATCTACAACTCGCTGCTGAGTGAATTTGCGGTGCTTGGTTTTGAATATGGCTATTCCATTGCCAGCCCTGATGCGCTCACCATCTGGGAGGCGCAATTCGGGGATTTTGCCAATGGCGCCCAAACCGTTATCGACCAGTACCTCTGCACTTCTGAAACCAAATGGAACAAAATGAGCGGACTGGTGTTGCTGCTCCCGCATGGCTTTGAAGGGCAGGGGCCTGAGCATTCATCCGCGCGGATGGAGCGCTTTCTGCAACTGGCTGCTGAGCTGAATATTATTGTTACCAACGTTACCACATCAGCCAATCTTTTCCACATGTTCCGCAGGCAGCTTGCATGGGAGTTCCGCAAGCCATTGGTTGATTTTTCCCCGAAAGCCAACCTGCGCCTCGACAAAGCATTTTCGCCTGCGGCAGATTTTACCACGGGTGGTTTTAAAGAAACCATAGATGATGCTTCCATTAAAGATGCGAAGGCGGTGAAGCGCGTGCTCCTTTGCAGCGGTAAGGTTTATTTTGATTTATTAGAGAAGCAAACTGCCGACAAGCGCACGGACGTAGCCATCATCCGCCTGGAGCAGATATACCCGTTGCCGGTGGACCAACTGAATGCCCTCCGCAAAAAATATGGCAAAGCAAACTGGATTTGGGTGCAGGAAGAACCACAGAACAGCGGCGCACTTGCCTTCCTGAAGCTAAACCTGATGGATGCGTTCCCGATGGAAGTAATAAGCCGCGCTGCCAGTGCCGCCAGCGCCACCGGATATATGAAAGTGCATAAGAAGGAGCAGGCGGAGATAGTGGAGGAGGGGTTTAAGTTTTAAGTGAGGGGAAGACTCGCATCCGCGGTGTGCTTGCGAATGCAGTGAAGTAATCTGAAGCGTAGTTGGAATGCATACACGCAGCGTCATTGCGAACGTAGTGAAGCAATCTAAAGAGAAGTGGATAAACATTTCTTCAGATTGCTTCGGGCAAAGCCCTCGCAATGACGCAAAAACAAAAATTTTACGACCTCGAAATAAGTAATGAAACCTTTCTGCCGGCCTTTTGTAATAAGTTTTGTAGCAGCCCTTCTTCATTGCATCATTGGAAACTGGCTCGCGCGGTTTGACACTAATATTATCTTAGAATGCCTCTTCTTACCTTATACCTTTATAGCAGGCTTATCCAATTTTGCCGGTTGGGATTCATTGAGTCTTATTCTTGAAATTGTATCACTCGCGACCATAACCATCATACTTTATCCATTCGCATTAGCATTTAGCGATAAAGGGAAATAATAAGAATGCTATCCTTTGCTTAAATCGTGCATGACTCCGTTAAGCGTAGGCTGTTCCTACGCCTAACAAGGTAAATTTGCACCATGAAACAGAATAAAAAGACCGATAAAAAGCCTCCGATAATTAAGATTGACAAAAACCTTGACAACTACCTCAATAAAGGCTATTTCAAAGACAAAGTGGATAAAGCTAATGAAGTGCTTAAAACCATCGGGCTTCCTAAACTGTCAAAATAATATGCACTCCGTTAGGCGTAGGCTGCGCCTACGTCGTATAAATTACTACTTTCGTTCCTGAGTTCCCGCAGAGATTCGCGCACCAATCAAAGCAACCACATAATTTTGTCTCCGTTAGGCGTAGGCTGCGCCTACGTCGTATAAATTACTACTTTCGTTCCTGAGTTCCCGCAGAGATTCGCGCACCAATCAAAGCAACCACATAATTTTGTCCCATTCAGCGTTATCATTGCAAAACAAAACCTAACTATGAAGGTTAATGAAGATTATAACATCCAGGGCCAATGGGCAAACGATAACCATGCTGTAAAAGTGCAGCTACAGGTTTTATTGTTTCTGGAAGATGATATACAGTATGCATACATCCCTGCGCTCGATGTAATAGGCTACGGCACGTCGGAAGAAGAAGCTAAAGCATCCTTACAAATATCCTTGTCGGAGTTTTTCAGGTACACACTGAATAAGGAAACCTTCTTCGTAGAATTAGAAAGGCTGGGATGGCAGAAGAAGAAAAAACATTACAAAGCGCCGGAAATCACCGACCAGCTATCTTCAAACGAGCAACTACGGGATATTTTAAATCACAAGCAATACACAGCGGCAAATTTCTCCGTTTCTATTCCTGCTTTTGCCTGATAAATTCTGATGGCAAACATCAAAAACATTCCTTTAAGAAAGTTCAGAAAGTGGCTGTATTCCAAAGGGTGTAAAGACATTCGCATTACGGGAGGTCATGAAATTTGGGCACATACTGATTTACCCCGCTCCCTTGCCTTGCAAACCCACATTGATCCCGTACCGCCGCGAATAGTGAAGCAATTTCTGGCTTATTTAAATGTTGAAGTGAGCGAATTTCTGAAGCAGATAGACGATTTATAAACACCCTGTTTCGCAGAAAAATAGATTACTGTTTTCATGCGTGAGCCTCCCGCAGGTACGCGCGCCCCAATCAATAAATTAATCCAAACCCGTATATAGCTCCATCCCCGAAACGCAGATGCTCCATTTGTTAGCCGTGACTCCATCCCCGAAACCCCACTGGCGCGAGAGTTAGCGCAGCGCTCTCGGGTCTGCCCACCGTTCAGTCTCAGACTGAAATTTACTTTCTGGCGTCAGTCCACGTTGGATAAAAGTTGCGTCTACGCCCTCATAACTTCCCCAAACAAGTATCTCTGGCTTAAGCATTAGCGCAGCCCTCTTCTGCCTCCAACGGTCAGTTTCAGGCTAATTGAAAAAAATCCCCCCTCCGGTATTCTGAAATTCCTTTAAAGCACTGGCACCCGATTGTTGCTTCTCAAGAATTGTAATTCCTGAACCCGGCTAGCAGTTTATCTAACCTTTAAAATTCTAATTGCCATCCTACGTACAAATTATCTCTCCTTAAAAAATCAAAACCTTAACTAATGAACAGTTTGTATTGCTTTAAAAAATATAATTGCCATGCTACTTAAAGATTATCATACCTCAAAAATTAAAGTACCATAAAACAGGTAGTTTATTTAATCTCTAAAATTAAAGACAATATCTCCTTTAAAGTTTATAATACCTTAAAAAGTTAAGATTACGCCTGATGCATAGTTTGCTATTTCTTAAAAATTAAAGGTATCAGCTATCGTAAAGTTTATCTTCTCTTTGATTTATTATTGAAAGTAAACCGTATGGTTTATCAGGGAAATTATTTCGGTTAATTAGTAAAAACAATTATTTTTGCCGCCAATTAATTCTTTAAGTCTATGATGCGCCTGTCACGGTTATTTGATAATTGGTTTAGTAATGCCTTAATCACCCTTTTGCGATTGGTGCTTTTTGCAGAACATACACAGGAGCAACTCCATGCACGCAATACCTCCAACAATTATGATGTGCTTTTGGGTATTCTTGATCCGGCCATTGCGGATTGCCGAAAGGAGCTTGCCGAAACCGACCAAACTAAGAATGCTTCTAAAGTAAAGACAGCCGCCTTGTATGGGATGATATTGCATTTCGGAAACGTGATGCGATCCATCCAAAACTATTTAAATTACAAGTTTCCAAAAGAGGCTGAAATCCACACCTTATTTTTTCCAAACGGGTTGCAGGAGTATACCAAAGCCACCAAAACCAGGATGCCATTGCTGGTGCAGCGTGTGAAGGACTTAGCAAATAGTGAGGCAGCTTTGCTTGGAGATGAAAATTCGGAACTACTTTCAGGCATGAAGGGATTGTGGGAAGAGGCGCGCAATGCACAAGAGCACCAATTTGGCGCTACGGATGAAAACAGAGCGGAGCGGAATGCAGCAAGGGTGGCTTTGGAACTGGCGTTGGTGGTGGTGCATACTATTGGCGCACGCCACCCGGGTAATAAAACGGAATGTATGAGCTACTTCCGTGAGGAACTTTTGGCAATACCCCGAAATAAAAGTCAGGAACGGGAGGAGGAGGAGGAGGAGGAGGAGAATAGTGATGATTTGACAAACTGATATGCAAATCGGCTTGAACTGTAATACGGCTTAACTAAATGGCACTTTGAGCCTCCCCCACAACCTCTCTGAATGAGTGGAGAGGTGAGCAAACTACCTCAAGAATTGTTTACTGGAATTTTGGTGTAGAAACGATGTACTTAACACTGTTTGATGCTCCCCCAAACCACCGCAATCTATACGCATTCATTGCCGTGCGCCCAAGGCTTTCCGTCATTTTATGATTCACCACGCCGCCCACTACGGCACCCACGCCGGGGATAAGTTGCAGCAGCTTTGCTATGTCCAGATAATCGCGGTATTCCTGCTGGAAGGTGCGCCAGTCGAGGGCATTTTTATCCTGTGGCAGGGTGGCAAAATAGGCTTTCCAGTCTTCGGTTTGATGATACACTTTGCGCCGGTGCGCCTGACTGCTAAACTGCAATTGCAACACCTGAAGCATAAACAAGCGCTCCTCAAACAAACGGCAATCGTGACCGTAAACAGCCGCAATTTCTGCCAGCATTTTCACTTTTATTGCCAGCCACAAAGGCAAATCGGCGAAGCCCAGCAAAATGCCGCCCGCACCGGTGAGCGCGCCTTCTGTTGCAGCCATTTTTTTGTAGAAATTAATTTTATCGCGCACCAGCAGTTCCCGCGCCTGCAGGGATAAATCGGGCACCGGTTTGGAGTTTACTAAGCCCGCCCCGCTTAGCAACCCGTTGGTGAGATGGCGAAAGGCAACCGTAATTCCCTGATGCACTTTTTCAGGAATTACGTTGTTCATTTTTCCCTGCACCCGTTTTGAAATCCGGGATAAAATGCCCGGGCGTTGCTGCATCTTTTTTTTCCAGCGGCGGAGTTCGGCAATAGCGGTTTCTTCATAGGTTGCAGGCATAGCGTGTTTTTCAGAAAATGCATCATAACCATACCGCTTAATTTTGCCGCCATGTCACTTATTATTTTTGCCTCCGGCGCCGGCACCAATGCCAAAGCAATTATGGATTACTTCCGGGCGAATGCTGCAGTGCGGGTGTCTCTGATTGTGTGCAACAAGCCCGGTGCGGGCGTGCTGAAAATTGCGGAGGCGGAAGGCATTGCCACCTTGCTTATTAACCGTGCAGACATGGAAACGGATGCATTTATCGAAACCCTGCAATCGTACCATCCGAAGCTGATTGTACTGGCGGGTTTTCTCTTAAAAATCCCCCGCGTGCTCACGCAATTGTTCCCCTCCAAAATCATTAACCTGCACCCTGCCCTGCTGCCGCTTTATGGCGGCAAAGGCATGTATGGCGCGCACGTGCACGAAGCGGTGCTGAAGGCGGGGGATAAAGCTTCCGGCATCACGATCCATTATGTGAATGAGGGTTATGACGAAGGCAACATCATTTTGCAGGCGCATTGCCCTGTTTTAGATAATGATACGGTGGCTTCGCTTGCTGCGCGAATACATGGGCTGGAGCATTTTTACTTGCCGAGGGTGGTGGCGTTTTTGGTAAGTAGCAGGTGTTAAGTAGCAAGTATCAAGTATGGACGGAGAGGCTGAACGAACCACAAACCGGATGTATCCCGAAGAACAAAATAGTTTTTTGAATGGCAGCTTTTTAGTGGGCAGTTAATTTGTTTCGATCTCGTTCATGCGTATAAACCGCGATTCAAACTCATGACATAAAGAATAAAGTCCGGGAGAAGCTGGGGAAACTTAAAAACAAAGTAGTGTTGGGAAACCCTTAACGACTGGCACGATTCTTTTAACCCTTCCACAACATCTAAAAGCAACTTTCATGAAACAAAAACACTCCTTGCAGCCGGCATTAGTATTTGCTTTGTAAGTTTTTAGACTTTGCAAAGTTCTGCACCGCCACCACCACCTCCATTTGATGCGTCCGGATTTGAAGCACACCCACCTCTTGTAAAAAGATATTGGGTTAAAAAGCTGGAAACGCCCTTTGAAGATGGACGGAACATGCTTATGCGGATTGAATACGAAACTGCGTTAGAGATTGAAATGCCCTCAACCCTTGATATTTATTACGGAGATGGAAATACAGAAAAGATTGCTTTTTTAGACGACGGGTCTGCGCCAGATACATCAGCGGGAGATCGAAACTATGCTGCCTTTGTGCAAGAAGACATCAATACTTTTGTAGGAAAGATTACTGCAATGGAAGGAGCTCTAACAGCACGGGGAAGGTTTACCCATTTTACGGGACATTTAGGAGAATCAATAACCAAGATTCCCCATTTTAATTTGAGTGATTTTAATCATAATTTAGAGGTGGAGGTAGATGCGCGGCTTATAAATGGGGTAGACTGTGATGATGATTTGCTTAAACAAAATTCTCTTTTTATAACTGACCTAAGCGTTGTGGAAGATGAAGCACGAACTTATAATTTTTTAGGAACGGGCAGCGGAAACCCGATTGGAGTGTGGACTTTTGGAAGCATGATAAAAAATGCCGCTAATGAGTCATTAACAGGAGTATCTGCGAAAACGCTTTTAAAAGAATGGATAAAGGGATGGACAGATGGGCGGACTATAAATGGACAAAGTGTTCTTCCGAGGACGGATGCCTTGATATTACTAATAAGGCCGTGGCTTAAGAAAGCAAGTAATAATACAGTACTTCCGGGAAATGTTTTAATAACAAACTGGTCAACCTATTGGGATACCGTTCCTGAAGACAGCCTATTAAAATACGCTCCTTTCAAACTTACAGCAATAGTAAATAGAATTGATTTACGTGGTAACTCTGGTTACACCCACACTTTGTTTGATGGCGGTGAAACAAGATTTATATTCTCCTTACTTGCACTATATGACTATCCCACAACGAAAGTCTTAGCGGGTGAGGCTCCTCGCGGTGCCGATGGAATTAGTTCTCACTGTAATAATGTAGGGGACTGGAAAGGTATGAACGTAATATTTGAGTATGGGAATCCTTTTAAAACACGTTGTGCGCAAAAGGATTTCGCTCAGCTATGGTTAGACCTTAGCGGTGAGACATTGGGATCGGCCACTTATAACGCTAAACTTGAAACAATTACCCATTATGTGCTTGACGCGAATGCTATTCCACAAAAGGCAAATGGAAGCGCATTAGAGCGTATTCGCACAAACGAAAGAATATTTCATGCATCAAATTGTGGAATACAAGGACAGGATGAATGGCCTAATTCCGACTGGGAACTTTCTCAATTTGAGTTAGACCCGGTTTCCCACTTATTGGTTCCGCAACCAGTAACTAATACGCCGATGAACCAAAGCAACTTTGCGGCTAACTTAGAAATAAATGGAACAACGACATTACTTCCAACTTACGCGCATGGCGGCACTAAACGGCATGTGCAACTGGGCGACCCTGCAGATACCGGTGCTAATGCATTATTAAGCTGGATGCTTTGGAAAAAATTTCTTGTAGAAAACGGCAACCATGAAATGCCAAATTCTTACACTTTTGGGGGAGACACTTACAAACTGGCTGCTACCGCACAGATTGATGGGGAACAACGTCACTTTTGGGATATGCACTGGGAGATGCCGAGTAATCAATACTACACCACTATTTCTCCCACTTCAACTGCAAGCTATGCTTATGAAAAGAAACTAAGGCAGCAACTATCCTTAAATACTTGCCAGGGTTGCCATGCAGGGGAGACAAAGACATTGTTCACCCAAGTGCGACCTTTAGGCTATGGACAATCTGCAAATTATTGGGGTACTATCCCCGACTATGACACTGCCCTACTTGACAACCGGTTTACCAATAATCTTGGACATTCAAAAACGAACGGCACGATTGACGCAAACCATGCGCTTGGATCTGGACTTCAAATTTTTACAAGAGTATCGGCCTTTTTAACCGGAAGGAGCTATACCGGAGAATATGGAAGTGGTACGTTTGCAGATGATGATAAGAGTTCTCAAGATAATAGTTTTGATCCATTTTTTAGTGATAATTCTTTATACGTTGTTTATGATCCCACTGACAATTACAAGGGAATAACTAACACAGACGAGACTTACCCTAAGGCGGACCGGCAAAACTTTGGTTATAACGATTTACAAATGCGGAAGCAGCACCTCTGCCAGTTTTTAAACAGTCCGTGCAAGCCGGGGAGCATCATCTTTGCACTTATAATGGACACCCGATTTATTCCATTTGCACCAAAAGCCCATTAGAACAGATGAAAAAGATTTGGTGGTTCGCAATAGTAGTATTTTTGGTTAGCTCGTGGGTTGCCAATGCACAAAAGCCAAACTGGAGCTGGGCAACCAGCGCAAAAGACATCAATTTTAGCTGGGTGAACCATCAGACGGTGGATGACAGCGGGAATATATACATTGTTGGCACTTTTGGGGATGAGGACAATACGGGGAATGTGATTACCGACACCTTAAAATTTGGCGCAGATACACTGGCTGGATTTAGACGTGGAGATATCTTTTTTGGCAAACTAAATCCTCAGGGCAATGTTTTGTGGCTAAAAGTGGCAGGAGGCAGGGGATTAGATGAAGGAAATGCAATAGCGGTTGATAAAAATGGGAATGTATATGTTGCGAGCAGTTTTGAGGATACTGCAATATATGACGACACTATACACGTTGTAAGTAATGGGTTTAGTGATATTTGTTTAGTAAAATACTCCAGCCAAGGAATTTTATTATGGCTAAAAACATGGGGAACAATATATGCCGATAAGATAAATGACATAGTATTTAACAGCCAAAACATTCTTTATCTCACTGGTTTTTTCGCTGGAGACTATGGGTCTCCACCCACTTATGAAGATATCATGCTAGATTCAATTCAACTCACCAGCAAAGGAGGAGCGGATGGTTTTGTTATGGCTGTGGATTCTACAGGACAAGTCTTAATCGGAAAAAACTTCGGTAGCAAATTTGCAGATATTTCTAATAAGATAACCCTTTCAAAGGATGATGAAATATACATTGGAGGTTATAGCGCAGGTTATAACTTTTATTCAGACAGTGAATTTTATTACCAACCAGATTTCTTTTTTTTGAAAATGAATGCCTCCCTAATTACTCAGTGGCTAAAAGGCGTTACTTTTAATAGTGTTGTCAATGCAGAATTTTCGTTAACGTTAGATAGAAATTCAAATTTAGTGGTTGGAGGTTATAATTACAACGACATACCCAATATACTGGATAATATTATATTAAATGACGACAATGCTTTTGTAGCAAAATATACAACTGACGGCAATTTACTCTGGGCAAAAAACCTTGGCTATCATAGCAACGATGCCATCACAAGCGTTATTACTGACAAAGAGAATAATATTTACGTAGGCGGCACTTTTCGTACTGTTGGCATTTTTGGAACCGATACCTTAATTGGCAAGGGCAATGATGACTATCTGATTGTGAAACTGGACAGCAATGGCAAGCAACTATGGACGCAAACAGCAGGCGGGCCTTCTAACGACTGGATTTATGACCTGGCACTGGATAAAAATAATGATCTTATAGTGGCAGGCATGACGAGCAGTTCCCCTTCTTATTTTGGCAATAGCATTGTTGTAAATGCAACCGGCGCGTGGGATGCGTGCGTTTCTAAATTATCTACCACTACGGGGATAAGGGATGTAGCTTTTGGTGCGGGGGGCGTGGAGCTTTATCCTAACCCGGGGGATGGGGAGGTGCGGGTGCGGAGTGCAGTAAAGTTTTTTTCTCTCACCATCACTAATTTCTTAGGGCAGCAATTGTTGGAAATGGCGTTTCCAAATGGCGTTTCAGAGCAGTCGATAAATCTTTCTAAGGTTGCTTCAGGCGTATATAATTTTAGCGTACAAACATCAAAAGGGAGCATTTCCCGAAACATCGTTATTCAACATTAATTCATCTTTTAAAACAAACCAACCATGAAAAAGCAATTGATATTATCGGTATTCGTTTTTTTGGGAACATTGACGGCATTTGCCCAAAGGGAAAATGGAGATTTCAGTGCCTACTCCTATCTTGTTGACGAAACAAGATTTGTGGGTATTGCTGATGGTATTGCCGGAACGGAGATGGCTTACCATACGGAACAATTTGGAGGAAAACGAGTGGGGATTTCGGAAGTTAATGACAAAGGAGCCTCTTTATTTATGGTTCCGAAAACAGATAAGGTAGCCCTGATTGTGAATCTGAAAACTCCTGCTGAAGGGCATTTAGCGGGCAAAGGAAAAGTTGCCTTTTTAACAGGTGATGAATTTGAATTAGCGCACCTTTCGGTAGCAGAAAATGGAGGCAAGGCGACAATTAGCTGGGATGGAGCGAAACGCATGGCAGACGACCTACAGTTTATACTGTTAAGCAGTACGGACAGGGTGATATTTTCGCCCATTTACAGCACATGGGCTGTTGGTGGTGCTTTGCAGCATTACAGCGTGAAGGAGCAACAAGGTGCCGGGAACGTGTGGTATAAACTTCAGGTTAGTAATGTGATGAAAGGAGTACGATATGTGTCTGCACCTCTGCAATCGGATGGTACGCGTTATTTCAAGGTTTTTCCAACATTGTGCGATAATACAATAATTATTTCAGGCGATGAAAATCTGAAAAATACTTTTTATAAGATGGTGGATAACCTTGGCAAAACGGTGAAGCATGGGAGTTTGATTGAGGGTAACACTACGGTTGATGTCTCTTCTTTGGCGAGTGGGATGTACGTTGTTATATTGAAGGACGGCTTAAAAAGTAGTTATCAGAAAATAATGAAGCAGTAAGTATTAGATGGCTGTTGTTTACTTTGGCAACGAGTTATTAAAAGAAAGGGCAATCAGGAATGGTTGCTCTTATTATTATCCGTTAAGCAAGTCCTGAAAGGGCAATAGCTCCCGATCCAACTTATATCTTCAACGCAAAAAGCTCAATGCTTTCCCGCTTGCCTTTAAGCTCTATGGTGCCGAAGCTTTCTGCCTGCCAGGTTTTCATTCCTGCTTCCTCCACAAAATCTTTTGAGGCAATAAAATTGTGGTTCAGCTCTGCGCAGGCACTGCGGATGCGTGCTGTTGTGTTCATCGTGTCGCCGCTCATGGCAAGGTCGCGTTTTATGGCGCCAATTTCCCCCACGGTTACGTCGCCCACGTGGATGCCTGCCCGGAACTCCGGTATCAAATCATAGTTACGCCTGAAATCTTCACTCCGTTTTTGGATGGAGCGGCGTGCGGCAATCAACGACTTCACACATTTCTGTGCATTCTGCTCACTATAAAGCCAACTGACTACAATTTCATCCCCCACATACTGATAAATCCTGCCGTTGTATTCCAGCAAAGCGGTGGAGGTGTAATAAATAAAATCGCGGATGAACCGGAAATATTGCACATGCCCTAAAAGTTCAGCAGTGGGCGTAGAGTCTTTCAGGTCGAGGAACATAACAATGCGCTTTTCTATGCGCGGGCGGATGTATTTGCCCAACAGAATATCCACAAACACGCCCGGGGAATATTTCTCGTTAATCTCAATCAGCAACTGCGTGATGAAATAAATAACCATCCAGTTGCTCATCCGGTCAAACATCCAGGAGCGGTGGATGGCTTCGCCATTAAAAGCAATGAGGCTTTGCAGCAGGCTGAGATGGAGCGTCCAGAGGGAATAAGTGAGGTGCACAAGGAAGCTCATGACAAAGGAAGCCACCAGCAGAATAAGCGTTTTGAAGATGAGGGAAAAAACGAGGGAGCGGTCGCGAAACATGCGCCGGAGGCGGAACACGAGCAAATAACCCATCACGAGGCTCATTGATAAAACAATAAAAGTGCGCAGCACAATGGCGCCCGGCGTGAGGAACTGAAACACGGTTTCGCTGCGCTCTTCGTAAGGCTTTTGCATAAAATGAATCCACTCCAGCACGTCAATGGCCGTCCAGCAAAGGGCAATCATCACCACCCATTTATAGCGGTAGCGGGAGATAACGGAAACACTTCTGCGGACGTGGCTTTTTATTTTCATCAGGTGCGGTGTTGAAGGTATTGGTAGATGGCTTCCTGCGGCGATAAACCGGCTTCAGAAGGGAGGGTGAGGAATTCCTGCGTGCCGTCGGGCAACAGCTTCACCACTTTGCGGGTGTTTTGCCATTGCAAATCGAAATAGGCAACCAGTTGTTGTTTGCAATAAGCATCGGCAACGGGCACCATCACTTCAATGCGGCGGTGGAGGTTTCGGGTCATCCAGTCGGCGGAGCCGATAAAAAGCATTTCATCTTCCTGCTGTCCGAACAGGATGATGCGGCTGTGCTCCAGGAATCTATCCACCACGCGGCGCACTTCCATGTTTGGCAGCGTGGGCAGGAGGCAGCAGATGCTGCGGATAAGCAATTGCACCTGCACGCCTTTGGCGGCGGCTTGTTGCAGCAGGGCAATCATGTGTGGCTCTTCAAGGTTGTTGAGTTTTATGCGGATGAGGGCAGGCTGATTGTTTTCGGCTTTGTCTATTTCGCGGCACACCAACTGGTCGAAAGTGGGCACCATGTTGCATTGCGAAACGAGGAGCGTGCGGAATTCGGGAATGTTTCCGTCTTTGGGTTTCTTCTTTTGCTTCAGGAAACGGAATAGTTTCAGGAGGTCTTCACTCACGTTTTTATTGGCAGTGAGCAAAGTGTGGTCGGCATAAAAGCGGGCGGTAGTTTCATTAAAATTGCCGGTGCTGATAACGGAGAAATGCTGTTCCTCTTTTGCATCATTCCTGATTACTAATGCCGTTTTGGAATGCACTTTTATGGATTGAATGCTATACACTATTTCAATGCCTGCTTCTTCCATTTTGCGGCTCCACTGGATGTTGTTGGCTTCATCAAACCTTGCCTTTAACTCCACAAATGCGGTTACTTTTTTGCCATTTCGCGCGGCGCTTATCAGGGCATTTGCAATCAGGGAATCAGCGGCTACGCGATAAAGCGTGATGTAGATTTCAGCAACATCAGGATCTATGGCTGCCTGGTTAAAGAAAATGAGAATGGGATTGTAAGAATCGTAAGGGAAATGCAGGAGTAAATCACCCGCGTATATCACCCTGAAAATATCGCTGCAATGATGCAATCCTGAAGCTGCCAATGCCTTTATGGAAGGGAACTCGAGCCCATCGCCGGAAACGGGAAGCTGCCCGAAATCGCGGAGGTTGTGGTAGCGCCCACCTTCAAACATTTCATCATGGTCGGCTTCAAAAGTGGAAGCGAGGAAGAGTTGCAGGCTGCGCGGCATGGAAGGCTCAAACAAAAAGCGGGAAGGCGGGCCGAAGTCTCTTTTCTTTAATTGCCTTTCAATTTTCAGAAGCATGTCGCTGCTGTAGGTTTCATCCAGGTGCAACTCTGCATCGCGATTAAACTTAAAACTGTAAACCCCTGAAATTTCAAAACCCGGGAAGATGCAGTGCATGTTTGCGCGGATAATGTCGTCCAGAAAAATGATGAACTGCTTATCGCCTCTTTTGGAAAGGGAATAAAAGCGCGGCAGATTTTCGGAGGGAATGCTCACCACGGCATGTGAAAAATCTTCAGCACCCGGAAGTCTTAAAGTGGCAATGAGGTAGAGCTTATTATTTTCCGGCATGAAGGCATCTTTCGCCGTTCCTTTTAATAAAACAGGTTGCACAAAAGCGAGTGCGCGGGAGAGGAAAAGTTCGGTTACTTCATCCAGATGTTCAGGGTGCAAAGGTTCATTGTAGTAAAGATGGAAGCCGTTATTATCAAGCGCGGGGAGTAGTTGATTAGTGAGGATGTCGCCGTATAATTCAAGCTGAGCGCGGATTTCGGTTTGGGCAAGTTCTGCAAGGTTTTGGTTTTCTACCTCCTCCATCACCTTGTTTCTTATTTTGGGTTTGAGGGTTGAAAGGGCAGCAATGGCAGGATAGCGCACTCTGAAAAACTCATCCAGATTGGAAGAAAAAATGGAAAGGAAACGGAAACGTTCAAAAAGCGGCACTGATTCATCGGCAGCTTCAAGGAGCACACGTTTATTGAATCCCAGCCAGCTTAAATCGCGGTTATAATACATAGGCTTAAAGAGGCGTATTCTCCGGCATACTGATGGTGGTTATTTCCTTCGGGCTTGAGAGAAGCGCAGCTACCAGAAATGCAATCACGGAGATGACGATACCAATCATAAACACGGTGTAAGCCAGGCGCAAGAGGCGGTATTTTTTGCCCAGCACAACGCCGAGGAAATAAATATCGCGCACCAGTGAATTGTAGAGATAATCCTTGTCTTTCATTAAAATGCTCATTGCCCATTCAAAATCAGCCATGGTAGATTTATGAAAGTTGCCGAAAAAAAGCAGGTTGGTTCTTTTGCCCAGCACATCATCTTTTGTAAACTTTCCTTCGGTAATTTTTGGTCTCGTAGCAAGGATAGAAATAACGATGGTGATGACCGAAGAACCCAAAAACATGAGCGTAGGGATTGTGAGATACGGCTCCACTTCCAGCTTGCGCACCAGCACAGAGAGGATTACGGAAATGATAATGGCATTTACGGAAATGAGGATATTCGCCTTGCCGTCGGCCATGTCGCTCAGCTTCATGTGGTTTTCAGAAGTGAGGCGGAGCATGGTTTGTATGCCACGAGACACGAGGTTGGCTTTTATTTTTTCCAGCTTTGGGTCGGGTTCTGTTTCTTCCAGTTTGCCGTGCGTTCTTTTGCTCACTGCCTTCAGCCATTTCTTCTTTGCGCGTTTTATGTTTTTTTCTTTGCCTTCGGCGAGTAATACCTGGCAATAAGAAGTAAAGAAGTGGTGCCGTTCTAAAAGTTCGAGGGTATTCTTTTCCCATTCCAGCGTAATTGCTTTGAAATTGCGGAGTTCGTATTCCTTCTTAATCTGTTTGTTGGTTTTTTTAAAATCGGAGGTTCCGAAATGATACGTATCGGCGTCGCACATTATCTCCTCCATGGTGTTTTTGGGGTCGTGCGGCATCCGCGTAGCCATTATGCAGCCGGCTATGCTTTCAATCATAGATTCATCTATGCCCAGGTTTCGGGTAAACTCCTGCATCAGCTCCACGCTTTTGTTTTCGTGGGTGGCAAAGTCTGCAAAGAGATGACCGGTATCGTGAAACCATGCTGCTATGTAAATAGTCAGCATCTGGGAGTCGGCAATTTCATAGTGTGCGGCTATTTCCTCTGCCCTTGCTACTACATTTTGAGTGTGCTCCAGCGTGTGATAAACGAGGCTTGGGTGCTGATACGTTTCGTAGAGTTCCGTAACGTGCGCGGCTGTTTTTTTATAAATACTCTCGTTAATCATCATTAATAAATTGAAGCGTTTTAGAAATAGAGGTTAAGCTTTGTGCCAACGGTAAAGTTGAAAATGGTGCCTTCTTCTGAGAAACCTGCTGTTGCAGAAAGGGTAATTAAATTGTATGGCAAATAATAAATACCGGCGCCGTATGCATTGTGCCATTTCCGGGAATCTTCATTGCGCTTCCAAACCCTGCCTACATCATCAAACCCTAATATACCAAACTGCCCGGGCAAGAGGTAACTTTTTATATTAAACAAGCGAAACCGCAATTCTGTGCTTAAATACAAAAGAGAAGAACCGGAAAATCTGTTTTTCCTGAAACCGCGCAAGTAGTTGTTGGCACCAATGTTAAGTGCCTGGAAGTATTCATAATTTTCACTAAACACACGTCCGCCGCCGAGGCGCAACACAGCAAGCAGCCTGTTAGGGCGGGCAAGACTGGCATAAATAGTCATGTCGGAAGTGAATTTGGTAAGCGGATTACTGTTTTTATCGATGCCACCATAATATACAAATTCATTATTCCATTCTACGCCTCTCGTAGGATAAATGGTGTTGTTGAGGTTATTGACATAGAGATTTATTTTGCCGCCGAGGTAGGTTTTACGGTTAAAAATGCTTGCAGAATCTAATCCTAAACGAGAAGGATATTCGAGGATGCGGTTTTTACTTTCCTCTTCATCATTAAAATAATAGTAAAAAGAGGGCCCTGCTGATACAGAAAGCACATTTGAAAACAGCCTTTTGCGAAGTTGAAAATCAGCAGTACCATATTTATAGCGTGTGCGGTAATAAAAGCGAGGCAAACTGAGATCGTTTTTAGTTTCGTTGCCTAATCCAAAAAAGTTATTAAGAGAGGGGTTATAATATTCTGCGCCTAACACAAAATCGTAGGTACGGAAGACGTGGTTAAACTCCCCCCGATAGCGAAAATTGAATGCCTGGTTGAAGGGAGAATAAAGCGTTGCCAGTTTGTTTTCAGATTCATAAGGGTCTTTACGGAAGCCGTGGGTTCGCCATAAAAAGCTTAATCCCACAAGTAAAATATCTTCAGAGTTGAACCCTATATTAAGATTAGGAAATGGCTTGACGTCATACACAAACTCATTGAACTTATACTCGTTTACATCAGGGTTTATAGCCATTCTGTTTTTGGTGCGGCGGTTGTGGAGGATGGTATTATCTTCATTTTTGAGGTCGTACACAAAATTTTTGATGCGGGCGTCAGATGAAAAAGTATCATTTCCCCGCCCACCAATCATCCTTACGCGAATGCCGGAATGCCCTTTCAGATTATATCGGTCATTTCCGTTGAAGCCATATAAACGCAATTCCTTTGTAACTTTTGGGTCAAACTGACGGTTATAAACCAACAGACCTGTATCTCCGTATTTCTCCCGCGCATACACCTGAACCAAAAGTCCGGAATCATTACCGCTCACGTCAAAATATTCCTCTTTGTTACTCCCGAGGATGTTTACGTTTTTAGAGATAAACCGATGATACGTCATGGCAGCCTCGTGAAGCAGATTGCGCCTGCTTTTTAGCTTCGCAGCAATGGTTTCTCCACTTAAAGGGTAAATCTCGCGTGGCAATTGTTTCACAGAAGCATCAATCACGGAGTCTGTAATATCCTTTTGAAAACTGGTGATGGTGGTATCCCATTGTCTGGCGGAAAGTCCATTCAGGAATATTCTGTCAAAATCTCTGGACGAAAAGCCCATACCGTTTATTGCTTTGATTTCATATTGAAAACCCTGCAACAAGGGTAAAACTCTTAAACTAATTGCTTTCAGCAGCAATCCATCAGAATAAAAAAACGCCTGATCCCGATCTTTGGCAATGGGAACATATAGCTTTCCTTTTCCGGTGTCTGTCACGGCCCATTTCCATTGGTCAAAATGTCTGTCCCAGTCGCCAATCAGAATATCAAGCAAACGCGCACGAAGCACAGCATCCTGATTTACAAGGTGGTCGTTATCCTCAATCATGTTATTAAGCACGCTGAAGGTGTTTTTGGTATCCACCGTCGGACCTAAGGGATCCTTCTTTTCAATCGTAGCAATTTTATTGGCAAAAAGCTTTTGATAATAACCAAAAGCAGGGTCGTTAGGGATAAAATAAAACTTTGGCCGCGATTGTTTTACACCTGCTGCATCCGCCAAAACCGGCACCACAACCGGCGCGTAGGGGAATGCGGACGAAACAACATCCTGCACTAGATCTTTGGCTACGTTGGCTCTGAAATTTTCCGGGATCGCAAGGCTGATGTCTTTATCAATCGTGCGTAATTTCCATTCCTGACCTTTTTTATCTTTAAGCGTAAGCGATTTTGTTTGCTTGCCTCCTCCCCTGCTTTCAATGGTGAAACCTCCGTAATCATTTTTGAGGCTAAATTCAGGAAACAACACGGGTGTGCTCCATACTTCGCGGTAATTATCTCCCTGAATCACCCTTTTTAGTTTAGATGATTTTTTATAGCTGATGCTTGCAGGTGCAAAGACGCTGTCGCGATATTCATACACGATTTCAGTTTGCGGAATGGTATCTTCAATAGCAGGCAATTCTTTAAAATTGAGCATGTGATCCTGGAAGGCTAATCCTGCAGTATCATCTTTTACGGTATAAAAAGAAACTTTTACATTCTTATTGGTAGATACTTCCAGCAAGGCAAAACCATATTCCTGTGCTACAAATTCTGCATTCCGGCTTTGATTGACCCGTTGCGTTTTGCAACCTGCTCCGCTCACAATATAATGCAGGCTGCTATCGGCAAAATATTGCAGGTTGTGCTCATGGCCCGCAACTAACACCACGTGCGGATGACCTTTAATTACGTTGGTCATTTCATTAATCAGGTTTTGATATCCGGGATGTTTTAAATCCTGCGGACTGCCGAAAACGCTACGTGAAATGGGATAAACAGATCCAAGCCCGGGGAGCGGCAACCAAAGGTTTTTAATGATGTCAGTGAAGGGGAAGAGGTGTTGCTTTAAAGTGAAGTAACCTGAGTGTACGCCATTGCTTCTGAAAGGATGGTGGTCGGCAAAAATCACAAATTTTTTATCGTTTTTAGCGAGGATATCTTCCAGTTCCACCAGCACTTCTTCCTTCGTTTTTTGGGGACAATCGCTTTCCAAACCAGGCTTTTCATTTTTATGAATCCACCATTGGCTGTCAATTATTACAATCACCACATCATCGTTCACTTTTATTTCTACAGGCCCGGGGCAACCGTTTTTTGGATAGAATGAAACATTGTCAGGAGATATGCGATCAATATACCTCTGCTGACGCAACACCGCAGCATAACCATCGGGAGCGCCGTTCGCCCAATCGTGATTACCGGGAATAAAATAGGCTTTGGCAGGGGTTCCGCGCACTAAAGAAACCTGAGAATCAAGCACGGAGCGCAATTCGGTATAATAAATGGATTGGTCGTCGGGCAAACCGTGGCGATATAAATTATCTCCCAAAAATATGACGGAAGTTTTTTTATCGAGCGGCACCAGTTTTTTGGCTGCATCAATTACGGGGGAACGCTGCCCTACCAACGCTCCGGCATCGCCAATCAAAATAATGCGCGCAGTAATGGTATCATCCGACGATTGCGCAGAAAGGAAAAAAGGAAAAAATAACGAAATAATGAGAGTTAGTGTACACTTCATTTCTTATAAGCTGCTTGTTTGTGGTAAGGAAAAATCAGAATGTCGGCAACGCCGGTACCTGCCGATTCGTTTGAGACGAACATGGTTCCGTCGGTGCTAAAAGTAAGTCCTTCCGGTTGTTTAAAAAGCCCTTTGTTTATCCGGTAAACCTCTTTTGCATTTCCTAAATCGTCGGCGATCACCAATAATTTATTTACGGAGGAAATTAAGAACAGTTCCTTAGTCAATGGATTTATTGTAGCAGCGGAGGGTTTGAACTTTAATTTCTTTTCGCCAAGGAGATCTGCAATTTTTGAAACTTCAATAGAAAAACCATGTTCAGAATATTGGTGCGTTTGCGGGTCAAAAGTAAAGGTGCTCAGTCGTTTTTTCTTATCGTACTCACAGTCTTTACAAATCATCACCAGTTTCTGATAATGAGGGTCGAAATAGAGGATTTCAAACTCGTTTCCTTCGCCAAATGGAAATGTATAATTGTTCAAATAAAGCGAATCGCTGGTAATAAACTTAAACTCAATCAGGTTTCCATTGCTTACTAAAACGTAAAAGGTGCTGTCCAGCAAAACCAAATCTTCAAAATCATCGCCTTCTGAAAACTTCCATTTCTGAATTTTTTCCGGTTGATTCGGGTATATCTTGTAAACATATCCATACTCATCCTGTACTGCCAGAATGCTGGAATCTTCTGGGTAATAAACAACACCTGAAATTTCATCCAATTCAATGGGCAGTTTGATTTGGAAAGGTTTGGAAAGGTCGTAGCCGGGTGGATTTTCTGCTTTTTTATCGGAATGATCTTTATTATTGCTGCAGGCAGAAAGCAGGGCACAACAAAGCAAAGCACACAGCCAAAGAAGTAGAGTGCCAGATGAAATGCGCGGGGAATGTAATTTTCTTTTCAATTCTTTAATCAGTGTTTACAAAACATTTGCCAGCTATCCCTTTCCCATTTTTTAATGAATCCTAGCAACTAAAATAAAAAAAAATACCCTGGAGCCTATGCATCATTATTCTTTTCTCTCCATCTGGAAAATTCAGGCGCCATTGACTGCTGTTTGGGACACCATTTATGCATCCGAAAAATGGCCTGATTGGTGGGATGATATAGAATATGTAATAGAATTAAAAGAAGGCGATGAAAATGGAATCGGTTCTATCCGCGAATATAGTCTTAAAAGTCCGCTCGGCTACCCTATCAATTTTCGTTTAGAACTTTTACAGAATGTACATTTTCATTTTCTGGAGGGAAAAGTGACCGGTGATTTATCGGGCAAAGGCTCCTGGCGTTTTTATAAAGACAGGACATTTACGGTTGCTGAGATTAATTGGGAAGTAAAAACCACAAAATGGTGGATGAATTTATGCGCCGCAATTTTGGCTCCCTTTTTTAAATGGGCACATGCATTTGTGATGAAGAAGGGTGAGAAGGCATTGCAAAGAAAACTCGAAAAATAATACCATATAGACATCGTTTTTCCGGGCGCTTCGTCATTGCGAACGTAAGTGAAGCAATCTGAAGAGCGGCGGGAAAATACAGTTTGGCTTCAGATTGCTTCGGGCATGCCCTCGCAATGACGTTTTTTTTGTTACTGCTTTTAGAAAATCAAATTGACTTAAGTGATGTGTGATACAAATAAAAATGCTGACCTTCAATTGAAAGCCAGCATTTAAATTTTCAAACCAGAACTTCAGTTTATCTAATCAAAGTAACATCACCTTTGTAGGTTTCAACAAATCCATCAGGATAGGCTACGCGAATTAAATATTGGTAACTTCCCATATCTTGCTGAACGCCTCTCCAGGTTCCGTCCCATCCAGTTTTAGGATCGTTTGTGCGGAATAATTCCTGTCCCCATCTGTTGAAAACGCGGAATTCCTGTAGTTGTTGGAAGGTCAGATTGCTTACACGGAAGATATCGTTCTTACCATCTCCGTTAGGCGTAAACGCTGTAGGAACAAACAAATTATCTCTGTAATCAATTGAAATTCTTACAGAATCTAGGTTACGGCAACCATTATCAGCTAAACCAAAAACAGTATAAGTTGTGGGTTCTGTAGGTGATGCAATAGGATTCACGATATTCGGATTGGTGAGCGTAGAAACAGGCGTCCAATTGTAAATATATGCTCCGGCTACAAGCAACTGAATACTTTGACCATATTTAATGGTTGTATCCTGATTCAGGATGCGCACATTCGGTAATGGACGAACAGTTACTTTCACGTCAAGGGTATCTTTACACCCATGAGTATCGGTAAATACAACATAATAGGTACCACTTTGGTCAGGCGTTACAAGCGGGTTAGCGCAATTAGTACACGACATGGTGGTAGAAGCATCTGTGAAATTAGTAAAGAACCATTCTACAGTTGAATTTTGAGGCGCAGCTACTAAACCAAACGACTGACCTATACACACGGAAGTATCTCGCGGTGTTACATCATAATTATTGGAAGGCAACGTAATAGTCACGTCATCTTTCACGAGACAACCATTGCGTCCGCGGGTAAATACGGTGTAAGTTGTGTTTTCAGAAATATACGCTAACGGGGTTTTAATGGTAGAATCGCTCAAAAATGTACCAGGCGACCATGTATATTCAAATTCCGCTTCCGGTGCAGGGCAATAACCCAATTTAACTACAGGACGATACGTATAATTAGCAATGGTGTTCGCAATTGTCGGATTTAAACAAATGTTACCACTTCCTACATCACTGTAACTAATAATCATTTGCGGAGAGTTTGTCTGAACGGAATTTACTTCTGTGGCTATGCCATTCGCAGGATTGGAATAGCATATCTCCACTATTAGGCTTTGCGTGCTATCGTAATTATATGGCTGATCAAACACGAAATCATTCCAGCCAAGCTGTGTTACCACAGGCGCAGTAGCTGAATATACCGGTATAGTACCTGGTTCAAAACCGCCTGCGATTGGTGAAATATCCGTGCGATCCGTGCATTTTATGGAAATTTTGAAGTTATCAATTGCTGTTGCACCAGGAGTTGTTACAAAGAAACTTAGTTTATTTATCGTTCCCGATCTAAGTCCATATGCATATAAATCATTTCGTCGTAATAAAAATTGCATTCGTGCAGTCCGGTGGTTAGCTGTAAATGGAGAAAATACAGTTGAGGGCGCAACGCTTCCCCCGGTATATTGGGTACGCACTTCCGCCGAGTCGCCATTTGTGCAATTGGTAACCGTACCAACTGTTCCGCAACTAAGATTTGCCAGTGGTTTCAATCCAATGCCTTGCGCATCTAATTGTAGATATCCCGGGCGACAAATTAGGATATCATCTGGTACGGTAACAACAGAGTTAGAAGTGTCAATAAAAACAGTAACCGTGTCGCGCCGCTTGCAATTGGATGTTATATCATCTGTAGAAACAATGTAGGTGAAATTATAAGGTGGATATGCCGTTGGATTGGCGATGCTATCATTACTTAAACCTAAGGTTGGAGCGCCTAAAGGAAAACCTGACCAATAATAGTTAACATTCGGAGGTCCGGTAATATTAAACTGGAACGGGTCTCCGTTTAGACCGCATATTTTTCCATCGGGGCCTGCATCAACACCCGGTAAAACTTTAATTTGTAGTACAAAATAGTTTGTCAATAAAATAGGCTGAACAGTAGTACAAGTACTATCTTTGGCAAAGATAATAATTGTATAATTACCAATATCGGCACCTGTAGGCGTCCAATCAAAATGCGCCACGGGGTTTCCCGTACCTTGGTTTATAAAAGAAACAACAGAGCCAGGAACTGATGTCAGATTATTGGAAGAAAGAAAAACAGAATTGGAGCCAGATAAAGAAGCTGCATTTACATCAAAAGAAATAGGAGAGCCGGGGCAGGCCTTTATAAAGTAAGATCCATTAAGCGAATCTACAACCGCATTTACAGGATTTTGAGGAATTGAATCAATAAAGGGTGGTGGTGCGTTACATCCGAGAATACTTAACTGCACATCCCGTCTTATACTTCCTAACGCAACACCTGTAAATTGATCATACTCATTGCATTGAAATGCTACAACAAATTTCCCAATTGTTGTAGGCGTAAATGAGGCAGTTCCTGTATTTGGATTTACAGTATAACCGCTGGACGAATTTAAAGGATTAGCAAGAGAATAAGGCGGGTTAGGGCCGTAATTTAGACATGCTGTAGCGTTTGTACTCAATGGGCACACATTTTCAGTAACTAAAGAATCCAAATTAGGATCAAACGGACCATTTACATAAAAACCAGGTTGGTTAACACATAAATAAGGAAGGGGATCAATCAAAAATCGCGGCGAACTATTATTATATCGAGCAGCAGTATTCATCTTACATTCTATATATATACTAGTGTTTTGAGCCGTAGGAATGTTTGAAATTCCTCCGTTTCTACTTCCACTACTCCACGAAAAAGTCCAATCAGTACAAACAGTTGGCAAAGTTATAGTGTCAACGAATCTCCAACGTACAAAGCCTGGATAAGGAGTCGTCGTAGAACGGCAAGAATTTTGAAGTGAAAAGTTTTGGCATAATTGATCAAGAGTATCAACTGCGACAACAGGCAATCTATAAGAAGGAGGCGTAATAGATCCACAAGAGGAAGTAATTTCAATATCTCCATCATATATACTCAAATCGGCATTTGCAAAACCATTTGGATTTTCACAAGCTTTATAAACGCTCAATGTAACTTTATACCTTAAGTCTGTAGGACCACTACCAACATAATCTACATACATATCTACTGCCGCATAGTGTGTCGCCTTGCTTTCTATCGTAAAAATACAACACAATCCTATCGTAAAAAGGTAAACTAATCTGCGCATCCTGCTAAAAATATAATTCATGTTCTTAAGTTTTTGGTTAGTGTTTTATTTGGTTTAAGTTATCTTATTAAGGTAATATTTCCTTGTTTTACAAATGGTCTGCCTGTAGAGGACACTGCTTCAACTGTATAAATATACACGCCCATGGGTTGCGGCTCGCCATTAAAACGTCCGTCCCAACCCTTGCTGATGTCAGAAGTTTCAAAAACTTTAGCTCCCCAACGGTTGTATATGATAAACGATTTTAAGGTTGCATTGCCGATATACTGTACCTTTATTTCAGGATTTGGCTGTGAACCGGGTGAAAATGCGTTAGCAATATTAATCGGTGTTTCGTACGAAACGTAAATGTCAATTGAATCCGTAGCGATACAACCATATTCAGTAGCTGCCAGAACGTGATAACGTGTATCTACAGTTGGCTCAGCTATCGGATTTGATATTGCCGTATTACTCAACCCTGTAGGAGGAAACCAGGTAAAATACAATCCATTACCTGATGGATTCATCTGGTAAGTTTGTCCAGGATAAATGGTTGCAGAATCAGGAAGTGAAACTACAGCATCAGGATGAACGATAACTTCAATGGAAGCAGTGTCTTTACAATTATTTATATCAGTACCAATTACGGTGTAAAGAGTTGTAACCGGTGGATAAACAATTGCATTTATCGTATCAGGGTTATCAATAAACAAATTAGGCGTCCACATTACGGAAACTGCCGTACCCGTAACGTTTAATTGAGCCGTATCGCGAGGACAAAGCATAGTATCCGGACTTGAAACCTGAACAATATCAGGCGCAATTACCTCAAAGAAAATATTATCAGTGCCACTACAGCCGGCGGGTGTTTTAACTGTAACAGTTAAAGTAGTATTTATTAAACCGGTGAAATTCGGATTCTGCACGTTTGGATTATCCAATCCTCCGGAGGGCGTCCAGGTATATGAGTAGCTTGGATAGGCTGCAGGAGTTACCTGAGCAAACAGATTGACCGTATCGCCATAGCAAAGTAAGCCGTCCGTTCCTGCAAAAACCATGGGATTAGGTTGTACGTCAATAAAAATTTGCTGCGTAGTATCCGCACATCCCGGGAAAGAAGCTGTAATCTTATAAAGCCTGGATGTGTCAGGAGTAATTAAAGGATCAATAATGGAAGGATTACTTACACCAATGGTAGGGCTCCACGCGTAACTATATTGAGTAGGCCCGAAAGCATTAATCTGTACAGACGAACCGTCGCAAATAGCCGTGTCGTGATTAAATACCGTAAATCCTTGTAAAACAGTAATACTTATAGTATCAGTTGCTGGACAAGATACTGCTCCAATTGGTGTAATGGTTAGGAAGTAGTTAATATCCTGTGTGGGGGAACTTATTGGATTTGGTATGTTAGCAGCATTTAAGAAAGTCGGCGGATTCCAAGAATAAGAATAGGTATACCCTGAATCCGGAACCAGATTGGCATTCAATTGCACCGAGGAGCCAATACATGTAGTTATATCAGGTCCTAAGTCAAAAGTAGGCGTTGGCAATACAAATACCGTCACAGTATCTGTGTTGTGGTTACACAAATTATTTCCAATATTCGAGACGACCTGATAGGATGTTGTAAATGAGGGAGTAGCTATAGGAAATTGACAAGTATCGCAGGTTAACGTATTGGGATCACCACCCGGCAATACAGTCCACACAAACACACTTCCACCCTTCACAGAGAGGTGCGCAGAATCAGCAGGACAGACCAAAGTATCGTTTCCGGCTACGGTTATCGGGTAAATAAACAATGGTATAGAGAAGGTTTGAGAAAGTAATATTCCCGGTGGCGTACAGGTAGAATCCTTCACCGTAAACGTTAGGATTTTTAAACCGGAATCAGCAATCTGAGGCACCCAGCTAAAACAAGCAACAATAGAATCTGTTCCCTGACCTGTATATGTAACTACAGATGACGGCGTCACAATGGCGTTATTAGAAGTAGCTACCAGAATCGCTGCTGGATTATTAGAATTAAGCGATACGCAAAAACTCATGGGTTGCAAGGCACATCCCTCTAAATTGCCATTTATACCTAATTGCGCACCGCTGAAAGAAGTCGTATCGGGATTGAAAGCGGGGGGCGCAGCAGTACAATTCAATACAACGACCTGAATATCTCGCATCACGGTTCCTATCAAAACACCATTTCTATATTCAGAAACCTGAATAGTAATGGCTGCATTTTGTTGAATACTAGGTGTAAAGGTTAATTGCCCTGTTGCGTTATTAATTGAAAAGGTATTATTAGTTTGGAGGGGGTTATTAATTATATTATAAGGTGGTGTACTTGCAGCATATTGAATGGCATTTACAGCCGGATTTGCAACGCAAGTCCCTACTGCTGAATTCAAAGGATTAATCATATTAAATACCAACGAATCACCATTGGGATCAACTGCTCCGTTATTATACGTGTAAGTAGAATTCACGCACATAAACGGAATAGGCTTCACGGTAAAATAAGGCGAAGAATTCCCCTGAGCGGCCAGGTTGTTAAATGTACATTCAATATGTAAACTTTGACCCCCGGGATTTTGTAAATTGTTAATATTAGTGTTACGTGCATTAATACTCACATAGAATTTCCAAAAGTTACATTTCATAGGCAGGGTAATGATGTTAGTGTACCACCATTCTTTATAACCCGGGTTTGTAATAGGCCCGCCACTACAAGTGCTGCTATACCCCGGGCAACCTGTAGATACTTCCTGACCATTAAAGCCACCGCCGGGTAATTGACCCGTTACTTTAGATAAAATTGAAGTATACGATTGAGAACCGCAGGTGTTGTAATAACATAAATCGACAGTAGCCGGTTCAGAAATACCATTACAATCTCTGTAAAATTTAAAGTAAAACCGGTAAGTGGAGTCAGATATCCACTCATACAATATCTCACCGCCCGCTGCATGACTTGCCTGAGATTTATTTGAGAAGCCGGCGAGAAAACAAACTGTAAGCGCCATGATGAGGTAGATTCTTTTTTTCATGAGGTGGATGATTTTCTAAATTTCTAAATCGGGGAACAAATATAATCAATCAATTGCTACAATTTTGTAAGTTTTTTTCCGCTGTAGACAATCGGTTCGCTTTTGGTTTAGTTACTATCCCTAAGACGGCTTTGCAATTCTCATAGTTGGGTAAACTTCCAGAAATTTTGAACCGCGCCCGCAATCTCCAGCTCTTCCAATTCCTGCATACACTTAAAATGCCCCCGCGGACAACGCTCATACCCCAGTTTACTGCACGGATGGCAACCCAGTTTCCAGTTCTCTATTAAAATACTTTTGCCACTCGGCTTCTTCCTCAAATCATTGTGCCCATAGTAAGGAAACATCCCCATTTCAGGAGCCGTATTGCCCCACAAACTAACAATCGGTTTATGAAACGCAGCCGCAATATGCATCAGTCCCGTGTCGTTGCTAACCACCACTTTGGCGCTTTCTATTAACCTTGCTGATTCGTGCAGATTAAACTTGCCGCAGGCGTTATAAATCTTAACGGAATCACCCTTTGCAATGCTGTCGCCTTCCTGCCGGTCTTCGCTGCCACCCAGTAAAATCACCGGAAACGGCAACAAGTCTATTACCTTCCGCCACTTCTCTGCGGGAAACTTTTTGGTAGCATAGCTGCCGCCAATCACGCAGGCTGCAAACCCCACCCAATGGCTCATCGGCACATCATCCTGTTTTATTTCCACCGCTTCAGGGATGAAGTAATCCAAGCCGCCGCCATCGTTTTTCACGCCAAGTGGTTTCACCGTTTGCAGGTAGCGCTCCACGATGCTTTCATCGGGCATGGCATTCAATCGAAGGTTCACCAGCAGCCATTTGCGGATGTTTAGTTTCTGGAAAGAATAGCTGCGCACATTCAGCGCTCGTTTCACTTTTAGGCTGCGGAGGTTTTTATGCAGGTCTATAATGCAGTCAAACTTTTCAGCGCGCAGTGCATCTATCGTTTCATTGATGTCAGGAGCAAGCAAGTGCAAACCATCCAGGTAAATGTTGGCTTCTAAAAGTTGCTTGTAGGCGGGCTTTGTGAGGTAGTGGATTTCAGCATGGGGCAATTGCTTTTTGATGCAACGGATGACGGGCGACGTCAGCACAATATCGCCGATGGAAGAAAACCTGATGACCAGCAATTTCATCCTGCCAACCTACAAAATTTGAAAGTGGATTATCACCGCGCGTATGAAAGTTCGCACCAGGCTTTTTCCATGTTCACGCCGAGCGCACGCTTTGCCTTGCCGCTGATGCCAATTATGCAATTGTGGTAAAGCCGTGTTTCAGGAAGCCCACCCAGCACTTTCACGAAGATGGTGCGACCCGAGCCCGGATTATGAACTCTGATTATAGTGCCCGTTGCTGCCGTAGAATGGAAGGCGTAGTAGTATTTGCCCACCGGCATGTTGTTCTCGTAAAAAGCTGCCGTTCCTTTTTCTGATGTAGCGTTCAGCCCGCCCATGGTTTGCTGGTTGTAAAGCGCTTCCGCTTCGCTGATGATTTCTTCGGGTTCGGTGCCTTCGGCAATGGTATCGGCGGCAGCTACGGGCGGCTTGTAATAATAAACGGTATCAAAGTTTTTGGGCGCCACCACTTTGGTGTTTACGGGTTGCGTTACGGGGTTTTTAGGGTTTGGATAATCAAGCGGCGGCTTCGGTGCAATAAGGGGTGTTTTTGGTTTGGATGTTACGACGTTCGGGTTCGTAGCGTCATACAATATCCACCCGCAAAGCAGTGTTTTTCCCGGCGTTAGTTCTTTGTCTTCCAGCCCGTTCCATTCCATCACGCGCTTGCGGCTAACCAGGGAGTTGCGGGCTATTTTATAAAGCTCATCTTCAAAAGCCGGTTTGTAATAAATAGCTCTGTAATCCGCGCCCAACGGCTGTTCCGTTAATTGATTGTATGCACCAAGCGGGATGATTATTTTTTGTGAAGGCGTGAGCGCTGCCTGATAATTCAAAGCGTTTGCATCTGCAAGTATTGCCGGCGGCACGTGGTATTTTCTGCCTAAAGTAAAAAGCGTTTCGCCTGTTTTAGCCGCGTGCATTAGTGCCCAGCCGTGGTCATAATCCACCACAAAAAGGCTGTCGCGCGTCTGTGCTTTCCCGCCTAAAAACGAGAGCATAAAAACGACTGTCAAAAACAATTTCATCATGGCGTGTGTACTTTTTTTACCTCCCTAAACAACTATCGTTCCCATTTCTGCTGCCATGCTTCGGCGGTGGCGCCAATGTAGTTATGCGGGGTGATGTTTTTGAGTTCTGCCTTCACGGTTTCGCTCACTTCAAGCCCTTCAATAAATGCATGGATGGATGCCTTTGTGATGCCGTCTTTTCCGCGCGTCAGTTCTTTAAGTGCCTCGTATGGTTTGGGATAATTTTCGCGGCGCAAAATGGTTTGTATGCCTTCTGCAATCACCTCCCAGTGCTGCTCTAAATCGGCTTCCAGCTTTGCTTTGTTTAAGGTGAGTTTGCTAATGCCTTTTTGGATGGAAAGCAATGCCAGATAGCTATGCGCCAATGGCACGCCAATGTTGCGGAGCACGGTGCTGTCCGTAAGGTCGCGCTGCAGGCGGCTGATGGGCAGTTTTGCGGAAAGGTGTTCGTACAATGCGTTGGCGATGCCGAGGTTTCCTTCTGCATTTTCAAAGTCTATCGGGTTCACTTTGTGAGGCATGGCAGAGCTGCCGGTTTCTCCTTCTTTAAGCTGTTGTTTAAAATAGTCCATGGAGATGTATGCCCACATGTCTCGGCAAAAATCAATCAGGATGGTGTTGATTCTTTTAAGCGCATCGAACTGTGCCGCCAGGTCGTCGTAATGCCCGATTTGCGTGGTGTAATCTGAGCGTTCCAGTTTCAAATCTTCAAACAAAAAGTCGGTTGCAAATCGCTCCCAGTTTACATCCGGAAACGCTACCACATGCGCATTAAAATTTCCGGTGGCGCCGCCAAATTTGCCAAGTAGCGGAAGATTTTCAAAGTCCATAGCCAGCGTCCGCAGCCGCTCCCAAAACACGCGCAGTTCCTTGCCAACCGTAGTGGGCGATGCGGCTTGCCCATGCGTGCGTGCAAGCATGGGTTCGAAGGAATAATCATCACACATTTTTATCAGTGCTTCGCACAGGTTGTCCAGCGCAGGCACGAAGCATTTATCCAAAGCATCTTGCCAAAGCATGGGTATGGCCGTGTTGTTGATGTCTTGCGAGGTGAGGCCGAAATGCACCCACTCTGCCACCTCGCCAGCGTCCATCTCCCAAAGCTTTTGTTTGAGGAAATACTCCACGGCCTTCACGTCGTGGTTGGTGGTGCGTTCCAATTCCTTTATCTGCTGCGCATCAGCTTCGGTAAATGATAAGTAGAGGGCTTCAAACGCATCCCTGTTAAAGGTTTCGGGCAATTCGAAAATGCCATTGTCTGCCAGGCGGAGGAAATAGCGCACCTCTACTTCGAGGCGGTATTTCATCAGCCCGTATTCTGAAAACCAGGGCGCTAAAGCTTCCAGTTGGAGGCGGTACCGGCCATCGATCGGGGAAATAGCGGTGAGTGTGGAAAGCAGCATGTTGGAGTGTTTTTAAAAGTGGATGCTTATGGAGGCGTATGGGGTTGAAAAGGGAAGAGGTTGAAAATGGTGGGTTGAAAATGAATGAAGTTTAGATAAAGTTGGAAATGCGGATTTGAAATTCCACTCCATCCTTTTGTTTTAAAATACCCTGCGGTACAAATCGGATATGGTAAGATTGCCGGGAAGTTGCATGGGCGCAAAGGTAATTGGGTGGGGATGGATTTTTCGGAAAGGATGATTACAAAACTACACGCTTCTTTTGTTGGGATGTTAATGCATGGGAAAATAATGAGGTTATATGAAGACATAATAAGCTTAAGTATAACCAATCCAACATTATACCGACTCATTTCAAAAACAGCCCTGATTTTTAATAAAACATATCTAATCCCGGTGAAATCATACCTGATTTTTTCAGGATCATACATGATTAGGTTTGGATCATGCATGATTCACTCTGAATCATGCATGATTTAATCTGGATCATGCATGATTTTATCTGAATCATGCATGATTTTATCTGGATCATACATGATCTTCATGAAATCATGTATGCACAGCCTCAAATCATACATGACTTGCTGCCCTGTCACCAACTGCCATTCATCCTGAAAAGCTTTCCGCCTGCCTGCTAATTTGTCTGTATTCCCGCAATGGCATAATTGCTGATAACGAGTGTGAAACCAATTTAATCAACTAAAAATTTATGGCTAACAATGTAAACATTACGCCCCTTCACGATCGCGTGATCGTGCAGCCGGCAGCCGCCGAAGAAACAACAAAAGGCGGTATCATCATTCCTGACACTGCAAAGGAAAAACCACAACGCGGCACCGTGATAGCCGCAGGCCCGGGCAAAAAGGATGAACCAATGACCGTGAAAGCCGGTAACACTGTGCTCTACAGCAAATACGCAGGCACGGAAATCTCCCTTGAAGGCACAGATTACCTGATTATGCGCGAAAGCGATATACTTGCAGTAGTGTAATCACTCCTCCCAAAAAGACCGCTTGCTATAGTGAAAACCAAAAGCAAACGGCAAATTTCTCACACTCTTTTTTCAACTTTACCTTTTAAATTTTAAATCAAAATGGCTAAACAACTTTTTTTTAATACTGATGCCCGCAACAGAATGAAGCGCGGCGTTGACACACTTGCAGATGCAGTGAAAGTAACCCTTGGCCCAAAAGGCCGCAACGTAGTTATCGAAAAGAAATTCGGCGCTCCGGGTATCACTAAAGACGGCGTTACTGTAGCAAAAGAAATCGAACTGGAAGACAGTATCGAAAACCTTGGTGCGCAGATGGTGAAAGAAGTAGCTTCTAAAACTGCCGACGTGGCAGGCGACGGAACTACTACGGCTACCGTTCTTGCTCAATCTATCATTAACGAAGGCCTGCGCAACGTAGCTGCCGGTGCCAACCCAATGGACTTAAAGCGTGGCATCGACATGGCCGTGAGTGCCGTGGTTGAAAACCTGAAATCCCAATCTCAAAAAGTTGGCAACGACAATAGTAAGATTGAGCAGGTAGCTACTATTTCTGCCAATAACGATAGCACCATCGGAAAGCTTATTGCTCAGGCAATGGCGAAGGTGGGCAACGAAGGCGTTATTACGGTGGAAGAAGCAAAAGGAACCGATACTACCGTTGAAGTGGTAGAAGGAATGCAGTTCGACCGTGGTTATCTGTCACCATACTTCGTTACTAACACGGAGAAAATGCAAACCGAACTTTCTAACCCTTACATCCTCATTTACGATAAGAAAGTAAGCACGCTGAAAGATATTCTGCCGCTGCTTGAAAGCTCTGTTCAAAGCGGTCGTCCGTTGTTGATTATTGCAGAAGACGTAGATGGCGAAGCACTTGCAACATTAGTGGTAAACAAACTGCGCGGCTCATTGAAAATTGCTGCCGTAAAAGCGCCTGGTTTCGGTGATCGCCGTAAAGAAATGCTGCAGGATTTAGCGGTGCTTACAGGCGGTATTGTGATTTCTGAAGAGCAGGGTTACAAGCTTGAAAACGCTACGCTTGAGTATCTCGGCGAAGCAGAAAGCATCACGATTGATAAAGACAACACTACTATCGTTGGCGGCAAAGGAGAGAAAGAAGGCATCACCGGACGTGTGAACCAAATTAAATCTCAGATTGAAAGCACTACTTCTGATTATGACCGTGAGAAACTGCAGGAGCGTCTTGCAAAGCTTTCCGGCGGTGTGGCGGTGCTTTATGTAGGCGCGGCTTCTGAAGTGGAAATGAAAGAAAAGAAAGACCGTGTGGACGATGCATTGCACGCTACCCGCGCTGCAGTTGAAGAAGGAATTGTTCCAGGTGGTGGCGTGGCTTACATCCGTGCTATTGAAAGCCTCACTAACGTGAAAGGTGAGGGAGCTGATGAAAACACCGGCATTCAAATCGTGCGTCGTGCATTGGAATCTCCGTTGCGCACCATTGTTGAAAATGCAGGTATTGAAGGCAGCATCGTGGTTCAGAAAGTGCGCGAAGGCAAAGCTGATTATGGTTTTAATGCACGGACTGAAGTGTATGAAAATTTGCTTGCAGCGGGCGTAATTGATCCTACAAAAGTGAGCCGTGTAGCGCTTGAAAATGCAGCATCCATTGCTTCTATGTTATTAACTACGGAATGTGTGGTTGCTGACAAGCCGGAGCCAAAAGGTGCAGCGCCTGCAATGCCGGGCGGCATGGGCGGCGGCATGGGAATGGATTATTAATCCAACCGGTTTCCAAAAAATAATAAATCCCCTTGGTATAAAAACTGAGGGGATTTTTTTGTTTGAGGTTAATGCTGAATTATCAATTTGCCATTTGCAACATTCCCATCATTATCTAAAAATCGATAGCTATATAGTCCAGTCGGCAAACCATCTAAGCTTACGGTTCTTGTTTTCATTCCCGAAAGTAAAATCTCCCTTTTCACTTCCCTGCCCACTACGTCATAAATGGTAAATGTTCCTTCGCGGGAGTAATCAATATTTATAAAGTTTTCGGCAGGATTTGGGTAAAAGCGCAGGTCAGTTTCTTTTAAGGGGGAATTTATTGAGGTGGGGAGGTTACAGTCGATGCCGTTTTTTCGGTTAGCGGTGAGGATAGTGGTACTTCTGCAGAATGGAATGAATCCATCACATTGTGAGGCGATTACCAGACCCAAACCAATTTTGAAAGTAAAATTTGATCCGCAAGGTACAAACGTGTTTACATAACCGGATGGATCAATATAGTTTGAAAAGTAGCCAATGGAGGCGCTACTAAAGCAGCCCGTTGTATCATTTGGAGTATAATCGTAAAAATACCCCAACCCGGTTTCTTCAGGAACGAAAGGAATTTTTAAAAAAGGTACTATTGTGTCTGCCAGTTTTGTACTTCCCGATTCATAGTTTATAACGCCGGGAGCTGCATACACCGTCTTCCTTTTCCATTCATATACCAATGTGTCAGGGGTCAGCAATTGTACGGAAATTATTGTGTCATAAGAGTAACTGGAATTCGTTCCATCACAGCTAACAGTGTGTCTATAAATGTCACCAGTATGGTAATCATACAATTCAAAAGTTGTAGGGTTTCTGAAAGGCGTAAGTGTAAACGTGATTGCAATACCGGGAAATTGTTCGATGTCTCTGGTATCCATCACGTAATCATCTCCCAAATGCCATTGGTTACGAAATGATGGATGAAACGGGAATGTATAAACCGCAAAAGTTTTAAAGTAGCCGTGTGCTTTGCTAAGTGTAATTGTTAGCCCATGGTTTTTATCATTGGTATTGATTCCCGATGCATTCCACGCGGAGATTTTGATGATTTTTATAGAATCAAGCACGCCTAAAACAGTTGCAGTATCCAAAGAAATTACTTTCGCCTTATAGTATTGAGCAGTAGTGTCTTTGTAAAATATCCAGGAGTCATTCAAAGCTGCAAGCGAATAAATTACTGCCGTATCTCCCCACAATCCGGGTGTCAACACAAGTCCATTTGGTTTATAAATTACTGTTTTGCCAAGCCAGCTACCGCCATTTGTATCGAGGTAAGGCACAGAAGAATCTCCGCGCGGGGTTCTGAATAAATGCAGTATCGTATCCGCGCCTGAAACGGTGAAACTATCCACCCGTGCGGCTTTCAGCGGGCCATTGCAGAAATAATTGATGACGCTGGGCTGGATGGGTTTCCAATTTTGTGCATTCAATTGAAATGCGGCAGAAAAAATAAAGAGGAATAAAAAAGGGTTGCGCATTCAAAGGTTTTTATTAAGAAAAGTAGTGCATATTTTCCAATGCGGATTTAAAGATAACGGTTCTAAACTATTCAATCAATAGGTTGAAACCCATGTTTTCTCCCCTCGGCAATCATCATCTCAAAAGCAGCTTCATATTCATTGGGGATGATGCCATCCAGAATAGCTTCGCGAACGGCTGTTTTAATAATGCCCACATCGCGGCAGGGCGGCAAGCCAAAGGTTTTCATAATCAATTCCCCATCCACGGGCGGTTGCCAGTTGCGAATGCGGTCTTTACTTTCCACTTCTTCCAGCCGCAACTTCACGTGCTCAAAATTTTCAAGGAAGCGCTTCACCTTCTTTTGGTTTTTAGAAGTGATGTCGCTTTCGCAAAGGATCATCAGGTCTTCCAGATGTTCACCGGCATCAAACAAAAGGCGGCGCATGGCGCTGTCGGTTACTTCTTCCTTAGTTAATGAAATGGGGCGCAAATGCAGGGCTACGAGTTTTGAAACATACTTCATCTGCTCGTGCATGGGCAGTTTTAGCTGTGCAAATATTTTGCGGGTCATGCGCTCACCCACCACTTCGTGCCCATGGAACGTCCAGCCATGCCCGGCTTCAAAACGCTTGGTTGCAGGCTTGCCAATATCGTGGAGAATGGCAGCCCACCGGAGCCATAAGTTTTCGCTTCGCGAAGCCACATTATCGAGCACTTGCAGGGTGTGGTAAAAGTTGTCTTTATGCCCCATGCCTTCAATAAATTCTGCCCCTGCAAGCAATGCCATTTGCGGAAAAAACTGCTGAAGCAGTCCGGTGCGGAAAAGCAAATCAAAACCAACGGAAGGCTTTGCGCTGCTGATTATTTTGTTCAGTTCGTCGGTTATTCTTTCCTGCGAAATAATTTTTAGGCGGGCGTTGTTTTTACGAATAGCGTCGAAGGTTTTGAAATGAATATCGAAACCTAACTGGGCTGCAAAGCGCACTGCGCGCATCATGCGCAGCGGGTCGTCAGAAAAAGTGATGTCGGGGTCAAGCGGTGTGCGGATGATTTTCTCCTGCAAATCCTGCCTGCCATTAAAAGGGTCAAGCAGCGTTCCGAAATCATTTTTATTGAGCGAAATGGCGAGTGCGTTGATGGTGAAATCGCGGCGTTGCTGGTCATCTTCAAGTGTGCCTTCGGTTACTTCCGGGTTGCGGGAATCGTTGCGGTAAGATTCTTTGCGTGCACCTACAAACTCCACATCAAAACCATTGATTCTAAAATGCGCCGTGCCGTAGTTTTTAAAGAAAGAAACTTTTGGTTTTTGTGGGTAAGAAGCAGCCACATCATGCGCCAAATCGATGCCATTGCCCACGCACATTATATCCGCATCTTTAGTGGGGCGCCCCAATAATTTATCCCGCACAAACCCGCCAATCAGGTAACTGGCAACATTCAGTTTCTCTGCCGAAGCGCTTATGCGATGCAATAAATCAAGCGCTTCCTTGCTGCAATCAATATCCATATTATGAGGCGCAAATCTAAAAACCGCGTAAAGAAATCAGGCACGTAAAATTTCCAGGCTGCCATCTTCCTTAATCTTCACTATACGCGATGGCGGGTTGATGGCAGTGTCTTCGCGGCGATAATGCACTACGTAATCCACGTTGCTTTTTATTTCATCTGCAATCTCTGAAAAACCATTTGGGGCGGGGCTTCCACTGATGTTTGCAGAGGTGGAAATGATTGGCCGCTTCAATCTCTTAATCAGAGATTTACAGAAAGGATCGGTGGTTATTCTGATGCCGATGCTGCCATCATCTGCCACCACATTTTTAGGAAAGTGGAGCGCATTTTCATAAATAATGGTGGTAGGTTTTTGGAACGATTCGAGGATGTGCACAACATCAGGATGCGGCGTGGCGGTGAACTGAAAAATGTCTTTTGCTTCTGCAAGCAGCACAATCAGACTTTTGCTTTCCGGTCTGTTTTTGATGCGAAAAATTTGCTCCACTGCGGCTTCATTTAAAGCATCACAACCCAATCCCCACACTGTTTCTGTAGGATACAGTATCACGCCGCCGCTTTCTAAAAATTTGAGTGCCTGTTTTAAATCTTCGGCTAAAGCCACCATAAAAGTTGTTGGGTTTTAATGTCGTTAGCGCAGCGAAAATGCTTTTCAGGGCAAGTCGCTTTTCCGTGCAATCCGCAGGGGCGACAATACAGCGGCTCTTCAATTTCCACCACCTTATTTTTTGAGCTTAAAGGCCCGAACCCAAATGCAGGAACAGTGGAACAAAAAACGGCGGTGACAGGTGCATTCATTGCAGAAGCAAAATGGAGCGGCGCAGAATCGTTGGCATAATTCATCACGGCTTTTTCCATGAGCGCGGCCGATTGCAGAAACGATAATTGCCCGCAAAGGTTTTGTGTGTTTTCATTTTCAGCGGTTAACAGAATGGAGGCTGCAAGCGGCTTATCGGCTTCGCCTCCTAAAATATAAACCATCATTTCTGCAGGCAGTGATTGAATAAGTTGCGCCCATTTTTCAGCAGGATATTGCTTGGTTGCCCACACCGAAGAGGGTGCTATGCAGACGTAAGGTTTGTTTTGAAATGGCTGCACTTTTTTATAGTCAGCGGCAGCAGGATAAAGCTTCGGCATGGCAGGCGTTTCATCCGTGAGGGACGCAATTAATAGATGGTTGCGCTGCACTTCATGCATGGGGTTTGCTGCATTTGACAGAGAAATTTTGTGGGGTATTTTTTTAGAGAAAAAGTGCGAAAAAGGATTTTTATCGAACCCAATAGAAACCTTCGCTCCGCTTAATAAGGTGATGATGCCGGAAGTGGCAAAGCGGTGGACATTGATGATGTGCGTGTAATGTTCTTTTCTTACACCTGCAATGATGCGCAACAGGTTTAGGTGTTTGTTTTTTTGTTTATTCCAGATGTGCAGTTTTGAAATTATTGGATGATTTTTAAGCAAACCTTCATTTCCTTTTCGCAATAAGAAATCAATCTTTGCATCCTGATAGCGATGATGTAGTTTTTCTATCAGTGCAGTAGCCAAAACCACATCACCAATAAATGCCGTCTGAATGATTAAAAACCGAAACATGGAGGCTCAAAAATACATTTGCCTTTCACTTAACGTCCGCTTAACAAACTTTGGTGCAACTTTGGAATGTCTTGGTTATAAATTTGTAACTAACAACAAAAATCCCCCTTATTTTATGAAGAAAGTACTCCTTACCATGAGCATGGCGGTATTCGTTTTCGGCGCAGCTACAGCACAAGACAAGAAAATGCCCCGCGCCATTGCAAAAGCTCCTCAAGCCACTATGGCTCCCGCACCGCAAACGGCAGAAGCAATGCCCGCTAAAACTGGCCCCGCTGATGAAATGGTTTTCAAAACAGAAGTTCATGATTTTGGCACCGTTCAGGAAGGACCGGCTGCTGATTATGAATTCGAATTCAAGAACAACAGCAAAGAACCTATCGTTATCGACCGCGTTCAAGCTTCCTGCGGATGCACTACACCTTCCTATAGTAAAGAACCCATTTTACCAGGGAAAGCAGGCACTATTAAAGCATCATACAACACGCAGGGACGCCCGGGGCCATTCACCAAATCAATTACTGCCTACACCAATCAGGGTGTAAAAGTCCTCACCATTAAAGGCGCTGTGGAAAAAGGACCGGACGGTTCCGTTCCTGAAAATAACAGCTTGATTAAAACGCATTAAACATCTCCTCAAACAATAAAAACAAAAACAAACAAAAACTAACGAAAATGAAAAAACTATTCATCGCCATGATTTGCCTTGCATGCGCCGGCACCATTCAGGCACAGGACCAAAAAACACTTCCATCATCTCAAGAACAACTTAAAAACCCAAAAGCTCCAAAGTTTGATTTTATGGGTGGGAACACGCATGATTTCGGAACCGTGAAAGAGGGCCCGCAAGCAGAGTATGTCTTCGAATTCAAAAACAACGGTAAAGAGCCGCTGATCATCCAGAATGCAAGTGCTTCCTGCGGATGCACCACGCCTGAATGGCCTAAGGAGCCAATTCTCCCCGGCAAAAAAGGAAAAATTACCGTTCGCTACAATACACAAGGACGCGTAGGACCATTTAATAAAACCGTGTTCCTTACCTCCAATGCAGCCGGTGAAAAAGACCGTTACGAGCTTTTCATTAAAGGCAACGTAGAAGGCAGCGGCGTAAAAATGGAAGACGACAAGAAATAAGCTTTTAAGCGCTTTCGCTTTAACCGGAAATCCCGTTTCTAATTTTTAGGAGCGGGATTTTTCTTTTCAGGCTTTTTGAAGAAATGTATGGGTCGGAAACCTTTCACTATGGTTTATATTGAAACAATTTTTCCAGCGCGGCGGCTTTCAATTTCATCTCTTCCCACTCCATTTCAGGAATGCTATCATAAGTGATGGCACCGCCTGCGCCATAAGAAAGATAGCCGGTATCCGCATTGTAAAACAAACTCCTTATCACCACATTAAAATCGAAATCGCCGGAAGGTGTGATGTAACCCACCGTTCCTGAAAAAAGCCCCCGCCTTGCCATTTCATATTGCTCAATCAATTCCATCACTTTCATTTTCGGGGCGCCCGTCATGCTGCCCATGGGGAATGCATTTGCCAAAACATCCGCAAACGACTTTTCTTTTTGAAGCGTGCCGCTGATGGTGGAAATCATTTGATGCACCTGCGGAAAAGCATACAAGCCATACAATTCATCCACTTTAACGGAACCGGGCGCACAGCTTAACGCAAGGTCGTTGCGCATCAGGTCCACAATCATCACATGCTCTGCGCGGTCTTTTTCACTTTCCTGTAAAGCCTTGCGGGACGCGGCATCGGCGGTGGGATTGTGCTTTCGTGGAGCAGTTCCTTTTATTGGCTGCGCAATTATTTTGTTGCCGGTTTTTTGCAGAAATCTTTCAGGGCTTGCGCATAATGCAAATTGATTTTGCAGCCTGTAAAACGCAGCAAAAGGTGCCGGAGAAATGGCGTTTAGCTTTTTAAAAACTTCCAGTGGATTTACCTCTGTGCTTTGCGCAAAACCATGATTGCAGAAATTGATTTCATAACAATCACCATCGCAGATATGCTTTTGTAGTTTTTGGATGATGGCGATGTATTCCTCCTTTGCTAAACGCACATCAAAATGGAGCGCAGGCGCTTTCCAATTTTCAATAACTACGGTGTCGTTTATTTCCTGAAAAATATTTTCCGGAGCATAACCACCGGTGCAGGAAATGGTCAATTCCGTTCCGTTTTCAGAAATGGAAATCAGGATGTTTGGCGCAAAAAATTGCAGTTCCGGAAAGTTGTGGTTAGCCGGATGGCGCGAGGAAAGTTTGGGGTGCAATTGATTTTTAAAATCGTAGCAAATATGCCCGAACAGCCAGTCTGCATTTTCGGAATGCCATTGTGCAGCTTGTTGCAAGGCGTCCGTTTCATTTTCTGAAGAAATAATGGCGTACGGATTAGCGGCGAGGAGGCAATTATATTTTCCGTGTTGCTGCCGGTAATCATTGCTATCCAGAAAAAGAAAAATGCTGAACTGGTTTACCCAATGCAGCATTTTAGTTTTAGTTTCCTGAAGGTTTCCCGTTAGGGAGAATGTGGACGTGTGGCGATGCAAATTGCGGTGGCGTTAATAATCATCATCGTAATCGTCCATGCCGTTGCTATCGTCCGTAAACAAGCCAAGGTCTTTGAAATCATCTTCATCCTCATCGGCATTTTTGGAAGGTTTCTTTTTTGCTGCGCTGCTTTTTGCTTTAGAAGGTGGCATGTCGAACTCTTCAAAATCCTTATCGAAATCGTCGTCGTCATTTATGTCGTTATCCTCGTCAAAATCATCCATGTCCAAATCGTCATCATCATCATCGTCATTCCCCATGATTTTTTTGCCGGCTGATTTCTTAGCTACTTTTTTCCCGGTAGATTTTGGCTTCATCTCTTCCTCTATTTCATCCTCTTCATCATCATCGTCGGCGGGTTTTACTTTTTTTGTAACTGCCTTTTTAGGCGCTGCTTTTTTCCCTGTTGCGGGCTTTGCTGGTGGGGTTGCTTTTTTGTTGTTAGTCTTCATTACAATGAAATATTGTTGGCGCTGTAAAATTTTGTAGGAATAGGGAAACTGCCAAATTTTTTTGTGGCGAAAGGAAAAGTTTTAGAAATCAGGCAACCGTAATTAATTGGTCTCTGCCCGTACCGTTTGAAATGAAGGCAATTTTGGTTTGCAATTCATTCTCTACAAAACTGCAATAGGCTTTAAAACTTTCAGGAAGCGAAGCATAATCCTTACATAAGGCAATAGATTTTTCCCAGCCAGTGAAAGATTTGTAAACCGGTTTCAGTTCTGCATCACAAAGGTCGTAAGGCAACATAGTGGTGGTGGTTCCATCATTCATTTCATAAGCCACGGCTGCTTTCAGCGGGTCGAAACCATCCAGCACATCGGCTTTGGTGATGATTAATTTATTGACACCACTAAGCATTACCGCATAGCGCAACGCCACTAAATCCATCCAGCCGCAACGGCGCGGACGACCAGTGGTAGCGCCAAATTCTGAGCCTGCTTTGCGCAGTGCATCTCCCGTTTCATCCGTCAGTTCGGTAGGGAACGGACCGCCGCCCACGCGGGTGCAATATGCTTTGGTGATGCCATAAACATCCTTGATGTGCGCTGGTGCAACGCCCAGTCCATTGCAAACACCGGCGGCAATAGTGTTGCTTGAAGTAACAAAAGGATAAGTGCCGAAATCAATATCGAGCATGCTTCCCTGCGCGCCTTCTGCCAGTATTTTTTTGCCTTTTTGCAGATGGTCAAACAGCCAGTATTCTGCATTGATAATTTGCAAACGGCGCATTTTCTCCACCGCTTCAAAAAACGGTGTTTCCCATTCTTCCCAACTTATGGGCGAATCAAACTGCGCAAGCATCGAAAGATGTTTTGCTTTCAGCGCTTCAATATTTTTTATCAAAACCGGCACTCAGAATATCGCCTACCCGCAATCCGTTTCTGCCCGTTTTATCCATGTAAGCGGGACCTATTCCTTTTAGCGTGGAGCCTATTTTACTGTTTCCTTTTGAAGCTTCGGAAGCCGCATCCAGCGCACGATGCGTGGGGATGATGAGGTGCGCGCGCTGCGATAAATAAAGCCTGTCTAAAACGTCATTTTGCAGGGGTTGGATGGTTTCAATTTCATACTGCAGCGTAAGCGGGTCTATCACCACACCATTACCAATAAGATTGAGGCAATGCGGATGAAACACGCCGGATGGCATGGTGTGCAGCACCACTTTATTGCCGTTCACATAAAGCGTATGTCCTGCATTTGGACCTCCCTGAAAGCGTGCAATCACATCGTAGCCCGAGGCCAGATAATCCACTATTTTTCCCTTACCCTCGTCGCCCCCATTGGAGGCCCAGCAATACATCAATCATGAAGCGTGAAATCGTTTTTTTTGAAGGCGGTAAAAGTAATGGCAATGCACAAAACAGTCGCACATAAACTTCCTTTGCTGAAACGAAATTTTGTAAGAAACGCGGTGGTTATTGCGGAGGATGCGTCATCGTAGAACCTTTTAAAAGCGACATCATTTGCTGCATGGTGCGCTGCAGATTTTCGTTGCTGCCATCCAGAAAAATAGTATTGCCCTGCCCGTTTTCCGCAAAGTGTTTAATGGCATCCGTCCACATGGAAAACAGGATGAAAGAAGCATCCAGATTGGCGAGCTTCATTTCCCGCGCTGCCGTTGCCATTCCCTTTGCTACTTCTTCCCTGAAAAGCGCTACGCCCTGCCCCCGCAGCTGCGCCGCCTGGCGTTCGGCTTCGGCTGAAATTTTAATCGCATTTCCATCCGCTTCCGCAGCTTTTGTTTTGGTTATCAGCAATGCCTGACCTTCATTTTCAGCCGCCGCTTTTAAGTTGTTGGATGCCACCACCTGAGCCATCGACCGCATAATCGTTTCATCAAAAGCAATATCGTTGAGCTGCAAATCAAGCAAATGGTAACCCCAATCTTCAAGCTGTTTATCGAGTTGTTCTTTTACGTGAAAAATAATTTCAGAGCGCAGTTGCAGAATTTCCGCCTGTTTTTTAGTGGCTACAAATGCCCGCACCGAACCCTCTACAGAGCGGATGAGCGCCTGCATAAAATTGCGTTCGTCCATGAATTTGAAAGCCACATTTTGCAGCGTGCCGCTCTCCTGATTTAAAACGGCATAGAGCAGCATGGCGGAGAAATTGACATTTGCCTGGTCTTGCGTTATTGCCTGAAACTTCAGCTCGATAGACCTGTTTTGGTAAGAAATTCTTTTAAAAATCACCTCAATAAAAGGAATGCGAAAATTGAGACCCGGGCGCAGGATTCTGGAAAACTTTCCGAACACGGTGACCACCGCAATGGTTCCCTGCTGCACGGTGACGACAGAAAGCAAGAGCAGTAAAAGAATAACCCCGAAGAAAATTGCTGCGAAAACCATGCGTTTATTTTTTTGTGCAAAATAGAATAAGGTGGGCGGATTGGATTTCTATTGAGGCATCATTGCGAAGCTTGCCGATGGCAAACTGACGGCAAAACTTTTCTGAATCGCGGATGAAGCAGATGAAGGATACTAAGGAATTTTGCCGATTTTTTAGAAACGGGAATGATGTAAGCGAAACCTGCGCTTAAACGGTGGGTAGGTTTTTACGGTTGATAGATAATGCGCAGCCGCGAAAGTTTTTGAGTGGTGGCAGATTTAAAACTGGCAATGTAAATACCTGCAGCGGCGTTTGAAGGCATGGCGAGGTCATTTATCCCTTCGTGAATGTTTGTCTGGCTTATTAATACGCCCTGTACGTTGAAAACGGAGAGGGTTCCTTTTTGGCGGCTTTGTAGCTTGAAAGCGCCGGTGGTGGGGTTGGGTGATATGGATATGGGCCTGTCTTCATTGGTTACTTCCTGACTTATTGCCGTAGGGGCGCACCCCTGCATAATGCAACCATTGCTATCTACAATGACAACCCACACATCGTAACGCCGCCATGCAGGATTGGTAGAAAGCCGTGCGTTGCCCGTCATAACGATAGAACCGTCATCGCGCTCGGCAGCATCTACTAAGTAAGCTTCAAATACATTTCCATTTGAATCTACCTCGTCAATATAATAACTATTATCCCAAAGTGTATTGCCGTTTTTATCTAGTTTGGTTGCCCAACCTTTTTGTTGGGTAGAATCTGTACCATAAATACCTACCAGTAAGTAATTGCTATCCTTCAGTTGTTTAAAATTCCATGCACTTCGGAGGGTATGCAGGTCTATGAAATCTTTGCGCCATATTATTCTGAAACTGTCGTCTAAACGGGCGAAATAATCAGGATGATATTCTCCGGGGAAAATTATAGTATCTAATTGCCCACAATGATAGTAACCACCTCTCTTGTCTTTATAAGAAGTAGCACCGCCAGCATATTGGATGCCATAAAGTGTATCTTGTATGACATTACCGCTGGTATCATAAACAATAAACCATGGACGATTACGGTAGTAAGCTAGAACGGGGGAAGGTACGTGATATGTTCTTAATGCTCCTCCTACCAATATTTTGCTTCCACCTATATACTCTACGGAAAAAAATGATACAGATTGGGGATGTTGTACCTTCCAAAGCAAATTACCATTACTATCTGTACGAATAAGCACACCTCTATAATTTAAAGCACTTTCAAAGCCTTGCGGATCCACTTCTCCGACAATTAAAAACCCTCCGTCTGGCATAATATTACACACATTCATAAATTCAGACTTTATCGACGTATCAGTATACGTTTTTGTCCAAATTGTATCTCCATTTTTATCCAACTTTGCTAAGCCTCCTGCTTTAATATACTTCCCTGATGGATTTGTGGTAATTGCTGTAATGGGAACTATGTAAGTATTATTTCCGCATCTTTTAGCGCCTCCTGGAAGTCCCTCATAATAGCTGTAATTAGCCGTTTTTAAAACAGCTTTATTGAACATCTCCGTTCCATCGTCCGCAATTTTTTTCGCTATTAGGGTCCAGTTTCCCTTTCCAAACCCTCCCCCAATAATTAAGTTTTTTCCATTAATTTGAGGAAAAACATGGTATCCCCAATCGTTTGTAGAGTCAAAATCATACAATTGATTTAAATATTGCGCTGAAACACAAAATGGCGCTGCAAGCAGCAGCGCCAATATATAAAAAGAGAAGTAGAAACGTTTCATAATATTACGGTTGATAGATAATGCGCAGCCGCGAAAGTTTTTGAGTGGTGGCAGATTTAAAACTGGCAATGTAAATACCTGCAGCGGCGTTTGAAGGCATGGCGAGGTCATTTATCCCTTCGTGAATGTTTGTCTGGCTTATTAATACGCCCTGTACGTTGAAAACGGAGAGGGTTCCTTTTTGACAGCTTTGTAGCTTGAAAGCGCCGGTGGTGGGGTTGGGTGATATGGATATGGGCCTGTCTTCATTGGTTATTTCCTCTTGACTTATTGCCGTAGGGGCACATCCCTGCATAATGCAACCATTGCTATCTACAATTACAACCCACACATCGTAACGCCGCCATGCAGGATTGGTAGAAAGCCGTGCGTTGCCCGTCATAACGATAGAACCGTCATCGCGCTCGGCAGCATCTACTAAGTAAGCTTCAAATACATTTCCATTTGAATCTACCTCGTCAATATAATAACTATTATCCCAAAGTGTATTGCCGTTTTTATCTAGTTTGGTTGCCCAACCTTTTTGTTGACCTGTATCTGCATTAAAAATTCCCACAAGTAGATAATTACTGTCTTTAAGTTGCTTAAAATTCCAGGTACTGCGCCAACTGTTCAAATCACTAAAGACCTTTTTCCAAATAATTCTGAAGCTATCATCTAATTTCGCAAAATAATCGGGATGAAACGGACTAAGATTAAAAGATAACGGAAAAAGAATGGTGTCAAGTTGTCCCCAATGGTAATAACCACCTCTCTTGTCTATATAAGAAGTAGCACCGCCAGCATATTGGACGCCATAAAGTGTCTCTTGTATTAAATTACCACTGGTGTCATAAACAATAAACCACGGCCGGTTACGATGATAGGCAAGAACCGGTGAAGGCTCCTGATATGTTCTTAGGGCACCGCCTACCAATATCTTTCCATCTCCGACATATTCTACTGAAGAAAACGTTACAGATTGCGGATGTTGCACCTTCCAAAGCAAATTACCATTACTATCTGTACGAATAAGTACCGCTCTGAAATTTACTGGGTCTGGATTACCATTATATTTTTTTTCACCGGCAATCAAAAAACCTCCATCAGGCATTACATTACATACATACATTATCTCCGTTTCAATAAGGGTGTCAGTATAATATCTTATCCATATCAAATCGCCATTTCTATCAATTTTTGCTAATCCGCCTACATTTACAGAACTAAAACCCGCTGGCCGAGCAGCAGTAACGGGTAATACATATTGCCCGCCTTTCAATCTTCTTGCATTCCCCGGCAAGCCTCTGTAAAAATCAAAAACAGGCGACTGTAAGATTGTTTTAGTAAAAACTTCGGAACTATCCGGTCTTATCCGCTTAGCTATAACGTGTAATTGCCCATTACTATATTTGTAACCATGCCCAATAATGAAAAAATTATTGTCGGGTTGCACAAAAACATTATAACCCCAATCATCCGATGAATCGTAGTCGTAAACCTGATTAAAATATTGCGCTGACACACAAAATGGCGCTGCAAGCAGCAGCGCCAATATATAAAAAGAGAAGTAGAAACGTTTCATAATTTTACGGTTGATAGATAATGCGCAGCCGCGAAAGTTTTTGAGTGGTGGCAGATTTAAAACTGGCAATGTAAATACCTGCAGCGGCGTTTGAAGGCATGGCGAGGTCATTTATCCCTTCGTGAATGTTTGTCTGGTGCAATTTTGAAAGCATCTTGTCAAGAAAAAATAAAATTAAGTCTTTTGTCCGATATTTTTTCTAAGGGAGGCAAAACATAAAATTTGCCCGTCAGGTGTAAGCTGCTCCTTCGTAGTTTAGAATTTTGCAAAAGCGTCCCTGCCTATCCCCTTCAAGGTTTGCCCTTATTTTTGAAACGAACGTTGGCAACAAGTCCGTCCCACACATCCCACCCACTTTTCCGCTCCCGCCCATGAAACTGAAAATCGACCACCAGGAAATGCTCGAAACTTTTTTTGCGGACACGATGCTTGTAGGAATCGTTACGCCACTGCCTGATTACCGGTTTATGTGGTTCCTGAAAGAGCGGCTCGACATGCCTTTCAGACTTTCATGGGAGGAAGAAATCGAAATTGTAAAAAACAAAACAACGCCGGTTTACTTCAACGTTTACACTTTGGAAATTGGGCAGGACGCTACCAACTATGTGATTTACAGCCTGAAAACCCAACAGCCATCCGCCGAAAAATCATCCGGGAAAGAAGCATTTAAACAGCGGGAAAAACAATTGTATCACTTATTGCCGGAGCTAAAAAATATGGACTTCCTCTGGAAAATACAAAGCATGAAACCAAAGGAAAAAGCGGAAGAAATTATTGCGCTGCTGAAACAACTTCCTGAAATTCAAATCGCCAAAGAAATCCGGTCGGAAGAAATAAAATCCATCCAAAACCTGGTGCTTTAAAAAGCCAACGGGAATAATAGTTTGACTTCAGATTGCTTTGGGCAAGCCCTCGCAAAGACGTAGAGCTTTGCCCTTGTGTGACGCGGAGGCAGCTAGTTTAAAAATCCTGCAGCCAAAAAGTTTTTTCAGGAAACCGCATAATATTCGCGGTGTTCAGCAAGCGCTTCATCCAGATATCCTAACACGCGGTTTTGAAATGTAGCCGCTGCGCCATCCAGCAAAAAAACCACCCTGATGGGCAGCACAACAACCGGCGTTTTCAGCAGTTCCAGTTTTTCTTTTTGAAGCAATAAGCGCGTGGCATCTTTTTCTGTAGTCACCATAAATTTTTCCGCCGCTTCCCAATTTTTCAGGGTTTCGGAAATCTCTTCCATATCCCTGCTTAAAAAATAATGATGGTCGGCGTAGGAAAGCACATGCACATCTGCCGCCTGTTTTTTTACTTCGGCTATAAGCGGCTCCGGGCGGGCAATACAGCAAACCAGCAAAGCATTTTTTTGGTTTAAAGAAACAGGCGCACCACTGAAAATTTCATAAGGCTGTCCATACACAATTGCCGTAAAAAAAACCTGCTGATGTGGTTGTGGCTTAATGCGGTTTCTGATTTCCTGCGCTTCGCTTTCCGTTAATGCAGGCGGGCATTTTGAAACGATAATCACATCTGCCCGCACATACGCTTTCCGGCTTTCGCGCAAAGAACCGTAGGGCAAAATCCAGTCGTCATAAAAAGGCTTTGAAAAATCGGTGATTAAAATGTTGAGACCCGGCTTCACGGAGCGGTGCTGATAGGCATCATCCAGTAACACCACATCAATATCGTAGCGCTTTTGCAATAAGGTGGGGATGCCCGTCATGCGCTCTTCCGCCACGCTCACGTCGATGTCCGGGAACTTTATTTTGTATTGCATGGGTTCATCGCCAATGCGCAGCGCGTTTGCATTTTCGTCCGCCAGGATAAAACCTTGTGTGCGCCGTTTGTATCCCCGCGACATAGTAGCCACTTTGTATTGATAGCGCAGCAGGCTTATCAAATATTCGACGTGCGGCGTTTTGCCCGTGCCGCCAACTGATAAATTCCCTACCGAAATAACGGGCACGCTGAACTTTATGGAAGAGGAAAACCCGGAATCGTAAAGCCTGTTGCGCAGCCAGATAAGCGCACCGTAAATCAGTGCAAAAGGGTAAAGAAGAATGCGGAAGAAAGAAAAAAACAAAGAAAAATGGGGTTAGAATTTTGAAGAAGAAGAGGCAACAATTTTATCCGCTTTCGCAAAAAAAAGGATGAGAGCTAAAGGTAGGCGTTGAAAAAAATGGAGGTAAAGCCAGTTTAGATATAGCTATTCCGTACCGCTTCATCATTGCGAAAGCAGGGAAACAATGTGAAGAACGGGGAGAATTACGATTTGATTTAGATTGCTTCAGGCAAGCCCTCGCAAGGACGTCATTTTTCATTCAGATTTTTAGAAGGCAATTTGGAATTACAAATGCAGCCCTGCCTTTGCCAGCGCATATTCCAGCACTTTTTCTTCGGGGTCAAAAGGTTTTAGTTTATCAAGCCCTAAAAGATTAATTGCCGCATAGATGAGGATTGATTTTTCTTCCGGAATTTCCTGATTGTTTTTCATGAAAACGTAAGCGCCCGCTTCGAGCAAACAAACTTCCGGCACCAGTCCTATCACCTCACTACCCGTCAGCTCCATGTCCATTTCTTTTGCAACTGCTTCTGCATATTGCCAGGCTTGCAGCACAGAAGTGACGCGGTAATCCAGCAAATTGAGGCTTAGTTGTGCGGTATTGTAATCTTCCATAAACCAGCCAATGGCGCGCACTTTTTTTAAGAAACCGGGCACGCGTATTTTCTTGTCGTCTTCTACTTTCAGGTATCCGCGGCTCCTCATGCGTTCCGCCAGCAGCGCAGCTTTCGTAACATCATTCGTGTTTAATGAAATGTTGAAAGCAACCAAAATATCTCTTGCCCCAATTACAGTAGCGCCTGTTTTTTTTGGCAGCACAAACGAACCATAATCCGGTGCCCATTCCAGCATTTTCATTTTTTCGTTCAGGCGCTCGTATTGTCCCTGGCGAATGTCGGGCAGTGATTTACGGTAGATGGCTTCAGTAGAATATTCGTAGAAGAAAACGGGGATGGAAAGTTCTTCTCCAACACGTTTTCCCAAACGGTGAGAAAAATCAACGGCTTCATCCATTGTCATCCCTGAAAGTGGAATTAGCGGACAAACATCAGTGGCGCCGATGCGGGGATGAACGCCGTTGTGTTTGCGCATGTCTATCAATTCTGCAGCTTTGGCAATGCTGTTGAAAGCCGCTACTGTAACGGCTTCGGGCGTTCCTGCAAAAGTCATGACAGTGCGATGGGCGGCGGGGCTCACGTCGATGTGCAACAACTCCACGCCTTCCACTGAGCGAATGGATGCTGCGATTGCTTCAATTTTTTTCGGGTCGCGGCCTTCGCTGAAATTGGGTACGCATTCAAGAATGGGGGTGGACATTGGCTGTTTTGGTTTTGTAAGTTCCTGTTACTTTGCGTGATTCACTTCTTTTTACGCTTCCGTTTTTCAATAAAGCAATCTGCAAATGTCCTGGATAAAACATCCTGTTACGCTTGAAGGCAAACATATCCGGCTGGTTCCTCTGGTGGCTGAACATTTTGACGATTTGCTGGAGGCTGCACAGGATTTGCGTATTTGGGAGCAACAAATAATTGACGGCAGCAACAAAAATATCCTTTTTGCAAACCTTCGCGAAGCACTTTTAAAACGGAGCTGTGGGGAGCAGTATCCATTCAGCATTCAGGAGAAATCGACCAAAAAAATAATTGGCATAACACGCCTTTTTGAAATTTTTGAACACCATAAAAAAGTAGAAATCGGTTGGACCTGGTACGGCGCTAAATTTTGGGGAAGCGGACTGAACACAGAATGCAAACTGCTGCTGCTGACTTATTGCTTTGAAAAACTAAAAGTAAACCGCGTGCAACTGAAAACGCGCATCAGCAATGAACGCAGCCGCAAAGCCATCCTGAAAACGGGCGCAAAGCAGGAAGGTATTTTACGCAACGACCGCATTATGCCGAACGGAGAAACCCGCGACACGGTAATGTTCAGCATCATAAAAGAAGAATGGCAGGAAGTGAAAAAACAATTGCTTCAGGCGGTTGAAAATATTGCTTACAAACCCTGACGTTGCAGGCGCAGCTTACCTTTGCGCCCATTTATTTATTCTCCAAAAATGACGGACCAAAACAGATATAATCAACGCGGCGTTTCTGCACAAAAAGAAGATGTCCACAAGGCAGTTGCGCAACTTGACAAAGGACTTTTTGAAAATGCTTTTTGCAAAGTGTATCCTGATTTTTGGGGAGGCGACGATGCATTTTGCAACCTGATGCATGCCGACGGCGCCGGAACTAAAAGCATTCTGGCATATCTCTATTGGAAAGAAACGGGAGATTTAAGCGTGTGGGAAGGCATTGCCATCGATTCCATTGTGATGAACATTGACGACTTGCTTTGCATGGGCGCAACCGGTCCGTTCACTTATTCCTCCACCATTGGGCGTAATAAAGGATTGATTCCCGGCAGCGTGATTAGCGAAATTATAAACGGCACACAACGCTATTTCGACAAGCTGAAAAATTATGGCATTGATGTGCATTTTATGGGCGGCGAAACGGCTGATGTGGGTGATGCGGTGAGAACTATTATCGTGGACGGTACAATGGCTTGCCGGATGAAACGCAGCAACCTGATTACCACTGAAAAAATGCAGGCTGGCGATGTAGTGGTTTCCTTGGCGAGTTACGGACAGGCGAGCTATGAAGATGCCTACAACAGCGGCATTGGGAGCAACGGGCTTACAAGTGCGCGCCATGAAATGCTCCATAAAAAATACGCGAAAAAGTATCCCGAATCCGTTGACCCGGCTTTGCCTGAAAGTGTGGTTTACAATGGAAAATATGACCTTACAGACCAAACCGAAACAGGATTAGACGTTGGGAAATTGCTCCTCTCCCCCACCCGGACTTATGCACCGGTTATTTTAAAAATTCTGGAAAACCATTTCGATTCGATTCATGGAATTATACACTGCAGTGGCGGCGGGCAAAGCAAGTGTCTGCATTATCTTCCTAAACCTATGCGCGTTGTAAAAAATAATTTGCTGCCTGCTCCGCCCCTTTTTAAAATGATTCAGGAAGCGGCGGGAACGGATTGGAAGGAGATGTATCAGGTATTCAACATGGGGCAAAGGATGGAAATTTTTACCGACAAAAACACTGCCGCAGCAATCATTGAAATTGCACAGGGTTTTAAAATTGACGTCCTGATTAGCGGGTTTATAGAAAATGCTGAAAAGAAAGAAGTAGTGATTGAAAGTAGCCATGGTTCGTTTAGCTTCGCAAAAGAATAACGAGAAAACAATAGAACACTGAGCAATCCGTTTTTACACAATTAAAACAACGAAACCAACATGGGCACATCCAGAATTATTGCCGCTTTAATGCTGTCTGCACTTGCGGGAAGCGCGTCTGCACAAGATTATCTATTTAAGAAAAACGGTGAAAAAGAAAACGTGGTGATAAAGGAGGTAGGCGCAAAAACCATAATTTACAAGCAGTTCGAAAATCCTGACGGACCGGAGTATGTTATTGCCAAACGGGAGGTGGAGCGGATTAAATATCAGAACGGTACAGAAGATGTTTTTAATGGTACGCGGGGCAAAATGCCGCAACCCGAGCGTAACGGGCGCGTAAGAGTAACAACGGAAAAATATGGAGGAAATATTCTCACTTTATCTCCAATAGCTTTGACAAACACCAGTTCCACGGGGGTGGGTATTTCTTATGAAAGGGTAATTGATGTAAATAGCATTTTTAGCTTTTATATACCTATTACGTATTCTTTCAGAACGGATGACAATGGTAATAGTTATAATCCTAATCCCGTTTCTGGTTTTAATGATCGAGGGAAGGCAAATGTGTGGTGGTTTTATCCGGGAGTAAAGATCTATCCTACGGGAAGCAACAGAAAAGTTAGTTATGCAATTGGCGCTTCTATACCAATTGCAACGGGAACAGAAGCTGAGCGATATGATTATTTAAATCCGCAAGGTAATTACAGTCCTTATTATTTGAATAATAAAATTTTCTTAGTGGGAGCAATGATCACCAATTATTTAAACATTCAGCCTACGCCAAAATTATTTTTAGGTCTTCAGTTGGGTTTAGGAATTCCATACATAAAACACACAGACTTTAATGGTGCGAGCTATACTTATTATGGAACAAATGCTGATTTTCCTTGGGCTGAGTTTAGTTTGAGAGTTGGTTATCGCTTTTAATATTTGCCGCAATTTTTAATTGTATTTCCTCAAAGTCAGCATCCGATAATTTCAGTTTTTGGCGGGCAAAATTCATATCGTCAGCACTATTTATTGGCACAAGGTGCATGTGTGCGTGAGGCACTTCAAGCCCTATAACTGAAATACCACAACGGTCGCAAGGGAAGGTTTTTTCAATTGCTTGTGCAATAGGTTTTGCGAAGAGCAACCACTCCTTAAGAACATCGTTTGACACATCAAAGAAGTGATCTGTTTCTTCTTTTGGAACAATTAGCACATGTCCTTTTGCGATTGGCATTATATCCAGAAACGCAAAGAACTGCTCATTTTCCGCAATTTTCCAGGATGGTATTTCTCCGTTAATTATCTTTGAAAAAACAGAAGCCATTTAGATAGTTATTTTTTCAACTTTGAGTTTAATTGTGCCGTTGGGAACCTGAATTTCAGCCACTTCACCGACTTTTTTGCCCAATAAACCTTTTCCAATTGGAGAGGTAACAGATATTTTGCCTGCTTTCAAATCTGCTTCTGATTCTGAAACGATTTGGTATTCAAATGATTTTTTAGTAGTTGGGTTGGTTACTTTTACCTTGCTTAAAACCGATACCTTGCTGGTGTCAATATCTTTAAGTTCAATAGTTCTGGAAAGGGCGATTGCATTTTCTAGCTGCGCCACTTTAGCTTCATGATGGCCTTGTGCTTCTTTGGCAGCATCGTATTCTGCATTTTCCTTCAGGTCACCTTTTTCTCTTGCTTCAGCAAGCTGACGTGCAATTTCAGCACGACCCGAAGTTTTGAGTGTGTTTAATTCACTCTGCATCAGTTCCAGTGTTTCTTTAGTTACGTAATTAATTTCAGACATAAGATTTACTGATTAGTTTAGATTACTAAAAAATACAACGCCCCTGTTTTCACAGAAGCGTTGCTAATTGCAAATGTAATAAAAGGATTATTGCTCGTCAGCTACAGCATCTTTAATACTGCGCGTCATGATGCGAAGGGAAAAAGCATGAACGCCATTGTTGGGTCGAACTGTTGGACGGTAGGAATAATCGATAGCAAGGATAGGCCCACGATCACCCAATGCTTTTTGGATGGTAGCTCCGGCGCTTAATCCGGTAAAAAAAGTATTTCGGGTATCCGCGCTTGCAATGCCATCTTCATAACGATAAGCACCACGCAACATAAATAATTCTTTGAAGGAATATTCCAATCCACCACCAATATAATCAGACAAGAAAGAATTAGAGGTGAAAGTAGCCATAGCTGTTAAACGATGCTTGGGAAGGTCCTCTTCACTTTGAAGGCGATTTGCATCCAAATAAAAATCGTAAGAAGCGCCGAAATTAAGATAGGTGGGCATTTCAAACTTTTCAGTAGGTGTATTTCTATTGAGTTGGTATGTGGCATTACTCGGCGCATCAGCAATTATAGAAAAACCATTTCCTGAAAAGCGCATATTCGTACCGATATTTCTTAGCGTAACGCCAACATGAAAATTATCTCGTTTTCCAGTTATGTATTGTACCCCTGCTTCAAAACATGCTCCACTTGCACGAATGTTGGTGATTTGCTCAGAAACGAAGGTTCCGGCAAACCCTGCCTGAATATTATTTTCAAATTTCTTAGCAAAGCCCAGGGTGAAATTAAGAAATTGAGGTTTATACGTACCGACTCCACCTTGTGGATTATCAGGCGTAGTAATCTGAATATCTCCAAAGCTAGTAGATTGAATATTAAAGCCGATGACGCCTAAATTACCTAATTTCTGAGCAAGTCCTAAATTGGCGACATTTACCCCTGAACTTGATAGATAGGTGTTTTGAGCAAGTCCAATCTCCGTATTTCGAACTGTGGCAAGCCCTGCTATATTTGATTTCATAGCTTCCACACCTCTTACATGGGGTGTGTTCATCCCAAACACACCTGTGGAATTTGCCCAGGGATTTATAAGCAATTCTGTAGCACCAGCTTGCCCTGTACGATCTTTATTTCCGGCAATGGATACAATAGGAAAACTTAAAAAAGAAGCAACAAGAAAAAATTTGTAAAAAATAGTATTCATGATTAAAAATGTATTTTAAATTGGAGCGATAGGTTTAATATCGCTCCAGGTTCTAGAAATTAATAAGTGCTAATATCCACAGGGCGCATTGCGCCAAACCATTTAATAATAGTTTCTCCAATTCCATCGGCTTCTACATGAATGAGATACATTCCACTGGCAATTTGAAGTCCTTTAGCGTTACGGATATCCCAATCAATGTATGCTTGATTAACGTTGTCCTTTGTGAGTCTTCGAATAAGTGAACCGTCTAAAGAATAGATAGCTACTGATGCTTTTTGTGGTAGATTGATGATCCGAACACGCGTATCTAAGCGTCCTTGTTCATACGCTGTGTAAGCATAATAAGGATTAGGAACAGCCTGAATTTGATCCAAAAGCTTTTGCTTGTCGTTGCTATAAGGATTTCCGGCATCAGAAAGACGTGTAGGAACCAGATTATTCGTATTGAATGTGTAATACGGATAACCGTCATTGTTTTTGCCGTTCACTATATCTACTCCTGGTGGAACATATTTAGCGTATGGGCGGGTCACTCTTAATCTTACTCTGGTATCAGTAGGGATAAAGCCGTCAGCAGGGGACAATAATTTATAACCGACATTAAGTGCGGGTATATTTGTCCACATAAACTTTTGGAACTGAATACTAGGTACTGAGGAATTCTTAATTCCTAAAGCAATTGTACGGCAACTATCGTAGCGTTCATTAGTAACGTAAACGTAATGACGACCTGCGAACACATTGTTTCCAAAATTATCAAATATATTAGAGGTTGGATTCCATAACATATCTGCACCATGTTCTGCTTTTAGCCATGAATCTTCACCAAAAACTATATTCAATCTTTCACCTGTTTCCTGATTGATAGCATATCCTGGAAACCATGACATACCAGAATCAATGGCGTCTCCTGCAAGTGTACCATATACTGGAATGCCGGAATCATCAACATTACCTGTCCACGAGGCATGCCGACGTATAGTCAGGATTGGTGCACCATTTTCGGCAAGAGAAGGGAAATCTTCGGTTTCCAGTACAATAGTGCGACTCCATTTGGACCTGTCGGAAGTAAAGACAACATCAACGCCCATTAAGCCAAATAACAGTGGATAAGAATTTGGTTTAACCGTCTGAAATCCACAACCAGGAACTCCATCAAAGGTAGGAGTAGCCACTCCTAAAGTATAAGGAGCCCAAGTGCGATTCATATTTACGTTATTTTCAATCATATTCTCATAACGCTGGTTGGGATCATCACTTAAATCATTATAATCACAAGGGTCGTTAGGATGATCCGCTTTTACATCCTTGTTATTACCACTTCTTATCCAATTTAGAGGAGAGCGATCTTCTCCATCGGGCACACCCGCCAACCAGGCAATATTTGGATTGGTAAAAGAAACATTTGAAGTAATGTATCCATTATTACCATCAAAGTCTTCACCAGGTAATTCTTGTTGACGAATACTTAAAGAAAGTCCGTATTTTTCCAGAATCTGTTGGTTTATAGCGTCTAAGTTTCTCTCACTATAGATTGTATCTACATTACCATCTTTTATAAGCATCCATTGAGATTTGCCAGCATAAAATCCTTTATTAACAGATGATCCGGTATAAACATAAGGTGCCGGTTTAGAGGTATCAGCAATTATGTAAAGCTCCCAATTACCTGGCTTAACTACAAGAGGATCCACTATTTTAATATCAACCGGACCCATGTTTGGATTATATGTAGGTTGCGTAGCCTGCGGTATTCCTGAAAGAGATAGAGCGGTATTTTCTGATTCACTAGAAAGTTGAAGTACGTTTCCTCCATTACCGATTCCAGCAAGTTTTTTTATAATAACGCCTGAACCATAATCAGCATTTAAAGTAGTTCCAAAATCTCCATAAGCTGGATTTGGCATTGCAGTAATTACTTTTAATTCAGAGCCGCCTGCTGCCTTTTCGCTTTCAAGATAAACAACGTCCTGCGTAATTTCTGGAAAACGGCTGTTAAAAAGCGCAAAATTATTATGCGCATATGCGACAGCTATAAAGTAATAATTTCTATAGTTAACCAAAGATTGATTTCTTCCTTCTGCAAATGCATCATTTTCCACTAAAAATGAATGGACAATACCGCTATCCTTTCCATTTACCTTTACAATTGGCTGATAACAACTATCGCAATTGTCAATGGTAGTTATCCTCTCGTAGTTAACTATTTGAGAAATGCCATTTTGAATATCTGTTTGAAAAATCTCCCGTGCAACATCTTCATTCACTTTTCCTGTTTCATCTACGATCTGAGCAGCTTGAACCAATTTATTCTTTACCTGGAAGATTCGGTAACCCTCAAATTTGTAATAAAGATCCGCCGCATTTGCATTTCTTGCCTTTGGAGAAACAACACGGTATTTTGCAGAATCTGTACCATAACCAAATTTCTCTTGATAGTTGTTACTATTACCATCATTCACAAGGTATAATACAAGTTTTTTATCCAATTCTCTAATTACAAGCCTCGGTGCTTCAGGACCTGCAATTGTTTGAAAATAGTTATCAAAAAGATTTTGAGATAAATCATCTGCTGATTTAATTTTTCTGAAGGAGGTATTAGGACATCCACCAGCATCTGCTGCCCATACCACCGCAATAGTAATATCCTGTACCGCACCTGCTTGTAATTTAAATGGACCTGAAGAGTGGATAAATCGCCGATCATCAGGAGGATTTCCACACGCGCATTCTGACCATCCGGAAAGATTTGAAGGCTCATCTGGAAAAACGTATTTAGTTGGATTACCAGATGTGATACCGGTACACGCTCCTCCCTTGTCGTTTACAAATGGCTGCCCGTTTCTCAAAGAACCAGTCATGTAAAAATAAATCTGAACACCGTTATCAGGATTACCAATGGCAGCATCAGCATTATTATTATAATAAGTAAAAGCTTCCATTCCTAATGTATCAAGAAAAACAGTTCCGTTAGCATCAGTATCACTTACAATGGGTCCACGAAAGAAGTCCACTCCAACCATTGGAATTCTATTTCCATAACTATTTGCCTCTCCTTGTCCATCCACCGCAGTTCCATTATATAAGATCCCTAAACCTCGTCCAATATCGCAACCGATATAATCATCTTTATAATAACCTAAATCCGCATCTGTCCAAGTTGCAATAAAGGTTGAATCTAATGAGGAAGTACTCCGATTAATAAGCTTATAATCATAAAATGTCATGTCATTCAGATTGTTCTTTGCAGAAAATGCGAAGGCGGCAGCTTGTACTTCAAGTCCGATAGCTTCTGTTCTGGATTGCTGTTTGATATTACCTTTATCATTAAAAACCCACCATATGTATTGATCACCAGGAAGTTCATTTTTAAAGTTTTCATCCGGAATACCGGGATAATCACCTAAAAGGGGCTCATAAATTAATAGATTATTGTTGGGGGCATTTGTATTATTTACAAATGGCGCATAATCTCTATCATCCATCACCAAAGGTTGTCCGCTTGTGCCTAATGCTCTTTTATCCGTGGGGCTTGAATTAAAATTACCATTAAGGAATGGAGCAATTGCACCATTACCACGGGCAGGCCATTGCCAGATAACATCAAATTCGGGGGCATTTAAAGCAGCTGTATTCCCTGCTTTCGACAATTCCCGAAACCTATTAATAGTTGTTTTTTCCACTTTCCAAAAACGATCCCAATCAGAGCAAATGGCTGCCTCGATAGTAGTGCTTCCGGGAGCATCTAATTCATTCAGTGGGCCAGGCCAATAATCATTACCATCCTGGCGATAGGTTTGGGCTGCCACTTTCAATTGTCCTTGCGCATCTATCCCTCCCACCCAGACGGAACCCGCAAAAAGAGAATTTTTACGACTGCCTTTTGGAATTTCATAACGTGCCTCACCGGTTCCGCGATCCCACCACAAATCACCACCGGTCATCAGTTTTGCCCGAACGTTATTGATATCCAGATCTATAGTAGCTTCAGCCGGACGGCAACTGGCTGTTGTACGTAATAATCCATTGGTTGCTGCACGTTTTCCTTCAGTAATATTAGGGCGTGCAATAGATTCCTGCGCAACACTTCCACACAAAATAACTAAGGCAGAAGATAGAATGGATTTGCTTATATTATGTAGCATGTCAATTTATTTAGATTTATAATTTAGAAGTTTAAGCCAATACCGATATTAATCTGGCGTGGATTATTATAGTTAGAAGGACTACTGTTAGTACTGCTGATAGTATAAAGGTCAACATAAGACTGTTGGTTTTGGGGTCTGATGGAATTGATGAAAGTTTGCCCCTGCGGAGATGCCAAATAACCATCAGTGGAAGGGCTATTGGTAAATCCATCTACAAACAAAATGTCTCTTCTGTTTAACAAGTTTGTTATATAAACAAACGCCTGGAGTGACAAGTTTGTTTTACGAAATCCAGCGTCGTTCTTTTTGCCAAAGCCAAGATTGAAGTTCTTATCAACTCTCATATCAACCATATAGTGCCATGGCAAGCGTGAGGAAGCAACGCCCCCTTGAACTGTTTGACTGTTAACAACAGCATACCTTGTGTAAGGCTCTCCGCTACGTGCCCGTGCAATGATATTGATTCCAGCATTTTCCAAAATATGCGCATTACCAATTACGGGGCCTTCACCGTCATCAAAACGATAATCTGCATTTAGATTTATTATATGTCGAGAGTCATTAGATAATGGGAATGCAAAGCGTAAATTAGGCAACTGCTCCGCAATAATATTTCCTAATAAACCAGAGGTAATAGATCCACCGCTACCTGCAGAACTTGTAGAGCTAGAACCAGAACCTTCAACAAAGTTTAAAGTATAGTTAAAATTAAGAGACAAGTGATTTGTTCTTCTTAAATCATATTTTAAAGTAACACCTTTTGTGGTGGAAAAATCCCTGTTGCCAAAAGTGTAATAAGTTGTTGGATAAGCATATAAGTAAGGTCGTACCTGAATCTGATCTTTTCGCTCTTTATAAAAAGCATTTATCGTAATTGCAGAACTATTACTTACTTGTTGCTGGAAACCCAATTCATAATCAAATACTTTTTCAGGCTTTAAATTAGGATTTGCGACAATTGATTGAGCATTTTGATTAAGATAATAATAATCTGCTGGTGTTGCAAAAATTTCACCTACTGATTTAGGACGCTGAACCAATACATCATAATGCGCATAGAACATAGCCTTTTCTGCAATAGGGAATGTGAATGACAAACGAGGCATTACATTTACTTGTGGAGTATAATCAGTAAATGATGTATTGGGATCATAAAGCGTGTCACGGATAGTATAAGCCCTATTGTTAGCAGGATCAGTAACCTGAAGATGAGGTTGCGGATCACGACCTCCACTAAAGTTTTTCAATGATGATGGGTCTTGCACAATTTTACCATAGGGATCATACCAATCATCCCCATTGCGATAACCGATTACCTGAGGACGTGTAGAGGCATTATTATCTACATAAACCACGTAATCTTTACCAATATTACTTGGGGTTACACCTCCATTAAAATCATTTACAGCACTGGAGTTAGCTACAGTTTGCGTAGCATAGAGCGAATATGGATCTTTTAAAACTTTAGTATTAGCATCAAAACGTTCTACACGAACACCTAAATTAAACAAGGCATCCTTAATTTGAAATTTATCCAAAATATAGCCGGCAATATAGTTAGGTCGGAAGGCACCTACTTCACGGGTATAATTTCCATTTGCATCCCGTTTTGTAAACCAATCATTAAAATTTATTTGTCCATTTAAGCGTTTTCCAGTGTAATCATAACCATAGTAGGTAGCAATAGGATCTCCACTATTTAAAATTTCATCCGCAGAAAACATACTCATAGAAAAAAATGATGGATCAAGCGCGTCTGGATTTAATAAATTAGTTCCATAAGGATTTAAACCTAATTTTATTCTCAGGTTTCTATCAAATACAGATTGCAAAGTAGTATCAACAGCCTGATTATAAATTAAGGTATCATATGGACCAATGGCACCCGGATTATTTCTAACTTGTGAAAGCGTTAAAGTATCACCATTTTTAATGTATATAGGATTGGTTAAGTCCAAATCTGTGAGATGACGATTAGTTAAAAGGCGCATTGCATTCCATAAACGTGCACCACTATTTGAATAGGTTCTTTCTGCACGTTGTTGATAATATAATCCAAATTCAATGGAGTGAACCGTTTTCTTAGGTTGCAAATCAAAAGATGCATTTACATCAAAAGCAAATTGTTCAGCATTTTGGTATGAATATCCTGTAAATGCAGTTCCTACATTACTCCATAAGCCAAATGTAGAATTTGGTTGATCACCATTCAAAAGTCCATTTCCCTGACGAACTGCAGAGCTGTTGCTGGGCAATCGATCACCAAGCAATCGATAATACTCAGATGTATAATTCGCCAAAAGAGGATTTATTTCAGAACGCTGGAAAGTATAAGACTCCTGACGGTTTCTGGTTAATAAGGTAATTAAAGTTTTTCCGGTAGAATCATCCGTTATAGGAAGAAAAAAGGAAGTGTTATTCTGATCGAATTTCCCTATATATCCGTATCTAAACGGGTTCTGCTTATGATTTGGATCCTGAACGTTTGAATAATCAAGTTGATAATCCGCTTGTACGGAATAAAACGCATTAGAAATAACGGGAACTTTTGGTGTTTCTTCTTCCGCTACTGGAGCTCTGTTTAATCCGTTTTTTCCAAAACGCTGCGTAAAACGAATATAGCCTCTACCGGTAATAAAATTATTGGTTGGTATAGCTTCAGGAGCAAACAATGATAATCCTCTGCGATAGCTTTTAGCTTTAATATAAGAATAGTTTCCTCCTAATGCTAAAGTCATATTATCTGCTACTTGATAATCTATGCGCGTATTTCCCCGATAGTTTGTGTAGTCAGCATTTTGACGTTGTTTTTGTGTAGTAAGGTCCGCGTTTGTAACAAATTCTGTAGAATAACGATTTGTTTGAACACCATTAGAACTAATAACAGGCGTAAGCGGATGAGCGCGCAAGTCTGCTAAAACGTTATCTTTTACTACTGGATTCTCAAAGTAAGTAGGGTCGTTATCAGCATCATAAATAAAACTACCACTCAGGCTGAAACCTAAAATAGGTCTTTTATTTAAGCTATCAATTTTTTTCTTTAATAAAGGACCGGATAGCGTAAAGAATGCTTGATTATGATTATAACCATCAATTGAGTGCTCATAATTCAAACTACCATTTAATTTTGATGAAGGACCTTTGGTAGTAATATTAATAACACCACCGGTAGCATCACCATATCTTGCAGGGATACCTGAAGTGATTACCTGAATTTGATCAATTGAGCCAGGAGGAAAATTTGTACCTGAAATACCTCGCACCTGAACACCATCTATTATATACAATGTACCATTCGCACGCGCGCCGCCAATACTAACATTTGCACCATTCTTTTGCTGATATGTTGTACCTGCTAGAGAAACTGCATCATTCGTACTTCTTGTAGGCAGTTTTTCAATTTGCTCAGAAGTTAAGGTTGTAGTAGTTCCCGGTTGGTAGCGGTCAATCAATGGAACCTTATATGCAATAACCACTGCTTCATTAAGCGTGGTTGAAGAACTTTGCTCTAAAGTAATGTTTACCCCTGTATTTTTATCAGGACTCACCACAACATCTGTAACGATCGCATCCTTATAACCAATAAAAGATGCCTTTACATTGTATCGACCTGCGGAAAGGGCTTTAATGGAATAGCTTCCATCTTCTTCCTGAACAGCTGCACCGCTTTTAACGATGCCACCTTGCGTGACCTGAACAATAGCGCCGATGGCGGGTTCACCACGATCGTCAAACACTTTTCCAACAATAGCACCATTCTGAGCAAGGGCAACATTTGCAACTCCCAGAAAAATTAGAACAAGCAGGTAATGTAATCTTCTATTCATATCAAGTAAAAATTAGATAATCAAATTGAGCGGTAAAGGTAAAAGTTGCTGTTAAAAGTACAAGCAGTATTTTAAGTTTTTGTCAAAAAAATGTTTGTAAAATAAGTCCTTACTCTAAGGTGACAATCTTCTCTCTTAGCAAAGCACTCATTTTGTAAAGGCTTTCCTTAGAGTAGCCGGCTATGTGAGGGGTGATTATTACCTGTTGCAAAAGAAGCAAACTATTCACAACTCCGCGTAAGCTTTTTGTCATTTTCTCTAAAGGTTCTTCTTCCAGCACATCCAGAGCAGCACCCATTATTTTGCCCGAATGTAAACCTTTCTGTAACGCCACAGTATCAACCACATTTCCGCGGGAAGTATTCACCAACAAAAATGGTTTTGTCATTTGCTCAATAAACGCTGTGTTGCAGTAATGGTGCGTGTCTTGCTGCATCGGCACATGAAAACTAACAACGTCTGCCTCCTGAAAAATAGTCTGCAAATCAGGGCACGGAATAATGGTTTCTGAAGCCTCAATCTGATGGTATTTGTCGTAAGCCAGAATGCGCATTTCCATGCCCGAAAGTTTTTTTGCTAACGCCCGTCCGGTGTTTCCGAATCCAATAATTGCAATCGTTTTTCCTTCCAGTTCTATGCCTCTGTTTACTTCGCGATTCCACAAGCCATTTTTCACTTCCGCATGGCTGCTGCTTATTTTTTTTGTGAGAGATAATAGCATTCCGAGTGCATGTTCTGCCACCGCATTTCTGTTTCCTTCAGGGCTGCTAAAACAAATAATTCCTTTTTCTGTGGCGGTTTTCACGTCAATTATTTCCATTCCACTGCCCATTCTGCCAATCCATTTAAGCGATGTGGCTTTTTTAAGAAAAGTGGCGTCAATAAGCAATCGTGTAGAAGTAACAACTCCAGTGCATTCAGGAATAATTTGCAACGCTTCATCCTGACTTACGCTTTGCATATCAATAAGCTCGTAACCCGCTGCCAGCAAGCCTTCTGTTAAAACAGAATGTACATGTGCTGCAATCAGAACTTTTCCATTTTTCATAAAAACAACCGATAAATTTCAACGAAATCGGAAACAGATAATTGCTCTGCCCGCTTATCCATGTACGGAAATTCTGCCCCAGGAGGCAACGTACTTTTCAACGCATTGCGCAAGGTTTTTCTTCTTTGGTTGAAGCCTGCTTTCACGAGGGTTATAAACCGTTTCTTGTTTTCAATTTTAAAAGGGTTGCCGGAATGCAAAAATTTCAGAACGCCGCTCTTCACTTTTGGCGGTGGCGTAAAGCATCCTTCATTCACGTCAAACAAATATTCCACTTCAAAAAAAGCCTGCATCAACACACTTAAAATACCGTAGGTTTTAGACCCCGGTCCGGCAGCAATCCTTTGCGCTACTTCTTTTTGAAACATGCCTGTAACACTTGCTACAAAAGGCTCCCACTCCAAAACTTTAAAAAGAATGGGAGATGAAATGTTGTAAGGAAAGTTGCCAATAATGTGAAACTTCCCTTCAAAAGGAAGCGAGGTTTTCAGAATGTCATCCTGAATTATTTTTTCTTTCAGTTCCGGATAATGATGGAGCAGATAGAGCACTTTTTCTTCGTCCACTTCCACCGCTTTGTAATCCACATCCTGCCACTGCAAAAGCCATTTTGTTAGCGCTCCGCCGCCGGGACCAATTTCCAGCAATTGCATGCCGCTGTAGGGTTTTAGCTGATGCACAATTTTCTCACACACATTTTCATCGTGCAGGAAATGTTGTCCCAGGTTTTTTTTCAGCGAATACTGCATGGGGCAAAAGTCACCACTTACATTCCAACCACCAAAAAAAGCGCCCCGCAAGTCATTCATGGGAACGGCTACCTTTGCACCTCATTTTTTCTTTAAAAAATATGGAGTTCAAAATTGTTCAGAAAGCAGAAAAAAAACACCGGATTTGCATTCTTGAAAAAGCAGACGACCTCAACCAGGTTTCCGCGCTAACACAGGCGGAGCAAGGCTTTGCAAAGGATGCCTTTAATAAAAAAGAACAGCAGCATGTAATCATCAATCAATACACGCACTATCTTATTCTGTTCATTCCAAAAAATAAAAAAACACCTGCGCTCACATCAGAAGGCATTCGTAAAACCGGAGCCGAACTCAGCCTCTTCCTGAACAAACAAAAAGTTACGGAAGTCGTTATGGAGAATTTTTCCCAAAACGAGCAAGCAGGTTATGAATTAGCTGAAGGCATGGCTTTGGCTTCTTATCAATTCTTGAAATACCGCAAAGAAGCAACGAAAATTACGCACGCGCTTTCTCAGATTTCCTTCCTTAAAAACAGCATATCCAACCAGCAGCTTGAACGCCTGAAAGCCATTACCACCGCTATTTACAAGGTTCGAACACTTGTAAATGAACCGCTCAATTTTCTTTCCGCAACGCAACTTTCAGAAGAAATTACGGCAATGGGAAAAGAAGCCGGATTTAAGACGCGCATTTTAAACAAACAGCAAATCGAGAAAGAGAAAATGGGCGGCATCCTTTCCGTAAACAGAGGAAGCATTGACCCGCCAACCTTCACCATTATGGAATACAAACCAGCCGGAGCAGTCAATAAAAATCCGGTGGTTTTGGTAGGCAAAGGCATTGTGTATGACACCGGCGGACTTTCCCTCAAACCCACGCCTGCTTCTATGGACCGGATGAAGAGCGACATGAGCGGAGCAGCATTGGTGAGTGGGGCGATGTATGCCATTGCAAAAATGAAACTGCCGCTTCACGTAATTGCTTTGGTGCCCGCTACCGATAACCGCCCGGGGGAAGATGCTTATGTGCCCGGCGACATCATCACGATGTATGACGGAACCACTGTGGAAGTTTTGAACACCGATGCAGAAGGAAGGCTGGTGCTTGCCGATGCATTGCATTGGGCAAAACGCTACAAACCGGAACTTGTGTTTGACTTCGCAACCCTTACCGGCGCTGCATCTTCAGCCATTGGTGAACATGGCATTGTGTGTATGGGAAATGCGGAAAATGATACCAAAGAAGCACTGAAAAAAAGTGGCGACAATCAGCATGAGAGGCTTGCAGAATTCCCGATGTGGGATGAATATGGCGAGCAGATAAAATCAGAAATTGCCGACCTTAAAAACGTAGGTGGCGCTACCGGCGGAGCCATCACTGCCGGAAAGTTTCTGGAGCATTTCACTGCTTACCCCTGGATGCATTTTGACATTGCAGGGGTATCATTTTCGATGACTAAGAAAGGATACATCCCCGCTGGAGGCACGGCTTTCGGCTTGCGCATGTTGCTTGATTTTCTGATTCACTACAAACAATAATTCCAACACCACACACTCCATTATTTCTCAAAAAAAAGCACCCACCTTATGGACAGAAGCAAACCTATAATTGGCATCACCACCGGAGATTTAAATGGCATTGGGCCCGAACTGATTGTCAAAACTTTTTCCGATTCCCGGATGCTGGACTTTTGCATTCCGGTAATTTTCTCTTCTGCCAAAGTGATGAACAGTTTCCGCAAAAGCGCTGCTGATGCACCTTTCAACTTCTCCATCACCAAAGACCTTTCTAACCTCAGCGAAAAGCAGGTGAACGTTTTTAATTGTTGGGATGAGGATGTTACTATACAATCCGGAACACTCACTGAAAGTGGCGGCAAGTATGCCATTCGCTCATTAATGGTGGCTGCGCAATGTTTAAAAGATGGAGAACTGGATGCGCTTGTAACTGCACCAATTCATAAAAGCAATACCCGCTTAAACGATTTCCCTTACACCGGACACACGCCTTTTTTTAAAGAAAAATTTGGCGCAAAAGATGTGCTCATGCTGCTGTTTAATAACGACCTGAGGATTGCGCTGGCTACAGAACATGTACCGCTTTCGCAAGTCGCTGCAAGCATTACCCGCGACCTGCTTCAATCAAAACTGCAATTGCTGAAAGACGCGCTGGTAAAGGATTTCGGGATAGACAAGCCACGCATTGCCGTGTTAGGATTAAACCCCCATGCGGGAGACGACGGACAAATCGGGACAGAAGACCAAACCATTATCCGCCCACTTGTTGAACAATGGCATCAGCAGGGAAATCTGGTGTTCGGACCTTACAGTGCAGATGCTTTTTTCGCCCGCGGCAGTTATGCACATTTTGATGGCGTGCTAGCCATGTATCACGACCAGGGATTGATTCCTTTTAAAACACTTGCAGCCGGAGAAGGTGTGAATTTTACAGCGGGCTTATCCGTCATCCGCACTTCCCCTGACCATGGCACTGCATTCGATATTGCGGGTAAAAACATTGCAGACCCATCCTCCTTTCGCGAAGCCGTTTTCAGCGCTATCGACCTTTGGAACAAACGCGCTAATTATGCCGATGCTACTGCCAATCCGGTAAAGCGCGGACGGGTAGAAAGAGAGCGGTACTACGTCAATAAAGACTGACTGGAAAGCTGGAATCGGGAGGAAACTGGTGGAAAAAACCTAAGTTTTGGACGTCTTATTTCTTCTTTTTATAAGCGCTCAATAACTCACTAACGGCTTTTCTTCTGATAAATTCAGGGTTCAGCGTGGTGAATTGTCTGCTTCTCAAAGGCGCATCTTTTAATGCAGTTTCCAATTGGATAAGCGCTTCTTTTGATTTTCCCATTTCAAAAAGGCAGGCTGCCTGCAAGTATCGGAAGTCAGCTTTGTCGCCACAATTATCGCGGGCAATTTCTATTTGCGTAAGCGCTTCTTCGTAAAAACCGGCGAGGTAAAGTCCTTTGGTAAGCGCCATCCAGGTGGTTTTATTTCCGGGTTTAAGACGCACCGCATTTACGTAGCAAACCAAGGCTTCGTTGGTTACATCCATTTCCATCAGGCAATTGCCGATAGCCATGCAATAAGCAGCATTTTCTTTGTCGAGATGCAGTGCCACGGTATATGATTTCACCGCTTTTTCCCATTGTTTTTCCCGCGCGTAAGTCTCTCCGATTTTAAAGAAAATAGCATCATCCTGCGGACTTAAACTGGAAGCCTGCCGATAATATTCCCGGGCACGGCGATAGTCTTTCTGCTTTTCCCAGCAGTAGCCCATGGCTTCATAAATCACATCTTCCGGCTTTGCAATTTCAAGATGATTTGCAAGGCTGTCCAATGCTTTATCGTACAGCTTCAGGCGCATGTAAGCGTCGGCTACATTGCGGTAGGCAAACTCAAATTTTTCATCAATGGCGATGCAATATTCATAAGCCTCAATGGCTTTTTCAAAAAGTTTTAAACCCTGATAAGCGGCGCCCAGATTAAACCAGGCAAGTGCATTAAACGGGTCTTCGTCGGTAAGGTGAACATGCAGCTTCACGCTTTCATCCAGCCGGTCTGTAAACTCTGCCCAGAAACAAATTTTCTGCAGCGCTTCATCATTTCTCCGGTCTATGCTAATCACTTTTTTAAGCGTTTCAAACACGGCTTCAAACTGCTCACACTCGTCATAAACATCCGCCAGTTCAAGGAGAATTTCTATTTTATCCCGCTTATCAAATTCATTGGAACGGCTTTCAAGAAGCGCAGCTGCCTGGTCGTATTTAAACTGCGCAAGCAACACATCAGACCGGAGCAAAACAGCATCCAGATTGTTTGCATCATATTGTTCAGCTTCATCCAGCACTTTCAAAGCCTGGCCATACTTCTGGCCCTGCGTAAGGATTTCGGCGCGGAGAATTAAAATGGAAGCGGAGAAGGGATAGTAAGTGCGGGCGATATCACAAGCGAGGAGCGCCTGTTCTTCATTACTGTTCTGGAAATAATATTCAATTACCTGCTCAAACTCATCTTCATCCATCATGCCGGCAGGATTTCCGTTTTTCACATCTTCATAGCGGCGGATAAGGTCGTCCAGTGCGCTCCACTCTTCCGCAAAATCATCATCATCGTACATCATTTCTACTGCGTTTAAATCAAAAATAGGATAAAAAGGAAAGGAGGGTTGTTAAGTCAATATCAATACTAACAAGTTATCCACACTGCATCTTCCTAACCAAAACCAGCACAGGTTACTAAGAAAAAGAACGAAAAACTAATCCCCTTCTGTAACTGGCAAATTCACGTTTTTAATTCCATCCCCATCAATTTTTACCGGCGCTCCACCTTCCACAATTTCAAAAATGGAAGTGTCGTAGCCATGCCCGAAGAGGTAATAATCGCCTTGCAGCAAACTGTCGAAAGTGGCTACAGGCTTGCCGCCTATAAGCACGCACACAGCCGAATCATCGTAGGATGAAGGCTTGTCCTTTGCTGCATATTTAATGAAGATGGTGCAACTGTCGATGTTCTCACCGTGATGTTGAGGGGTCACTTTTAGCGTTGATGCGCCGCCTTTTCCTCCGGTGAGTGAAGGCTCTGGTGTTGGGTTTTTTGTGTCATCACCGCAACCTGCCATAAGCGCTGCAGTAATAAATAGGGCTCCGAAAATCTTTTTCATTGTTGTTTGGTTTTTGTTTTTAAGAATGGAATGTTTTAAACGCTTAAAGACCGGATTTTATTTCGTTCGGTTTGGCAGCACTACCGGCGCACTCTCATTCCAAAGCCTGTCTAATGCCGTGATGGCGTAGGTCACTTTGCTAAACTTATTGGCGTCAGCATCCAGCAATTCCGTGCCGCTAAGCAATGCCAGAATCCGGTCGGTTCTATCCAGATTTACAGGCTCACCATTCACAAAACGATACACCAGATAACGCGCTGTTTCTTTTTCAGGATAGCCAGGATTCCAACGCAAAAGAGTGCCTTGCGAAGAAGGCGTGAGGTTTACAACCGGCATGGGTGGCGGAATACTGTCAAGCCAGGGCATGACGGGCGGAATGGCTACAAAGCGATTATACTTTTCAATGCTATCGCGGATGGGAACCGTTATTTTATCAAAGTTGGAGGTGCTGTAAAGCGCATACCCCGGCGATGCTGTTTGCTCCCGGATGTCTTTAATCTGCGAAAGCAATTCACCGGTGCCAATCCACTTTCCGGTGGGCTTGCCAAGCATCCGGTACAAGCCCAGACCATAATACATATGCCGGTTGTAGCGGTGCGCATCCCACCATGGAAGCAAAATTTCAAAAGCTACCAGCCGGTGTCCATGCTCCCAGTAAAGCTGCGGCAACAGGTAATCAATCCACCCCCGTTTCATCCATAAAAGCACATCGGCAAAAAGGTCGTCGTAGTTGGTTTGTCCGCCGCGCGTGGGCGAGCCTTCTGCGTCTTTGCTCTGATTTCTCCAAACGCCAAATGGTGAAATACCCAGCTTCACAAAAGGTTTGGTGCTGCGGATGTTGGTGCTGAGTGCTGAAATAAAAAGGTTCACATTGTTGCGCCGCCAATCGTCCCGCTCCGCAAAATCACGACCATACAATTTAAAACTGCGGTCGTCACCAAAATTCACATTGGCAATCCGGTAAGGGTAGAAATAATCATCCAAATGCACCGCATCAATGTCATATCGCTTCACCACATCCAGAATAACGCGGAGCACGTATTCCCTTGCTTCCGGCAAGCCCGGGTCGAGGTAAGATTTACCACCGTAAGCAATCACCCAGTCAGGGTGTTGCTTTGTTACATGGCTTTGGGGATTCGGATTTTTTTTGCTGTCGGTGAGTGCGCGAAACGGATTAAACCAGGCGTGAAATTCCATTTGCCGCTGATGTGCCTGCCCAATCATAAACTCCAGCGGGTCATAATAAGGGAAAGGCGGTTGCCCCTGCCTGCCGGTTAAAAAGCGGCTCCAGGGTTCAAAAGGTGACGCATAAAAAGCATCGGCAGCGGGGCGAATCTGCACGATTACGGCATTACAGCCAAGCGCCTTCAACTGGTCGAGGCGGGCAATAAATTCCTGTTGTTGCTGAATGGCGGGCAAGCCGGGTTTGGAGGGATAATCAATGTTGGAAACCGTAGCAATCCAGGCGGCGCGGAATTCCCTTTTTGGAGTTTGTGCAACGATTAAATCATGGCAAAAAAGAAAAAGGAAAACAAACAGCAGCAACCGGAAACGTTGAGAAAGCATAGCGCACATTCATTCAAAAATACAGCCGCAAGGGTGAACAACCGCGCTACATTCTGCCAAATAAAAATGGCTAAGGATATGCTCGCTTAGCCACAATAAAATACACTCTTAAAACCCCAAATTATTCAGGTTTCTTTTTAGGTGCAGCCTTTTTCTTTGCAGGTTTTTCACCGGCAGTCTCCTCTTTATTTTCAGAAGAAGTATCCGCGTTTTCAGGTTTCTTTTTTGCCGCAGTTTTCTTTGGTTTTTCTTCTTTTTCTACCGCATTCTTTTTAGGCGTTTCTGCGCTTTTCTTTGCTGCCTTCGGCGATGTTTCTTTTTCTGCGGATGCTTTTGTTGAGGGTTTCTCTTTTGTTTCAGCAGCTTCCGTTTCGGCTGCCTCTTCTTCGCCTTCCGCTTTTGGTTTGGGGAAGTGCAGCAGGTCGTTTGCTTTCAGAAGTTCATACCATTTCAGCATCTTCTTCATGTCGCTGATGTACACGCGGTCTTCATCAATTTCAGGCGATACTTTTTTAAAATAAGCAAGGATGGCTTTTTTATCGGCGGTTTTAATATCCGGCATTGGCTCGCTGCTATCCTTCATCATCTGGAAAATTTCGTGAAGCCGCACATTGTCGTTCACCGTGTAAATCTCAATCGTTTCCAACTGCGTTACCTGGTGCAGGCGCGACGACACAAACCTGCTCGACTTGTCTGCCAAGTTGCGCACAATAGCCCCATCGTTTTTGCTCCCAATCAGGTGAAACAAGCCGGGCATATTCGTTACCGAAACGATTTCTTTGTATTCCATAAACTCTTTGTTGAAGGGTTCAAAAATAATGGTTTTAAAACACTGCCTGCTCCGCTTAAAAAAGCCGCTTGTTTTTCTTCACTGTTTGCAAATATTCCAGCAGGTCGGGGGATGGCTTTAGCCAGAAAAGCATACCGGCATACAATCCCAGAATCAGCACACTCCTGCAAAAGGTATCTGCAAACGGATTCCCCAGATGCGGCAAAAAATAGCCGCCACCAAATGCCACCAAAGCAGCCACTAACACCAACGGCGTCTTCAAAGAAAATGGCTGAAGCTCCAGCTTCTTTTTTACAATAAAAAACTTGAGGAGATTAAACACAATTAAAGCAAGCGATGATGCCCATGCTGCGCCGTAAATATTGAAGCGCGGAATCAGCAACCAGTTCAGCCCGATAAGCAAAAACACCAGCAGCACCGAAATGTAAAAGTTGTACTTGTAATGCTTCGAAATACTCAGCACCTGGTCGTTCATCCCGGTGGCTAAATCCATCATCCGCCCAATGGAAAGAATAGGCACCAGCAACACAATGGCTTCATACCCTTTGCCTGCCGGAAGTATCATAACGGCATTCGGCAAGTTGCAAACAATGAGCAACCACATGGCTACCGAAGCAATGAAGAAGTTGATGGAAGAACGTGTAAAAACATCCGTCACTTTTTCCTGATTATCCACCGCAAATGCCTGCGCTAAAATGGGAAAAGTTGCCTGTAGCATTGCCTTGTAAGGAATCATCAGCAGCGACATCAGGAACACCGCCACCACATACACCGGTATTGCCCGCAAGCCATCGGGCGAAAGCGCCGCCAGCATCAGCACATCCAGCGTGCCTATCAGCGTTAGCGAAACGCTGAGCAACGAATGATACCAGGTGAAATGCACAATCTCGCCGCGCTCTTTTTTATCAAAAACTTTCCAGCTTAGCGTTGGTTTCCAGGCATCGGTTTGCCGCGCTATTGCCCATAAAATGGAGATGGGAATGAGGTACACCAGCACGGTTGAAACCACGAGTGCATCAAAAGAAATCTGCCCAAAACCATACAGCAAAATCAACGCAAGATTCAGCAACCGCAGCAGCACTTCCCGCACAAACGTTGCCTTCGCCACTTTCAGTTGGGAGATGAGGTAGGTTTCTAAAACAACCTGATAAGCAAACAGTAGCGTGAACACAGGAAGCCATAGGAAGAAGTGCCGAATCAGCGGTATGTCTTCCGGTTTAAAAAGCGCCGTTACTTCTTCTTTAAAAAGAAAATAAAACAGCGAAGCCAGGGCAATTAAAATGCCGGGCAACACCAGAGAAATGCTTAGCAGCGCGCCTTTCCGCCGGTCTTCATCGGCATACCGGTGAATGTAAACGCCCAGCATATTGTGCAATCCAAACAGCAAAATATGCCCGCCCACCACTGCCTGATTTATCAGGTTGTCCCGAAAGCCCAGCTCCTGATTATCGCGGATGTATTCGCGGCTCAGATAAATAATTAATGCACCAAGCACCGCGCCCGTAAGCGTAGAAATAGTGGACTTGATGGACTGCCTGAAAACGATACCCAAGGGGACGGAAAATTTTATGGAGAAGAAAGTCTAAAGTAGAAAGTCTAAAGTAGAAAGTAGAAGGTCTGATGTAGGAAGCTAACACCGGACGTCTAAATTCAATCGGCCAAATGGCAACATTCCCTTAATCTCTGCCAATCCAAATCAACCCTACCTTCGCTTCCCATGCCTGAAACCACATCCGCTTCCCTCCCCGCCTCCACTTCGCTTGAACGCATATCCGGCGGCGAACTACGCATCGAAAGCACCACCCAAATCACCATAAACCGGTATATCCAGGCTGAAAAACTAAGCATCCAAACAGCGCATTTTGAAAACGCACTACCCGATGCCGATGCCCGCCTCTTCCTTTTCCCCATTGCCGATGGTGCTTACCATATTGAATTGCTTTTTTTGATGAACGGCACACAGCCCGCCATGGCTACGGTGTATAAATTCCATTTCCAGCCTGCTTTTTTTGAAATGTTTGAGATGGAATGGCTGTCTTCGGTATCCCCCTTCCGCCTCGACCAATCGGCTGAATATGCATTCCTTCCCTGCGCCGCAACTAAAATATTATTACATCAGTTAGAAAATACACTCGGCATTAATGAATTGTTGAAAGCCATGCAGGCTACAGAGGCCGCTATTCAAATTCTCCGTAAAAGCGTTGAAGCCGTTACGCTCCCCTTCACCGTTTGCGCCGTTCCGGCTTGCAGGTTTTTAGAGAATGAAACGGAGCAGGTAAAAATTTACAGGGCACGCACCATCCTCGAAGAAACCCTTGATGCCCCGCTCACCATTAAGGAACTAAGCCGGAAAATAGCCATGAACGAGTGCTATCTAAAAAAAGGCTTTAAAATTATTTTCTCCAAAACAATTAATGAATTTCAGCAGGAACTGCGCATTTCAAAAGCAAAGGAATTGCTGATGGGCGGCAGGCAATCGGTTACCAACGTGGCTGCGCTGTTGGGTTATAGTTCCATCTCTCATTTTTCTACTGCTTTTAAAAAATCAACGGGGTTAAAACCTTGTGAGTTGTTGGGGTAGCGGGGAAGTAGCAAGTAATAAGTATCAAGTCTTGGCGGGTATGGTGCGTTCATATTTCCGTCGCTTCTACCGGGCGGTGTTACGCCGCCATTTCATTTGTTTTAGGGATGATTTTTAATGTAGAGATGACAGCCGATTGGGTGAAGATGCAATCCGGCGATATTATGTTTCCATTTCGGGAGATGAAGAAGGGACTTAGGGAGGCTAAACTGGCATCTGGCGAGCACAAAAAGGCATTTCGCGGGCACAAGAAAGCATATCGAGGCAATTTTGGCCCCAGTTGCGGAATTTTCAGGTTGCGCGGGGATGTTTTATATTAAATTAATGCAAAATAATAATTATTGAATAGTGACTTTAAAAATAGATTGAATGGTGGAGAATACCGATTAATGGATGAAGAAAATTATTCAAATTCAGCATAAGCATTTTATTTATAACTTTAAACTTTTTTCACATTATATTTTTATCTTTAAAAATCATGGTTAAAAATATTTTCATAACTTTTATCTTGCCACTTTTATCTTTTCTATCTTACTTTATCTTTTTACCTTTGCGCCCCCTTACGGTATAATTTTTGAACGCCCACCCTTTAACATGCGCAAAGTCTTAAAAGTTACGCTATGGATAATCGGGAGCATCCTTTTTTTGGTGCTCCTTGCCATTATAATTATCATCACCCCGCCCGGCAAAAACTTTGTGCGCAAGCAAGCCGTCAGCTTCCTGAATAATAAACTGAAAACAGAAGTGCAGATTGGGGAACTCGACTACGAACTGCCTAAAATGATTGTGCTGCGCGATGTGCTTTTCCTCGACCAAAAACGCGATACCCTCCTTGCCGGAAAGGAACTGAAAGTGGACATCAACATGCTGAAACTCCTGAAAAACACGGTAGATGTTCAGGAAGTTAGATTGAACGGTATTTATTCCCACTTATACCGCATTGCCCCCGACACCAATTTTAATTTTGCCTACATCATAGATGCCTTCGCCTCCCAAACACCCGTAGATACCACCAAAATACAAGCCCCCGACACCTCCGCCGCCATGACTTTTCACCTCGCAAAACTGGTGATTGATAATGTGCGGTTTAAAATGGATGATTACACCGGCGGCAGCAGGATGGATTATGCCATCGATAAAATGCGCCTGACGATGGAAGCGCTTGAACCTTCCACCATGACGTATAAGGTTGATAAGTTGCTGGTAGATGGTTTCCGTGCGGTGATGATTACCGATACTTCTTACCTCCCGCCCACACCTGAAGACACTTCTACTGCGCCGCTTGTATTAAACATTGGTGCTAATGAGCTGGATTTAAAGAATGTTTCCTTTGCACAAAAGGATTTTGTAGGGCGCAGTTTCATGGATTTTAAAGTGGGCAGCCTGCTGGCGCATCCCGGCAAAATGGACATCACCCATCAGGATATTGCCATTAAAGATATTAAGCTTCAAAACACCCAAATAAATATGCTGCTCGGCAAAGTAGCCGCCGATAAAGCAAAAGAAATTGCCGATACTGCCGTGCAAACCAACCCTGACACCGCTACAAAATGGCGCGTTACCGTAGGCGACGTAAACCTCAATAACATTGGCTTCGCGATGAATAATGAAAACGAGCCGCGCGTGAAACAAGGCATCGACTATTCCCACCTCGACCTTACCGGACTGGTGCTGGATGCGAAAGATATTAATTACACCACCGATACCATTGCAGGCATCATCCAACATTTTACCGTTAAAGAGCAAAGCGGACTGTATGTTCAGGAACTGAAAACCAATTTTGCCTATTACCCTGAAGGCGCGTTCCTTCGGGATTTTTATTTGCAAACGGATAAAACCATTTTGCAGGATTTTGTGCAGGTAAAATATCCATCGCTTGAAGCACTTACCACCCATCCTGAATTGGTGCAGGTGAAACTGAATTTGGAGAACAGCGTAATCGGGATGAAGGATGTATTGCTTTTTGCACCACAGTTAGAGCAGCAGGATTTTTTCAGAAAAAATAAATTCGGGCAGTTGCAGCTTGCCGCAAGAGTGGAAGGCAAAATGGATGCACTGGATATTGGTCAGTTTTATCTTTCAGGGTTAGGGAATACGGAAGTGAACATCAGCGGCGCCGTGTATGGAATGCCTGACCCCAACAAAATATCTTACAATCTGAATGTTGCCAAACTGCAATCTTCCCGCCGCGATTTGGAAACGTTGCTGCCTCCCGCCACCTTAAAATCCTTCCGCCTGCCCGACCGTTTTGGGCTTGCCGGTACGCTTTCAGGAACCACCGTTGCTTATAAGCCAAACCTTATTTTCATGAGTACGGATGGGAATGCAAACATCCGCGGATTGGTGGATATGAGCAGAGGAACGGGTAGAGAACGCTATGACATCTCCTTAAAAACACAGGCGCTAAACGTGGGCAGAATGCTTCGGATGGACACTGTTTTAGGCACCATTACCGCAGATTTAGCAGCGCAAGGCACCGGCTTCGACCCTAAAACCCTAAATGCAAAAGCAAAGGGAACCATTCACTCAGCCGTTTATCAGAAATATAATTATCACGACATTGCCTTTAGCGGCAGCATGGCACAGCAAAAAGCCAATTTCGACCTGAAAGCAAACGACCCGAATTTGAGGCTGGCACTTAATGGCAATGCAAACCTTAGCGGGAAATATCCATCCGTTTATGCAGATGCCATCATTGACAGCGTGGACTTGCAGGCGTTGCATTTTAACCCAACAGAACTGAGGTTGCGCGGCGAGCTTCATGCAGATTTCCCGGAACTGAACCCCGATTATCCACAGGGGGAACTCGTGATAGACAACCCGGTTATCACCACCAATGGCACCCGCTATGCATTAGATACTTTTTATTTAAAATCGCATCCATCGGCAGACAGCGGTAATAACATTGTTTTGTTTGCGCAAATGCTTTCTGCACACGTTTGGGGGCACACGCCACTCACTAAAATTGGTAACATTATTCAATATCAAATCGACAGGCATTATGTGTTTGACGATAGCACGATGAATGCGCAAAAGAAATTTGGTGCGAAATACGACCTGCCTGCTGATTATGATTTAAAAGGTACTGCGCGGATTGAAAACCACCCGCTGATTACCGGTTTTGTGCCTGAACTGAAGGAGTTGGATACCGTGCGGATTGATTTTGGCGTAACACCACAGCGTTTGTTTTTAAATGCGGATGCTCCGGAAATCCAATATGCCGATATGCACATTGACGGCGTGCGCGTACGGGTGAACGGTACGGATTCTGCGCTTACTTATGCCGCCAACGTGAAGCATTTTCAGCAAAACTCTATTGACCTTTATTATGCAAAGGTGTTTGGTGATTTAAGAACGAACCTGGTGAATGCCAATGTTTCTGTTTCGGATGTGGATAGCGTTCCGCGGTTTGGCTTAGGCGCTTCGCTGCAAAGGAATGAGGATGCGCAGATTGTGCAATTGCAGCCCGGATTATTATTGAATTATAAAACCTGGCAGGTAACGCCTCAAAATCAGATTGTGTTTGGCCCTCCGGGATTTTACATTCAGAACTTCGCTATCCGCAATGGTAATGAAAGCATTTCCGTAAATAGCCAGTCGCCCACGTTTAATGCACCCCTCACGGCAGATATTTCCAACTTCTCCTTGTCAAACATCACAGAAATAATCAGCAAAGACACGCTGCTTGCAAATGGCATTTTAGGCGGAACGGTGAACGTGCAGCAAATATCTCCCAACCCTGAGCTGACTACAAATTTGTTGGTGAGCAACCTTGCCATGTTTGGAGATACGATTGGCAACGTAAATATTGACGTGAAAACGGCTCCTCAAAATGCATTCGATGCTAAAGTAGGCATCACCGGACAAGGCAACAACGTGCAATTGAGCGGATTATATTACACGCAGCCCGTAAACGGCAACAACTTCGACATGAACCTGATTCTGAACCCGCTGAATGTTGCATCCATTGAAGGTGCCACCATGAATGCTATTGAAAATACCAGCGGCGGCATAAATGGAAACCTTAGCATAAAGGGAACCGCTTCTGCACCGGTCATCAACGGACAATTGCAAACCAATCAGCTACAAACCACCGTTTCTGCATTGGGTGCTCCGTTTTTTATGCCTTCCGAAGTTATCAGGTTTAACGGGCAAAGCATTGTGTTTGATAAATTCAGCATCCGCGATAGCGCCGGACACGCAGCCGTAATTGATGGAAGAATATTGACGCAAGACTTTGCCAATATGAAACTCGCCATGAACATAAAAGCCAATGAATGGCAGGCAATGAATTCCACCCCCGCTGATAATAAAACTTTTAATGGTCAATTGTTTTTCAGTACCGACTTAGATATAACAGGGCCCGTTGCCGCACCAAATGTGGATGGCAGCGTGAGCATTCTGAAAGGAACAGATATAAACGCAACTATTCCGCAAAGTGAACCAGGCATTCAGGATAGAAAAGGCGTGGTGGAGTTTGTAGATTACAGCTTGCCGGGCGGACAAAATGTATTGCTTCCAAAAAATCCGGATTCTGCTAACGATGTTGCTACGCGCGTTCCAAAAGGTTCCGATATAAATGTGAACCTAAATTTGGATGAAGAAGCGCAGTTTACGGTAGTTATTGATGAAGGCTCCGGCGATTTCGTGAAAGTGCGGGGCAAAACAACACTCAATACTTCTGTGTCTCCGAATGGCACTTTAGGTTTGGCAGGCGTGTTTGAAATTGTGGATGGCGCTTACCAGTTGAATTACAATTTTGTACGTCGCTTGTTCCGCATTGAAAAAGGAAGCACCATCACTTTTGCAGGAGACCCTACTGATGCACAGCTTGATATTACCGCCGTGTATGAAGCCAACATTCCGCCTTACGATTTAGTGTCAAGGCAGGTGCAAGACCCTGCGGAGTTGGTTTATTACAAGCAAAAACTGCCTTTTGAAGTGCAGCTAAAAATAAAAGGGCAAATGCTGCAGCCGGAAATAGCCTTCGACGTGGTGTTGCCAACCGACAAAAACTATCGTGTATCGTCAGAAGTGGTAGATGTGGTGCAGGCAAAACTTAACCAAATAAGAACCGATAAATCAGAGCTGAACAAGCAGGTTTTTGCAGTTATTATTCTCAATCACTTTGTGGGTGAAAACCCGTTCCAGAATGGTGCAGGCGGCGGCGGTGCAGAAGCAATAGCGAGGCAAAGTGCCAGCCGGTTCATCTCTGAGCAACTTAATAAATTTGCCGGTGGATTAGTGAAAGGTTTGGATTTACAGTTAGGCGTAGAATCATCTGAAGATTACACAACCGGTGAAAAACGCAACCGCACGGATTTAAACATCGGCGCCAGCAAAAGATTGTTGAACGACCGGCTTACGATTTCTGTAGGCAATAATTTCCAGCTTGAAGGTCCTCGCAGCAATTCCAATCAAAACACCGCATTAATTCCTGGAAATATTGCCGTTGATTATGACCTCACTGCTGACCGGCGCTACAAAGTGCGTTTTTTCCGCAGGAATGAAGACCAGGGCGGACAGGCGGGATTTGTGTCGGCAACGGGTGTGAGTTTTATTTTGCAAGTGGATTACAACAAGTTTCGACAGATATTCATGAGCAAGAAAAAGATGTTGAAAAAGCGGGAGGAAGAAAGGAAAAAGCAGGATGAGGGTGAAGATTCCGACCAGTCAACTTCCGCCATAATTGATAACAGAGAATTGAAGATTGCAAAACGCAAATGATTTCACGAAGAATATCCATTTCCCATTTAGCTTTTTTGCCGTTGTTGCTTTTGCTTGCCGCCTCATGCAGCAATACTAAAAAGTTGCCCAAAGGCGAAAGTTTGTATGTAGGCTCTAAGGTCAATTTTTTAGATGATAATGTTAGCGGCAGGCCTCAGTCCGTACTGAAAACGGACTTGAACGGCGTTGTTCGTCCGCGCCCTAATACTACGCTTTTAGGCATTCGCCTGAAACTCACCATTTACAACCTTGCCGCCGACACCAGTAAAAAAGGAGCTATTGCCCGCGCGATTAGGAAGTTTGGTGAGCCGCCGGTGCTTGCCAGCAGCATGAACCTCGAAAAAAATGAAAAGCTGATGGTGAACCTGATGCAGAACCGCGGCTTTTTCTACCCGGATGTAAAATCAGACACAGTAACAAAAGGGAGAAAAACCACCGCCATTTTTGACGTGACAACGGGACCTCAATACAAAATAAGAGACGTTTATTTTCCCGCAGATTCTACACGCGTTGGGCAAGACATTCTGGAAACGAAATCGGAAACGCTGCTAAAACCTGAACTGCCGTACAATCTTGATTTAATAAAAGGCGAACGCACGCGCATTGATAAAATACTGAACAGTAAGGGCTATTATTATTTTCAGCCCGATTATCTGATTGTAAAAGTGGATAGCACAGTGGGCACGCATCAGGTAGATATGTATGTGCAACCAAAATACGATGAAGCGCCCCCTGAAGCATTCAATATTTACAAGATAAACGACATTTACATTTTACCTAATTATCAGCTCAATGCCCGTCCGCAGGATACCCTACTTTCCAGTGGCACTAAGTATGACAACTTCACCATTATTGATAAAACAAAATCCTTTAAACCTAAGGTTTTTAGCGAGACCATGCAGTTTGAGCCCGGCGAAACGTATAATCGTGTGGAGCAAAACCGTGCATTAAGTCGTTTAGTTTCTTTAGGTACTTTTAAGTTTGTTCAAAATCGGTTTAAAGCCTTTGAAAATCCGCGTCCGCTTTTGGATGTGTTTTATTATCTCACCCCCTACCCTAAAAAATCCATTCGTTTTGAAACAGGTGTAAAGTCCCAATCCGACAGTCGTGTGGGTTCTTCAGCTACGCTTAGCTGGCGCAACAGGAATGCTTTCCGCGGCGCTGAATTACTAACCGTTACGCTGCGCGGAGGCTTTGAAGCACAGTCGGGCGGCACGATTCAGCGACCACCAACTTTTGAGGGCGGCATTAGCGTCGGGCTTTCAGTTCCCCGGTTTTTAGTTCCGTTTGTTCATATAAAACCGCCTTCACTTTTTGTGCCGCGCACCACCATCCAGGCAAGTTATGATGTAACCGTTCGCCAAAGCCTTTATTTGATTCATTCCGGAAAAGTGAGTTACGGTTATCAATGGAAAGAAGAAATTAGAAAGGAACATCAGCTTTTCCCTATCAATATTAATTATGTGCAGACCGACACATTGGGGCAGAGTGCTTTGCAGCAAAATATCAACTTCAGCAACCTTGTCTTTAATGGCTTAATCATTGGTCCTACCTATGAATATACCTTCAACGGACAAGCAACTGGCTTACGCAAAAACAACTATTACTTCAATGGATTAATTGACCTTTCCAATAACATTTTAGGTCTGGCACAAGGCGCTTCCGAAACCGACCCAAAGAAGATATTTGGCGTTACTTATGCCCAATATCTCAAGTTTAAAGCGGACGGCAGATATTATCGCAACTATTCTTACAACAAAACGGACATTTGGGCAAACCGCCTGATTATTGGTTATGGTATTCCTTATGGGAACAGTCGGCAACTGCCTAATATAAAGCAGTTTTTTAGCGGAGGTAATAGTTCCTTGCGTGGTTTCAGGTCAAGGTTGGTAGGGCCGGGTACTTTTGATGCTCAAACACAACTTGCCAACGGACAATTCATTGAAACTTTGGGCGATATAAAACTTGAAATCAATTCAGAAATCCGAAAAAACATTTATCAGTTCCTGAACGTTGCCTTGTTTGTAGATGCAGGAAATATCTGGACAGCAAATAAAGACTCTCGTTTTCCCGGCGGGGAATTTACTTCTGACTGGTATAACCAACTGGCGATTGATGCAGGTTTGGGTTTGCGTTTAGACTTTAATATTTTGCTTTTGCGCCTCGATTTAGGTACGCCCATCCGCAAGCCATATCTTCCTGCCGGGCAGCGTTTGGTGCTCGACCAGATAGATTTTGGAAGCAGCAATTGGCGCAGGCAAAACCTGATTCTGAACCTTGCTATCGGGTATCCTTTCTAAAATTCTTGTTTAGAAGAAATATAAAGGCTTATTATTCATTGCTCCGTCCGTTTTAGAATTTGTCTTTTTTACTTTTATTGAACAGATTAAGACTTTGGTAGTTAGCTAACAAAATAACATGAAAAAAATCTTAATAGCCAACCGTGGTGAAATTTCCCTCCGTGTAATGCGCACCGCCAAAGAAATGGGCATCCAAACCGTAGCCGTTTTTTCAGAAGCCGACCGCAACGCCCCTTTTGTTCGCTATGCAGATGAAGCAGTTTGCATCGGCTCTGCACCTTCATCTGAAAGCTACTTGCGCGGTGATTTTATTATTGAAGTCGCTAAAAGAACGTGTGCAGAAGGCATTCATCCCGGCTATGGTTTCCTTTCTGAAAATGCGGCATTCAGCAAAGCCTGCGCTGATGCGGGTTTAGTGTTCATTGGTCCTTCGGCACACAGCATTAACATGATGGGCAGTAAGATTGCCGCAAAGCAAGCCGCCAAAAAATTCAATGTGCCCATGGTTCCCGGCACCGACCAGCCCATTGCTACCGCTGCTGAAGCCAAACAAATTGCTGCAGGAATTGGCTATCCGGTTTTGATAAAAGCATCGGCAGGCGGCGGAGGAAAAGGAATGCGCGTGGTGGAGAATGAAGCGGAACTGGAACAGCAGATGGACATGGCGAAAAGCGAAGCCAGAAGCGCGTTTGGGGATGATGCCGTTTTCATGGAAAAATACGTAGCTGCGCCGCGCCACATTGAAATTCAGCTTGTGGGCGACCAGCATGGCAACTACGTTTATCTTTTTGAACGCGAGTGCAGCATCCAGCGCAGGCATCAGAAACTAATTGAAGAAGCGCCTTCCAGTTGCCTCACGCCCGACATCCGCAAGGCCATGGGCGAGAGTGCCGTGGCTGTGGCCAGGAGTTGCAATTATTATGGTGCAGGCACGGTAGAATTTCTGGTAGATGACGCGCTTAATTTTTATTTTCTTGAGATGAATACGCGACTGCAAGTGGAGCATTGCGTTACGGAAATGATTACGGGCATTGACCTTGTGAAGGAACAGATAAACGTAGCCCGTGGCGAAAAACTTTCCTTCCGTCAGGAGGATTTAAAGATTGACGGACATGCGCTTGAACTCCGCGTTTGTGCTGAAGACCCGATGAATAATTTTCTGCCCGACATTGGCAAGCTATCCATTTATCAACCACCCAAAGGACCGGGCATCCGCGTAGATGATGGCTATGAAGAAGGCATGGGAATTCCTATTTTTTATGACCCGATGCTGGCAAAACTGGTGGTGCACGCGCCTACGCGCGAGGAAGCTATTGAGCGCCTCTGCCGTGCCATTGATGAATATTACATTCAGGGCATTCACACTACGCTTGCTTTTGGCAAATGGGCGGTGCGCACAGAACCTTTCCGCAGTGGAAACTTCGACACTAAATTTATTGAAAAACACTTTAAACCGGAGATGCTTTTAAGCCATGATGCCGCTGCTGAAAAAGTGGCTGCGCTGCTTGCAACCGTTGTGTGGGAAAAAGAAAAAACCTCTGGCAATAGTGCGAAGGGTGCAGTGAAAATGGAGATGGGAGGGAGTGGGTGGAAGAGGAGGTGGAGGTAGGTGTTTATAACTCTCCAGCCTCTTTCAAAACCTGAAATTTAGTGCACCAATCTTGCTAAGAATAATGAAACAACTGGTGTCTGAAATAATGACCTTAGGCATTATCAACATCGTTTGAAATCTCCGCAGCAGGAAAATTGAAAATGGAAACGTTGTATTAACTTAATAGTTCGGCAAAAGTTTGTTTTGAAAGTCCGGCGACGTCTGCCGCTTGTCCTAAAGACAGCTTATCTGTTTCATACAGCCGGCTTGCCACCATCATAGAGATATCAGAGGCTTCTACATCTAAATTATCTGGAAATTTCAGCGTTATATTTATCGTTAAAAATTTTAATTAGTCTAGGGTTACCATATTGATAGCATTACAAGAGAATAGATTTTTGCACCTTCCTTGCTTTAAAGATAGATCAGAAAATTCTTGCCACTTCCTATCACGCTTTTTATAAAGCCTTAAACCAGTCTGCATTTATTTCAATACTTTCTGTAAGAATTGTTGATAAACCTAGTTTTAATTCTTTGAGTTTGTCACAAAGGATTTCTCCATCAATAAGGTCGATTGGTGGGGCCCCGTCACGCGTAGCTTCTTTTACAGCTTCTCGGGTGAATGTTCCTGTCGTTATCACTAATCCTTTATCAGCTCGTCCTTGCATAGCTCCTCTGAAGTCTCGGATTTGGCTTGGTGTTACGGAAGCTTTATATCGTTTGCATTGAAAGATTACGTGGAAACTTAAAAGTCCGCTCACTCTAACAATACCTTTTCCATCAATGCCTCCATCACCCGACTTGCCAGTTACGTCAACTTGAAAAAAACCGCTTTCCCTCAAGAGCCTTTGTGCTAATCGTTCAAATGCTGCGGGCGAAATGGTATAAAGAATATTTAAAAGGCTTTCTTTCCAATCTTCCTTTTTGTCAAATTCCTCTTCTGTTTCTTCTTTTAGCGCTTCTTTACCTGCTGTCGATTTCGTTGCTTTAATCTTAAAGCTTTCTCGATAACTTTTTACTATGTTATCTGTGTCAACTTTAGAAATATCAATCTGAGCGCTAGTCAATGCCCAAATACCTCTTGCAGAATTTTCGAGAAATCCAGCCTTTTTTAAATAAGTACGTGTCCATGCAAGTCGATACTCTGCTTCAGTCCTTCCATCTTCCCCGTGCATAATTGAAAGCTGCTCTTCAGTCAACTTAGTAATTTCATAAACCTTTTCATTTATTTCTTCTATTGAACCAGAGCCCCCAAGTTCGACCAAAGCTCGCAAAAGCGGCTTAATAAAATAGTCAAAAGTTGGAAGATTAGTCAAGTTTCTTTTTCGTGACATAAATTTATTAGTTATTAATTTAGCCTAAAGCGCACTATTTGGCGGAATTTTTATAGTTTTTTTAAAATTGTTGTAATGGAGTCAGTCTTCTAGCATCCAAAGATACCATCAACCGCCAAATAAATACCAGTGCATCTCTTTCAGGTAGTCAGACGTCGCATTAAGGTGGTATGTCGAGTATAAACGACAACTCCTTAGTCTCTTTCCGGTGGTTGGTAGTCTGTTTCAAGTGGTCAGTGGTCTCTTTTAGCTGGTGGGTAGCGTATAGTTGATACTTCCTTTGTCTGTTTCCGGTGTCCGTCGTCTCTTTTAGGTGGTGGGTAGCTATAGTTGATACCTCCTTTGTCTCTTTCAGGTGGTCGGTAGTCTCTTTTAGGTGGTGCGACCATCATATAAGGTGGTAAGACCACCCTAAAGGGTGGTCTGTTAAAAGGTTTTGACATAAAAAGACATTTTTAAGGAAGAAAGTGAATATTATAAACACTATAGACAAAATTTTCCCTATCAACTTTTTATTTTAGTATTAATAACATGAACTAAATAATCCATTTTAAATAATTTATCCAATTTCACCTCAGCTTTAAGTTATTAACCTATGAAACTATCATTTTCACCTTTCCTCTCCGCTAAACCCCCACACTTTCAGGTTGTCAATATAAATGCTTTTGTCGCTGCCCACGTTCCAAAAATGAATGGTAATGCTATCGGCACGAACGTCTTTAAGGCGTAAATCCACGTACAGTCTGCGCGTTTCACCATCATTTAAAAAGCGATGCGCACGGAGTGTAGCTTCTGAAACTTTGTTTTGTCCATCATAAGCCTCCACAATAAACTGCGTCATCCGCCAGGTAGTCCATTCCTTTTGGGGGATGAAAAAGGAAGCTTCTGCGCGTATCCAAGTGGCGTTTTTCTGGATAAACGGAAAGCTGTAAATACTGCTGTTTTCATGGGTTTTATCCAGCATAATGCATGGAGAATTGGTGGAAGGATGCTGCACTATTTCTGCGGAACTATCCTGCGAAAAATCATTTTCATAAACGAGGCGTGCATCTTTTATTTCGCCGGTGAATATGTATTTGGTGTCTTTCAGTTTCATGGTTTCTTCAGGCACGTTCCATCGCCCAATTACCGCGCGGATGTATTGTCGCGACATGCCATCGGGGTCATACAATCCCGGGGCTGCGTGGGCATTAATGGTGAACCAGATATTGACGTAGGCAAACAATAAAAAGAACGGGAGCGCTATCCATTTCACCAGCTTCGTAGTCCGTAGATATTCTATCAAACAAGCCAGTGGAAAAAGGATTACCGGATAGCTCTGAATCATTGCTCTGCCGCCATACCACCAAATGTCCCAGGCACTCACGATGTAGAGATTGAGCAGGAAAAAACTCAGGATAGCAACTTTATTTTTTCCTGTTTTTATGAAGGGAATGATGCCCCCAAAAGCCATCAGCAACATGGGCGAATACACCAGCCAGCCACTTCGGGAACTAAACATGTAATCATAGAAATGCGGGTGCAGCCAGGAGAATCCTTTGTCGCTGCCATAGCTGTAAACAAACCAATGCCCGGAAGCGTATTTCCAGTAAATCAATTGCACGGAACCAATCAATATCAGCGGTATTGCGGCGGTTAAAAATGGTTTCCATTGTCTTCTGAAAAACTGGAGCCTTTCTTTCAAAACAGAAAGTTTCAGGCTTTCCAAACCCCATAAAAAAGGAATGAGCAAACACACCATTTCAGAAGGGCGCGCGAGGATAATTAAACCGGAAAGGCACCCGATACCGAAAGCAAATTTGAGACGTGGACGTTGGTAAAAAGCGCTGGTGCAAAGCAGCAAAAACACATAAAGCGTGAAGAGGTAATTGTGGGAAAGTGTGCTGTCAATAGCTGCCCAATTGAGGTAATTACTGCCGATGCAAAGCGCCAGTATCAGCCAGCCAACCGTGGCATCACTGAAATAAAACCGCATCAGCTTTCTGAAAAACCACAAGCCCAAAACCGCTACCAGCAAGCTTTGCAGCGCAAGCGCAAACTGATAAGGTTTCGAAAATCCATCCGCCGGATATTTTGTGAGCGGCGCAATGGCATGAGCAGTGGCAAAAGCCGGAGCAAACATCACCGCCATTCCGGCGGAGTAAGTCATCACATAATTCCCGTTTTCCTGCCGGTTTGCCTGCTGCATTTCGTTGCCGGTAAACTGATATTTTGGAAGTATGCTGTCGGCAAATTTTAATTGCTTCAGGTCTTGATAAATGAAAGTGGCAGGGAGGTAGAAATAATAGCCGCTCACATCCCAGCCAAGGGAAGATTCACCGCCAAATCTTTCCCATCGCGGACAGAAAAAAAACGCAGTGCACACAATCAGCAAGGAACTAAAACCCCACGCAATTTTTGAAAACATACTAAATGCCGAAAACGGATTTGCAAGCCGCCTTTAGAACTTATGAACTTACCAACCTATGAACTTATCAACCTATGAACCCACTTCCCTTTCCCTCAGCTCTTTTTCCCACCGCCACGCCGTATCCATCATGGCATCCAGGTCATACTTCGTTTCCCATTTTAAAAGGTTGCAGGCTTTGGTATTATCGGCATACACGGCAATTACATCACCTGCGCGGCGGGGAGAAATTTCATAGTTCAAAGTACTGCCGCTTACGCCTTCAAAAGCTTTAATCAGTTCGAGCACAGACACGCCGTTTCCAGTGCCAAGATTAAACACTTCGCAGGGCTGTTCATTGCGTCCATCCATTGTGTACTGAAGTGCTTTGGTATGTGCGTTGGCAATGTCCATCACGTGGATGTAATCGCGGATGCAGGAGCCATCACGAGTGTCGTAATCATTGCCAAACACGCTCATGCTATCGCGCTTGCCAATTGCAGTTTGCGTAATCACCGGAACCAGGTTTTCAGGCTTTTCCTGAAGCTCCCCAATAATGGCGCTTTCATGTGCACCAACGGGGTTAAAATAACGCAGTAGCGTGATGTTGAAATCAGGATGCGCCTTCACAAAATCAGCGCAAATAGCTTCGCCCATTTGCTTTGTCCGCGCGTAAGGACTTTCAGCTTCTGCAAGCGGCGCATCTTCTTTCACCGGCAGTTTTTTGGCATTGCCATATACGCTGCAGGAGGAAGAGAACACAATGTGCTTCACGCCAAAATCTTCAGCGCATTGCAAAATGTTGACCAGAGAATTGATGTTGTTGTTGAAATATTTAAGCGGTTCGGAAACGCTTTCGGGAACGCTTTTGTAAGCAGCAAAATGAATGATTCCCGCAATGTCAGGATTGGCTTTGAAAATTTCCCGCGTCTTCTCCAGGTTACAAAGGTTTACTTCATAGTTTTCTACTTCGCGGTTCAATACTTTTTCCACGCCGCGCATCATCTGCATAGAACCTATAGAAAGGTCGTCGGCTGAAAGCACATCAAAACCATTGTTTGTAAGGTCCACAATCGTATGACCGCCAATATATCCGCAGCCGCCGGTAACGAGTATTTTCTTCATGCGGGCAAAGGTAATTGCAAGGTTTTTTGGGAAAGGTTGATTCAGGATAAATCAGGCAACCAGAGTCAATAAACTGTGAGGCAGCATTTGCAGAAAATCTTTTGCTTTTGAATAGTCCAGTTGCTCGTAAAACATGCCCGTTTTGTTGAGGTTTTTGTAGTAATTGTTCACGTTCGCGTAGTAGTATTTTTCAGAAGGAACACACCATGCAGAAGCACCAATCGTTTTCGCTAAAAACCACTTTTCAATTAGCCTTGCTGCGCGTCCGTTGCCGTCGTTAAATGGATGAATATTGGCTAATGCAAGGTGAATAAATGCGGCATAGTAAAAAATGGATTCCACGGATAATTCCATGCGGAGAAGTGCATAAATATCTACCCACAACTTTTCCATTTCCTGAGCCAGAATGCTTGCCGGTGCTGCTTCGTATTGTATGCGACCCGTGTTGTGCTGCATGATTACCATTTCATTTTTTCGGTATGCGCCTCGCCATTTCTCCGGCAATAAATGGGTGGAAAGCAAAGCATGGCTTCTCAGGAAATTTTCTTTAGTCAGCGGATTATCTTTTGCAAAAAGATAGGCACGGTATAAATCGTTGGGCTTTTCAACCAGGTCCGGCAGGTATTCAATGTGTTGCGCTTTATGTTTTACGTAGCTATCAGTTTCCAGGGTTTCTCCTTCAATTTTTGAGGAGGAAATAACTGCAACGGATGTGTAGAACGTAAAACTATGTGGGGTTAATTCTATTGCTGCAAGTCGCTCCAATTGCGCTGAAATGCTACATGGCAAAGCACTTATGTATTCCTCCAAAAACGCTTCACTCAATATTTTCAGCACCGGTTTAATTTTTTGGATTTCGGGAAAACTACATCCGCAGGCTATCCGGCAATCATTGCCTTCACCGCATCAATCATTTGCTTTAACCCTTCAGTATTTTGCCCTCCGGCTGTTGCCATTGTTTTTTGTCCGCCGCCACCACCTTTAATGAGCGGGGCAATTTTTTCCTTAATGATTTTGCCGGCATCCAAACCTTTTTCGGCAACCAAATTTTCAGCTACACCTATTGCCACGAAAGGCTTTCCACCGATTGCTGCGCCTAATGCAATTACATGGTCAGGCAATTGGTTTTTCAAATCACTGCACAGTTTTCGCAAAGCCTCAGGCGATGTTACTTCCACCAATCGCCCTAAAAACTGCACACCATTTATTGTTTCTTGTTTAGGCAATAAATCCTTTGCGAGTGCAGCCATTTGTTGCGCTTCCATGCTTTGCAACTGCTTTTGAAGCTGCGCATTTTCTTCCTGTAATTTTTCAATCGCCTGCTGTGGGTCTTTCGGGTTTTTCAGGGAAGATTTGATGGCATGCAAAGCAGCAAGCTGTGTGTTGATGAATGTTTCAGCCGCTTCACCAGTAAGCGCTTCAATCCTGCGGATGCCGGCAGCCACGGCGGTTTCCTGTTTTATTTTGAAGAAACCTAATTCGCCTGTTGCACCAATGTGCGTGCCGCCGCATAGTTCAATGGAATAGGTTTCATCCATAATTACCACACGCACTTTTTCACCGTATTTCTCCCCGAAAAGTGCCATGGCGCCCATTTCCACGGCTTCATCCTTCGTCATTTCTTTGGTAACAACAGTTATGTTGGCTCTTATTTTTTCGTTCACGAGCAATTCTATGGCAGCTATTTCATCCTCACTTATTTTGGAAAAATGGGAAAAATCAAAACGGAGATAACCGGCGTTTACCAAAGAACCTTTTTGCGCAACGTGCGTTCCCAAAATCTTACGCAGCGCGGCATGTAGCAAATGCGTAGCGCTGTGGTGCATGGCTGTTTTGCGACGTGTTTCTTTGTTAATCAGCGCTTTTACTTCGCCGCTTGCATCATCCGGAATGCTTTCAGCAAAATGAATAATGAGGTCGTTTTCTTTTTTGGTGTCAATAATTTCAAGTGTTTCATTGCCGAAGTGCATAGTGCCCGTATCGCCAACCTGTCCACCGCTTTCTGCATAGAAAGGTGTTTTATCAAGCACAATCTGATACAGTTCTTTTCCCTTTCCTTTTACGCGCCGATATTTTAAAACAGAAGCCATTTCTTCATCCCTTTCATAACCCGTAAACTGGTTCATACCTTCTTTCAAAACAATCCAGTCATCCGTATCTAATGCAGTGGCAGCGCGGCTTCTATCTTTTTGCTGCTTCATTTCCTCCTCAAAAGAAGGTTCGTCCACTTTCAGATTATTTTCAGAAGCAATGAGACGCGTCAGGTCAATCGGAAAGCCGTAAGTATCAAACAATTCAAAGGCTGCTTTTCCATTAATGATGTCGGTTTGTTGCTTCGCGGTTTCAACAATGATGTCGTCCATTTTCTTCAACCCTTTTTCCAAAGTCCGCAAAAAAGATTCTTCTTCTTCCTTCACTACTCTGGTTACCAAATCAAGCTGCTGATGTAATTCCGGAAAAACGTTTTCAAACTGCTTTGAAAGCACTGGCATCAACCTGAAAAGCAATGGCTGTTTGCAATCGAGGTATGAATAATAATACCGAACAGCGCGGCGCAGAATGCGGCGAATCACATAACCGGCTCCGGTGTTGGAAGGCAACTGCCCATCCGCAATGGTAAATGCAATGGCGCGGATATGGTCGGCAATTACGCGAAAAGCAATGGCTTCTTTTGAGTCGCTGAAATCGTATTTGCGCGCAGTTATTTTTTCTGTTTCAGCAATGGTGCCGGTAAATAAATCCGTGTCGTAATTGCTCTGTTTCCATTGCATCACGCGCACCAGGCGTTCCAGCCCCATGCCGGTGTCCACATGTTTTGCAGGCAGGTTTTCAAGGCTGCCATCTTTCTTTCTGTTGTATTGAATGAAGACATTGTTCCAGATTTCTATCACCTGCGGATGGTCTTTGTTCACCAGTTCGCTACCTTTTATTTCCGCGCGTTCTTCTTCGCTTCGCAGGTCTGCATGTATTTCGCTTGAAGGACCACATGGGCCGATGTCGCCCATCTCCCAGAAGTTATCTTTCTTGTTGCCAAACACAATATGGTCATCAGCTACCAGTTTTTTCCAGGCTTGCAAAGCAATATCTGAAGCAGGCAATTTTTCTTTTTCATCGCCTTCAAAAACGGTAACATATAGCCGGTCTTTGGGAATTTTATAAACCTCTGTCAGCAATTCCCAGCTCCAAGCAATAGCTTCCTCTTTAAAATAATCACCGAAGCTCCAGTTGCCCAGCATTTCAAACATGGTGTGGTGATAAGTATCCACGCCCACTTCTTCCAGGTCATTGTGTTTACCGCTCACCCGCAGGCATTTTTGTGTGTCGGCGATGCGGGGATAGGGATGTTGTTTGTTGCCGAGGAAATAATCTTTAAACTGGTTCATGCCTGCATTGGTGAAAAGCAGCGTAGGGTCGTTTTTCACCACGATGGGCGCTGAGGGGACAATGTGGTGGTTTTTAGACTTAAAAAAATCAAGAAATTGCTGTCGGATTTCGTTGGCAGAAAGCATATCTAAACGGGGGAAAAATTGAGGCGCAAAGATAGGTTTGAAGGGAGGATGCAGGAATACGCCGATTGTAATTCTTTGTGCAAAACTGTTTATTTTTAGAAAAACTTGCTAAGCTATGAGCGCCATTATCAGAATAAACGTGGAGGAAATAAACGCTGATTTTATTGAACGGCTGAAGAAAATGTATCCGCACGAAACCATTGAAATCCGGAGGTCTGAAATACCTTCTTTTGTTACCGAAGAAATGATGGCTTCGATTGAAGAGGAGCGGAGAAAACTGGACGAAATTCCAGGATATGGATTAGATTGGGAAGAAGTAAAAAAGACGCTGAAATTCGATGAGTTTTAGTGTAATTTTTTCCGATGCTGCGGTTGATGATATCCAGCACGCCGGCAGTTATTATGCCGATATTTCCGGAAATCTAGAAATCGCATTTAATGAAGAGCTTTCGATTGTGGTGGCCTTAATTAAACTATACCCCCAAGCTGCTTCATTTAGCCATGCAGATGTTAGATACAAGGTCATGTCTCATTTTCCTTTTGTTGTCTTTTATCGTGCAAAAGCAGAAACTATTCAAATCCTCCGCATCTTCAACACACATCAATCCCCTGAAACCTTAGACGATTTATAGACTAGTCAGCCGGGTTTAAAGTTTTTTTGTAGTCTCCAAATATCTTCCCAGGATTCAAAATCCCTTTCGGGTCAAACAACTTTTTGATGCCTTTCATCAATCCCATCTGAACTTCATCAAAAGCAATATCCAGATAGTTTTTTTGCACTAGCCCAATGCCATGTTCGCCGGAAATAGTGCCGCCCATTTTCACTACTTCTCCAAATAATTCACGGATGCCAACGGGCAGTTTTTCATTCCAGTCTGCATCGGTCATTCCTTCTTTCACAATGTTTACGTGCAGGTTCCCATCGCCCGCATGTCCATAGCACACTGATTTGAAGCCATATTTTTTGCCGATGCTTTTTATAGTGGTGAGCAATTGCGGCAATGCAGCGCGCGGCACCACGGTATCTTCCTCTTTGTAAATGGAATTGCTTTTCACGGCTTCACCCGTTTTGCGGCGCAGGTTCCAGAGCATTTGCTTCTGCTCATAGCTGTCTGCAAAAAGTATTTCCCCGGTTTCAAATTGTTCCAGCGCTTCTGTGATTTTAGTTACGTCTGCATAAAGCTGCTCCAGATTGTTTCCGTCCACTTCAATCAGCAAATGCGCTTCCACATCATCTTCCAGCACAATGGCAGATTGCTGCACAAATTGCATCGTCCAGACAATGGCATCGCGCTCCATAAATTCCAAAGCGGATGGCACAATGCCGCAATGAAAAATAGCGTTCACGGCTTCACAGGCTTGCAAGGAACTGCGGAATGGAACCAGCAAAAGAAGGTCGTGCTGCACGGCAGGAATAAGGCGCAAAACAATTTTAGTGATGATGCCGAGCGTGCCTTCGCTGCCTACTAATAGTTGCGTGAGATTATAGCCGGTGGAATTTTTCAAAACATTGGCGCCCGTCCAGATGATTTCTCCTATCGGCAAAACCACTTCAAGGTTCAGCACATAATCTTTCACCACGCCGTATTTCACAGCCCGCGGACCACCTGAATTTTCAGCCACATTTCCACCAATAAAACAAGAGCCTTTACTGGCAGGATCGGGCGGATACATCATGCCATGTGCTTTCACCATCTCCTGCAGTTCCTGCGTGATGACTCCCGGCTCTGTAGTTACCTGAAAATTGGCTTCATCAAGATTCAATATTTTATTGAGCCGCTTCGTGTCGAGCACAATGCCGCCATGCACAGGAAGTGCGCCACCACTCAATCCTGTGCCTGCGCCACGTGGCGTTACAGCAAGGTTGCGGGCGTTGCAATATTTTAAAATGGCAGCAATTTCTTGTGGCGTGCGGGGTTGTAGAACCACTTCGGGCAGATGCACCAAATCTTCGGTTTGGTCAGAGGCGCAGCGCTCCAATTGTTCTGCATCGGTATGCACAAAACCCTCGCCAATTATGGACTGTAAATGCGCAACATCCTCCAAAGAAATTTTGTTGAAAAGCATGGTGCAAAAGTCACGCATCAAAGCGGATTGATAAAGCGTGAGGTTAAAACCGAAGCAATGGCAGCTACTTACTAACGCAAGGTTCTCTAACAAAAAAGGTACTTTGCTTTGCCAGTTACTATCCTTTACCTACATTTGCCTGAAACGATTGAAAAAATGAATGTTGAAAATGCAGAATCGCAGATGCGGAAAGGATTGCTGGAGTTAGGGATATTAGGCATCATCCACAAAGAAAAAGAAGCTTACCCAAGTGATATTTTAGAACAACTAAAAGCCGCAAAACTGGTGGTGCTGGAAGGAACACTTTACCCTTTGCTCACCAGACTTAAAAATGCGGAAGTGCTCAGTTACCGGTGGGAGGAATCGCTAAGCGGACCGCCCAGAAAATATTATTCGCTCACCCGCGCAGGGGTGAAGTTCTACATGCAGCTCCGCCAAAACTGGGAAGAAATCAGTCAGTCAGTACATCAATTAACCACTTTATAAAAACACCAAAACAATGCAAAGAATCATCCAGATTAACATTGCCGGAAGGCTTATCCCCATTGAGGAAGACGCTTACCTCATCCTGAAAGAATACATCGCTTCGCTGCACCGGCATTTTGCCAATGAACAGGGGAAAGATGAAATTATCCAGGACATTGAATACCGCATTTCGGAATTATTTACCACACGGTTAAATACAGGCGCACCTAGCATTGATTGTGCAGATGTGCAGAAATTGATTGAAACTTTAGGCGCGGCTTATACACTGGGCGCAGAGTCGGCACCGCAAGCCAGCCCTTACCTCCCCGCACGCTATGAAGAAACTTTTCGCAACAAAAACTACGGCGGGCAAAAGCGACTTTTCAGAAACCCGAATGATAAAATGTTGGGCGGCGTGTGCAGCGGGTTAGCCAATTATTTTGATGTTGACCCGATTATTATGCGCCTCATTTTCGTGACTATGGTGTTCGGCTTGGGGATAGGCTTTGTCGCTTATTTTATTGCCTGGATAATCATACCCGTTCCGCGCACGCCTGAAGAACTTGCTGAAATGACGGGCGGTGAACCACTCACATTCCATACCCTAAAAAGAAACGTGGGCGCAGAACTTCAGGATTTGAAAATGAAGGGCGAAGAAATGAGCCGCGAACTGCGTGATTTTTTCGCTAAGAAAAAATAGGTTCAGGAAAGCAAGCAAAACGTGAATTAGAATATCAAAAGCACCAACATTCGCGCTACTTTTTTTGAAAAAGATATTTTTCCTTTTGTGCTTTTCGGGGTTTCTTTCCCATTTTTCTGTTGCTCAAATCTCCATTTCTTGTGATAAAGAATCTTTAGCCGCACTAAAGTCGTTAACCGTTGTTTTCTTTTTACCGAAAGAAGATTTTGGCAGATTGGCGGAGTTTGAAAATGCATTGAAAGATGTTTGGACCATTACGCCCTTTATTGTGGCGCGCATTGATGAAAAAGACCGTTATTCAGACGGACACCAGTATGCAACTTTTGGATTCGATGCAATTGAAGAAGTTATCTCGCGGACGACACGTTCTTCCGTTACCCCGTCACCTTACGGCGTATCTCAAACTAATTACCTCACGCGGATGTGTATGACACTATACCTCCCCCAATTAAAAAAAAACGGGAAACAGAAGGATCCTGTCGCGCTTTCTTATGTGCTTTTAATGCCCGACGCTACTACGTTTAAGAAAGCGAAGAATTATAATAATCAAAATAGCATAGTTCCGTCCTTTCTTAGCGCGAAAAAACTGCTCGCCATGATGTATGAAACCAGCAAATTTGGAAACTGGGGGCCGGGCTATCTTAGAAACTATGCACATTTCATTAATGACGCGATTTCGGGAAAAAAAGATCGCGATTTTTATAAAAAAATATTTGATAATCTTGGGTTGCATAATCTAAAAACGACTACTCTTTATGTTCCTGAATACCCAAAAATGGAGTACAATCTTCTTTTAGGACCCACGCAGGTAAAGGATGATTTAGATTCTTTAGGGGATTTGGCAAATGCATACCCATATAAAATTGAGTACATAAGCAATGAAGCACTTCAGGAAAAAATCTTGCAGGGTGGCGAATCCTTTTATTACCTCAGCCTTTATCGCAGCCCCCCCTTGATAAATTTGTTACAGTTACAGAAGGCCCAACGGGTAAAATAGTTTACTCAAACCATACACAGTTTTCGCTGAACTTAAATAAGAACGATTTTAAAAAACTCGCGGCAGTAGTGCATTAGATAAAAAATTTGTCGGGAAAAATAAGCCCAACACATTTTGGAGGGTTGCGTTAATTAACTTCGCGCAACTTTATGAAAAAGACCTTTTTACTTTTCTGCCTGATTGCATTCAGATGCCTTACTGCTTTCTCTCAAATTCAGATTGGCAGCGCCGAAACCGCAGTAATGAATCGTGCTGGAAAGCTTGAAGATGAAGATCTGGTTGCTTTCAAAAAAATGACCACTGTTTTTTTTATTCAGTCAGGCGATGCAAATCGAAAAGCAGATTTTGAAAAAGCGCTTAGAGAAGTCTGGACAATAAATCCCTTCATTGTAGCGACTCCTGATGAAATGAATATTTACCGGGACGGACACAAATATGCGCCTTTCGGCTTTGGTGGATTTATTGTGCAGAGGAGGAGCAGCGGCGGCATGGTGAGCACTTCTACACACCTGACATACGACCTTTCCATTCCCCAGTTTAAAAAGAATGGCGAACAAAAAGACCGCACTTTGCTGGCGCGCATTATCCTAATGCCTGATTCTAAAACAATGATGGAAAGTGCTAAGCCGCTCAACTCTTTCAACAATTCAAAACAAGAGGCGAACATGCTACGGATGATGTATACCAAAAGTGAATTCAACAACTGGGGCGCTGGTTTTTTGAAAGGCTATGCAAAGTTTATAAACGATGCATTACTTGCTAAAGAACGCCGCGGCATTTTTAATGAAACCCGGGATAAAGAAGAACTGAAAAACCTTAAAAAGGCAACCCTTTATTTACCTTCTTACACCAAAAGCAAACTCAACATGTTTACCGGCGGTGAAAAGGAAGCCGATGATGATGGCGCTGATGAGGACCTTTCGAAAGCGTATCCATTTCCGGTTCAGTATCTGGAAAATGACGCCCTTGAGGAAAAAATACTGAACGCCACAGAACCTTTTTATTACCTGCAATACGTCCGCAGCAGCACCGATAAATTCATTACCATTTTTGAAGGTAAAAGCGGCAAGTTGCTTTACTCAGAATACGTCCCTGTGTCTTACAATTTTAAAATGAAAGACCTTAAAAAAGTGGCTCAGCTTATCAACTAAAACCGCTGCGATAACCCATGGAATACGCCCCCAAAAACGTTCACATTTTCAACGCTCAAAACGCTCCAAAACCAATGGGGCTTTATCCGCACGCACGCCGCGCAGGAAACCTTTTATTCCTCAGCGGCATAGGCCCCCGCAATCCTGAAAATGATGCCATTCCCGGCTTAGAGCTGGATAAACACGGACAGTTTAAAACCTTTGATTTTGAGGCGCAATGCCACAGCGTTTTTAAAAACGTTCGCACGGTGTTGGAAGCCAGTGGTGCAAAATGGGAAAGCCTGATTGATGTTACCGTTTTTCTGGTGGACATGAAGCGTGATTTCCACACTTACAACCGCATTTACGCCGAATATTTTAAGGATGCCCAGCCTTGCAGAACCACTGTTGGCGTTACCTCTTTGCCTTCTGCAATTGCCATTGAACTAAAGTGCATTGCAGTGATAGACTAACCTGTTTTTTATTCCGGAACGTCTATCCGCACTTGCTTTGAATAGCTTTTCCCCTGCGCATCTTTTCCGTCAATTTTCCACATCACGCTTTTAAGGAAGGATGAAACAGGCTTTTGATCCAGCGATTTTACATTGCGCACCGTCCGCTCCCATTCCTGAATAGCTGCACGACTTAATTTTTTGTTTCTCGCTGCACGGCTCACTGCATTTCTGATTTGCGCAGGCGACACTTTTTTTACTTCCATCCTGCTTTCTTCCAAACCTTTAATGGGATAACTATTGTTGCTGCCACTTATTTTTTTCCAATCGGTCAGGTTGTCTAATCCTTCCAATTGAAGCTTTTCTTTTCCATTGGTCACAAACACGGAGGTGCCATAACGCTGAGATACGGAAGTTGGTTTCCCCTCGCGGATTTGAAGTGTATTCCCGGCAAGTTTTCCTTCGGTGATTTCATAAGTAGCGCCATTCGATTTTTCAGGATTTTGATTGCCGTAAGTGCGCACAGAAATGTTTGGAATAAAAACGGTTACTTCTTTAAAAGGAATGGAAAGTCCTTTTCCCTGGTCGGGAGTTGATACCACAGAATCCTTTACAGGTACGGGTTTTGAAGGAACAGCCGGCGCAGGTTCATTCATTTCTGCAACCCGCTTGTTCTGAATGTCCATCACATAATCGGTGAGGTAAGCAGGGTCGGTTTCGGTAACTATGAAAGAAGAATCGCCCATCACAATGGGTTGATGGTTGGCCGCATTTCTGTTTTCATCGCAGGAGGTGAACAACAAAAAAAGCGGGGAGAAAAAGAAAATGAATGGTGCAATCTGCTTCATGGAATACTTTGAAAAATAGAACGCAAAAGTAGGGCGTGGTTAATAAGCGGCTAACTTTTCAACCGCTTCATGCAATCGTGCTTTGGCTAAAAAATTTTGCTCCAGTTCCACGGCAAAAGGCACCGGGGTATCAAGGCTGGCGCAGCGGATAATGGGAGCATCCAGCATATAAAAACAATGCTCTGAAATCCACGCGGCAATCTCCCCGCCAAGCCCGCCAACTAAACTGTCTTCATGAAGCAGCAACACTTTGCCAGTAGCTTTTACGGATGCTTTAATGGCTTCATAATCTAATGGCAGCAGCGTGCGTAAATCAAGAATGTACATAGAAAGCTCCGGGTGCATTGCCGCATAATCCATTGCCCACTGAACGCCTGCACCGTAGGTAATGATGGTGATTTCTTCGCCTTCCTGCACGATGCGCGCCTTGCCTATTTCGATGCTGTAATAATCATCCGGCACCATGCCTGTAATGCTTCTGTAAAGCGCTTTGTGTTCAAAATACATTACCGGATTCGGGTCTTCAATTGCTGCAATCATCAATCCCTTTGCATCTTCGGGCGTGGATGGATAAACCACTTTCAAACCCGGTGTGTGCGTGAACCATGCTTCATTGCTTTGGGAATGGAACGGACCCGCACCAACGCCCCCGCCGGTTGGCATCCTGATAACGACATCTGCATTTTGCCCCCAGCGGTAATAAATCTTCGCCAGGTTGTTGATTATCTGATTAAAACCAACCGTCGCAAAGTCTGCAAACTGCATTTCCATCATGCTCTTAAACCCTTTAATAGAAAGCCCAAGCGCGGTGCCCACAATAGCACTTTCGCAGAGCGGCGTGTTGCGCACACGTTCCTTCCCAAACAAATCCACAAAGCCTTCGGTAAGTTTAAATGCGCCGCCATAACCTGCAATGTCCTGCCCCATCAAAATAAGGTTGTCGTGCTTTTCCATCGCCTGTTTTAAGCCTTCAGAAATTGCCTGAATGAATTTCTTTTCAGAAGAAGCCATAGCATCCCTTAATCCCTCCGAAGGGGGGAGACCGTTGGCGCCTGATGTTGTGCCTTCATTATCCGCCGACTGTGCACTTTTGTCTTTCGTCTTTAGACTTTCTTCTTCTTCCGCCGGCTGTGCGCTTTCGTCTTTTGTCTTTCTACTTTCTACTTCTTTCGTCTTTTGACTTTCTACTCCCAAGGGCGCATACACATCCCGCACTTCTTCCGCCGTGTCAGGCACGGGTGGCGGCGTGGCAAATGCAAGTGCCAGCCCTTCGTCTATTTCATTTTGGATGGATGCACGGAGGTCTGAAATTTCTTCGGGAAGCAACAAGCCAATGTCTTGCAGGTAGGTTTCAAAATTGGTAACGGGGTCTTTTTTCTGCCATTCTTCAAACAATTGTTTGGGCACGTATTTCACGCCGCTTGCTTCTTCATGTCCGCGCATTCTGAACGTCATGCATTCAATCAACACAGGCTTTTGCTCGCGGATGCAATAGTCCCGGGCGTTACTGATGGTGCGGTTTACTTCCAGAATATTATTGCCGTCGATGGTTAGCCCCTTCATGCCGTAACCAATGGCGCGATCCGCTAATTGCCTGCAAATAAACTGTTCGCTGCTGGGTGTGCTCAGTCCGTAGCCATTGTTTTCAATCAAAAAAATAACCGGCAAACCCCACACTGCAGCCACGTTCAGGGCTTCATGAAAATCGCCCTCGCTGGTGCCGCCATCACCACTAAAAGCTAGCGAAACTTTTTTTTCGTGCCGCAGTTTGTGGGCTAAGGCAATGCCATCGGCAATGGCAAGTTGAGGACCGAGGTGCGAAATCATCCCGCAAATGTGATGCTCGTTAGACCCGAAATGGAACGACCGTTCGCGCCCTTTTGAATAACCTTCTTTGCGCCCCTGGAGCTGCTGAAACAATTTTCCGAAGGGCATGTTACGCGCCGTGAAAACGCCGAGGTTGCGATGGAGCGGCATTATGTATTCGTCTGCATCAAGCGCCATCGTAGCGCCTATGGCAATGGCTTCCTGCCCGATGCCGCTAAACCATTTGCTGATGCGCCCCTGCCGGAGGAGGATGAGCATTTTCTCTTCAATCATGCGGGGGCGGAGAAGTTGGGTGTAGAGTTCAATCAGCCGGTCGTTAGAAAAGCCACTGCGGTCGAAGTGCATAAGGGGGAGATTTTGTGGGCAAAAGTAGTTTTTTGGGAGGTAGAGGAAAAGTGGTTCTGCTTCGTAAGCTTCTTTAAATTTTGCTGCCGCCTTAGAAAAAGTACGCCCCTCTTTTCTGCCTAAGCGAAAAAATTGCAAATCAGGAAACGCGGTCGGAGTTTTTGAAACTGATAACGGGAGAGTTGTGTTGATGGGGGAAAGTCTTTTTTTTGTTTGCGTGAATGAAGCGCAGGAAAAATGTGCCTTAATGTTTAGGATTTATTACCGTCCCATGGCTCGTCCAGAAGAGCGGCAAGAAAACGATTTATTCGTAGAAAAATCGGATCGAAATCCTTGCAGAGTAACGGTTTTTCTTGCCGTGAAAAAGGTTACATCGGAATTTATATAGAATCAATAAATTTCTGTTAGCTTTTCTTCAAATCGCCTGTGTAGTAGTTGCTTTCACCGGCGATGAAGGCAATCTCGGCTAAGGCTTGTAACAGTTTTCCATTAGGGTATAAAGCGGTTTTGATTATGGTGAAGCAAGAATTCAGGGTGCGGTAAAAATTTAGTAGGTAGATAAATGGATTTCTGATGATAGCGGTGGAAATACTACTGAAAACTTAGTATAGCATCAGAAACGTTTCTTGCCTTGTACTGGAAACTTTGCATGGCATCAAAAGCCTTTCTTGCCCTGTACTGGAAACTTTGCATAGCATCAGAAGCCTTTCTTGTCCTATGCTGAAAACTTAGTATGGCATTCCAAAGGCTTATTGCCCTACCCTGAAAACTTAGCATACCATGCCGAAGCTTCGGTACAAAAAAAAGGAACCTCAGTTACGAAGTTCCTTTCTATTTCATTCTTAAAAAATAATCTAAAAAACTATTCAGGCATCACCAGCCTAAAGCCATTGCCGTGAATGTTCACTATTTCCACACTATTATCAGGACGGAGGTATTTACGGAGTTTAGCAATATAAACATCCATGCTTCTGCCATTAAAATAAGTGTCGGAACCCCAAATGCGTTTTAGGGCAATTTCGCGGGGAAGCAAGTCATTCTTATACTCGCAAAGCATGGTCAGTAATTCATTTTCTTTAGGAGAAAGCGTGTTTGCTTCATCTCCATCCACCAGTTGGCGCAGCTTGCTGTTAAAGTGAAAGCGACCAATGTTCCATTCTATCTGAGAGTGTTGTTTTTCCTGAAGTTCGGCATTGCGTTTCAGCACGGCTTTCATTTTCTGAATCAGGATTTCACTGTCAAATGGTTTGGTGATATAATCATCGGCACCGAGGCGGTATCCGTTTAAAATATCATCCTTCATGCTTTTTGCGGAAAGAAAGAATAGAGGAATTTCAGGGTCCACGTTGCGAATTTCTTCTGCCAGCGTGAAGCCGTCCATGTTCGGCATCATCACGTCGAGCAGGCAAATGTCAAACTTTTCGCGGCGGAAGGCTGCCAGCCCTAAAATGCCATCGCGGGAAAGCTCCACTACAAAGTCGTTTAGTTCCAGATAATTTTTTAGCACCTGGCCAAAGTTGCTATCATCTTCTACGAGAAGCACTTTTGATTTTTCCTTATCCATAATTGTTGATTGTTGATTGTTGTTGGTTAATAAATGTGTGTGGTCAAAAGTAGCGCACAAAAAATCATACCGTGCACGGACTAATGTTAAAAACGGGGACAACCGTATGACGTTCTGTTGCGACTATTTTCGCTGTACACGCCCTGGTACATCACGCCAATTTCAAAAGCACCTCTTCCTTTGTTTACGGGGCTAAGGCTTGAAACTGTAAAATCATAGGAACTCATGATGCGCACCTCATCAATCTGCAAGCCTACAGTAGCAATGGCGGCATCTGCCCAGCGGTAGTAACCTCCAAAAATCAGGGAAATCTTCGTGTCAATATTATCTCCTGAAACATAAAACTGCGTCATAGTGCCAAAGGCAAGTTCTGAAGCACCTCTTTGATTGGTGAAATAAAGGGAAGGGTTAAGAATGAAGGTGGGAGAAAGTTTTAAAATCAGGTCGATGTTTCCGTTGGGCCTCATGCCTATTTTATTTGCCTGTTCGTAAAAAGTTTCGCGGGGTTGATTTATGTGGCTTAAACCCAGCCCCACTTTCAGATACATGTTTTCATCGGGGAAATAAGCAAAGTTTACGCCTGCGCTAATGTCTGTGTATTTGGTTCGGGCAATGTTGGCATCTTCCAGGTTAGCCATTGATTTATTGAAGCCGAAACCATCCCATTGCACATCATAAGTCAGCGCATTGAAATTTACTGTCCGCTGGACGGAAGCTACTGAAGCACCTGCGGAAATCATCGCATTTAATCCTAACTGCACATGGTAAGCCAAAAAGCCTTCGAAGCGCGTGAGGGAGAGTTCACCATTGCCGGATTTATCATTAAAAAAGGCAGCGCCAACGCCCAGCCAGTTGGTTTGGTTCCGGTTTCTGAAAGCCTGTAAATCGGCATAAGCGGAAATGGTGCGAAAGGGAACGGGAAGGGAAGACCATTGGTTGCGAAAATTAAATCCGGCTCTGAAATCTGTTTCGGGCATTAAAGCTGTGTTAGCTGGATTTAATAAAAGCGGTGCGTTATAATACTGCGAGAAATGGAGCCCTTGTGCGGAACATTTTTGAGAAGGAATCTGAGCGCAGAAAAGCAGCAACAGGGAAAATACAACCGATAGTTTGCGGAGCCTTCTTTTGTGAATCATCTTCTTCATAATCGCTATCGTTTTTTTAACGCATCAGGGTTACGTTGCCCGCTTTGTTCACTACGGTGCCATCTATAAAACTGGCTGAAAGCGTCCATCCATAAGCTTCCATTTCCTGCGGCTTTCCTTTATAAATGCCATCCCAGCCTTTATTGATATTGGTGGTTTCAAAAACTAATTGCCCCCAGCGGTTATAGACCTTAAAATCAAGCGTTGCAACTGCTGCGCCACGCACATAAAGCACATCATTGTTGCCATCGCCATTGGGCGTAAAACCTGTCGGGACGTCAATAGCGGCGTGTATTTCAGCATCTACGAATTTGCAGATGGAATCAATACAACCTTCTTTGCTACGCACTTCAAGGCATACTCTAAAGCGATTTGTTTTTTTATAAAGATGCGTAGGATTTTCGAGGCTGCTTCCGGTAAAATCTCCAAAATTCCATTTGTAGGTTACGGCATTTGTGGATAGACTGGTGAATTGCACAGGCTCATTTGCAATGGGAATAATGGGCGCGTGGGAGAAATCGGCAATAGGCGGTGCAAAGATTTTTATGGTGGCGCGGGCAGTGTCTGTTTTGTTGCAACTGTTTGGGTTGGAGGCAATCATTACAATCTCATAAACACCCGGTGTGGAATAAGTATAAACCGGTGACGCGGCAGTGTCCGTATGTCCATCCCCAAAGTTCCAGCTAATGGTAGCCGCATTGGAAGAGGCATTTGCAAACACAACGCCTTCGTTCAGGCAAAGGGAATCAGGCGCATTGAAGGCTGCGGTTAAGAAAAAGTTTTGAAGGTTCAGGGTTTGCGAAACGCTGTCAGGCGAGTTACAAGCCGTGGAGTCTTTCATCAGCAAGGTAACGGTGTAGATTCCGGGATTAGCAAAAACGTGGTTGCCCGGGTTTAGTCCGTTGAAGGTGGTTCCGTCGCCAAAATCCCAGTGGAAAGTAGTCCACGAAGCCGCGCCGGGCATGGTTCCGAATTGGGAAGTATTGGTGAAAGTAGCGGCATACGGACCGCAACTGTCTGTCACCAGGGCACTGAATGATGCAGCAATCGAGTTGGTATCCACAATGATGGTAACGAAATCTGTATCCACAGTATTGAGGCATGAAAGCGGGTTTGTGGCAATAAGCATCGCGGTGTAAACGCCGGGCTGTGTGTAAACGTGAAGCGGAGCCGTACTGGTAGAATCATTCTGACTGCCGTCACCAAAAATCCAGACGAACGTGGTTGAATTGAAAGAAAGATTTTGAAACTGAACCGAAAATGGCGGGCATCCCAAAGTATCCGGATTGGCAATGGCTTTGGAAGTAACGCCGCCTAATTCAAAAGCAATTTTCAGGGAAACAAGATTGCAGTTAGCGCTGTTATTGGTGTTGCTCCAAACGCCTGGCGTAGTCGGGAAAGCTGAAGAGCCGCCGCAGCCGCCACAAATGGCTTGATAAATAACGCCTGCTTTGTTGAAGCGACTGGTGCCGCCATCTACGTGTTCACCCAGACCCGAGCCGCCATAGAAAGTTCCGTAAAGCAGATTTTGCGCGTTTTGCCCGAGCACGATAAAATAGAAATCGCTACCGTCAGTAGTGGCTTGTGCTGCGTTTGCGGTTACGGGCATTCCGGTGGTCGAGCCGCCGTTACTCGCCAATGGTCCGCCCCATCCTGAAATGTATATCTGCTTACAAGTGTCTATCAAAAAAGCAACCGGTGAAATATTGGCTGCCGTCGAATTTCCCGAACCGAAAACGGTGGAAAAAACATTGGTAGCAAGGTTTGCATCCAGCTTAATTATGAACTGAGAAGAGCCGGGATTGGAATAAACACCTGCTGTTACAGGGAAGGTTCCGCCGAGTGTTTGCCCCATCGCATACACGCTTCCGTCAGCATCTGTCTGCACCCCAAAACATTGGTCGTAGTTGCTTTTGCCTATAAAAGTTCCGTTTTGAAAAGAATAGCTCCCGCTGTTCTGAAATTTGAGGATATACCCGTCTGCTGTGCCTCCCTGATAAGTGGGGAATAACCCACCCGCCCCCACGGGAAAATTGGAGCTTGCTGTGCCTCCGGCTACGTAAAGTGAATTCTGCGCCGGGCTTAATGCCAATACGTAAGCTGCATCATTGCCGCTGCCGCCGAGGTAAGTGCTCCAGGTAAGGTTTTGAAGGTCAGGAGTGAGTTTAAAAACAACGCCATCCTGCAATCCTTGTGAAGCTGATTGCGTGGCATTAGCAGTTGTAGGAAAATCAGAAGACTGCGAAGCGCCTGCCACGTAAATATTTCCAAGGTCATCCACAATTACTTCGCTTCTTGCATCGTCTCCGTAATCGTGTTTTAAAGAAGTGATGGTTCCGTAAAGTGCGCTGATGTTGGCACCATCTTCACCTGTCCCGCCCATGTAAGTAGCGCCGAGTAATGCTGTTCCGGTACTGTTCAGTTTTGCTACTACAATATCTCCCAAACCGTTGGCAGTAGCATCATACGCGTTGGGCGTCATCGGAAAATTATTGGAGTAAGTGCGCCCGGCGATGATGAGATTTCCGGCATTGTCAACCACCATAGAGTGCGGTTGGTCGTTATCGCTTCCGCCCAGATAAGTGGCGTAAATAAGCGCAGTTCCTGTAGGGTTGTATTTTGAAATAGCCATGTCGCAGGGCATAGCAAAACCATTACCTCCACCCATTCCGCCGCCTGCGAAAATTACCTGAAAGGCACCCGTTGTTACGGGATATCCGCTACCGCCACTTGCATTACCTACAATTCCACCGGCGTAAAAATTTCCTGCATTATCGTACGTAGCGGTGAAGCCCCAGTTATCGAAAGTGGAGCCGGAGTAAGTTGCAAAAACGACCGTCGGGTCAATAATCAGCGTCTTCGAAACATCATAGCCTTCAGGCAAGGAAAATTGAACATCACTTCCTGAAATAGTATAATCGCAAGCCACTTCTTTTCTTTCATTATTGATGTATTGATAGGCAAATGGTGCGAGTTCTTCGACGGTGCCGACCGAAGTTTTTATCTGGAGCTTTTTGTTTTTAATGCTGATGCCGTCTATGCCTTCGAAGTGCATTTTTATTTGTGCAGGGTCGGCATTTGCAGCAACCAGAAAATCGTATTTCATCTGGCCGTCTGCTGATGCAATGTGCAAATCCACGCCTTTGTAAACTTCTTTGTAATCCACCGCCTGCATAGGGTGGATGCCGCTTTTCCAGCGGGAAGCATCGTTGCCAAGCAAGTAATTATAGTATTGCGGAAGTGGCTTACTACCGGTTATTTTCTGCGTGTTTCCGCCGGTGAATGAAACTTTGTAAGCGTGGTATTTAAGGGTAGGAGGCGTGGTATTGAGGTTATGTTTGAAGTCATGAATTCTTTGAAAATTATCGGGCGTGCCAATTACGTAAGTGAAACCGTTTTGCTCCAAAAAAACATCGCTGTTGCCGGTATTAGACTTGAATAAAAAACCCTCTTTCCATTGCCCTTCGTTTTTAATAAACTCAAGATTGCGCGTCCCTCCGTGGGCAAAAATTAAAGACGGTGCAAAAATTATAATTAGAAAAAATAGAAGTATCCGCATGGGCAAATTGGGGAGGGAGGTAAATGTAATTAAGTAAGGCTTAAAAAAGACAGGTAATTTCCTGAAAAGGTTAAAGATTACTTTGCGGTTACGAAACAATGCCCTATTTTCTTTTGAAATCAAAACAACTGCTTGCCGTTTGCTTTATTTAATAACCCCACCCTTCACGCAGGTAAACACGCCTTATCCGGCAACGGCATACCTCAAAGGTTTTCTCAACACAATCGGCATTCCATCTTTCCAAAGTGATTTAGGCATTGAAGTGATGCTGAAAATTTTTTCAAAAAGCGGTTTGGAGAAATTATATGCTATCGCTGAAATAAATACAGCACCGGATGAAAACACACACCGGATTTTTGCGCTTCACAATGATTACATCCGGACTATTGACGCCGTTATCTTATTCCTGCAAGGGAAAAATCCAACGCTTGCTCACCTCATTTGCAGTCGCAGTTTTCTGCCCGAAGCTGAACGTTTTTCTCAGCTTGACGACATGCAGTTTGCTTTTGGAAACATGGGCATTCAAGACAAGGCAAAGCACCTGGCAACTTTGTATCTCGAAGATATTTCCGACTTTATAAAAGCCACTGCCGACCCTCATTTTGGTTTCAGCCGCTACGCGGAACGATTGGGTAGGAGCGCCAACAGCTTTGATGACCTATACGCTGAACTGCAAGCTACGCCTACGTTTACGGACGGGTTTCTTTTTGAAATACTGGAAGAAAGAATGGCAGTCATAAAACCAAATCTGGTCGCTATTTCCGTTCCTTTCCCCGGCAATTTATACAGCGCCTTCCGTTGCGCACAATGGATAAAACAACACTGCCCGGAAGTGAAAACTGCCATGGGCGGCGGCTTCCCAAACACGGAGTTGCGCAGCCTGAAAGAACCGCGTGTTTTTGAGTTCTTCGATTTTATAACGCTGGATGATGGTGAAGCGCCGATTGAAACATTGCTTCATTTTCTGGATGGACAAAAGGAAATCACGGAACTAAAAAGGACTTTCGTTTTGCAAGATGGAACCGTAACATTCATCGACAATCCTTCCTGCGCAGATTATAAACAAGGGCAGGTTGGAACGCCCGACTACAGCGACTTTCAGCTTGATAAATACATCTCCGCCATTGAAGTAACCAACCCAATGCACAGCCTTTGGAGCGATGGGCGATGGAACAAACTCACCATGGCGCACGGCTGCTATTGGGGCAAGTGCACCTTCTGTGATATTTCCCTGCCTTACATCCGCAATTATGAACCGCTCACTGCCGCCGTTTTGTGTGATAGAATGGAAGCAATGATTGCGCAAACGGGTCACAACGGTTTTCATTTCGTGGATGAAGCTGCGCCACCTGCACTGATGCGTGAACTGGCATTGGAAATTTTGCGGCGCGGATTGGTAGTGAGTTGGTGGACCAACATTCGCTTTGAAAAAAGCTTCACCCGCGACCTCTGTTTTTTGCTGAAAGCAAGCGGTTGCATTGCCGTGAGCGGCGGGCTGGAAGTAGCGAGCGACAGGCTTTTAGGGCTGATACAAAAAGGCATAACCGTGAAGCAGGTGGCACAGGTAAATAAACATTTCACTGAGGCGGGAATTATGGTGCATGCTTACCTGATGTATGGCTTCCCCACACAAACGGCGCAGGAAACTATTGATTCTCTGGAGATGGTGCGGCAAATGTTTGAAGCAGGCATTTTGCAAAGTGCATTCTGGCATCAGTTTGCCATGACGGCGCACAGTCCGGTGGGTTTAAACCCTGCGAGTTTTGGAGTAGAAAATAAATCGGTAACCGCCGGAAGTTTTGCAAACAATGATTTGGTGCATACCGATGAAACCGGCGCGGAGCATGAGTTGTATTCCTTTGGCCTGAAAAAAAGCCTGTTCAATTTTATGCACCAATCCTGCTTTTATTATCCGCTGCAAAAGTGGTTTGATTTCAAAGTGCCGAAGGCGAGTGTACCATCTGACTTTATTCAGAAAGCATTGGAAGAGGAAGTGTACAAAACGGCAAAAGACACGGCAAGAATCGTGTTTGCAGGCACACCGCCGCGCATGGAAATCATCACCAAAAGCAAAAAAGGAAACACGTGGGAGGTTGCCCTGCTCACATTCATCTCCCGAAGGGAAACCCTGCAAATAAAACTGGAACCGGCGCAGGCGGCATGGCTTGTAAAACTTTTGGAAATTGCAAGTCTTTCTTCATACCGGAACGCTGCAACGCTCATTTCAAAACCATTGATTGTTGGAGAGGCGAAGGCAGATTATGAAGCTTGCGGGCTGGAGGATTTTGAATTGTTTTGGGATAATAAACCAGTGAATGGCTTGTATAAAGTGGGTTTGTGGGTGGTGTGAAAGAATATTTTCCTCACCCCGCATCCTTCCCAATCCAACGCCTCAACCGCGTATTCCATTTTGTAAAAACACCCACATCATTTCCTTTCTCTTCCTCACCAATAAGATAGCCGTAAGGCTGCAATGCCGGCACGTGGTCGCACACAATCTTAATCATCCCGAGCAGCGGTATGGATAATATCATCCCCGGTATTCCCCAAATCATTTCACCCAGCACCAGCACAATAATGGTGAACATCGGATGCACATTCACCTGACGCCCTACAATCAGTGGTTCTAAGAAATAAGTCTGGAAAGTTTGCACCAAACCATAAGTTACCAACACGCCTATCACCATGCCCGTGCTGCCTTCCACCAAAGCGAAAAGTGCGGTGAGGATGGTGCCCGTGATGTTGCCCACAAACGGAACTAATTCCAGCGTGCCGCACAGAACCGCAAAAAACAAAGCGTGCTGCAACCCCACGATGCTGAATCCAATACCGTACATTATCCACAAACAGAAAATCATTGCGCCCATTCCTGATAAATATTTCTGCGTTACGCACGAAGCCTGATGGATGATGTGAAGTGTATTCAGCCTGCTGTCTTCCGGAACTATTTTAATGAGGAAGCGCTTTATGTGGAGCCTGAAACGGAGAAACAGAAAAATGTAAACCAGCACAATTATCACGTCTGTAAGTCCGCTCATAATGGCGCCCGGCACTGACATCAAAACGCTCATTGCACCGCTCATTCCGCTGTCTTGCTGCGCCTTCACTATTTGGGTTTGCTTCTGCACCGGGATGTGAAGCGTTTGCGCAATCCAGTGCTTGGTCTGCCCGAAAATGCCGGTCATCTTTTGCTCAATGTTGTTCATGTCATCAAACAAACCCTTCACCTGCCAGCTTAATAATGCAATGATGCCGAACACAATGCCCGCAAACAACAACAGACTTAATCCCGCTGATACATTCTTGCCTGTCCCTTTTTGCTGAAGCCAGTTATCAACCGGCAACATCAGCATGGCTATGCTCCCTCCAAAAACAACAGGGATTAAAAAAGGCCCGGCATAATAAAGCCCCGCAACGAGGGCAAACAAAAAAACCAGCAAATGAGTAGCAGTTCGTAAAGACATAAATGGTGTGTGGGGAGATTAAAGATGGTGTGAATTGCCGAAAGGAAATATCACGGAAGGCATTTACAAACATTACACCATCGTGAGGAAAAAACCCTTTCGCCTATTAACTGAAAACTACTTTTACCCCATGAAAACAATCACCGAAAAACATCCCCTCACCATCCGATGGACTCACTGGGTCAACTTTCCGGTGTTGTTTCTGATGATATGGAGTGGGCTGATGATTTACTGGGCAAACGATGTTTATAAAATCAAAATCGGAGACAAAAACATCATCAACTTCTTCCCGCAATCATTCTACGAAGCGCTGCATCTCCCTTCCCGCCTTGCGGAAGGAATGGGTTATCATTTCGTGTTTATGTGGCTGTTTATGCTGAATGGCTTGGTGTACGTTGCCTACACAGTTTTCTCCGGTGAGTGGCGCTATCTCTTCCCCAATAAACATTCCTTCCGCGAAGCATGGCTGGTAGTTTTAAACGACTTGCACATCCGCAAATCGGCACCGCCGCAAAGCAAATACAACGCCGCTCAACGCATTGCCTACTCTGCCATTATGGTGATGGGCATCTGCTCCGTTATCACCGGTCTGGCTATTTACAAACCCATTCAGTTTAGCTGGCTCCGCATCCTTTCAGGAGGCTACGAAAATGCAAGGCTCATTCATTTCATCCTCACAATTGGTTACTGCATTTTCTTCCTCATTCACATTGTGCAGGTAATTATTGCAGGATGGAACAACTTCCGCGGAATCATTACCGGATACGATGTGAAATCAAACCCTAAATCCAAAAACGATGCTCCATAAAACAGAACACGCAGTTTCAGAAAAGCAGCTCCGTAAGCGCGCCGCAATCTCTTTCATCACGTTTGGAATATTGTGCGCCGCAGCCATTGCCGGATGGTTTTATTTCCTGAGCCTGCCGCGAAATACAGAAGCCGGAAAAGGCACGCGCATTCCTGTAAGAACCATGTTGCAAATGAATGAAGGCATCTTCAAAAGCCTGTTTAATAATGGAAGTCATACGGCGGAATTTTCAAAGGCAGAAGCCGCGAATCCTGCAAGAGTAAACGGCAACATCGGGATGGGCATGCCTACCGACACGGCTACCTGGATACTGCACCTGGTGCGGGCTTCAGGCGACACGCTGAACATCACGATGGAGGACATCAAGCAACTCCCAAAGCAGGAAGAGGTGTTCAATTTTAAGTGCATTGAGGGATGGAGTCAGGTAACCTACTGGGGCGGCGTGCGCTTCTCTGATTTCCTCAAACATTATCATCTCGATAAAGAGGCGGACATGAATTATTTAGGATTATCCACCCCCGGAAATGAATATTATGTAGGCATCGACATGAAGAGTGCACTCCATCCGCAGACCCTCCTCTGTTATGAATTGAATGGCAAACCACTACCGCTAAATCAGGGTTATCCGTTGCGCCTCATCATCCCCGTGAAATATGGCATCAAGCATTTAAAACACCTTGGCACCATGCAATTCAGCAATAGCAAACCACCTGATTACTGGGCAGAGCGCGGTTATGATTATTATTCAGGGCTTTGATTTTTATTAAGGGAGAAGATGCATAAGCATCCCCTACTTTTGCCCCCGCATTTTCTCCCTCCCACTTTTGAGTTTCATTAATCGCTTCCTCAGTAAAAGAATCGCTTCGCCCGGCGCGGAGATGAGTTTTACAGACCACATTGAAGAACTCCGCTGGCATATCATCCGCTCGCTGATAGCCATCATTGCAATGTCAATTGTGGTGTTCGTAAACATCGACTGGGTGTTCACCAACATCATCCTCGGGCCTGCGCAAAGTGATTTTATTTCTTACCACTGGCTCTGCGATTTAAGCCGCTTGCTGCACACCGAAGCGCTTTGCATGGGCGACATGAAGCTACAGTTTCAAAACACCGAACTGAGCGGTCAGTTTATGATGAGTTTCTCGGTGTCTTTCATCATAGGCATCATCATTGCGTTCCCTTACATCTTTTGGGAATTCTGGAAATTCATTAAGCCCGCGCTCAGTGCGCACGAGCTGAAATATGCACGCGGCATCGTGTTCTGGAGTTCGCTGCTGTTCTTTACCGGCATCCTGTTTGCCTATTTTATTATTGCGCCCTTCACCATTAATTTCTTCGCGAATTATCAGCTTTCACCCTCCTTTCAAAACATCATTACCATTGCCAATTACTACGACACAATAAGCGATCTGGTGCTGGGCATGGGGGTAGTGTTCGAGCTGCCGGTGTTTGTGTATTTCCTTTCACGGATAGGCATCATCACTCCTAAATTTTTGCGGGAAAAACGGAAATATGCGGTCGTTATCATCATGCTTCTGGCGGCTGTAATTACCCCGCCTGATGTGTTCAGCATCTGGATGGTAGCACTTCCTCTGGCGTTACTTTATGAGCTTGGCATTGTTATCTCAGAACGCGCATTGAAAGAGCGTAAACGAAAAGAGCTTACCGAAAAATAAACATCATCATGAACCAGAAAACAGAACTGCCAACCCTCCTTTCCATAGGTGCCGACCATGCAGGTGTTGATTTTAAAAAAGCAATCGCGCAGCACCTAACCAACGCCGGTTACCAACTTACAGACCACGGCACCCATTCGGCTGAAAGCGTTGACTATCCTGACTTTGCGCATCCTGTAGCTAATGATGTGGAGCAGGGAAAAGCGGAATTTGGAGTGCTGATTTGCGGAAGCGGAAACGGTGTGTGCATGGCTGCGAATAAACATCAGCGCATCCGCGCAGCGCTTTGCTGGAATGTAGCATTAGCTACCCTTGCACGGCAGCATAACAATGCGAATGTGCTTTGCATTCCCGCCCGTTTTGTGAGCATTGAAGTGGCATTAGAAATGGTGGATGCCTTCCTGAAAACCGAATTTGAAGGTGGCAGGCATGAGAAGCGGGTAGGAAAAATCTAAACAGTCAGCAATCTTTTTTTTAGGGAGAAGGCATCGCTTATCGTGCCCTATACACTTTCTGTGCAACCACTCTTTTATTAAGCAAGTTTTTTAAGAAATGAATGCATCTCTTAATTTTTAGGACAAGTCTGGTACTCCCAACATTCATAAATTTCTTCCAACCCATCTCCTCCATTAATTCATGCTAAAAAACATAAAACACATCATCTTAGACCTCGGCGGCGTCCTCCTAAACATCGATTATAGCCTGGCTGAGCAAGCCTTCATCGCCCTCGGCATCAAAAACTTTGGTGCACTTTACGCCCAGGCACAGCAATCCCCCCTTTTCGACGACCTCGAAACCGGCACCATCACCCCCGAAACATTTTTTGAAAACCTCCGCACCATTTCCGGCATCCCCCTCACCAATCAGCAAATTACCACTGCTTGGAACGCCATGCTACTCGATTTTCCGCTCCGCCGCCTCCAGCTTTTGCAGCAGTTACGCCTTCATTTCGATCTTGTTTTGCTTTCCAACACTAATGCTATTCATGAAACAGCGTTCAGCAATATTTTAAAAGACATTTGCGGCATCCCCACACTCGGCGCCCTATTCGATAAAGTATATTTCTCTCACCGCGCCGGAATGCGCAAACCCGATGTTGCCACTTTCCAAAAGGTGTTAGATGATTGCAGGTTTGCGCCTCAGCACACGTTGTTTATTGATGATAGCATGCAACACATTGAAGGAGCTAAAAAGGCAGGCATCCAAACCATTTTCCTCGCCCCGGGCATGACCATTGAGAAAGACATTTTCCTCCCTAAAAAATAAAAAAACAGGCTGCCCTTTTTGGAGAAAGACAACCTGTTTATAGCATTCAAAATCGCTGTTGCAATCAATGCAATGGCTTACAATGCTGATACCGCAGCAATTATCGCCTGCGCCACTTCATCCTGATAAGCTTCCGTTTTTAGCTTCGCGAGGTCTTCAGCATTCGTAAGATATCCTGCAGAAATAACTACAGCCGGAATTACGCTTTCACGCAAAATGTGCAGGCTCTTCGTTTCGTTATGAATGCTCCCAAGCTTGCTGAACTGATGCATCATTTGCCGCGCCAGCAAGCGCGTTCCGTCCAGTTGAGAATTTGTGTTGAAGATGATGCCGATGCCATGTTCCTCTGCATTTTCAGCCGCCTCCAGATGTAATGAAACCAGGTAAGCATTGCCGGTAGCTTCTTTGGTTTTGTCGGCCCGCTCCTGTATTGGCAGGTAATCATCGTTGTTGCGAATCATCACTACGCGAATGTTTTTTCCGGCCTGCGCTTCAATTTTTTTGGCAATCTGCAGGGTAAAATCTTTTTCTTTTTCTCCGGTTTTGGTGGCTGCACCCGGGTCCAGCGCGCCGTGTGCCGCATCCAGGTAAAGCGTAATTATTTTATCTCCCGCCTGTGCATTTAAACCGCCAAAAGTGAGTGCTGCTGCCGCAAAAGCAATGATTATCCGTTTCATAAAATGTTGTTTTTAGTGTGGTGAAAGTACAGATTGAAGCCGTTTAGTAAATCTACCGCCAACAACTTGATACTTGATACTTACTACTTGATACTTACTATTTGCTCCTCAAAAAAGAATCCGCGTCTTTATCGTCCCTTTTACTTCTTTCATTAGTTGCAGTGCATCACCGCTCAGTTTTTTCTCCACATCCAGCACCACGTATCCCACCTTCGGGTTGGTGCTCAGGTATTGAGAAAGAATGTTGATGCCCAGCCCAGCCAGTTTTGTGTTTATCTCGGAAAGTACGCCCGGCATGTTTTCATGAATGTGCAAAATGCGGTGCGCATCCTGAAGCAATGGCAGCGCAATATTGGGGATGGTGAGTGAGCCGGAAGTATTCCCAGTTTCAATGAAAGAAAGCAGTTTGGAAGTCACGTCGAAGCCGATGTTTTGCTGCGCTTCTTCAGTGCTGCCGCCTATGTGCGGCGTCAGTAAAACGTTCGGCATGTTTTGCAAAGTGCATTCGAAAGGCATTCCGTTTTTTGCAGGTTCAGCAGGATAAACATCCAGCGCAGCACCATGTAGTTTTTGTTCTTCCAAAGCAGTTTTCAAAGCATTCAAATCCACCACTTTCCCTCTGGAATAATTAACCAGCAAAGCGCCTTTCTTAAAATGCCGCAGGCTGTTTTCGTTAATCATGTTTTCAGTTTGCGGCGTTGCAGGCACGTGTAGCGTCACTATGTCTGAGGCTTCCAGCAGCGCTTCCATACTTTCTGCCGCCTGTGCATTACCGAGGGGTAATTTCTTTTCGATGTCGTAAAAGCGAATGCGCATTCCTAAGCCTTCCGCAAGCACACTCACCTGGCTTCCGATGTTTCCGTAGCCGATAATGCCCAGCGTTTTGCCGCGCAGTTCGTAACAATTCGTAGCGTCTTTATTCCAGATGCCGGCGTGCGTGTTGTTGTTTTTTTCCAGCAACCTGCGAATCAATAAAATGAACGCGCCAATCGCCATTTCAGCTACAGAACGCGTGTTTGAGAAAGGCGCATTAAACACCGGAATGCCTTGCTCAGTGGCAGTTTCAAGATTCACCTGGTCTGTACCAATGCAATACGTGCCTATGCAAAGCAGCTTCTCTGCCGCCTTCAGTATTTCCTTTGTGAGTTGTGTTTTGGAGCGAATGCCTATTACGTGCACCTCTTTTGCTTTCGCAATTATCTCTTCCTCTGAAAGGCTTTTGTTGATGATGCTAACGTCTGTATAACCGTTGCTTTTAAAAATTCTTTCAGCTTCAGGGCTAACGTTTTCAAGCAGCAGGATTTGAAGTTTTTCTTTAGGGAATGAAGTGAGTATCATGTTCAGTGGCAGGCTTTGGAAATAAAAAAAAACCGCTCTGAAAAATGGTTTCAGAGCGGTTGCAAATAAAGGTTGAAAATCGGGGAAGGAATTAATCTCTTCTCAGGTTCGGGAATGGCGGTGCCAGGTTAGAAGGTCCGTCTTCGCCGTCCATTGCTGTGCGATACATTACGGAGTTCGGGTTGCCAGGTTGTCCATATTGGAAGATGAAACGATTGCGGTCAATTGCGTGGCGCTCCGTCATGTAATTAATGATAGCCTCCACTCTGTCCCAACTGCGTTGCTGCTGTAGTTTGCTGCCGTTTCCGGAGCCAATCAACACGATGCGGCATTCAGGGTTTGCTTTCATTTGTGCGGCAAGTGATGCAAGTCTAGTTTGGTTGTAAGGTTTCAGTCTTGCAGCGTTATCATCAAAAGTGATTGTTCCGGTGCCAATGTTGATGCAGCCTGTTTTTGAAATCATACAATCAGGGCAAGGGCATTTTCCGATTCCGTCAATATCCACCGGCTGGCATTCTGTTGGCGTAATCAATTGCTTATCGCGGTAGTCAGGCACACCATCACCATCCGTATCCAGCGGACAACCGTTCACGTCCACCGGCACACCCTCAGGCGTTCCGGGGCATTGGTCAAACTGGTCGGTTACGCCATCATGGTCTGCGTCAGGTAAAGTTGCATTAACCTGTAAGTGGCGCGGGTTGCCGATTTCGCCATACATGTAATCCAGCGGATTAAGCCAGTAAAGCGGTTCTACGTTGTGTTTGCCATCTCCGAGGTTGAAGTTTAAACCAAGGGAAGTGTAGAGCGCATAGTCGTTGTTTTGTGTAAAAACGGGATTGCCATATACTTGCTCTGCCCAACGCTGTCCGTCTAATAAGTCTTCTTCGTGCGGGACAATGAGGCGATGTTCAAGCGCCAGATTAAATCTGCTAGAAAGCCTGAAAGCGATACCAATTCCTGCTGTGTAGCAAAAATCAATGGTTTTATTCCCAAAAATTCCGGGGCGGCGTTTGCCACGCTCATTCTCTGCTTCGGTTTCGTAAGTATCATCCATGGCAGATTGCAGGCGTCTTCTTACTTCTTGTCTGTTGCCGTGTCGTTCAACGATATCGCCAACAATTTCAGAGAAATTGTAAGGGTTACCATTTGCATCCAACGTGTTTACCCGGGTATTAAAAAGGTAGCCTCCAAAACCAACATAGCCGTAGAAGTTCATACCGGTGCGTTCGCGGTGAAAGCGAATGTTGTTGGTGTTGAAAATGAAATCGATATTCAGGTTGTGCGTTTCTGTACGGAAGTTATAGTTAATAATGTCTGTAGCAGCAGTTACGTTTCCGAAATTGTCTGTTCTTGCAGGGGAGTATTTATCGCCATCAGCCCAGGCTGGATTGTAACGATAGTTTTCAGAACCCTGCCACTGCAAGCCTTTAGCAATGCCGTAGATATACTGCACGCGAGTTGAAAAAATATAACTCCATGATTTGCGGACGTGGGCATGAAAGCCGCCACCGCCTCCTTGCCACAATAATAAGTTAGGCACATCGGCAGATGAATTATACAATCCTAACCCCACTCCAATCTCCCACATGTTGCGGGGTTTCGCCGGAAAATTGTATTCATAGTTCAGGAACCTGCGGTGCTGGTCCATTCTGTAGCCGGGTACATAATTCGTATCAAGCACATCATAACTACCGCCAATGTAACCCGCACTCCGCACCGTGCTGTTGTCGGATGATTCCATTTTTATGGTGGTGATGGTGCTGGAAGGTGCTGGATTAGAATAATCCTGCGCCTGGACAAATGCTCCTGAAATCAGAAGGCACAGCCCGGTCAATAAAAAGCGTGTTTTGCTTCTCATAACGATTCGGTTTTGTTGATGTTTGGTTGAGGAAATAATAGCCATAGGAGAAATGATGTACTTCATATCACTTGTGTTCTCTTCTCCTGCCTTATGATTCCGGGATGTGCCGCCATGTTTATTTTGATTGGCAATCCCGTTTGGAATGCTTCTGAAAACTTCTCTGTGTTTCAGAAAGGACGGCGAAAGTAAGTTGTTTGGCGTATAAAAGTTCATCTCTCAGATAATTTGCTGTAAAAGTAGAAAGCCGGATAGCGATGAATACCTTTTACCGCCTCGCATAACACTGATATAACAGGCAGGCAACAAGGCAATAACAAAACTTGAAATGAAGTGCAGTCGCGTTTCTTACAAAATGATGTCCTGTAAAAGCGCGCTTTTCTGAGGATAATCTGTAGTGAAATGAAGCCCTCTGCTTTCCTTTCTGAAACTTGCTCCTTTCACAATGAGGTAACCACAGGTAATAATGTTGCGTAACTCCAGAAGTTGAGGGGAAATAGTGGTGGTTTTATAAAGCTCTTCGTTTTCAGCATAGAGTAAATCAAGCCTGCGCATGGCGCGTTGCAGGCGCACATCATTGCGAACAATGCCCACATAGTCCGACATCACAGTTTGCAATTCTTTTACGCCCTGCGTTATCAGTATCATTTCTTTAGGGTCAGTGGTTCCGGCTGCATTCCAGTCAGGGATTTCCTCAGGATTTTTTATTGATAATGCTGCTGCATTTTTAGCGGCATCTTCCGCACTACGATGTGCAAACACAAGCGCTTCCAAAAGTGAATTGCTTGCCAGCCGGTTAGCGCCATGTAAGCCAGTGCTCGCGCATTCGCCGCAGGCATAAAAATTCCGGATGGAGGACCGCCCGTAACTGTCGGTTTTTATTCCGCCACAACAATAATGTGCAGCCGGCGCCACGGGTATAAAATCTTTGGACACATCAATCCCGATGCTGCTGCATTTCTCCATAATGTTCGGAAAATGAGCGCTGAATTTTTCCATGCTCATGTGCGTACAATCCAGAAAAACATGCTCCGAGCCGGTGCGTTTCATTTCAGAATCAATGGCTCTTGCAACAATGTCGCGGGGTGCTAAATCCAGCCGTTCATCATAACGCCGCATAAAAGCTTCGCCCTCTTTATTTCTTAAAATACCACCATCGCCGCGCACTGCTTCGGTAATTAAAAACGAAGGACTAACGCCTGCTTCAAACAAAGCCGTAGGGTGAAACTGGATGAACTCCATATTCTCAATCCTTGCTTTCGCGCGGTATGCCATGGCAATTCCATCGCCGGTTGCAATGCGGGGGTTGGTTGTGGTTCTGTAAGCCTGACCTGTTCCGCCGGCAGCCATCATGGTGATGCCCGCAATAATTTTTTCAATGGCGCCGGTTTCAAGATTCAAAGCGTACACGCCATAACACGCCACATCGGTAGAAGATTTAGTGACGAGATACCCGAGGTGATGTTGGGTAATTATATCCACCACAAACCAATGATTGTGGATGTGGATGTTCGGATATTTTTCTCCTTCGGCTACCAGCGCGCGCTCAATTTCATAACCGGTAATGTCTTTGTAATGCAGAATGCGAAACTGTGAATGACCGCCTTCTTTTCCGCGCAGGTAATCGCCTTCCGAATCTTTATCAAACTGTGTACCCCAGGTTATGATTTCGCCTACGCGTTCCGGTCCTTCTTTCACCACTATTTCTACAATTTCGCGGTCGTTCAGTCCGTCTCCGGCAATCATCGTGTCTTCAATATGCTTTTCAAAACTGTCGTGCTCCATATCATTCACCACCGCAATGCCGCCCTGTGCATATTTGGTGTTCGTTTCATCGGTGGCAGCTTTGGTTAGAACGGTGATGGTTTTATCAGGAAACTTCTGCGCCATTTTTACGGCAAAAGTTAGTCCTGCAATGCCGGATCCGATTACCAGAAAATCTGTTTGTAGCATTTGCTTTTTTAAAGAAGATTTCGACCCATAGCTATGCCTTCGTGAAGCAAAAAAAATGCGGAAGCTGAAGTTTAAAACGTGGAAGTAATGGTGAGCTTCACGCCACTGAATGCAGGCTCATAGCGACACACACCGCCGGTGCAGTTAATACCATCCACCTGCTTTACGTATGCTGCGGTGAAGCGGTGCGGACCGGTAGTATAAGCGGTGAAAAACTGATAATAATGCTGGGCTGTTTTCAATCCGCTGGGGTTTTTAGGATTGAGATCCACGGGATACATATCGCTTACTGCAAAGCTCAGTGTTGGCGCCACGCTTAATTCCAGCAGGCTGTAAAACCAGGATCCAAAATCCTGTTTCGTAAACATAAACTGATGGTCGCCGCGGATAGAAACCTTGTTTGTGATCCGGTAAATAACTTCTGCAAATGGCGTTACTGCCTTTACAATAGGTACACCCGGACGCAGTTGATACACTTCCTGATTGTAATGAAGCACTTGCACACCGAGATCAATGATAGTATTGTTCAACCCGCGATATTCTACTTCCCCGTAAGCTTCACGATAAAGTTCCACGTTGGCAAGCGTGTTTATGTACGTATAATTTAGGGTAATGCTCACGTCGTCATTCGGTGCTATCAAAACATCACTGCCCAATGCTAATTCTGAAACGTTTAAAGATGCCGGTGTGTAACGCGCCATTAATCTTTGCGGGCGGAGGCGGGCTACAATGGGTTGCCAGTTCAGCAAACCACGAAAAAGAATTTCATTGGGTACGGTGCGCATCACAAAGTTGTCTGTGCGCTTTCCGGTAAGGTTTATGGCAATGCCTTTACGGGCATAACCGAATGTGGAGTAAATAACATTCCCCGGATCGTCTGTAAGTGAATCGCTGGTGAGACTGCTTTTAATGGCTTCATGTGTTTTGTAAGCGCCTTCCACATACCAACTGAAATCTCCGGCAATCAGGTTGTTATAACCCGTGAAAGCATACATGTTATAGCGCGGCACAAACCGTTTTGAAATTTCGTAGTTGTCGATGTTACTAACCACATTGTCTATGGTTTGCTGATCGAGCGTACGATTTAAAACTCCAATGCCGGGTGTGATGTGTATGTTATCCCCAATAGAATAGTCGGCTTCGGCATTGAAACCTTTTATTACCGGATCATAGCGGTCGAACAAAAACTTTTGCTGCCCGGTGAATGCTTTCAGGTAAATGTTTTCTCCCACCTTGTATTTCAGTTGAAGCCCGACCAATGCATTATCAATCAGCAAGCCTCTGTCTTCGTAAGAGCGGAAGAGAATGCCGCTGCCAATCTGATCATAAATGTATCCTCCTGTAATCGTCAATCCTTTTACTTCTTTGGATAAACTGTAAGCTCCGATACCATAATTGGTGCGGGGTTGTGTAGGTGTGTAGAGGTTGGAATTATTGAAAACATCCACCCTCAGAAAAGCCGTAAAACCTTTGTAATTGTACCGCAAACTCAGCCACGATTCTCCGCCGCTAAGCCTGTTATCGTACAATGGATTGTTAGAAGCATTGATAAGCGAATCACGCTGAAAAAAATTAACGTTCGCCATTAAATCGCCTGATAGTGTGCCCTGAGCGTGAAGACAGGAAGCGCTGCAAATCAAAAAAAGAACTAAAAACAGTCTCTTCATTATCCCTTAAGAATTTGGTTGAAAAAATTTAGCCGAAATTAGCCCCTTTCAAAATATTGGCAAGGTTTCTGCCTTAATTATTTAAACGACTTTAAAAATAAACAAACTTTCATGAAAAAACTTCTCATTACCGCAACTGCCCTATTAATTTCCACCGCCATTTTTGCCCAGGAAGGCAGTTTGCCCGACACGCGGATAAAGGACTTGTCCACTGGTAAAAAAATCGCCTTTAACGAAGCCATTGTTCCCGGCAAAGTGACCCTGATTAATTTTTGGGCAACCTGGTGTGTACCCTGCAAAAAAGAAATTAAAAACGTCCGGGAAAAACTTGCAGGCTGGAAGGAAGAAGTAGATTTCAACTACATGACTATTTCAATTGATGAATCCCGCGCGGAAGGTTTGGTTCGCAGCTACGCAAAATCGCAGGGTTGGGATTTCCCTTATTTTATTGATACGAATTCAGACCTTAAACGTTCGCTTAATTTCCAAACGGTGCCCTATACAGTTGTGATTGGAAAGGATGGAAAAGTTGCCTGGAGCCATGCAGGATATGAAGAAGGCAGTGAACTGGAAGTAATCGCCAAAATAAAGGAATTGAGTAAATAATTTTCTGCTTTTCGGATAATACTAAACTGTTTCAGAAAATCTGAAGCAGTTTTTTTTATGTCTAAAAATTAATTTATCAGGCACTTACTGTTTCTTTATCTCTCGCCGAAAATCCAAATTTCTGCAAAGTCAAAATTGATAAAGACATAGATTTCTCTATGCGTATCAAAGTCAGATTGTTGGCTTCCCTGGTGGACGACTATTTTTTTCGTACCTTTTTCGCGCAGGAATTTCTTAGCCCATAGATTGAATTACTTTAAAAGGAGTTGGTGTAACTTTTTTAACCTTGTTAGCAATCCCTTTAACCAAACAATTGAATAGAAATATGATACAAAAAATTGCCGGACAAAAACGAGTCATCATTACGCAAGTAAAACCTCATATTGAATGTGGAAGATTTTCCGCAAAAGGTGCAGTTAACACACAAACGCTGATAACTGCATCTGTTTTTACAGACGGACATGATGAGATTAAAACAAGCGTGTTGCTACGGCACAAATCTGAAAATCAGTGGACGGAATTCCCTATGCAATTCATCAATAACGACCATTGGGAATATCCATTTTATCCGGAAAAAACCGGCATTTATTCATTTCAGATAATTGGTTGGATTGATCATTTCACGACCTGGAAAAAAGGTGTCTATAAAAAGAAATACGCCGGTCAGGAGATTTCTCTTGAACTGAAAATAGGGCAGGGAATTTTGCAGGATGCATTGAACCGAGCAATAAGAAGAGATAAAACGACGCTGCAAAAAACCCTGGAAAGCATTATCGCAGAAGCAGGAAATGAAGAGGTAGTACTGAACATTTTTATGAACGAAGATGTGGCAGCCGCAATCAACCGCAGCAGGGATAAAAAGTTAGTTACCGTATCTGCCGAAACCTATAACATCGAAGTAGAAACAAAACGCGCAGTTTTCAGCAGTTGGTATGAATTATTTCCACGCTCCGCATCGCCACACGCCGATAAGCACGGCACTTTCAAGGATGTAATTGCATTGTTGCCTAAGGTGGAAGAAATGGGTTTTGATACGCTTTACATGCCGCCCATTCATCCCATTGGAGAAGAGAAAAGAAAAGGGAAAAACAATTCGCTGGTTGCGACAGAAAATGACCCGGGTTCACCTTGGGCAATTGGCAGCAAACTTGGTGGACACAAAGCCATTCATCCGGAACTCGGCAGCCTCAAATATTTTAAAGAACTGGTGCAAGCGGCGCGCAAAAAAAATATTGAAGTGGCGCTGGACATTGCCTTTCAGTGTGCGCCGGATCATCCTTACGTAAAAGAACACCCTGAATGGTTTACCTGGAGGCCTGATGGCACGGTGCAATACGCAGAAAATCCACCGAAAAAATACGAAGACATTTTGCCGTTCAACTTTGAAACCGATGATTGGCAGGCATTGTGGGAGGAGTTGAAAAGCATAATCATTTACTGGATTGAACAAGGTGTGCGCGTTTTCAGAATTGATAACCCCCACACCAAAGCGTTTGCATTCTGGGAGTGGATGATTGGCGAAGTGCGCGCTCAATACCCGGAAGTTATTTTTCTGGCAGAAGCATTTACGCGTCCCCGCATCATGGAGCGACTGGCAAAAGCAGGCTTCAATCAATCTTACACTTACTTCACCTGGAGGAACACGAAAGCTGATCTGGAAGAATACCTCACCGAACTTACCACCACCGATTTGCGTTACTATTTCCGTCCAAACTTTTGGCCTAACACCCCGGATATTTTACCTCCCGAACTTACCACCGGCGGTGAAAATGCCCACGTGCTCCGCGTTATTCTGGCTGCCACACTCTCATCAAATTACGGACTTTACGGACCGGTTTACGAACATGCTTTTACCGAACCAATGCCCGGCAAAGAAGAGTACATCGACAACGAAAAATATCAGCTTCGCAATTGGAACTGGAATGAAAAAACGAGGGTAAGGGATGTCATCACCCAACTCAATAAAATCCGCAAAGCGCATACAGCTCTGCAAGACACAAATAATGTCCGCTTCACTAAAACTTCAAGCGAGCAAATTATCGGCTACTTCAAGCATGATAAACGCAATAATGATTTGCTTTTAATTGCCGTAAACCTTGACCCAAATAATGTACAAAGCGGAATGGTGCACGTACCTGTGGAAGATTTTGGTTTACGGACGGATGCCTTTACTGTAAAGGATTTGCTGAGCGGTGCGGAATATTTCTGGCAACCCGGCTGGAACTATGTGGAGCTTCGCAATGATGCAATGCCGGCGCATATTTTTCAGATTTCTCAAAACACATTCACTCAATAATAAAGCACATGACCACACAAAAGAAACCCGTACTCGACGATAAACTGCACTGGTATAAAGACGCCATTATTTACGAACTGCACATCAAAGCATTTGCCGATAGCAACTCCGATGGCATCGGCGATTTTAATGGGCTAATTTCAAAACTTGACTATCTGCAAGGCCTTGGCATTACAGCCATTTGGGTGCTTCCGTTTTATCCTTCGCCGCTGCGCGATGACGGTTATGACATTGCTGATTACTACAGCATCAACCCGAATTACGGAGATATTGAACAGTTCAAAACTTTTCTGGAAGAAGCGCATAGACGCGGTCTGAAAGTGATTACGGAACTGGTTATCAATCACACTTCTGACCAGCATCCATGGTTTCAAAGCGCCCGAAAAGCGCCGAAAGGTTCACCGGAGCGTGACTATTATGTGTGGACAGATAATCCGGAACAATACAAAGGTGTGCGGATCATTTTTCAAGATTTTGAAGCGTCCAACTGGACCTGGGATCCCGTAGCGCAGCAATATTTCTGGCACCGGTTTTTTCACCATCAGCCCGACCTTAATTATGATAATCCTGCGGTGCAGGAGGAGGTTTTTAAAATGATTGATTATTGGTGTGAACTGGGTGTGGATGGGTTTAGGCTTGATGCTGTTCCTTACCTTTTTGAGCGCGAAGGAACCAACAGTGAAAACCTGCCTGAAACGCACGTCTATCTTAAAAAACTCCGCAAACACGTTGATGCAAAATATCCCGGAACGCTGCTGCTTGCCGAAGCCAATATGTGGCCTGAAGATTCGGCTTCTTACTTCGGCGATGGCGATGAATGCCAGATGAATTATCACTTCCCCGTGATGCCCCGCATGTTCATGGCTTTGCAAATGGAAGACCGTTATCCCATCACCGATATTTTCGACCAGACGCCCGATATTCCTGAAACCTGCCAGTGGGCCATTTTCCTGCGCAATCATGATGAACTTACCCTCGAAATGGTGACTGATGAAGAGCGCGACTACATGTATAAAGTGTACGTCCGCGACCCGAAAGCACGCATCAATCTTGGCATCCGTCACAGGCTTGCACCATTGATGGAAAACAACCGGAAAAAGATTGAACTCCTCAACTATTTACTCTTTTCATTGCCCGGCACTCCGGTAATTTATTATGGAGATGAAATAGGCATGGGCGATAATTTTTATCTCGGCGACAGGGATGGCGTGCGCACACCGATGCAATGGACTGATGACCGCAATGCAGGGTTTAGCGATGCTAATCCGCACAAACTTTATCTGCCTGTAATTCTCGATCCGGAATATCACTACGAAACGGTGAACGTGGAAATGCAATCGCGTACTACATCTTCCCTTCTTTGGTGGACAAAACGCATCATCAGCACCCGCAAAAAATACAAGGCATTTTCCCGCGGCGACATGAAATTCATCAATGCCGATAATCCTAAAATCCTTGCGTTTACCAGAACTTATGAAGAGCAGACGCTACTTGTAATCGTGAATCTTTCCAGCTACATACAGCCTGTGGAACTCGACCTTAACTCTTATAAAAACTACGTTCCGGTAGAGCTTTTCAGCAAAAATAAATTCCCCGCTATCCGCGAAAACAACCCTTACTTTTTCACCCTCGGCTCGCATGATTGCCAGTGGTTTTTGTTGCAGCCATCTAACGTAAATGAAGAAGAGCAAAAGGAATTACCATCGATGCATTTGCCCGCCTGGGAAGCCATTACAGAGCGCAATCAATTGGAACGACTGGAGCAAAACATTCTGTTGCCTTACATGATGCAGACGCGTTGGTTTGGCGGCAAAGGGCGCATCATTCAAAACCTTACCATCACTCACCATACAGCCATTCCGCAGACTGGCAATACGGATGCGCAACTCTTGCTGATTGAAGTGCAATACGAAAGTGGCTTCCCTGAATTATACCAGTTGATGCTTGCAGTTTCAATGGATGAAGGAGCGCAACAGATAAAAGCAGATTGCCCAAAAGCCATCATTGCAAGAGTGATGATAAACGGAAAAGAAGGCTTGCTGTATGATGCATTGTTTAGTGCAGAAATGCAGATGCAAATTTTCAACAGCCTGGCTAAAAACAACCAAAGTGGTGGTCTACATTTTTCCGGAAACGAAGCCTTAGAAACTTATTCAAAAGCACATCAAAAAATAAAATCGAAAGTGCTGGCGGTGGAGCAAAGCAATACTTCCATTGTGTATGATAATGCATGGTTCCTGAAGTTTTACCGAAAAGTTGACCGCGCTATAAACCCTGATTTAGAAATCACCAAATTCCTTTCCGAAGAAGCGAAGTTTGAACACATACCTCAGTTCACAGGTTCCATTGAATGGCGCACAGAAGGAGGAAATATTGTTCTGGCGATGATGCAGGAAATGGTAGAAAGCAGTTCCGATGCATGGAGTTATATGCTGGACCGCCTTGCCCGCTACAATGAAAAAATCCTCGCCAAAACAAACATTGAACTGCCCACCGAATACATGGGCACACTCACCCGCCCCGCAGCTTATGAGGCATTGCCTGATGAATTGAAAACGCTGCTCGACCCAACAGTTGCAGAACGTGTTTATCTTTTAGGAAAGCGCACCGGTGAGATGCACATTGCACTTGCTTCCAACACCGGGTTGCCGGACTTTCAACCCGAAGAATTTTCGCTTCACTACCAACGTTCTTTGTTTTCTTCTTTCCAAACGCTTGTCCGTTCCGCATTTCAAAACCACTCGCGCAACCTCAAAAAACTCTCTCCCATTGCAAAGCAGGAAGCGGAAGAAGTGTTGCAAATGAAAGGCGACATTCTGGAAACATTAAAGCGCATTTACCAAAAGAAATTTGAGGCAGTGAAAACCCGTATTCACGGAGATTATCACCTCGGGCAAGTGCTTTTTACCGGTAAAGACTTCGTGATTCTTGATTTCGAAGGAGAGCCTGCAAGAAGCTACAGTGAGCGCCGGTTAAAGCGTTCGCCGCTGCGCGATGTTGCCGGAATGCTCCGCTCTTTCCATTATGCGGCTTACGGTGCGTTGTTTCTGAATGAGCAAATCCGCGAGATGGACCGCGAAAAATTATTGCCTTTTGCAGAGCAATGGTATCACTACATCAGTTCGTTTTTTATGGACGCTTACCTGCAAACGGTGAAGGGCAGTTCCTTCATTCCGGAGGATAAAGATGACCTCGCCATAATGCTGGAAACCTACCTGCTCGAAAAAGCGATTTATGAACTGAATTATGAACTGAACAACCGCCCCGACTGGGTAATTATTCCCCTGCGCGGCATTAAATCCATCATGGCGAAAGCCCGGGAAACCGCACAATAAAACCCATCATCACCCTAACGAAAACACCCGCTTACTATGGAATCAACTAACAGAAACTTGCCTGAAGAAATCATCGCCGGAACGGAAGAAAAAACCAACACCGCTCCCAAACATTTCTCCCTTTTTTCAGACTTCGATATAGAACTTTTTAAGGCAGGAAAACACTACCGCCTTTATGAAAAAATGGGTGCGCACATAGCGAAGCATGAAGGGAAGGAAGGAACCTACTTTGCTGTGTGGGCGCCCAATGCCAAATATCTCTCCGTGATTGGCGATTTCAATGGCTGGAACCGCAGCGAACATCCACTCAATATCCGCTGGGATGGTTCAGGCATCTGGGAAACTTTTGTGCCCGGTGTACAACAGGGTACGCGCTATAAATATTTCCTCGAATCGCACAACGGACAAATGGCTGAAAAGGGCGACCCGTATGCATTCCATTGGGAAACACCGCCGCTCACTGCATCATCCGTATGGGGCTTAGATTATAAATGGACAGACAAAAAATGGCTCGCTAAAAGGAAAGAACAACATGCACTCGGCAAACCATTAAACGTGTATGAACTCCACCCGGGAAGCTGGAAGCGGAAAGAAGGAAATGCCATGCTTTCTTACAAAGAAATGGCTGAGTCGCTACCGGATTATTGTAAGGAAATGGGCTTCACGCACGTGGAGTTTATGCCCGTGATGGAGCATCCGTTTTATGGCTCATGGGGCTATCAAATCACTGGATATTTTGCGCCTTCAAGCCGCTTCGGTACGCCGCAGGATTTTATGTTCCTGGTAGATGCTTTGCACAATGCCGGCATCGGCGTCATTCTGGATTGGGTGCCTTCGCATTTCCCCGGAGATGTGCATGGACTCTACCATTTCGACGGTACGCACCTTTATGAACATGCTGACCCACGCAAAGGTTTTCACCCCGACTGGCAGAGTTATATTTTCAATTACGGACGCAATGAAGTGCGCGCTTTTTTAATCAGCAATGCGCTTTACTGGCTCGATAAATACCACATCGACGGACTGCGCGTAGATGCAGTGGCTTCTATGCTTTATCTCGATTATTCCCGCAAGGAAGGAGAGTGGGAAAGAAACCATCTCGGTGGGCGCGAAAACCTGGAAGCCGTTAGTTTTCTGCAGGAGTTTAATGAAGCGGTGCATACTTACCATGCTGACACGATTACCATTGCCGAAGAATCAACCGCCTTCCCCGGCGTAACGCACCCTGTGAGCTATGGTGGGCTTGGCTTTGATGCCAAATGGATGATGGGCTGGATGAACGATACGCTGGATTATTTCTCGAAAGATCCTGTTTACAGAGCGCACCATCAGCAGGAATTGATTTTCAGTTTGGTGTATGCTTTTTCAGAGCGCTTTGTGTTGCCGCTTTCGCATGATGAAGTGGTGTATGGCAAGCATTCTTTGCTGCGCAAAATGCCCGGAGATGAATGGCAGCAGTTTGCAAACCTGCGCCTGCTTTTTGGCTGCATGTATGGACACCCGGGCGGCAAGATGATTTTTATGGGCGGCGAATTTGGGCAGGCGCATGAGTGGCGCCACGACTTTAGCCTCGACTGGCACGAAGCAGAACAGCCGCTCAATTCAGGCTTAATGAAACTGATAAAAGCACTGAATGCATTATCCAAAAAAGAACCTGCCTTGTATGAACTCAATTTTTCTGACGCAGGTTTTGAATGGATAGATCACAGCGATACAGCCAATAGCGTAATCTCCTGGACGCGCAAAGGACATGAAGGCACACCACCCCTGATTTTTGTTGCAAACCTCACACCCACCGTGCTGCATAATTACTGTATCGGCGTTCCTGATCCAGGCAGTTATAAAGAAGTGCTTAGCAGCGATGAGGCACAATTTGGCGGCAGCGGCATCATGAACCCTAAAAAACTGAAATCCGCCCCCAAAGCGGCACACGGTCGTGAAAACAGCATTGTGCTTTCCTTACCGCCACTTGGAATTAGCGTGTTGAAAAAGGGATGATGGACCAAGAACCGCGATGAATTCAGAATAAAAAACTAAATACCCCATTGCATTTAGCTAATTTTCGCTCCAGTAAGAGCATTTTCAATAATTCTATTTAATCCGCGAGTCAATGAAAATGCGCTTGAATCCCCTGCGGAAGACTCAAGCATGAAAGTAGAAAGTAAATTTTTTTTGGGGCTTCCCCGCCTGAAAAAGGCGGGTCGGGCTTCAATCCTTACTGAAGCGTAAGGGCTTTCCGCTCCCATCTTTTTGCCCCGCGCCCCGAAAGAGCCAGCCGCAGCAAAAAGGATGTCCGCTGCAACTTAGCGTAGCGTTCTCACGAATTCCTTTAAAAAAAACACAACTAATTAAATGAGTAATCCCTAACGCGCACAATCGGGGGATAACTATTATTGGTAGTGCGCGAGTCCCAGCGGAGACTCACGAACGAAATAAAGTTTTTTTTCAGGGGATGTGCAAAATGAGTTCACTGGGGCAATCTTCCACGCCGAAGATTAAAGGAATGCGCACCATGCCGTATGTTTTCACAAAAAAGATTGCGTCATGGCGTTCATTAGGGTAATCTTTGGAATGGAAGATTGCATTATGGCGTTCATTGTGGCAATCTTTTTTTTGGCAGATTGGCATATGGCGGTCATTGGGGCGTTCTTTTTCTTGGCAGATTGCATTATGGCGTTCTCTTGGGCGTTCTCTTTTTTGAAAACTTGTGGTAGTGAAATAATTTTTTACATTTGGGGGATGAGGAAAGGGGGGAAGTTAGGGAATGCTTTCTCTGGAGGAGACTCAAGCAGGAAAATAGTGCGCGAGTCCCTGCGGAGACTCACGCACGAAAGTAGAATTGATGCTTTTAATTTTTACTGGCGTGAGAGTTAGCGCAGCGCTCTCGTGTCATACCCTTATGCAGTTTCAAACTGCATTTCTCATAAAACAAGCTCCACGCATCATCCACCAATCAATTCGCATCATCCACCAAGCAAATCGCTTCCTCGAAGCAGCAAATCGCATCCTCCACCAATCAATTTGCTTGCTCGACCATGCTCAGAGCAGCAAAAGGGCTAAGCAATTTCTTCGGATAAAAGCCGTAATAATGTGTCAGGAACTTTCGGAAGGAATTTGTGCAACATCGGGAGCATGTTTAAATAATTGAAATTAAAATTTTTAAAACCAGAAAAGATTTTTACGACCGCATAATACCCATTCTTTCTGAAAAACAAAATTCTCATAAGGAATTTCCCGCACACTTCTCCCCTTCATCTTCCCTAAAACCCGCTCCCTTAGCTTTGCCGCCCAAACATCCTCCCATGCAAAAACGCAATAAAACCGGTCTCTTTCTCCTTGTCTTTTTCATCCTGCTGAGCGCCGTTTTTATGGGCTATTATTTTTACGAAATAAAGGATCAGCCAAAGCAATCCCTCCCCATTTTCGGCGAAGGCGATCATCGCGTCCGCCCCTTTTCCTTCACCGATCAGGAAGGCAACACCATCACCCAAAAAGACGTGCAGGGGAAAGTTTTTGTGGTAGAATATTTCTTCACCACCTGCAAAGGCATTTGCCCTAAAATGAATGAACAGATGGATCGTGTTTACAAGGCTTTTAAAGGAAATAATGAAGTGATGATTTTATCTCACACCGTGGATCCTAAAAAAGATACCGTAGCCGCGATGAAGGAATACAGCCTGCGTTTTGAAGCCGACCCGAAGCAATGGAAATTCCTCACCGGCGATAAGAAAGAATTGTATGACATGGCGCGATACAGTTACCTCGTTACTGCCGCCGATGATACTGCCACCTCCGATATCAATACCGATTTCATCCACACCGATCGTTTTGTGTTGGTAGATAAAAACGGACACATCCGCGGGCAATATGAAGGCACCGACGAAGGCAAAGTCAACCAGCTAATCGGCGACATAAAACTGCTGCTGAAAGATTCAAAATAACCAACCGGAATACCACGCTTCCACTAAAGCTTTCAACTTTTGTCTTTCAACTTCCCTCTCCAAAATATCGTCGTGAAGACTTGCTACTTGATACTTGCTACTTGATACTCCACTCCTCCAATCCCTCCGCAATCCTCCGGTCATTACTAAGCCGCGGCACTTTGTTTTGTCCACCCAATTTTCCTTCCTTTTTCATGAATTCCTGAAAGGCATTTTTTTGAAGCAACTGAATTTTTAAAGGCTGAAGAATATTTCCGCGAATAAGGTCATCGTAATAAATATTCTGTCGGCGCATGCTCTCGTTCACCATGCTGCTAAAGGCTTTCAGGTCGGCAGGTGCTTCTTCAAAAGCAATAAACCATTCGTGAAAAGGCAACTCACCCACGGTTTCAATTTTGGGTGCCACGGTAAATTCAATCACCTGTGCTTTGTGTTGCTGCATCGCGTCCATCAATGCTTTTTCCACCTCCTCGCCAATCACGTGTTCGCCAAAGGCAGAGATGAAATGTTTGGTTCTTCCCGTCACCACAATGCGGTATGGGTCGAGGCTCACAAAGCGGATCGTGTCTCCAATATTATATCCCCACAAACCCGCGTTGCTGTTAATAATAAGCGCATAGTTTTCACCGGTTTTCACATCAGCAAGTTGTAAGCGTTTGGGGTTTTCTTTAAAAATTTCATCCGCCGGCACAAACTCGAAATGAATGCCTGAATTCGTGTTCAGTAGCAAACCTTCATTATCCAGCGTATCCTGAAAAGCAAAAAACCCTTCCGATGCAGGGAACGTTTCAACGGTATCCACATGTCCGCCCAAAGCGTGCATCAGTTTGGCGCGGTAGGGTTCAAAATTTACGCCGCCGTGCACAATCACCTGCAGGTTTGGAAACAATTCTTTGATGGTTTTTCCGTCGCTTTTTTCCTGCAGCCAGTCAAAATACATTTGTATCCACGGCGGGATGCCGCTTATCAAAGTCATGTCCTGATGGATGGTTTCGGCAACAATTTTTTCCAGCTTTTCTTCCCAATCCTCTATGCAGTTTGTTTCGAAAGAAGGTAATTGATTCTTCCTTAAATAAAGCGGTACATAATGGTTTACAATGCCGCTTAATCTTCCGGTTGGGATGCCACCCGAGCGCTCCAGCACCGGCGATCCAGAAAGGAAAATCATGCGCCCGTCTGCAAAATTGCTGTTGCCACTTTCTGCCATGTAGCAGAGCAATGCGTTGCGTGCCGTACTGATGTGATTGTCGATAGAATCCTTTGTAATGGGAATGTATTTTACGCCGCTTGTGGTGCCGGATGTTTTAGCGAAATAAATGGGCTTCCCTTTCCAGAGGACGTTTTGTTGCCCTTCTTTTATAAGCTCAATAAAAGGCTTAAAACCTTCGTAATCCCGCAAAGGCACGGCGGCTTGAAAGTCCTGATATTGCTGCACATTGCTGAGGTGGTGTTGCTTCCCAAACACTGTGTTGGCGCCTGTTTTTATTAACTGTTGGAAAATGGCTTGCTGGTCAGCAAGCGCGGTGTGCATTCCTTTCTTTATGCGGCTGTGGATTATGGAAGCGTAGGGTTTTGCGAGGATGGATTTCAGCTTCATAAATACAGATAAAGGGGAGCGGCTTCAAAGGTAATGATGGAGCAAACGAAGGCATTTTAAAAACCGGAAACAACAATTTTCAGAAAGGGGTTTTTCCGAAAAAATTTTATTCTTCAAAAAAGAATTGACCGCTTACCTTTGCGCGAAATATATTGAATAGGAATGTTCGCAATAGTAAACATAGCAGGTCAACAATTCAAAGTCAGTAAGGATCAGGAATTGTTTGTACATCGCCTTGGCGGCAACGCAGGCGATAAGGTTGAATTTTCAGAAGTGCTGATGAGCAGCAATGACGGTAAGCTTTCCATGGGCGCCGGCGGCATAAAAGTGCAGGCTGAAATTATAGACCATTTAAAGGGTGATAAGGTGATAGTTTTCAAAAAGAAACGTCGCAAGGGTTATCAGAAATCCAATGGTCACCGTCAGTATCTTACCAAAATTCGCATCAGCGACGTTGCGTAAATCAAATCAAGTAGTAAATTCGAAATTGAAATAGAAAATGGCACATAAAAAAGGCGAAGGAAGCGTAAAGAATAACAGGGATTCCAAAAGCAAAAGACTTGGTGTAAAAATCTATGGCGGGCAGCCTGCCATTTCCGGAAATATTATTGTTCGCCAGCGCGGCACGCAATATCATCCGGGAGTGAACGTGGGGCTTGGCAGGGATTTCACCATTTTTGCAACGGTTGATGGCATAGTTGAATTCCGCAAGACGCGCACAAAAACATTGATCTCAGTAAAAGAAGTATCAGCAATGGCAGAGGCATAGGAAACCTCTGTTTTGGCTAAAGTTTTTTTGTTTAACCCTTAAATTCACAATTATGGCCACAGCAAAAAAAGCAGCTCCTAAAAAAGCTGCGCCAGCCAAAAAAGCAGCAGCGCCGAAAAAAGCCGCTCCCGCTAAAAAAGCAGCTCCTGCAAAGAAAGCTGCTTCATCAAAAAAAGCAGCAGCTCCTAAAAAGGCTGCAGCTAAAAAAGCAGCTCCTGCAAAAAAAGCAGCAGCGCCAAAAAAAGCGGCAGCTCCTAAAAAAGCAGCGGCTAAAAAATCGGGGTCTGCCCAAAAAGCAGCAGCTCCAAAAAAAGTAGCAGCGCCTAAAAAAGCTGCAGCTCCTAAAAAGGCTGCTTCCAAAAGTGCCGCTTCTAAAAAGTCAACCGCTAAGAAGAAGTAATTCTCCTGGCAACTTTTTTAAAAAAACCGCCCCGGTGCAATCCGCAGGCGGTTTTTTTACCCCATCTCCCTTACCTGCCCCGCTGCAATAATCACCGCAATTGCATTTCCCTACCTTTGCGCCCTTAAATATGAACTATCAGGAGCGGAACGAGCAGAACACGGCATACCTAAAATTCAGAGCTACGATGCACCTTGCTATGGGGGTTGTGTATCTTTTTTTGGGAGGCTTCGTTATTTTTTATCAGGCATTCGGCGCATTTTTTCTGAAGCCACCCTGGCCTTATATTTTAGGGGGATTGATGCTGGTGTACGGTGCATTCCGCATCTGGCGCGGGTTAGCAGATATGCGCATCAGAAGGCGAACCCGAAAACCTTAAGTTTCTTTTCCTATTAAATCTCTGTTACCAAACGCTGATTTTTCAGCCGTCTAAAAAAAACTTGCATAACGTTACAGCCTATGCGCTTTTTAAATTTCATTATAATAATAGCTATCACTGCAATCTTCATTGCCTGCAATGATGTGCAACACCCGACCGATACGCTAACCAGTGGCACCATCACCATTTCAGCCGACGAAACTTTTAAGCCCATCATTGAAGAAGAAATCCGCGTGTTCGACAGCAGTTTTCCAAACGCCCACCTCATCGTAGAATATAAGTCGGAAGCCGCGTGTATTCAGGACTTTCTGAACGATACAACCCGCATGATTTTAGTGACCCGCGATTTGCTGGAGGATGAAAAAAAATTCCTTGAGCAGAAGAAAGTTGTTGCTACCTCGCTTGCCATTGCAAAAGATGCTGTAGCCATTGTGCTGAATAATGCTTCGCCGGATTCCGCACTTTCTGTGAGCCAGGTGAAAGGCATACTGGGCGGCATTTACAAGAAAAAATACACGGTGGTTTTCGACAATCAGAACTCCAGCACGCTTCGGTTTATGCTTGATTCCATAATGGAGGGAGAGAAAAAACTGGGCGCAAACGTGTATGCAGCAAAAGGCAGCGATTCGGTTATTAATTATGTAGCCAACAATCCGGATGCAATCGGTTTCACGGGCGTTAGTTATGTAGCCGATTTTGAAGACCCTGCCGGTGTGGCTTTCATTGATAAAATAAAAGTGGCGGAGCTGTTTAACGATAGTTTACAAAGGTTCTTTGCGCCTTATCAGGCCTTCATTGCGCCCGATTATTATCCCTTCACGCGCAAGTTGTTTTATGTACACCGTGAAACATATCCCGGGCTCGGCACAGGTTTTGCAAATTTCCTTTCAAGAGAGCGCGGACAGTTAATTTTTAAACAAGCCCGGCTTTTTCCGTTGCGCACCAATATTATTTTCAGGGAAGCAGCCGTTAATCCTTAAATCTAAAATTCAAACAAATTTTTCTTGACCAAAACTACATCACCAATCCATCATTTAAAATGAAAATTAAATTCCCGATTGCTTTAGCGCTTGCATGTTCTCTCTCCATTTTTGCCGAAGCGCAGAATATGGACCAGGGCATGAAAAACCTCCAGTATGAAAAGTATGAATCCGCAAAAAAAGTGCTGGAACCGCTTGCTGCTACTGACCCAAAAGCCAATTATTTATTAGGCCTCACAGAATTAGGCAACGAAAACACCGAAGCTGCTAAAAACATTTTTCTTAAATACCCCGAAGATGCGGCAAACATGTCGGGACTGGCGCGGGTTGCGTTTATGAAAGGAAATGTAGCAGAAGGAAATCGTCTCACTTCCATTATTGCGGAGAAAGCCCGGAAGAAAGAATGGGAGCCGCTAAAATATGCTGCCGATGCCATCACTTATTCAGAAGGCGGCAATTATCAACAAGCCATTGACTGGTATAAAAAAGCACTTGAAAGAGCCGATAATCCAGAGTTGAGAATTGCACTTGGAGATGCGTATCAGAAAATACAAGGCGGCGGTGGCGAAGCCATGAATAACTACGAGAACGTGACCGGAAAAGACGCCAAAAATTCTCTGGCATTCAGTCGGATTGGTGCTTTGTGGTATGCTGCAAAAAATTACCCGCTGGCGCTTGAAAATTATCAGAAAGCAAAAGACGCTGACCCGTCAAACCCGCTCCCATACCGCGATTTAGCGAATGCTTATTATTGGGTTGGAAAGTATGATCTCGCAAAGCAAAACATTGAAAAGTACCTCGAGCTTTCAGATAAATCAACTGAAGACCAGGTGAAATATCTCAACATTTTGTACCTCGGAAAAAACTATAAGGACGCCGAAATGAAAGCCAATGAACTGATGAGCAAAGGTGTTGTGAAGCCCGGTTTTTATGGCATTCTGGCTTACAGTCAGTTAGAAATGGAAGATTCCGTGAGCGGTAAAAATGCGCTACAGAATGTGCGGAAATATTTTTCGGTTCAGGACGCTAAAAAGATTTATCCTTCTGATTATCTCCGTTACGGAAAAATTGCCCTGAGAAACGACATGGAAGACACTGCGGCATTTTATTTTGCAAAGGCAATAAGCACCGATACTTCCGAAAATAAATCTGCCACTTACCGCGAAATTGCAGAAGGGTTTAAAGGCTTGAAAACCACAACCGGATATGCAAAAGCCGGTGAATGGTATGGCAAGGTGGTGAACGAAGATCCTGCTGCTACGCCGCTGGACTATTACTATTGGGGTTTCTGGAGTTTTTATGGTCGGAATTATGACATAGCTGCGGAGGCGTTTAAAAAAATGGAAGAAAAATTTCCTGATCAGCCTTCAGCCATTTACTGGCAGGGTCGGGTAGCATCTGCAAAAGATGAAGAAGCAAAAGAAGGCATCGCAAAACCATTTTATGATCGCTGGCTTGCGGTGGAGCAGGAAGGGTATGAACGTAAATCCGCTGACTTGATGTACGCCTATCAATATCTGGCTTTGTATTATTTCAATAGCGGCGACAAGGCAAATTCAAAAGTGTTTCTCGATAAAATAGAAGCAATTGACGCAAACAATAGTTTCCTGAAGCAAATGCGGGATGCAATGGCAGGAAGCAAAAAATCGTAGTCATTTCTTTTTTGAAAAATTAAAAGAGGCTGTCTCAAAAAGGCAGTCTCTTTTTTTGCTTGAAATAATTGGTTTGCTGCCTTAATCAATTGCTCCTTTATCTTTACCGCGCTTAAAAAATCAAAGCATGACCCCACAGATTTTACAAGGAAAAAAAGGAATCATTTTTGGCGCCCTTGATGAACGTTCCATTGCCTGGAAAACCGCACAGCACGTGGTGGCAGCAGGCGCTAAAATTGTGCTTTCAAACGCCCCGATTGCATTGCGGATGGGCAAGATTAACGAGCTTGCAAAAGAATGCAATGATGCGCCTGTAATTGCTGCCGATGCCTCTTCCGTTGCCGACCTTGAAAATCTTTTTACCAAAAGCATGGAAGCGCTGGATGGCAAAATTGATTTTGTGCTGCACTCCATTGGCATGTCGCCCAACGTGCGCAAAACCATTTCTTACACCAATACCAACTACGATAATTTTTTAAAGACGCTCGACATTTCGGGGCTCAGCCTGCACAAAGTGTTGCAAACAGCCATGAAGCTGGATGCATTGAATGAAGGCGCCTCCGTTTTGGCGCTTACTTACATTGCCGCACAACGTGCCTTCCCCGGATATAACGACATGGCAGAGGCAAAAGCGCTGCTTGAAAGCATCGCCCGAAGTTTCGGATACCACTATGGTCTCGCAAAGAAAGTGCGCGTAAATACGGTGTCCCAATCACCCACCGTTACTTCAGCAGGTTCCGGCGTTTCCGGTTTTGATACCTTTTTTGATTACGCTGAAAAAATGTCGCCGCTGGGTAATGCTTCTGCGGACGATTGTGCGGCTTTTTGCACCATGATGTTTAGTGATTACACGCGTATGGTAACGATGCAAAATCTTTTTCACGATGGCGGATTTTCCAACACCGGCGCAAGCCAGCCATTGATTGAAAGTCTGGAATCTGTATTTTCAAAAGAGAACGCCCCCGGGTAAAATTGCCCATTTCTTATTCTCGCAATAATGCCGCGCTGCGCTGCGTTTTACTTCCTTATGAAATCCCTTTTTGCCGCCTGCTGCTTTTTGTGTTTTCCTGCGCTGGTGCAGGCACAAATTACCGGCGGGCAGTTCGCCATGGAATATTTGCGGTTGCCCAATGCGCCACACGTTTCTGCTTTGGGAAGCATTGCGGTAGCCAATCCAACAACGGATATTTCATTCGCACTTCAAAACCCTGCATTGGCGCGGCCTGCGCTTCACAACCAACTGGGGCTTAATTACAACAGCTATTACGCCGGTATCAATATCCTCAACCTGAATTATGGCTATTACATTCCAAAGCTCGAAACTTCTTTTGCGCTCGGCATTCAATACCTGAATTATGGCTCTTTCACGCAAACTGATATTTACGGCAATGAAAATGGCACTTTCAAAGCTGCCGATTATGCTGTTACCCTCGCGGCATCCCGCGCTTATGGCGAACGCTGGCGTTATGGCGCTGCTTTGAAGTATGCACATTCCAATCTTGGAGCGGTTGGTGCCACGGCATTGCTGGCGGATGTGGGCGTGGTGTATTACGATACCACGAACTTCATAACCGTTGGCGCTGTTGCAAAAAACATGGGTTTCATGACTACGAAATACGTCGCCGGAAATCCTGCCGAACCCCTTCCTTTTGATCTTCAAATCGGCATTTCAAAACGGTTTAAACACTTGCCTTTGCGGCTGATGGCTACCGTCCATCACCTTTATGAATGGGACATCCGGTATAACAATCCCAACGATATTGACCGCTCCAATTTATTTGGTTCTACTGCGCCTCCTGCTGAAAAATCTTATTTCGCCGACAAGCTTTTCCGTCATTTTATTTTTGCTGCGGAGGTCACGCTAGGCAGCAGGCTTGGGGTGATTGTGGCATATAACCATTTGCGGCGCGGAGAGCTTGGACTGGCAGATAAAACGGCACTCGCCGGTTTTTCTTTTGGTGGCAGTTTGTACCTCAATAAATTTCAGGTGCATTATGCGCGGAGCTATTATCATCTTGCTGGTGCTTACAATGAAATCGGGTTAAACTTCACGCTTAATAAACTCTTCAACATCGGGCAGGCAGGAGATCGCATCCATTGGAATGCCGACTATGCCGACTGGAAAATGGAATAAAAACGACGCCCTAAACATCCTGATAATTTGCATCAGCCGCTTCATTATTATTTTGTGAAGCGGCTTTTTTTTGGGTGAAAAAATTGGTTATTATTGGTGATGTTATTTAGTTATTAACGGTAACTAAACCTTTCTGCCAAATGGCATTTCTGAACTCTGACACCCTTTTTTAAACTGCTGAACAAACTGACGTATGATACGCGCCAACCACTTTTCCGTCAATCCCTTTGCCTCTGTTATGTACGTTGATATGAACAGCTTTTTTGCCTCCTGCGAGCAACAACATACTCCGGAATTGCGGGGCAAACCTGTGGGCGTATGTCCGTTTCCCAGCCCTACTGCGTGCGTAATTGCACCATCCATTGAAGCCAAAAAATACGGCGTCAAAACGGGAATGAGATTGAATGAATGCAAGTTGCTTTGCCCTGAAATTATTGCTGTGTCAGTACGTCCCCATCTTTACCGGCAAATTCACGTTGCTATTATGAACGTGCTGAAAAGTTATTGTGATGATGTGATAGCGCGAAGCATTGATGAAGCTGTTTTGAACTTCAGTTCTTACCGCTGGGTGTATAAAGATTTGCCCGCGCTTGCCCTCCAGATAAAGCAGGATATTTACAAAGCCTGCGGTGAATATATCCGCTGCTCCATTGGCATCGCACCTAATTCTTTTCTGGCAAAGCTGGGCACTGAGTTGCAAAAACCGGATGGTCTGGTGGTTATTGATGCGCAAAATATAGACACGCAACTTGCCAAACTTTCTCTTACAGATTTGCCGGGTATTGCTTCGCGAAATGAACGCAGGCTAAAGGTGAGCGGCATCCGCACTCCATTGGAAATGCGCCAGGCTTCAGCAGCTTTATTGAGGAAAACTTTTGGGGGCGTGGTGGGCAACTACTGGCATGCGCGGTTGCATTTTATGGAGGTGGACCTATATCAGAATGCATACCGCGCTATGAGCGCCGGGCGCACCGTGTCGCGGCAGCAGGGGGAATCAAAACAGGCGTTGGAAAGTTTGCTCATTTCGTTATGCACAAGGCTGGAGCAGCGCATGGTGAAACAGGGTGTTTTTTGCCTCGAAGCCAGCTTCCAGATCCGGTATAAAAACCAGACGGGATGGGAAACAAAAATTCAGTTTGGGCATGCTTTGCAGGATGCAATGGAACTGCGGAATTATATTTTGGAGCGGATTTTTCTTTTTGAAAAACAACATTCCATCCCCACCATTTTTCACATCAATACCCAAAGCATGGGCGTAGTAATTCAAAAGTTTATTCCAGAAAGGCACGTGCAATATTCGCTCTTTGAAAACAGAATAAAACAGGACAAACTGCGGAAAGTGATGTACGGAATTAAGGATAAATATGGACGCGACATGGTGCGCAAAGCTTCTGAAATTATTGCACCTAATGAAATGCGGGATGCAATTGGGTTTGGTTCCGTAAAAGATTTTTCAGGGGAAGGTGGACATTTTAATCAGTTTTTGCTGGAAGAATAAATGATTCAGGGTATATTATTAAGGCTCAACACCTATTTTTTTGGCTGTAGCAGTGCCTGATATTGCGTTGGCTGATTAATGAGGTTCAAAGCTTTTTTGAGGTCTTCATCATAACGAAGACTGTTTTCAATTCTCCCCCGCAAGAAATAATACCTCGATACAATTTCATTTTCCAGTAAGTGTGCTATTTCTTCTTTATGCTTTGTGAGGTCTTGTTTTTTTGTTTGGGCAAGTTTTGATTCAATGCTGCTGATATCTCCTTTTATTGCGTCAAGATATTTTTCGCGTTCGGCAATTTGCTTCATGCTGTCTAAAGTAATTTCTGTTTCCGACTCATAACTGTACTTTTTACTTTCCAGCCATTTTGCAAAATTGTTGAATTCTGTTTCGCTGATGGAAAAATTTCCAGCATCTGGAATGGTGTTGTGGTCTTTGGCAAAATTTGTGGCGTAATCGAAAAAATAATTTTTAGTGTAAAGCTCAATCGCAAGTTTGCTGATAATATCGTCTTCCACAATCACATCGGGTAACACGCCGCCGCCGCTCTGCACTTTTCTGCCTCCTTTTGTGGTGTACGTTTCTTTTAGGGAATCCGGCACTTTCACTGCAATGCCATCTTCATCGCGATGCGCATAATCAATCGCCTGGATGCAGCGCCCGCTTGGCGTGAAATAGCGTGCTGTTGTGAGTTTCAGCCTGGCATTGTAGCCAAGCTCACGCGTGGTTTGCACCAATCCCTTTCCGTAAGAACGACTGCCGATTACCACACCCCGATCCAAATCCTGAAGCGTTCCGGCAACAATTTCAGATGCCGAAGCAGAGGAATGATTTACTAAAATGGTAACCGGAATTTTGGTGTCCCATGGCAAGCCACGCGTAAGAAAATCTTTGTCCCATTCTTTGATTTTTCCTTTGGTACTCACCACTAAATCTCCGCGGTTAATAAACAGGTTGCAAACATTCACTGCCTCGTCTAAAAGTCCACCCGGATTGTTGCGTAAATCCAACACCACGGCTTTCAGATTTGGCTGCGATTTCTTGAGGCTGTCAAGCGCAATTCTTAACTGCTGACTGCATGCCTGGGTGAACTGCGTGAGCTTCACGAACGCCACATTTTTCTCCGGGCCTACAAGTCCGGCGTAAGGCACACTGGAGATTTCTATTTCCCCGCGCGTCACCATTTTCACGGCTTCTTTTCCGGTGTATGCTTCCCGCACTTTTACGCTCAGTTGCGTGCCTGGTGCGCCTTTCAGCCACACGCTTATCTGGTCTATCGTTTTGCCGTGCAGCTTATTATTGTCGATAGAAATTACGAGGTCGCCCGGGTGCAAACCGGCTTTTTGCGCAGGACTGTTTTCGTACACATCGCCCACGTAAATATCGTCTCCTTTTCTGCGCATGGTGGCACCTATGCCGCCGTATTTTCCGGTGGTCATAAACTGGTATTCTTCCAGGTCGCTTTCGGTGATGTAGTTGGTATAAGGGTCAAGGCTTTCGAGCATGGCATCGATGCCTGTCTTCACCATTTTTCCGGGTTCAATCGGGTCAACGTAAGCATCATTCAGCTCCTTAAAAAGCGTGGTGAAAATGTCGAGGTTTTTAGAAAACTCAAAGTAAGAATCGGCAGGTTTTGCACGCACAAAAAGCAGCGTAACTGCTACAATGGCGGCACCGGCGATAAAACTTTTGAAGTGAACGAAGGATTTTCTTTTCTGCTCATTCATGGCATGTTTGTTGTTTGGCATAAGCAAGGGCAAGCTACTAAAGGAAAAAATACCGCCAACCGCATTTTTTAAAGGTTTGCAATAATTTACACCTCAACGGCTTTCTTAAAAAATAATTGTTTACTTTAGCAACCAAATTTCATTTACCATGAAAAACACTTTACTCGCTTTTCTTGTTTTAGCCGGCTCAATATTGAGTTTTCAGGTTGACGCACAAACCTTTACCCTTACCGCCGGTGATACGGTGAATACAACTGTTAGTGCAGGGCTCAATAAAATTTACAATCGTATTAAAAACGTTTCCTCAAACTCCATTACTGTAAGCTGGAAAATTACAGACCACGATTTGCCTGCAAGCTGGTCCGGAATTTCTGCTGAGTTTGGCATTTGTGACAACGTGATTTGCTATAGCAACAGCGGCAATAACCTTATTAATGGAAGCACCCAAACAATGCTCCCCATAGTGCCTGCCGATGAAGGCGATTTTCACGTGCAGATAAATTTAGACGGACTTGCGCCTGCCACGCACTTTCTGAAAGTAAATTTCAAAGAAGGATTAAATTCTAAAGATGCGGTGTTCATTCTTACAAAAAGTCAATTAGGCGTTACTAATGTTTCCCGTTCAGATGATGACATTGTTCTTTTTCCAAACCCTGCGCGTGATAACATTAATGCGGTTTTCAACGATAACCTGAACGTAAAAACCATTTCTGTTCACAACATGATTGGCAAAATGGTGAGCATTTATAAAGTAGCCAACAACAGTGCAAAACTGGACGTAGCTGATTTACCTGCCGGCGTTTATTTTCTGCGCATTGGCGATGGAAACGGACGTGTGATTGCTACCCGTAAGTTTACGCATCAGTAATCCACTTTAAAGTCATTTTTATGAAAATCCTTTGCGCTTAGCGAAGGATTTTTTATTTTCAGGCAAATGCATCATCCACCTTGCATTTTTTCAACCTTTTAAAATGATGCATTTTTTCTGTAGCCTTTGCTGGATTTTGATTTGCACAGCACCCGCGGTTGCGCAAGGCGTTTACAGAAATCTGGAAGATGCACTTGATGAGCCAAAAAGAGTGCGCGTAATTAAAATAACGGACCGAAAGCTCACCTCCATTCCTGACCTGCTGGACCAGTTTCCGAATCTGGAGGAAATCCAGATAAACAACAACCAAATCACCGAACTACCGCCTTCTCTTTATCGTTGTAAAAACCTGAAAAGCATCCGGCTGTTTCGCAATAAAATCACGCAGCTTTCTGATAGTATTTCAAACCTTAAACAGCTTGAGGAACTAACACTGAGCTACAATGATTTGGAAACATTACCGGACGGAATTTGCGAACTCGCCAATCTAAAAACGCTGGAGGTAAAAGGCAATAAACTAAAGCAACTGCCCGATTCTTTCGGAAAACTGCAATTCTTAAAAGTGTTGCGTTTAAGCCGTAATATCCTGCAACAACTCCCCGAAAGTTTTTCCAACATGCAAAAACTGGAAGTGCTTGACCTTAGTGAAAACCGCTTACTTAATTTGCCAGAAAACTTTGGAAATCTGAAAAGCCTGAAATTCTTTTATTGCAATCGCAACCGCCTTCAAAAAATACCTAACTCCATTGGAAAATGTACCAACCTGCAGGAAGTGGATTACGTGCGCTGCGGCGTTTTAAGATTGCCTGATGAAGCTACTAACATTCCCAAACTGGACTACATCTACATCGACGACCGCACCATCTTTTATCCAAACCCGCGTTATCGTTTCCGGCAAAAAATAATCATCGTTCCGTCCGGAGTTTACCCTTACCGCTCTTCCCAAAATCTTTAGTCGTTTAGTTTTCTACAAGCCCGATGGTGACGATGCTAAGCCGCACATCTTTCACTTCCAAAAGCGTATCTGCACATGCTTCAACAGTGGCGCCGGTTGTAAGCACATCATCTACAATCAGCACATGCAGTCCTTTTATTTTTTCAGTTTGTAGCAATTCAAACGACCCATACACATTTTCAATCCGCTGCTCCCGCGTTTTATCTGTTTGTGTGGAGGTGTGTATTTTTTTTAGCAGAACGTCCGTCAGTAATGGCTTCTGTAGCATTTCAGCAATGCCTTCCCCAATTAGGCTGCTTTGGTTGTAGCCCCGCTTCGCTAATTTTTTGGGATGCAGCGGCACAGGAATTATTACGTCCACATTCCAATCCTGAATAACCGCACCAATTTTTTTCCCGAAATAAAATCCTACTTCTTTCCTGTTTTTGTATTTAAGGCGATGGATGAGATGTTGCGCCACACTTTCCTCCGTGAAGTTTATCAATGCAGCTGCATGTTCAAAATGAATTCTTCCGGTGAGGCGTCGGGTCATTGGATTTGCCGGTTTTTCAAAATGATTGGTGTAAGGCAAATAACTTTCGCAAACGGAGCAAACGGTGCGCAGCCCGCGGATTAAAGACTTGTTGCAACCCTCGCATAAGTCAGGATAAACCAACTGCCCGAAACCACGAAGCAATTCTGAAACAACCGTTTTCATTTTACAAACCTCCTTCTTAAAACAATGACCGGTAAATCTCTTCCACTTTATTCACCGTTTTCACCGCCATTTTAAACTGACTTAAATCCAACCCCTTTGCATTCGCTTTCGGAATATAAACCGCATCCATTCCCAGCTTTTCCGCTTCAGCTATCCGTTGGTCAATCCGGTTAACCGCCCGTATTTCGCCCGACAAGCCCACCTCACCCACCAGGCAAATATTACCGGGCAAAGCTTTGTCTTCGTAAGAAGATAATAAGGCACAAACTACCGCAAGCTCAATGCTGGGATCTTCAATTTTTAATCCGCCTGCAATGTTCACAAACACATCCTTAGAACCAAACAGAAAACCGCCCCGCTTCTCCAGCACCGCCAACAGCAATTGTAATCTTCTCGAATCCATGCCACTCACCGTCCGCTGCGGCGTGCCATAAACGGCGGCGGTTACCAATGCCTGCACTTCTATCATCAGCGGACGCATGCCTTCCATGGTTGAGGCAATGGCAATACCGCTCAATGGCTCATCATGTTGCGATAATAATATTTCAGAAGGATTGGAAACAGGACGCATTCCCTGTGCTATCATTTCATAAATACCCAATTCAGAAGCAGAGCCAAAGCGATTTTTCAATGTTCGTAATATCCGGTAAGCATAATGCCGGTCGCCTTCAAACTGCAAAACGGTGTCCACCATGTGCTCCAATATTTTCGGTCCGGCAATGGAACCTTCCTTCGTGATGTGCCCAATCAATATCACGCTTACGTTGGTCGTCTTTGCAAATTGCTGGAGTTCTGCCGCGCATTCCCGCACCTGCGATACGCTGCCCGCTGCCGATTCTACGTAAGGTGATTCAAGCGTCTGGATGGAATCAATAATCAGCAAATGCGGTTGCAGTCTTTTTGCTTCTGCGAAGATGGAACTCATGTCCGTTGCATTCAGCAGATACACTTCGGGATTTGTAATTGCCAACCGGTCTGCCCGCATTTTTATTTGCTGCGCACTTTCTTCTCCGCTCACGTAAAGCGTCCGGATGTTTTTCCATTGCAAAGCGCTTTGAAGAAATAATGTGGACTTGCCGATGCCCGGTTCGCCGCCCACCAATATCATCGACCCTGCCACCAAACCCCCGCCCAGCACGCGGTTCAGCTCCATGTCGGGCGCGGGAGTGCGCACTTCGTTTTGAGAACTTACTTCGTCCAGCCTGCCTGCTTTCTTTTTTCCGCTGTGCGCTTCGTCCATCCACACTGCTTCGTTGCCCGGGCGTTCATTCTTCACGATTACTTCTTCAACCAGAGAATTCCAGGTGCCGCATGATGGACATTTACCCGTCCACTTTGGTGTTTCCAATCCGCAACTCTGGCAGAAGAAAGCTGTTTTTGTTTTTGCCATTTCGATTTGTAAAAAGCAGAAGCAACAAAGTGTGTTTCTGTTTTCTTTTTTTAAGAATGATAAAGGTATTGCCGGAAGAAAGCGCTGCCCTGTTTTTATTTTTCGCGGAGAAAGGAAAGCAGCAAAAGAAGAAAAGGAGCAGGCGGGAAAAACAGAAACCTCCTAAAAAGGGAAAGAGCCACTGGAAGACTCCGGCGGCTCTACTTACTAACCCATTAAATTCACAACTTGAAACAAAAGTAAAGCCTCCCAGCCAAAGTAAAAAAACAAAAAATGCCAATAAATGGATAATGCTTTATTTAATTAAAAATCCCCGCTCATAACACATCCGTTTACCCATCATTTCCAAACCCTTTTAAACCCACACTACTAATAAATTGAAACCGGAAAATTATGCACTAAACCCTCTACATCTTCAAAAAATCTTACCAACCTAAGAACCTACCAACCTACGAACTTACCAACCTACGAACCTATCTACCTATGAACTTATCAGCTCACCCCCTTATGAACTTAACCCCCCTTACTTTGCACCCATGACAACTCCAACCGCTTCTATTCAAAAAAAACTACGCACCTTCCTGCCTCAAGATTTTAAAATCACCGACTGGCAATCCCTCCAACCCTTTTTCGATGACCTTAAAAACAGGAAAATAGACAGTGCTGCCGAACTCGAACAATGGCTGCAAAACCTGAGCGAACTCGAAGCCGTTATCTCCGAAGATGCAAGCTGGCGCCAAATCCGCATGACTTGCGACACTACCGATAAGCAATTGGAAGAAGCATTTACCTTCTTTTGCCTGGAGATTGAACCCAAAATGAAACCCTATTTCTTCGAACTCAATCAAAAACTCCTTAGCAGCCCGTTCAAAGATTCACTAAACCCCGACCAATACTTTCCTTACCTCCGCAATGTTGAAAATGCCGTGAAGCTTTACCGCGCTGAAAACGTTCCGCTGCAGGCTGAAGTGAGTGTGCTGGCGCAGCAGTTTGGCGTCATCAGCGGTAAAATGACGGTTGAAATAAACGGAAAAGAATACACCCTTCAGCAAGCCGCCCGTTTTCTGCAAGAGCCTGACCGTGCGCTTCGCGAAGAAACCTTTCGCAAAATTGCCGACCGCCGGTTGCAGGATGTGGATGCGCTGAATGACCTCTTCAATAAACTCATTACGCTTCGCAATCAAATTGCCCTCAATGCCGGTTTCAATAATTACCGTGATTACAAGTTTGCCGAATTGGGTCGCTTTGATTACACGCCTGAAGATTGTTTTCAGTTTCACGAGGCAGTGAAGCAACACATCCTGCCGCTGCAAAAAGAACTCATCGGGCACCGCCGCGAAAAATTGGGTTTAGACGCATTGCGCCCATGGGATACGGATGCCGAGCCGCAAGGCATTTCTCCGCTTCATCCTTTTGAAACCGGCGCGGAACTTTCTGAAAAAACCATGGATGTATTTAATCGCCTCAATCCGTTTTTTAGTGATTGCCTGCGCACCATGCATTCCATGAGCCGTCTCGACCTTGAAAGCCGCATCGGCAAAGCGCCCGGAGGTTACAATTGTCCGCTGGCTGAAACCGGTGTGCCGTTCATTTTTATGAATGCCGCAGGCACCATGAGCGATGTAATTACGATGATGCATGAAGGCGGCCATGCCGTCCATTCCTTCCTCTCACATCCCTTGCCCCTTGCGGCTTTCAAGGAATATCCGATGGAAGTTGCCGAACTGGCATCTATGAGCATGGAGCTTTTCAGCATGGAGCATTGGGAGGTATTTTTTGATTCAGAAGAAGCGTTGCAACGCGCCCGTCTGGAAGAAATGGAACGCGTTATTTCCGTGCTGCCGTGGATTGCCACCATTGATAAATTCCAGCATTGGCTTTACACACATCCGCAGCATTCTATTGAAGAAAGGAGTGCCGCCTGGATGGAAATACTTCAGGAATTCTCTACCCACATGGTTGATTGGACGGGCTTTGAAACCTACCGCACCAACTTCTGGCAAAAGCAACTGCATCTTTTTGAAGTGCCGTTCTATTACATCGAATATGGCATTGCCCAGCTCGGCGCGATTGCGATGTGGCGGCAGTATAGAAATAATAAGGAGGAGGCATTGAAACATTATCAGCAAGCGCTCAGCCACGGCTACACCAAAACCCTTCGCCAACTTTATGAAGCAGCAGGCATTCGCTTTGATTTTTCACCGGCGTATGTGCAGGAATTGGGGGCATTTATGGAGGAGCGGCTTGGGGAAATCATGAACTTGAAAAGCTAAACGTATTAAATCAGCTCATGAAGTCAGGAAATCGGCTATTTTGCAATGACTATATTTTCACCTTATGACCCAACGTTTTTATTTTGACACCTCTGTTTTTGGTGGGATGTACGATATTGAATTTGAAAGAGAAACAACGCTACTTTTTGAAAAGGTTTTTTTGGGACAAATAATTTGCGTCTACTCTAATTTGACTGAAAGTGAACTTTCAAATGCACCAGTCCGAGTAAAAAAATTTTTCCAAAATTTAATAGCAGAGCACAAAGAAGTTGTTTTAGTTACGCCTGAAGGATTAAACCTTGCAGAAAGGTATATTGCTGAAAACGTTGTGGGACAAACAAGCATAGACGACTGCATCCATATAGCAACAGCCACCTTGAATAAAGTCGATGTGCTTGTGAGTTGGAATTTCAAACACATCGTAAACCTTTACAGAATTCGCGGCTATAATTCAGTTAACTTGCGTTTAGGTTATTCGACACTTGACATTCGATCACCAAAAGAAATCGTAGATTATGAAACCGACTGAAAAAAAGGCAAAAGAATTTGACACCGTCAAAACCTTCAGAGAAATTAAAGACAAAATCTCAAAGGATATTCAGGGAATGAACTTTGACCAACTGCAAGCGTATCTCGATAAAACCAAACTTAAGTCCAAGACCTCCTGATACTTAACGAACCTTCAAAAATCTTCTCTTCATTCTATAAAAAACCCAAAACCAATGTTCACCAATTCAAAAGCATTCAGCAGTTTCGCAGTAAACGACATCCAAAAAGCGAAACATTTTTACGGCACCGTCCTCGCACTAAAGCTTAGCGACGAGCGCGAAGGCACCATGGGCATTCACCTTGAAGGCGGCGCAGTCGTTTTTGTTTATCCCAAGCCCGACCATGCGCCTGCTTCCTTCACCGTTCTTAATTTTCCCGTAGAGGATATAAAAACCACCATCAAAAACCTTACTGACAAAGGCATTAAAATGGAACGGTATGATGAAGATGTAGAAACCGATGAGCACGGCATTTTCCGCGATGGAGACATGCAAATTGCCTGGTTTAAAGACCCATCCGGCAATATCCTCTCCGTTATACAATCCTGATTTACACCCACTCTGGTGCGCATTTTTCAACCTCCCTTTTCCACTGCTTTCCGTAATATCTCCAAACCAAAATCCGTAACCTCATAGTTATTCAGGTTAATGCGGTGCAGCAGTTTATACCGTTGGAGGGCATTTATGGAACGGAATATTTTCCGGTTATCTTTTGTAGAAAGCAATGGTTGCAGCACCGCGTAATCTTTATGCTGATTGGTGCAGAAATAAATTAAAATCTTCGCCGTCATCTCATTCGTTTTCCAATTTGATAAATGCAAAGGCCCACTATCTAAAATTTTGTAAACGGCATTGGGGGATACAATGGCTGCGAGGTGTTTAGCGGTTGTTTTTTTGTGATGATGATGAATTTGCGCCTGTAAATCCAATAAAGCATCGGGATAGACGGTTGCATATTCTTTTAGCGTGGCAATGATTTCATTATATGCATTGTGTAATTGCTGTAGGCGCATGGCTTCTTCGGGCAGCAATGTTTTCGATTTTTCCGTTTCGGATGCCTCATTTTGGAGGGAGTAGTGCCGCGCCATGGGCGCGGCACTACTTACGTGGTCATACTCGTGCGGCGACGCTGGCGGCGCACTTGTGCCGGGGGCAATATCGTGCGGCACCGGTGGCGCGGCATTTTCCACGTTAGGTAACAAGTGCGCCCCCACTGGCGCGGCACTACTCACTTCTGCGGGAGGGGTTTTTTCTGAAGAAATGCCCGGCAATACATTCCCTGATGAGGTAGCGGCGAAGGGATTGGGCGGAAGTGCTTCCTTTAGTGCATTCACTTCTTCGCGCAGGCGCAATATTTCTTTTAAAAAGAGGGTGTTATCATCTTGCATGGGTACTAAATTAGGGAATTATGCCTTTCGGCAATGCGCTTGGGGAAGAAAATTGTTGAAGGGGCTGATTAATTATTATTTATGAAGATAAATCTGAAAGTTGGTTGTCAGCCGACTGTGCGCGTTAGGGATGGCATCCTTACGCTTCGGTAAGGACAGGACGGACATCCTTTTTGCAGCGTCAGGTTTTTTTTAGCGCGGGGCAAAAAGATGGGAGCGTACAGTCCTTACGCTTCGGTAAGGATTGAAACCCGACCCGCCTTTTTCAGGCGGGGAACGCCCTGAAAAAAATAGAAAAGGCTTCGCCATGCTAAACATGCAATCTGCTTTTTCTCCCCCACCCTTACAAAACTTATTTTTACCCCCACCCAAAAAAAATGAATCACCTCCCTTCCATCATCCACGACCTGGCGCTTATTATGGTGGTGGCTGCCATCACCACGCTTTTGTTTAAAAAACTGAAGCAGCCCGTGGTGCTGGGTTATCTGTTGGCAGGCTTCCTGGTGAGTCCCAATTTCCGCTTGCTGCCCTCCGTAGCTGACCCGGAGGATATTCGCATCTGGGCAGAGATGGGGGTTATTTTTCTCCTCTTCAATCTTGGTTTAGAGTTCTCTTTTAAAAAGCTGTTGCACATTGGCGGCACGGCAGGCATCACGGCAGTAATGGAAGTTTCGGCAATGCTGCTGATTGGTTTTGGCATTGGGCGCGTGCTTGGGTGGACGCTTATGGACAGCATCTTTTTGGGCGGCATTCTTTCCATTTCCTCCACCACCATCATCCTCCGCGCTTTTGAGGAACTGGGCGTAAAAAACAGGCGCTTTGCCAACCTCGTTTTTGGCGTGTTGATTATTGAAGACCTGGTGGCGGTGCTGCTGCTGGTGTTGCTTTCCACCATTGCGGCAAGCCGTCAGTTTGCAGGGGTGGAAATGATGATGAGCGTGTTGAAACTGGTATTTTTCCTGATGCTTTGGTTTGTAGCAGGCATCTTTTTCCTCCCGTCTTTTTTGCGGCAGGCGCAGCGGTTGATGAATGATGAGATGATGCTGATCGTGTCTCTCGGTTTGTGTTTAATGATGGTAATCCTTGCGTCAAAAGCCGGTTTTTCTCCAGCACTTGGCGCGTTCATTATGGGTTCTATTTTGGCTGAAACCACGCAGGCAGAGCGCATTGAGCATCTTTTGAAACCTGTGAAAGATTTATTTGGTGCTGTGTTTTTTGTGTCGATAGGCATGTTGATAGAGCCGAAGATTTTGGTGTCGTATGCCGGGCCTGTAATCATCATCACGCTGTTGTTTCTTTTCTTTAAAACACTGAGCGTTTGCACCGGTGCGCTGGTGGCGGGGCAACCGCTGAAAACCGCTATCCATGCGGGTATGAGCCAGGCGCAGATTGGGGAATTTTCCTTCATCATCGCCACGCTTGGCGTTACGCTGGGCGTCACTTCTTCCTTCCTTTATCCCATTGCGGTAACGGTTTCTGCACTCACCACTTTCACTACCACTTACATGATTCGCGCTGCCGGTCCGGTTTATACTTTCATGGAACACAGGTTGCCGGTTTCGTGGCGTAAAAACATTCAGCGATACAGCGCCGGCGCGCAGTCCATCACGCAGGTAAGCGACTGGGCTTTGGTGATCCGTGCCTTCGTTGCGCATGTGGTGCTTTTCTCCATCATCATCATTGGGGTGATTTTTCTTTTTAGTGCTTACATACAGCCGTGGGTGCAGGCGCATTTGCTCAATAATGGCATTGGAAACATTACCACCGCCGTTGTTTGCTTCGTGCTGATAGTTCCGTTTTTGTGGGCTTTGGTAACCCGTAAATTTCAAACCGCGGCATTCGCCAATTTGTGGGCTAATAAAAGGTTTCGGGGACCACTTATCTTTTTCAGAGTGGTGCGTGGGGCATTGGCAATTATCTACATCAGCATCTTTCTGTTGTCGTTTTTTTCGTTCAATGTAGCCCTTGCGGGATTGCTTTTGTTGGTTGCACTGGGCATCATTTTCACGAAGCAAATCCACTATTACTACATCCGCCTGGAGAATCGTTTCTTCTTCAATTTTAATGACCGCGAGCGGCAGGCAGCCATCCGCGACCGGCACGAACTGGCACCCTGGGACGCGCACATGGGTCAGTTTCATTTGCCCGAAGGCTCACCGGTCACCGGCATTGCGCTGGAGGAGTTGCAGCTTCGCGAAGCGCTTGGAATCAACATTGCCATGATCCGCCGCGGAGAGCATTATTCCATCCCTGCGCCAAGCCGCAATGAAAAACTATATCCCGGCGATAGCATGCTCGTAATAGGCACGGATGAACAACTGGAAGCTTTCAAAAATTACATTGAACCTGCCAACCGTGAAGCCATGCAGGAGTTGCAAAGCCCGGATGAAATGGTGCTTCAAAAAATGACCCTTCACAGTGCCTCGGCGGTGGTGGGTCTTTCCATTCGCCAAAGCGGCATTCGCGAAGCCACTAATGGTTTGATTGTGGGTATTGAAAGGCGCGGCAAAAGAATTTTGAACCCGGAAAGTGATACCGTTTTTGAAGTGGGCGATAAGGTGTGGATTGTGGGCGAGGAGCGGCTTATAAAGCAAATGAAAAAGGAAAACATCGTAGCCGAATAAGCACTTTTATTTTTCCAGAATTCTGATTTCCACTCGTCGGTTTACGGATGCTTCTTCTTCGGTTTGCTCATCCGCAATTATAGGTCTGCTTTTCCCGAAGCCCATGTAGCTCAGTCTGTTTTTGGTAATGCCGCGTGCCATGAGATATTCATACACAAAGCGGGCACGGTTCACGGAAAGATCCATCTCATGAGAATCGAGATCGTAAGCATCCGGCATTTTATCCACGCAGCAAATGTGTCCTTCAATTTGGATGCGGATGAGAGGGTTGGATTTTAAGGCAAGCAGTAGTTTATCAATTTCCGGATAGCTGTCTTCGCGGGGAAAATGCCTGCCCATCGGGAAGTAAATATTTTTGAGAATGAACGTGCTTCCTTTTTCAATTTTGGTGATGCTGAAATTGGGGTCAGTTGATGATGGTGGCAATAGTTTTTTCTTGCCGGGCTGCAGCGTGATGACTACATCTGTTGCGGTATTTTTCTTTTTTATTTTCTGGGAATCAATGGCGCCGGTTAATACAATTTCCACCTTCCGGTCTTTCGGGATGCCTTCTGCCGCATTGGTTACGGCGCTTTCAATTTCACCTTTGCCGACTACTATTTTAAGGTCGCTGTTGCGGATGCCGAAGCTGTTTAAATATTGCTGCACACTGCGGGCGCGGCGTTCGCTAAGGCTTTTGTTGTAAGCGTCATCGGCGAGGTAATCTGTGTATCCGATTATGCTCATTGCCTTGCCCGGCACAAGGATGTTGTTGTAATTAAGGCTATCGAGATAATTGCGTGCACGCCCGTTTAATGCATCCACATTCAGGTCAAAAAAAACACGGAATGTATCGTTTGCTTTTTGTGCTTTCAACAGAATGTGGAAGCTGCATAATAAAGCTGTGATGCAAGTAGCTTTTAGAAATGGATGCATTGGCCGTGAAGACTGTTTCTTTACGTTGAAGAGCGCCTTATTTCAGGTGCTTCTCCATTTTAAAATCTTCCATTAAAAAGCCGTTTCCGATGTCTATATCTTCCTCACCTGTAACAGTGTAACCGAACTTTTCGTAAAAGCCTTTTGCCTTGTTCTTGCGGTTTACGTTCAGCACCATTTTTTGCACGCCTGCAGCTTTCATTTTGTTTTCAGCTTCTTTTAAAAGGGTTTTTCCCACCCCTTTCTGTTGTTCTGCCGGAACTACGTATAAGCGCTCAAGTTTTGCAATAGCGGGCTCTGTGTCTGAAATCTTTACGTCGAGGAAACCATACAAAAACCCATTTTCTTTGGCAATCAGGTAGGTAGCACCGTCTTTCCATCTTTTGGTCAGGGCGGAGAATGAAAACATCTGATCGAGCATGTACGCTATCTGCTCCTGGGATAGAATCTTGCCGTAAGTGTCAGGCCAGGTTTGAAATGCAATTTCACGCAACGTGGTAACGTACTTAAGACTGGCGTTTTGGATTTTGACCATAATTATTTGGGTGTTTTTTTAAGAGGCTATTGACGGCGAAAAAAATAGGGAACAAGGCGGACACTTCGTCCTGAAACTTTGAAATGCCCTGAAAAAATTTCCTGAAAAAATGTCTTCAGGAGCAACCTTGGCAATCAAAACCATTTTAAGCCGCCAAAATTACACTTCCTACCGCATGGTGTGCCTTTTGGGAATAATTCTTTTGAAAAAATTTAGTATCACAACCTTTTAAACAACCTGATTATCATGAACGGAAATAACTTAACCATACAAGCACAGGAAACGCTGCAAGCCGCACAGCAAGCAGCTTTCAACCAACAAAATCCCTCTATTGAAACAGCCCATTTGCTTAAAGCATTGCTGGACGATAATGAAGGACCGATCGCCTATCTACTCAAAAAAAACAACGTCAATATTCCTTTTGTGCAAGGCAAACTGGATGAACAAATCAATCGTCTGCCTAAACTTCAGGGGGGCGAACCCGCACAGTCCCTTAGTCGCGAAGCCAACAATGTGTTGCTGCGCGCCAGCAGCTCTTTAAAAGAATTTGGGGATGAATTCGTAACGCCCGAACACTTGCTGATTGGCATCACTCAATTGAAAGACGACACCTCCAGAATGCTGAAAGATGCAGGACTGACGGAGAAGGGATTGATTGCCGCCATCAAAGAATTACGCAAAGGAAGCACGGTGAACAGCCAATCATCTGACCAGCAATACAATACCCTTCAGCGCTACGCCAAAAACCTGAATGAACTGGCGCGCAATGGCAAACTTGATCCCGTGATCGGGAGAGATGAAGAGATCCGAAGAACGCTGCACATTCTTTCCCGCCGCTCTAAAAACAATCCCATGCTGGTGGGCGAGCCGGGCGTTGGTAAAACAGCTATCGTGGAAGGACTGGCGCACCGGATTATAAATGGCGACGTGCCGGACAATTTGAAAAGCAAAATCATTTTTTCGCTCGACATGGGCGCTATGATGGCAGGCGCAAAATATCGGGGTGATTTTGAAGAAAGGCTGAAAGGCGTAATCAAAGAAGTGAGCGAAAGCAATGGCGAAATCCTCTTGTTTATTGATGAAATCCACACCCTGATTGGTGCCGGAGCCATGGAAGGTGCTATGGATGCTGCCAATATTTTAAAGCCTGCATTAGCGCGCGGCGACTTGCGTGCCATAGGTGCAACCACTTTAAACGAGTATCAGAAATACTTTGAAAAAGACAAGGCCCTGGAGCGCCGTTTTCAGAAAATATTTGTGGATGAGCCTTCTGTGGAAGATGCTATTTCCATTTTACGGGGTTTGAAAGACCGCTACGAAAGTCATCACCAGGTGCGCATAAAAGACGAAGCAATTATCGCTGCCGTAGAACTTTCAAACCGCTACATAACCGACCGTTTTTTGCCCGACAAAGCCATTGATTTAATTGATGAAAGCGCAGCGAAACTGAAGCTGGAACTGAACTCGATGCCTGAAGATCTGGATGAACTAGAGCGCCGCATCCGCCAGTTAGAAATTGAACGCGAAGCCATCAAACGAGAAAATGATGACGATAAACTGAAACAACTGAACCAGGAAATTTCTCTGCTGAATGTGGAGCGCGATACGCTTAAAGCAAAATGGCTGGAAGAGAAGCAAATCGTGGATCAGATAAATGCTGCCAAGACTTCAATTGAAAATTTGAAAGGCGAAGCGGAACGTGCGGAACGCGAAGGCGATTACGGAAAAGTAGCTGAAATACGATATGGTCGCATTAAAGAAGAGGAAGAAAAAGTGAAGGAACTGAGCGCACAACTTGATGTGATGAACGACCAGCATAAAAGGCTTCTAAAAGAAGAAGTGGATGCTGATGACATTGCTGAAAACGTAGCCAAAGCTACCGGCATTCCCGTGCAAAGGATGATGCAGAGCGAACGTGAAAAGCTATTGCATCTGGAAGAAGAATTACACAAGCGCGTGGTGGGGCAGCAGGAGGCAATTGTTGCAGTTAGTGACGCCATTCGCCGCGGCAGGGCAGGCTTGCAAGATCCCAAAAGACCCATCGGCTCTTTCATTTTTTTAGGAACCACCGGCGTGGGTAAAACAGAACTTGCCAAAGCGCTCGCCGAAGTGTTGTTTGATGATGAAAGCATGATGACGCGCATTGACATGAGTGAATATGGCGAGAAGCACAGCGTAAGCCGTTTAGTGGGCGCGCCTCCCGGATATGTGGGTTATGAAGAAGGTGGTCAATTAACGGAAGCAGTGCGCCGGAAACCTTATTCCGTGGTGCTTCTGGATGAAATTGAGAAAGCACACCCTGACACTTTTAATGTGCTTTTGCAAGTGCTGGATGATGGCAGATTAACTGATAACAAAGGGCGTGTTGTGAATTTTAAGAATACCCTCATCATCATGACTTCCAACATGGGTTCCCACCTTATTCAGGAAGCATTTGCAGAATTGGAAGGAAAAAACATTGAAGAAGTAGTTGGGAATACAAAGGAGGAGGTGATGAGTTTGCTGCGCCAGAATCTGCGTCCTGAGTTTTTGAACCGGGTGGACGATGTTATCATGTTTCATCCGCTGATGCGTAAAGAAATCAAAGGCATCATCCGCATTCAGTTGCAGGGTTTGCAAAAGCAACTATTGCAGCAGGGCATTGATTTGCAGTTTACTGATTATGCCCTTGAATACCTGAGCCAGCGCGGCTTTGACCCACAATATGGCGCACGCCCTTTAAAGCGTTTGATACAGAAAGACATCATTAACCTGCTGAGCAAAAAAATAATTGGCGGTGAAATTGATAAATCAAAGCCTGTGCTGATTGACGTGTTCGATGGCGTAGTTGTCGTGCGAAACGACCATCATGAAAATGTCGTTTCTGAAACAGAAATTTCAAACTCCGAAAATGCTACGTAAATTCACGGCATCAAAAAGAAAAATCTTATGAAAAAACTGACTTTAGCAATTTGCTTTTTAATGACTGCAACATTTGTAAACGCACAGAACAGCAAGCAAACGCCTCTTGAAAATGCACAGCAAACGGTAGCGCAGGTTGACAAAATGGTTAAACTTACTGAAGACAAAAAAAGGAACTTACAGACATGCATGTAACAATGAGCCGCCGCGCAGAAATTGTGATGAACCAGACAGCCAACGACGAAGATCGCACGCGAGGACTGGATGATATTGGGCGCAACACAGAGCGTCAGTATAAGCAAATCCTGACAGAAGTGCAATACAAAAAGTGGACGACTGCAAGTAATAAAAAATAGTTTTATACCATTTGGACATCTAAATTCCGTATTGTGTATAAAATTTTCTGTTTGTGATTGATTTAATAGTTTCGGGCTTGAGGTTGGTGACAATACGGCCTACTGTGGTGGCGAGGGTTTCGAGGGTATCGAATATTTGATTGGCAATTCTGGTTTTGATGTATTGCCAGATTTGTTCGGCAGGATTTAGTTCAGGGCTGTAAGGCGGCAGAAAGAGCAATGCTATGTTTGAAGGAATATTTAGCCGTTTTGCCTTGTGGAACGCTCCGTTATCGAGTATTAGCACCTTAAATTCATCCGGTCTTCGTTCAGAAAAGGCTGTCAGGTACGCTTCAAAGCAATCGGTATTGCAGTAAGGCATTTCAAGCGTAAAATGGTCGCCACTAACGGGGGCATAGGCACCAAAAAGATAAAAGTTTTTGAAACGGTGCTGATAAGGCACGATAGGCTTTATGCCTCTCGCTGTTAAACAACGCCGCTGTATGGACAATAAGCCAAAACGGCTTTCATCCATCAAATAAACGGACAAAGACTTAGTATCAGAAAGTCGAAACTTCGTATTCTTAATGTGTTTTAGCAGCCGGGGTAGGTTTTTTAAAAACGGCTACCGCCGCTTCGTCTTTTTTTACGTGGCTTTTTCGTCCCACTTTTAGTTTGGTGCCATGATTTCGCTTCAGGTATTTATAAACGGCGTCATAATTCTTATCCAGATTAAGCTCTTCTTTAAGCCAGCGTTGCGCTTGTTTATAGGAGGTAAGCGCACCTTCGGCAATGTGGAGCTTCTGCTCAATTTTCTGTTTCTGCTCTTCGCTCATCCCTGATCGGAAATCTCCGCCCCGCCCGTCACTTAGCAGCGCCTGCAGCCCGCCTTGATGATACGCCTTTTTCCAGAGTGCAATAGAATCAGTGCTGGAACCTGTAGCTGCCGCCAACGCTGCTGATGCTGTTTCGCCGTTTAAAATGCAACGAAGCATTTTGAGGCGGGGCCGATGATGGAAAGAAGCCTTTCTGTAAAGCGTCTTTAGCATTGCTTCGCTCTCGTTAACCGTAATTAAAAGTCTTTTAGCCATGCAGAATTAGATACAAATACCATGCCTAATATAGATGTCCAGTTGGTATTACTTCTTCAAAAACAAAGCCTTAAGGCTGTCTTAAACGGGCAGCCTTTTTTATAGAATTTATTGCAAGCAAAGCATTCTCTTGATTGGAGTTTTTTTTTGCAAAATCCCTTTGCGATAAAATCCAAAACCTCTTTTTTAAACAAGCAAAAGCCCCGCGTTTTCAGCGAGGCTTTTTTCATTTTTTTTCAAAAGAACAATTATCATTTAAACTGCGGAATTAAATCCTGCGCCAGCTTCACCATTTTGGCAATGCCATCTTCCGGCAGGTTTCCTTTTTTAAACTCCAGCAATAGTTCAGGCATTTTAATTTCCATTTCGCGCAGGAAGGTTTCTTCAAATTCCTTTACGTTTTTCACTGCCACTTCGCGAATCAGGTTGTTTGTGCCGAGGTAAATAATCGCTACCTGCTTCTCTACCGGATACGGCGAAAACTGTGGCTGCTTCAATATTTCCACGTTGCGGGAGCCTTTGTCGATTACGTTTTTGGTAGCCGCATCAAGGTCGCCTCCAAACTTCGCAAATGCCTCAAGCTCTCTGTAAAGCGCCTGATCCAGCTTCAGTGTTCCCGCCACTTTTTTCATGGATTTAATTTGCGCATTTCCACCCACGCGGCTCACGGAAATACCTACGTTAATGGCAGGGCGAATACCGGCATTAAACAGGTTTCCTTCCAAAAATATCTGTCCATCGGTAATAGAAATAACGTTTGTAGGGATATATGCAGAAACGTCGCCAGCCTGTGTTTCAATAATGGGCAAAGCTGTTAAGGAACCGCCCCCTTTCACAAGGTGCTTAATGCTTTCAGGCAAATCGTTCATCGTTTTTGCAATAGCATCGTTGCCAATCACTTTTGCAGAACGCTCCAACAAACGGCTGTGCAGGTAAAACACATCTCCGGGATATGCTTCACGACCCGGAGGGCGGCGCAGCAAAAGCGAAACCTCACGGTAAGCAACTGCCTGCTTTGATAAATCATCATAAACCACCAATGCCGGACGACCGGTATCGCGGAAAAATTCGCCTATAGCAGCTCCTGCAAATGGTGCAAAGAACTGAAGCGGCGCCGGCTCAGATGCAGAAGCCGCAACAATAATGGTATATTCCATGGCGCCATTTTCTTCCAGCGTTTTCATTACCTGCGCAATGGTGGAAGCTTTTTGACCTATGGCTACATAAATGCAGTAAACAGGTTTCCCTGCCGCGTAAAATTCTTTTTGGTTGATAATAGTGTCGATGCAAATAGCCGATTTTCCGGTTTGGCGGTCGCCAATTACCAGTTCACGCTGTCCGCGACCAACGGGAATCATGGCGTCAATAGCTTTAATTCCGGTTTGCAAAGGCTCCTTCACCGGCTCCCGGAAAATTACACCCGGTGCCTTACGCTCCAATGGCATTTCATAAAGTTCTCCCGTTAACGGGCCTTTTCCATCAATGGGTTCACCAAGCGTATTCACCACCCTTCCACACATGCCTTCGCCCACTTTAATGGAAGCGATTTGACCGGTGCGTTTTACGGTTGCGCCTTCTTTAATGTCACTGTATTCACCCATCAACACCACACCTACGTTATCCTCTTCCAGATTAAGGGCGATTGCTTTTACGCCGTTTTCAAACTGCACCAATTCACCCTGGCGCACGCTATTCAATCCGTAAACGCGCGCAATTCCATCTCCAATCTGCAGGACGGTTCCTACTTCTTCAAGGCTGGCGCCTGCATCAAAATTGGTAAGCTGCTGGCGGAGAATCGCGGATATTTCATCGGGTTTGATACCTATCATTGCTATTTTGTTTTTATTATTGTTATTATTCCCAACTAAATTGATTTCGTTTGTACTTACAACTTAATACTTGAATTTTTACCGCAACTGACTCACGTAAATATTCTTCTTAAACTGGTCTTGAATATCGTTCAGGTCCCTGCGAATGCTGGCGTCAAAGCGTTTATCGTCCATATCCAGGATAAATCCACCGATTAAATCAGGCTCCACTTGTTCTTTTATTTCAAAAGTGTTGGAGGGCATGGAGGCTGTCAGCTTTTTGCGAATGGTTTCTTTTACCTTATCAGACAAAGGCGCCGCGGAAGTGAGTTTCACCGTTTTAATATGGTTTAGCTTCCGGTATTGATTCATGAATTCCTGTGCTATCTCGACTAAATTGCTTTCCCTGTTTTTCCTGAACAGCAAGGAAATGAATGAATTAGTGAGTGGAGATACTTGCTTACCGATTACGGCATTAAAAATTGCCTGTTTTTTATCTGCGTTTATGATGGGGCTGTTCATCACGCGTGCAAAATCGCGGCTTTTGGAGGTAACGTCAAGCAATCCTTTCATATCCTCCACAGTTTTTTCTACCTGCTTTTGTTCTTTTGAAAGGTCGAGCAGCGATTTTGCGTAGCGGCCAGCAAGGCGGGGGTTATGCATGAATTACTTGGTTTTAGGAATTTGGTTTTAGGAATTTACAAGCCTTAGTTTAATATTACCTCATCTGCCAGTTTACTTGCATAATTGCTTTGGTCGTCGGTTGTTGCCAGTTGCTTGCGCAATATTTTTTCCGCCACTTCCACAGATAATTTACCGATCTGATTTTTTACGTCAGTAATGGCTGCCATTTTTTGTTGCTCGATTTGCTGTTGTGCTTCGGCAATCATTTTGTCGGCTACGGCTTTTGTGTCTTCTTTTGCCTTATTAATAATATTGTCTGATGCTTCTTTTGCTTCTTTCAACATGGCACTGCGTTCTTCACGCGCCTGGGCTAATAGTTTTTCGTTTTCGCTTTGCATCAGCGCCATTTCTTTACGCACACGGTCGGCGGCGGCTATGGAATCAGCAATGCCGGTTTCGCGCTCATGCAAAGAGTTGAGAATAGGTTTCCAGGCAAATTTTTTAAGGATAAAAAACACGATCAGGAAGGCAAATAGCGTCCATACAAAGAGACCGAGTTCGGGGGTAAGAAGATCCATTTTTAATTATTTATGAAAGAGGTTTTATTTTGAGTTAAAAGCGGAGATTGATTTTCACCATTTAAAAAAATAACTGCGCCTTTAGCCCTGTGCAGCGGGCGCAGTTATAGCTTTTGTCGTAGCAATTAAAGTACGATGGCAAGCAGACCTGCGATAACGCCAAACAGCGCAACACCCTCAACGAAGGCGGCTGTAAGGATCATATTTGCGCGGATGTCACCGGAGGCTTCGGGTTGGCGAGCGATAGATTCTACTGCTCCTTTACCGATTTGACCGATGCCGACACCTGCGCCTAAGGCTGCGATACCTGCACCAATGGCACCGCCTGCTGCGGCAGTACCATCAATTGCTAACATAATTGTGTTTAACACTGACATGTTATATATGGGGGTTTGATGAAAAAACTTGTTGTGATGTTTGGAATTTACTATTTATTACTTATGTTTTCTACTCTAACTTCCTATTGTTCGCTATGATCTTTTGTCTTTCTACTTAAGTTTTGATACTTGATACTTGATACTTGATACTTGATACTTGATACTTGCTACTTGCTACTTGCTACTTGATTACGCAATCACTTCCTGCTCACCTACATTATATTCTTGTCCCGTTTCCGGATTATGCGGATGATAATCTTCATGTGCATGGTCGTGGTGATGGGGCTCTTCAATAGCCTGACCGATAAAAACGGCTGTCAGGTTTGCAAAAATGAATGCCTGAATGGCGCCTACGAGTAACTCCAGCATAAACATAAAAATGCTAAAGGCTAATGATACCGGAACAAAACCCCAACCTGCAACACTACTCAGCGCTCCAAAAATAAATATCATTGAAATAACACTTAATATTACGATATGACCTGCTAAAATGTTCGCAAAAAGACGAATCATCAATGCTACTGGCTTGATAAAAAGGGAGATAATTTCAATTGGAACAAGGAGAAACTTCACACCCAACGGAACGCCCGGAGGATTGAACAGGTGCCCCCAAAAATGCTTATTACCGCTGAATACCATTACTAAAAATGCAATAATGGCAAGACAAGCGGTTACTGCAATGTTTCCTGTAAAGTTGGCACCACCGGGAAGCAACCCTAAAATATTATTTATCCAAATAAAAAAGAAGATAGTGAGCAGCAACGGCATGTAGCGCATGTACTTATTACCTAAATTGGGCTTGCCTACTTCATCTCTAATAAAATTGATAATCGGCTCCAGTGCATTTTGCATGCCCGTGGGTGCTTTCATTGCACCATGCTTTTTATATTTTGCTGCTACGCTAAGCATAATCCATAATAAAAGTATTACGGATATAATCATTGAAAGCACGTTTTTGGTAATGGAGAAGTCCATGATAGAAGAACCATCTTCGGCAACAACCCGTTCTTTCATGCCATGCTCTAAATGGTAGCCTTTGTAGGAAAGATGCCCGTGTTCAAAATGAGAAGCAGAGAAAACATCCAATCCCGTGTTCGGGTTGTAAATAATTACAGGCAGGGAGAGCGCTACAGGGTGATCGTTTAAATCGAAAAAATGCCAGTAGTGCGAATCGCCAATGTGACTAAAAATGACTTCAGAAGCGTCGAAACCTTTTTTCTTTTCGCCGTCGGGTCCGTGAACGATTTGGGTAACATCTTCATTATGCGGCGCCATGTCTTCTCTTTCATGACCGCCATGGTCTTGCGCTAATGCAGAAAACGAAGCACAAAACAAGGCAAAAGCCGGTAGGAAACTGAAACAAAAACGTCTAAAACTCATTATGCTGCCGTAGGAATTTCTTAGTTTAAAAGAGCCTGAAAATGAAAAAATGCCCCTCTGAAAATTTGCGCAAAGGTAATTGTTTTGGTTTCAAAACAAAGGGGAATTTTAAAAGCAGGTCCGTAAACTAAGTTTTCGGTTGAGCGTTATCTGATTTTTAAAGCATCTTACTCTCCCGTCTGGTAAATCCTCCATTTCCGGAACCGGTACCCCGCTTTTTCTGCACCCCAAACCTGCCGGTCGCCGGCATCCCAACCTCTGTCCCAACTAATAAGCATGTTGGGGTAAATTTTTACTTCGGAGGTTGCATAAGTAGCTCCGCGCAGTGTGGACAAACATTCTTTCCCAGGTGTGCTGCCCCAAAAGTTTCCATCTTCATCTATTTTCAGAAAAATGGAACAGCCCTGCCGGTCAATCAAAGAATCTTTGCTCAGTTTTTTCATCTTGTCTTCATTCCGCCATGCCCCGACAAAACGCTCTGGTGAAGGCAGTTCATACACTTTGCTTTCAATGGTTTCATTGTCTTTGCGGGTGAGGTGATAAATCCGCTGGCGATAAGGTTTTTCAGGCATTGAAGCAAGCACCTGCTCCACATAAAGCCAATAGCCGCTTTTAGAATTTTTGCTCCAGATTTCACGCATGTGCAGCCGGATGTTGTAGTAAGATGAATCCGTTTGTGCTTGCCCATCGCTATCGAAATCTCCCTCCATGCGATTTACTAACTCTTTAAAATCATTGTTGGAAATACGGTACTGCGCATTCGCACTAAAAGAAACAAGAAGAGCGAGAAGAAGCGCTAAACGTTTGATGTTCATTTATAAAAAGATTGAAGGGGGCGAAGATAATAGAAAGAATAGTTTCAGGGCACGCCTTAAAGCTTCCTGTTTGCTCTTGATAGCCGGATGAAATGACAGTAGTAAAAAAGACTCCGGAAACGAAAAAATGACTTTTTCTTAAAAATAAAATCATGAGGTAACGATGGTTTTTTGTTTAGAAAATTGTAAGTCATTAACCAAATTTTGTCCGCGCCAATAAATGATAAGGGTTATTTTTGCCCTCCAAAAATCGATTCAACAAAACGAAAACTTTTATGCAGGAATTTGGTAAGAAAAACCCTTCGGCAAAGCTGTCTGACATGGGTTTGAACGTAGGAACGGCACATTGGAATCTGACACCCGAAGAACTGGTTCAGAAAACCCTTGACCTTGAACAGGGAAAACTGAGCGAATCAGGTGCGCTTTGCGTGAGCACCGGAAAATTTACAGGTCGCTCCCCGAAAGATAAATTCACCGTGAAGGATGCCATCACTGAAAAAAGTGTGGATTGGGGTGATGTAAATATTGCCATTGCGCCTGACGTTTTTGACAAGCTTTACGACAAGGTTGCCAATTACTTTTCCGGCAAAGAAGTGTGGGTGCGCGATGCCTATGCCTGTGCTGATCCGAAATACCGGCTCAACATTCGCGTGGTGAACGAAACGCCATGGGCAAACCTCTTTTGCAACGATCTTTTTCTGCGCCCTGCTGAATCAGAAATAAACACTCAAACGCCCGACTGGCTTATTCTTCAGGCACCCGGCTTCATGGCTGATCCGGCAGTGGATGGCACGCGGCAATCAAACTTTACCATCGTCAATTTTACCCGAAAAATCATTCTTATCGGCGGCAGTGCATACACCGGCGAAATGAAAAAAGGCATTTTCGGCGTGCTCAATTTTATCCTTCCGCACGACAAGCAGGTGCTGAGCATGCACTGCTCTGCCAATGAAGGAAAGGAAGGTGATGTAGCGCTGTTTTTCGGACTTTCAGGAACCGGGAAAACAACACTTTCTGCCGACCCGGAGCGCGCATTGATTGGAGATGATGAGCATGGTTGGGCGCAAGGCTCTGTATTCAATTTTGAAGGTGGATGCTATGCAAAAGTGATTGACCTGAGCGAAGAAAAAGAACCGCAGATTTTTGCCGCCATTAAGCCAAATGCTTTGCTTGAAAACATCGTTTTTAAAGAAGCCACAAACAAGGTGGATTACATGGATGGAAGCGTTACGGAAAATACGCGTGCTGCTTATCCAATCCATCACATTCCTAATGCAAAGGAGCCATCTTATGGCGGCGACCCTCAAAATATTTTCTTCCTGACCTGCGATGCTTTTGGCATTTTGCCCCCCATTTCAAAGCTCACAAAAGCGCAGGCGATGTATCATTTCATCAGTGGATACACAGCTAAAGTTGCCGGCACGGAAGTGGGCGTAACAGAGCCACAGACAACGTTTTCAGCCTGTTTCGGACGTGTGTTCCTGCCTTTGCACCCCACAAAATATGCAGAGCTTTTAGGCAAAAAACTGGATACGCACAGCGATGTAAATGTGTGGCTGATTAATACCGGCTGGACTGGCGGCTCCTACGGAAAAGGACACAGAATGAGCCTGAAGCATACGCGCTCCATGATTACCGCTGCCATGAAAGGGCAACTGAAGGATGTAGGTTTTGAAGCGCATCCCGTATTTGGTGTGTTGATTCCAAAATCCTGCCCTGATGTTCCTGCCGAAATATTGAATCCAAAAAACACCTGGAGTGATGATGCAGCCTATGATAAAAAGGCAAACGAGCTGGCTAAACTTTTCGTGAAAAACTTTGAGAAATATGCTTCTGCTGCGAACGAAGAAATTTTAAGCGCAGCGCCCAAAGTAATGGAAGGCGTGCAGTAAATTTTCTCTGCTAATCCAAAATTACAAAGCCCCGATTTTAAAAATCGGGGCTTACTTTCTTAAACAATAAAGCCAGCTAAAAATCAGGTAACCGCATTCAATTTTCGTCGTGAAATCTACAAATCTGTGTAGTTCATTTTGTCCACGTCTTTACCATGAATTTCTTCCGGTTCTTCTGCGTGATTTACGGGTTCTAAAATTTTAGTTTCCGCGTTTTCAGCCTGCTGATCTTTTTTCAAAGATGCCTGTTGTTGTTGTGGATTGCTTTCATCATTTCGAAGACTTTCTTTTTTGTGGTCGGTTCTCATAATCGGGTGGTTTTAAAAAGTGAAGGAATGTTTCTCCTTAAACCGTAAAACAATTGTTCCGCTACAAACAAAAAAAAGTGAACAGAGTTTTTCTAAATCGCTTCATTCCCTCAAAGCCCCTGATAGCAACCGATTGCATAAGGGGAGAGCCAGGGTCTATCGTCCAAATCCGTTATCACACCGGGAATTGAAATGCCGTTTCCTAATAAAGGCGACCCGGAAAGCGGGCGAAAGTTCCACATTTTATAATCGGTGAAAAGCGGATCCTGATTGAAAATAACAGCAGAAGTAGTTGCAAACGCGGGTAGTCCATCTTTGCTTTGGATCAAACAATTGGTGAAGCTTACATCAAAATTCTCCCCGGGTGCAGCCGCTCTTTTATTCACCAGCAATTCATTTTCCAGTGAGCCATAGATCAAACAATTCTGGAACGAAGCCAGCAAATTACCGGACACATATTCTGTGCTTGAAACGTCAAAATAATTAAGCACTGCGACAGTTGGCTGGTCTATATGCGACACTCTTTTTGGAAAATAATTGATGAAGTCGCAATTGTCAAACTGGTAGCTTCCACCCTGCAAAATGCCAAGCGCCTGCTGACCCGTGTTATGAACTAACGTGTTCTGTGCTTTAATGCTTCCACCAAAAGAAAGAATACCGTAGCCAAAAGAATTTTCGATGATAGTGTGGTTCAAAAATAATTGCGGTCCGGAACCAAAGCCCGAATCCGGATTTACCTGAATGGCAGCAGGCTGAAATACCGATTCGCCAAGCTTTGTGCTGCTCCCGCAATTTTTAATTATTGCCCAGTTCAGTTCATTGTCTTTACTGTTAGAGGTAAAATACAATCCTCCCCATTCTCCGGGGAAACCCTCATACCCGAAATACGCCCTGTCAAGCCGGTCTCCCTGAAAAACTACCGTGTCTTGTTTTGTTCCGTTTACTTTCAGTGTGCCTTCTACAAAAAGCCTTGAATCTGCGTGCATATACACCCGCACTCCCGCTGGAATTGTGAGCGTAACACCTTTGTCTACCAGGGCATTTTTCATAATCACGTAAGGCTTGTTGGTAAGCCAGGTAATGCTTTGGTCTATCACGGTATCCACATAGTAATAAGCATTTTGTCCGTAAGCAATCAGCGGAATGGCATAGTCGCGACCGTTTAATGTAGCAATCAGTTTGTCTTCGATAATGAAAGGATTATCAGCTTGTGTGGGGTCAATATTTACGGTGGCAAAAACATAGAAACTATCATTGGCGGCAAGGTCAATGCCATTCACTTCATTGCCGGAAATACCATTTACGTTGAGGTGAAAAAAGGAGTTGTTTCCATTGCAGAGTTTTACGGATGAAACCTTTACGTCACGGTCTTGCGGGTTATAAATTTTTACGGAAAGCGTGAAGGAACCGAGGGAGGTAAAAACGGTGTCAAACGTAAGCGTGTCAGCAGAAAAACGAAGTTCGCCGCCTTGTTCAAGCAGTTGATCTTTTTTGCAGGAAGCGCTAAAAATCATCACCGCAAAAAAGCTGAGAATCAGGCTGGAATAAAGTCGCATAAAGTGGTGTAAAAATAATCAGTTGCCTCCTTAACGGTTGGCGTTCAAAATTATTTCCGAAAGCAGGCGCGGCATACAGCGGTTTATGGATTTATTGGTTGGCATTGCGCCCTGTGAAAATTACTTTTGTCCCTCCCCTCTCTTCGTTTATGTCTTGTGTCACGCTCCTATCGGATTTTGGATTGCTGGATGGTCAGGTTGCCTGTGCTAAAGGCATTTTGATGCAGTATGCACCAAAGCTTCCGGTGGTGGACATCAGCCACATGGTGGAGCCGTATCACATGCAACAAGCGTCCTACATTCTGGCTTCTTCTTTCCGCTGTTTTCCAAAGGGAACCATTCACGTTGTGTTGTTTGATGTTTTTCACGGGTCATCGCACAGGCTTTTGCTTTGCGAGCATGAAGGACATTTTTTCCTCAGTCCTGACAATGGCATTTTAGCCATGAGCTTCGTGAGCATGGATGCGGTTTGGGAATGCCATGTAGTTGCCGAGCCGCCTTCTGTACATAAATGGTTTCATGAGGTGGGAAAGATGATAAAGAAGCTGCAAACCACGCCAGTAAAGGATTTGAAGCTTGAAGCCGCCACGTTGAAAATTGCCCCGGCAAATTGGTGCCCAAAAATCAACGAAGATTACATTGAGGGTCAGGTGATGCACATTGACCGGTTTGAAAATGCCATTATCAACATTACGCGGGAACAGTTTGATGAAGTTCGGAAAGACCGTCCGTTCGTAATTCGTTTTCAGCGGAAAGAGGAAATCCGGAAACTTTCAAACCACTATTCCGACGTGCCCTTCGGGGAAAAACTTTGCCGTTTCAACAGTGCAGGATTTTTAGAAATTGCGTTAAACAGAGGCAGCACAGTAGTATCATTCGGCTTAAAAATGAGAGGCGAACATCAACTGCTAAACACCACCATCACAGTTTATTTTTCGGATGATTATTAGAATCGTGAAAATGCAGTTTGTGCCTGAAAACGTGGCTGCGTTTCTGCAAGTTTTTGAAGAAAGAAAATCGTTCATTCGCAGTTTTGAAGGATGCCATCATTTGGAACTTTGGCAGGATGCAAACGATGCTTCCATCTTTTTCACTTACAGCCATTGGGTGGATGAACAAGCACTGGAACATTACCGAAAATCTCCGCTTTTTAAAGAAACCTGGCAGCTTACAAAAGCATTATTTGCGGAGAAAGCGCAAGCCTGGACAGTAGTGCAGCACTCCGTTTTGTCGTAAAAAAACAAAGCCTCACCTCCATTTTATTTCGTGAAGTCATTCATCAGCATTTGCCCGACAATACGGTCAATAGGCAATGAAAAAGGGTTTGCTTTTAATTGCTCCAGAGGCAGCCAAAAAGTGCGGTGATTGTCTTCAAGGTTGGTAATAACGTTGGGCGCTGCTATAGCATTCACGAGGTAATAAACCGACACCACTTGTGAATCATCAAATGCCGATTGCTGAAAAAAATCGGTGGTGTAATAATGTTCCAGCACTTCAATTTCCAAACCCATTTCTTCTTTCCATTCCCGCGCCAGGCAAGCCTTTGTGCCTTCTCCCAGTTCCATTCCGCCACCGGGAAATTTTATAACCTGCAGCCCGCGAATCAGTTCTTCATTCACCAGCAATTGGCTTTCAGAAATCCAGATGCCATAAACGCGGATGTTGAAATGGGAAGCCGGTTTCAAAGTATCAAGTAGTGAGTAGCAAGTAGCAAGTTGTTGGCGATAAAAAATTTACAGCAGGTATAGGGTATCAAGTAGTAAGCTAAGCGCGGTTTAAAACCACCGCTTTTTGTTGAAATAAAACACCATTCCTGTTGCCACTACAAGAGATAAAACGATGGCAAACCAAAACCCGAAAGAGTCGTGCTCAAAAGGAATGCGCACATTCATCCCGAAAAAGGAAGCAATCAATGTAGGCAACGAAATAAAGATGGTAATGCTCGTCAGCCGCTTCATCACCAGGTTCATATTGTTGTTGATGATGGAGGCAAAAGCATCTAAAGAGGAACTTAGGATATTGGTGTATTTCTCTGACATTTCAAGCGCCTGCGAGTATTCGATAATCAAATCGGCAAGCAGTTCCTGTTCATCTTCATCGCAATTCAGGAAGTTGGTGCGCTCCATTTTCATGAGCAACAATTCATTGCTGCGCAATGCCGTAACAAAGTAAACCAGGCTTTTTTGGATGCGCATCAGGTAAAGCAATTCCTCGTTCCGGTTGGCGTCGTAAAGCTTTTGCTCCAGCACATTGCGGCGATGATTTATTTCTTTCAGCACCTCAATAAAATCAAGCACCACTTTTTCAAAAATCTTCAGCACCATCATGTTCGGGCGTTCGGGATGGCGCTTTGCAAACGTGTTTAAAAACCTGCGGATGGCTACGTTTTCAAAAGAATTGACGGTTACAACCTGGTTGCGCTCAGTAATGATGATGGAGATGGGAATGGTTACGTAATACGCATCGCTTTCGTTGAGGGAAACATTTTCGACCGGCGTTTTTAGAATCACCAGTTTCACGCCGTCTTCATTTTCATAGCGGGCGCGTTCTTCAATATCCAGCGTGTCCGTAAGCAAATCGCGGGGAATGCTGAGGGCCGCAGAAAGATTATCTATCTCATTTTCCTGAAAAGGCGGCGTTACGTTTATCCAGTTAGCGGCATCAGCCTGCTGAATTTCGAGTGTTTCGCGATTTACGTTTTTGAAGTACTGGATCATGCGCCGGTGCAAATGTAGTTGTGGAGTGTGTGCAATGGCTTTTAAAAATTGCCGGTTGAAAAATTAAAACACTTCTCTTAATTAAAAAGAGGCTGCTTATTTCTAAACAGCCTCTATTCATTTCTTCACTTAAACGAGCTTTTAATTTTCGCGCTCAATGACTATGGAGCTAGCGCCACCTCCGCCATTACAAATGCCTGCTGCGCCCCATTTTGCATCATTCTGACGAAGCACGTTCAGCAGCGTAATGATGATGCGCGCACCGCTTGCTCCCAATGGATGACCAAGAGAAATAGAGCCGCCGTTTACGTTTACTTTTTCAGGGTTTAATCCCATTTTTTGCGTGTTCACAATGCCTACGGAAGAAAAGGCTTCGTTCAGTTCAAAATACTCGATGTCCTTTATTTCCTTTCCCGCTTTTGCAATGGCTTTGGGCATGGCAAGGGAAGGCGAAGTAGTGAACCATTCCGGCGCCTGCTCTGCATCTGCATATCCGCGAATTACGGCAAGCACTTTCAATCCAAGTTCATTTGCTTTTTCCCTGCTCATTAAAACAAGCGCCGCTGCGCCATCATTCATCGTGGAGGAATTGGCGGCAGTTGCTGTGCCTTCTTTTCCGAATGCCGGGCGCAATTCAGGAATCTTTTCAAACTTCACATTCCACGGTTCTTCGTCTTTGGCAAACAAAACCGCATCTCCTTTTTTCTGTGGAATTTCTACCGGAACAATTTCATTTTCAAACCGTCCTTCATCCCAGGCTTTCTGACTGCGTTTATAACTCTGCATCGCAAAATCATCTTGCGCTTCGCGGCTGATGTTGCATTCTTTGGCGCACATGTCTGAAGCATTGCCCATCGCGAAATTGTGATAGAAATCCGTTAGCCCGTCTTTTGCCAATCCGTCAATCACTTCTGCCGTCCCGAACTTATGTCCCCAGCGCATGGAAGGGTTGTAAAAAGGCACGTTGCTCATGCTTTCCATGCCGCCTGCAATCACAATTTCAGCATCGCCCAAAGCAATTGCCTGCGCACCCTGCATAATGGCTTTCATGCCCGAAGCGCACACTTTGTTGATGGTGGTGCAAGGCACGCTATCAGGGATGCCGCCAAACCGGGCTGCCTGCCGCGCAGGTGCCTGACCAAGATTTGCCTGAAGCACACAGCCCATCAGCACTTCACTTACCATTTCCGGCTTAATGCCGGCACGCTCCACCGCTGCTTTAATAGCAACAGCGCCAAGTTGCGGAGCAGAAAAACTTTTAAGCGTTCCACCCCAGCTGCCCCACGGCGTGCGCACGGCAGAAACAATTACTACTTCTTTCATTCTTACAATGTTTTTTTAGCCGGCAGTGCTATTGGTTTAAACCCTGCCAACCGGTTAATAATTTTTTTTAAAAAAGACGCGCAAATTTAGCCGTTTCCCTTTTGGGGCAAGGTTTTCAATACCCATAGTTTTGCAAATGCCTGCATCACCAAACGGCATTCCTTTCTTATGAAAATCTTCCTTGCGCAGCAGAATTACCACATCGGGAATTTTGAAGCCAACACCGAAAAAATATTGAGCGCCATAGCAGAGGCAAAAGCCCAGGACGGAGAGCTGATTGTGTTTTCAGAACTGTGCGTGTGTGGATACCCTCCACGGGATTTTTTAGAGTTTAATGATTTTATTGAACGCTGCCTGAAATCGGTTGACATTATTCGTGAAGCGGCTGATACGATTGGCGTAATCATTGGCGCACCTTCCAGAAATCCGGTTGTGGAAGGCAAAGATTTATTCAACAGCGCTTACCTGCTTTTTGAAAAAGAAATAAAAGCTGTAGTCCATAAAACCCTGCTGCCTACCTACGACATTTTTGATGAGTACCGCTATTTTGAACCATCCTGGGAGTGGAATGTGGTTTCTTTCAAAAACAAAAAACTGGCTATTACCATTTGCGAAGACATCTGGAACATCGAAGAAAACCCTTTGTACCGCTTTGCACCAATGGATAAAATGATGGCGCAACAACCGGAACTGATGATCAACATCAGCGCTTCGCCATTTGATTACGGACATGCCGAAGGGCGCATCAGCACCATCAAACGGAACGCTACTAAATACAACCTGCCCATTATTTACTGCAACACCACAGGCTCGCAAACGGAAGTCGTTTTTGATGGCGGTTCGGTGGTGATGAATGCCTTCGGCGATTTAGTGAAAGAGCTGCCTTATTTTGAAGAAAACCTCTCCTCCGTAAACTGGAACGGAACGGAAGATTTTGAAGAAGCCATCATCAAACCTGCAAAAGAAATCCCCGATTATCAGGCAATCCCAAACAAGTTTAATCATGAAGAAGGCATTGATGAAATACACAAAGCCCTGGTGCTCGGCATCCGCGATTACTTCGCGAAGCTAAATTTTAAAACAGCCATCGTAGCTTCTTCCGGCGGCATAGACAGCGCGCTGGTGTTGGCTTTGGCTTGCGAAGCCTTAGGCGCTGAAAACGTAACTGCCCTGCTGATGCCTTCCCAGTTTTCAACCGGCCATTCTGTGAGCGATGCAGAAGCGCTTTCTAAAAACCTGAACAATCCTTACCAAATCCTGCCCATTCAAGAGCCGTTTGAAAGCTTTTTAAAAACGCTTAAACCGATGTTTAAAGATTTACCGTTCAGCGTGGCAGAAGAGAATTTACAATCGCGCATCCGAGGCACATTGGTGATGGCTTTGAGTAATAAATTCGGCAGCATCCTTTTAAACACCTCCAACAAAAGTGAACTCGCCACCGGCTATGGAACGCTGTATGGCGACATGGCAGGCGGCCTCGGCGTGATAGGCGATTGTTACAAAATGCAGGTGTATGCCCTCAGCCGTTACCTCAACCGCAATGGCGAAATTATCCCCCGAAACATCATTGAAAAAGCACCCAGCGCCGAGCTGCGCCCTAACCAGAAAGACAGCGACAGCCTGCCGGAATATTCCGAACTCGACCCAATTTTGTATCAATACATAGAGCAGCGGCAGGGTCCAAACGAAATCATAGCCCTTGGGCACGAAGCGGCACTCGTGCATCGCATCCTTAAAATGGTGAACACAAATGAGTATAAACGCAACCAGTTTTGCCCCATCATCCGCGTGTCGCCTAAGGCATTTGGCGTGGGAAGGCGCGTGCCGATTGTGGGGAAATATTTAAGTTGAAGCATGGCATTCCCCGCCTGAAAAAGGCGGGTCGGGTTTCAATCCTTACCGAAGCGTAAGGGCTTTCCGCTCCAATCTTTTTGCCCCGCGCCACAAGAGAGGCCCGCGCAGCAAAAAGGATTTCCGCTGCAACTTAGCGCAGCGTTCTCACGAATTCCTTTAAAAAAAACAATTAATTAATGAGTAATCCCTAACGCGCACAATCGGCAGCCAACCTTTGCATTCTCCCTGAAAATTTATCGAATAATCAGATCCGTTTTTGCCATCGCCCCCCTCATGATTTCCTTCGCACAAAAAACATATAGCTTCGACACGCCTGCCATACCTGAAGTTTTGGCGTCAAAGAGCATCGTAAGCCTGTCGAAGCATGACATTTTGGCGTCAAAACCAATCGTAAGTCTGTCGAAGGGCATCGTAAGCTTGTCGAACCTAATCGTAAGACTGTCGAAGGGTATCGTAAGACTGTCGAAGGGCATCGTAAGACTGTCGAAGACGATCGTAAGCTTGTCATTGACAATTGTTTTTTCTGCGAAGCCTATCCTCAGCGTGGAAACGACGGAAAAAATTGCCGGAAGCCGGATTGGGTGCCTTGCAACTAAAATTCCACCATCAATTTAAAAGGGAGCTCACACCACCACCACCTCACAAAAATCCTTCTCCTCAAAATATTGCTGCGCAAGCGCCTGCAGTTCTATTGGGGTAATGCTTTTGTAAATGGCTACGTTGTTGTTGAAATCCTTTTCCGTGAGTCCGTTTAAAATGAGTGTGCGCCACCGCTGTATAATCTGGAAAGGGCCATCAAGGTCTCCAAGTAAATTGCCCAGCAAATAATTTTTCACCAGCAGCAATTCATCATCTGCCGCAGGCTCATTGCGCAGCAATTGCATTTCCTTATAAATTTCTTTAGTCGCCGCTTCTATCACGTCGCGCCCCACCTCCGTATGAATCACAAAAGAACCGCCCTGCACATAAGGCGCGAGCACGCTGTAAATGCCGTAAGTATAGCCTTTCTCTTCGCGGATGTTAGCCATCAGGCGCGAGCCGAAATAGCCGCCGAATAAGGTGTTGAGTACTACCATCGGCGCAAAATCAGGGTGGTGCCGGTTGGGGAATTCGCGCCCTATGCGGATGGCACCCTGCACGCCATTTTCATCATTCAGAAAGAATTGTTTTGGGTCAGCCGGTGCGGCGCAGGAAAATTTTTCCTGGCTTAGCGCACTTGTTTCAATCGGCGCTTTCCCGAAAATTTCATTCATCGATTTTACATCGTTGCTGCCCAGTTTACCGGTCATGAACATGCGCACGTTTGCAAGCGCGTAGGTTTTTTTGTAGAAGGCAATGAGGTCTTCACGGGTCAGCGCTTCTATTTTTTCGCGGGTAGAAAACCTGCCGTACGGGTGCGCTTCTCCAAACAGCATGGCGTCAATTTTTTGGTTGGCTATAAACTCACACTGGCGCAGGTTCACCATCAGTTTCTGAATCGCATTTTGCTTGTGCACTTCCACCTCCTGCTCTGGAAACGTAGCGTCCGTAAGGATTTCATACACAATGGGCAGCAGTTTTGAAAGGTGTTTTGTGAGGCAATAAAGCGTTACGGAAGCGAAATCGTTTGAAGCACCCGTTTTCAGATTGGCGCCATAAAATTCAAGCGCTTCATGAATTTCGTGAGCGGTGCGTTTTGAAGTTCCGTTCTTCAACAATCCGGCAACGGCATTGGCAACAGAAGGCTTTTTTTCAAACCAAATTCCTGCGGGGAAAATCCAGTCGATGGCTACCACATCCTGCACGCCTGCATTCAGCCAGTAGAGCGGCAATCCGTTGTCTAAGTGTTCCAGATTAATAGGTGGCAGCACGTAATCAAACTCCACAGCATCGTGAATGGGCGGGGCAATTTTCCGGTTTAAAGTCGTCATAGTTTTTTCGGTTTTTCAGGGTGATGAAATGGCTTATTGCGGCATTAATAAACTGCGCAGTTCTCCTGCTTCTTCGGGCTTCATTTTGCCTCCAAGAATCAATCTTATCTGCCTGCGGCGAAGCGCACCGTCAAACAATTTTTTGTCTTCCTCCGTTGCAGGAATTAATTCGGGCACTTTTCGCGGACGTCCGTTCGGGTCGAGGGCTACAAACGTCATGTAGGCTTCGTTGGTTACGTATTTGTATTGCGCATGGAGGTCTTCTCCCCACACTTTTAAATACACTTCCATGGAGGTGTTGAATGCTCTGGTGACGCGGCTTTCAATGGTAAGCAGGTTGCCCAGTTTTATGGGATTATCGAAGCTCACATTATCTACCGAAGCCGTTACCACCGGGCAGTTGCAATGCTTCATAGAACTTATGGCGGCGGCGATATCCATCCAGTGCATCAGTTTGCCGCCCATCAGGTTTCCGAGTGTGTTGGTATCGTTGGGCAACACCAGCTCGCTCATGATGTTGAAAGTGTGTTTCGGATTCTTCGTGTTCGCCATTATTTCTGTTTTTTAAAACAACGGCGCGAAGGTAAAGGCATGGGCTTCAAATCAGCGGCTGAGGTGCATGCTGCGTTCTTTGTAAAGATTCCGGAACCAGGGATCGCGCAGGTTTTTTATGAAACGAATGGCTTCACCGGTGCTCTTCATTTCAGGACCTAATTCCTTATTCACGTTCGGGAATTTATTAAAAGAAAAAACGGGTTCCTTCACTGCAAAGCCTTCCAGATGCTGCGCCATTTTAAAGTCCTTCAGTTTGGCTTCCCCCAGCATCACTTTGGTGGCAATGTTGAGGTAAGGCAGGTTGTATGCTTTAGCAATAAAGGGCGTGGTGCGGCTTGCGCGGGGGTTAGCTTCTATCACGAACACCTTTCCGTCTTTAATGGCAAACTGAATGTTTATCAGTCCGCGGATGTCGAGCGCATGGGCAATGTTTTTCGCAATGTCAATCATCTCATCCACCACAAGCGGCGGCAAATTAAAAACGGGCAGCACAGAATGGCTGTCGCCGCTGTGGATTCCTGCGGGTTCAATATGCTCCATCACGCCCATAATGTGCACCTCATCGCCGTCGCAAATGGCATCAATTTCGGCTTCCTGGCAGCGGTCTAAAAAATGGTCGATCAGGATTTTATTTCCTGGCAAATGTTTCAGCAAACTGACTACGCTTTTCTCCAGTTCTTCATCATTAATAACGATGCGCATTCTTTGCCCGCCAAGCACATATGACGGGCGCACCAAAACCGGGTAACCTACGTCCTGCGCCACTTCCATGGCTTCATCGGTAGTGTATGCCGTGCCATAATTCGGGTAAGGAATGCCCATTTCTTTAAGGAGGTCGGAGAAGCGTCCGCGGTCTTCGGCAATGTCCATATTATCGAAGGAAGTGCCGATTATTCTGATGCCTTTTTCATGGAGGCGCTTTGCAAGTTTGAGGGCAGTTTGTCCGCCCAGTTGCACGATTACGCCTTCGGGTTTTTCATGCTCCACAATTTCCCAGAGGTGCTCCCAGTAAACGGGTTCGAAGTAAAGTTTGTCGGCAATGTCAAAATCAGTTGAAACGGTTTCGGGGTTGCAATTGATCATGATGGCTTCGTAGCCGCATTCTTTAATGGCAAGCAGGCCGTGGGTGCAGCAGTAATCGAATTCAATCCCCTGCCCGATGCGGTTTGGACCGGAGCCGAGGACGATGATTTTCTTTTTGTTGGAAACGATGGATTCGTTTTGGAGGGCGTTGTTATTATTGTTCATTTGCTTTTTGGAGGACAATACTTTTTAAATGAGCATCACAATAGAATGATGTTTCAGTAATTAATCGATCTAAATATCCTTTCACTTCAGGAATTATTCCCTTGTCTTTTGCATAAAGTAAAACGCCCAAAACACCAGTTGTATTTAAATTTAAGCTGCGTGCAACGGCAGTACCCTTTCTTTCATCAATTAATAAATAAGAAGCCTGACTTTCAAAGGCCAGCGCTATAGCTTCTGATTCGCCAAGATCTAACTCTAATAATAACTGATTAAAAAGGTCTCTGTTAGTAAGAGACACGATATTTATCCATTCCTGCTTTAACGCCTCATCAATAAATTCTTCTTGCGTTTGTAACAATTCCTCTGCAACGGCAACCGGAATTGAAACGGTACCGAATAATTCTTTTAAAATGAAACCCCACCGCAACAATAAAAAGTAATAAAACGAAGAAGTATCACTTACTACGACCATCTTTTTGTTCAAAAGTTTTCTTTAGATTTTCATAGTCCTGCATCACCTCTTCGGCAGTCGGCACGTCCCACCTCATGATTTCGAGCTCTTTCAATACGCCATAAAACTTGTCGAAAAACAATCCTGCTACAGAAGCTGCTCTTCGTGCGGTTAATAGCTGCTTTTCATAAAGCCAGATGGCAAGTTCAAGGCGCACTTCCATTTCATCCTGACCGGATTCTTTAAACATTTCATCAGTTATAACTAACATAACACTTCCAGTTTTTAAAAAATTTACACCATCGCAGGCCTTTCAAAAGTACTATAGAAGTAAGGCGTCTTCGCTTCAAACTCCGCACTACAGGTATCCACCATTTTAAACACGCGCTTTATGCCAAGTTGCTTCCGGTGTTCATACACTTCATCGGCCGTGCAATCCCGCACCAGCTCCGCAATCTGATCATCACTGAAACCCATTGTTTTAGCTTCCCACAATAAATCTTCGTTTATGCTTTCGAGATGTTTTGCTTCGCTGATGCGCTTTTCTAACGCAACGATGTCCTGAATCTGATACAAAAACCAGCGGTCAATATGCGTTAGCTCCCGGATGGTTTTTATTGAAACGCCTGCCTGGAGCGCTTCTTTAATTCTGAACACTCTGTCCCAGGTGGGGCGTTTCAAGTAATCCATTAATTCTTCGGGGCGCATTTTGCTTCGGGAAATGGATGTGAGGCCCGTTGCATTATTCTCCAGGCTCTGACAGGCTTTTTGCAATGCTTCAGGAAATGTGCGCCCTATCGCCATCACCTCGCCCACGCTTTTCATCTGGAAACCAAGCGTGTCGTCTGCACCTTTAAACTTGTCGAAATTCCAGCGGGGCATTTTCACAATCACATAATCCAATGCAGGTTCAAAAAAGGCGGAAGTGGTTTCGATGATTGGGTTTTTGAGTTCATCAAGATGGAAGCCAATGGCAAGTTTGGCTGCAATTTTCGCAATCGGATAACCGGTGGCTTTGCTTGCCAGCGCTGATGAACGGGATACGCGCGGATTGATTTCTACTACAATTATTTCTTCCGTTTCAGGATTCAATGCAAACTGCACATTGCAACCGCCGGCAAAATTTCCGAGTTCGCGCATCATGCGGATGGCGGTGTTGCGCATCAGTTGGAAAGCGGTGTCGCTTAGCGTCATGGCAGGGGCTACGGTAATGCTATCGCCGGTGTGAACGCCCATGGGGTCAAAGTTTTCAACGGTGCAAATGATGACTACATTATCCGCATCATCGCGCAGCAATTCCAGTTCAAATTCCTTCCAGCCAATCACTGCTTTTTCAACCAGCACTTCATGGATGGGCGATGCCTGCAAGCCGCGCTCCAGTGCATTGTCCAGTTCTTCTTTTTTAAACACAATTCCGCCGCCCGTGCCACCCAGCGTAAACGATGGGCGAATAACAATCGGCAGTCCTATTTCCTGCGCAAATTCTTTTCCCTCAAGCAATGAATTTGCGGTGCGTGCCTGCGCTACCGGAATGCCCATTTCAATCATCCAAAGCCTGAACTTTTCACGGTCTTCGGCCTTATCAATCGCTTTGATATCAACCCCTATAAGCCGGATGCCATGTTGTTTCCAGATGCCCAGCTCGTCCGCTTCTTTGCAGAGGTTGAGGGCAGTTTGTCCGCCCATTGTGGGCAGCACGGCATCAATGTTATTTTCTTCAAGAATTTGCTCAATACTTTCCACCGTTAGCGGGAGGAGATATACTTTATCTGCCACCAGCGGGTCGGTCATTATGGTAGCAGGATTGGAATTAATGAGGGTCACCTTTACCCCTTCATCGCGAAGACTGCGGGCAGCCTGAGAGCCTGAATAATCAAACTCGCAAGCCTGCCCGATGATAATGGGGCCTGAACCAATTATTAATACAGATTGGATGGAAATATCGCGGGGCATGATGAATGTTTTTTGTAGAAAAAAAGTGCAAAAAACAGGCTCTTTTTTGGGCTGCAAAACTAAAGGATTGGGAATAATGAAGCAGGCAGAATGAATTTATTGATTTGGCAGAATGAATTTTGACTCAGCTTTAAATTTTAGAATTTCCCTGAAGTTCTTTTTAAAATAATAGATGAATTTTTGCATTATTCACTTTTGGATTTATCAATATTATAAGTAGATGATTTCCCTAAAATTGTGCTTTGAAGACAGAAGCAATTTTAAATGGCTTCATCCTACACCCATTTTAGTTATTAATCCTTATCTTAGCTAAAAATAACCACTCCCTGTATAACTTCCGCAATCGTTTCCTCATCAGCAGTTTTATCCTCATTTTTATGGGTGCGCTCCTCAAGTTGCAAAATTTACCTAATTATGAGTATAGCCTGATTGGTGGGATGTTTAATTTTCTGGTTTTCATTTTCATAATTGCGAAGCATAAAAGGCAGAAAACGATATAAGGAAGGCGTTTCTCCGGCTGTGGTTTCTTCCTAAAAACGGCTATCCAAAATCTTTGGAAAAAACCGAAAATTCCCGTCACTTTTCCGCGCATTTTTCTAAAAACAAAGGTTACTTTTGCGCCGCTATGGTGATGTTGCAAATTGACTGGCTTTTCATCTTCGAGAAAATAATTCTCATCTCCGTTATCCTCATGGTGTCTCTTGGCGTAGCCGCTTATGCTACGTGGGGAGAGCGCAAAGTTGCCGCCATTATGCAAGACAGGATTGGCCCCAACCGCGCTGGTTTTTTTGGACTGTTGCAGCCGCTTGCCGATGGGCTGAAACTGTTTTTTAAGGAAGAAATAATCCCTCAAAGCTCTACTAAATTTATTTTCATTCTGGGGCCTGCATTGTTCATGACCACTGCGTTAATGACGAGCGCGGTGATACCCTGGGGGCCTGATATTGTGTTGGAAAGCGGCAGGCATATTTCGCTGCAGGTGGCGGATATCAACATCGGGATTTTGTTTGTGTTTGGGGTGGTGAGCCTGGGCGTGTATGGCATTATGCTGGGCGGCTGGAGCAGTAACAATAAGTATTCGCTGTTGAGTTCTATCCGCGCGGCATCGCAGGCAATTTCTTATGAGCTGGCGATGGGTTTAAGCATTATTGCGTTGCTGATGGTGAGCGGGTCGCTGAGCCTTCGGGAGATGGTAGACCAACAGGCGGGACTTTGGAATGTGGTGAAGCAGCCGCTGGGTTTTCTGATATTTTTAGTGTGTGCTTTTGCGGAACTGAACCGCGCGCCGTTTGACTTGCCGGAGTGCGAAAGTGAGCTGAACATGGGCTACCATCAGGAATATTCTTCGATGAAACTGGGGCTGTATCTTTTTGCGGAGTACATCAACATGTTCATTTCTTCTGCGGTGATGGCTACGTTGTTTTTCGGTGGTTACCGGTATCCGGGGATGGAATGGGTGGCGGCACATGTGCACCCGATTTTGTTTTCGCTTACGGGCGTGGCTGCGCTGATGATAAAGATTACGGGTTTTATTTTGTTTTTCATGTTTGTGCGGTGGACGTTGCCGCGTTTCAGGTATGACCAACTGATGAGCTTGGGCTGGAAATCCCTGATTCCGTTGGCTTTGTTTAATATGGTGATTACGGGCGGGGTTATTTTGGCGTTGTTTAATTAGGATAGGAGTATGTTGACGATACCGGAAATAAAAACAGTTGTAAGCGGATATTTTAAAGATAATAGCAAAAGAGGTTTTTAAGGAAAAGATATTGTTGCTTGAAAATAGTTTTGTATCTGCCTACAATTAAAAACTTTATAAAAACCCAACCCTCATGAAACCACTTACTGACCGTTCCGTTCAGATAAACCGCGACCCGATGACATTTGGGGAGCGCATTTATCTGCCTGCGATTGTGAAAGGCATGGGCATCACGCTCAGTCATATTTTCAAAAAGAAAGCAACTGTAAGTTATCCTGAAGAAAAACGCCCGTTCAGCCCCACTTTCAGAGGATTGCACGTGCTGAACCGCGATGAGGAAGGGCGCGAAAAATGCACTGCCTGCGGATTGTGCGCTTTGAGTTGTCCGGCAGAAGCTATTACGATGGAAGCTGCTGAAAGGAAGCCCGGCGAGGAACATCTTTACAAAGAAGAAAAATATGCAGCGAAGTATGAAATCAATATGCTGCGATGCATTTTTTGTGGTTTTTGCGAAGAAGCCTGCCCGAAGGATGCAATTTATTTAACCGAAACCGTGATGCCTTCCAATTACACCCGTGCGAGTTTTATATATAAGAAAGAAGACCTGCTGATTCCTCATCCACAAAAGCAAGAAAGCGCGTAAGGCAATGGATTTGTTTGAGATAATATTTTGGGTGATGTCTGTTGGTGCAATTAGTTGTGCGCTAGGCGTTATTTTGAGTCGCAACCCGATAAACAGTGTGTTGTTTCTCATTGCTACATTCTTTCTTATTTCTGGTCATTATTTGCTGATGAACGCGCAGTTCTTGGCAATTGTAAACGTGATTGTGTATGCCGGAGCAATAATGGTATTGTTTCTTTTTGTGATAATGCTAATGAATTTGAATGCTGACTCGGAGCCACAGAAAAGCCGGTTGGTGCAGTTTGCGGGGATTCTTTCAGGGGGGATTTTATTTTTGATAGTGCTGGCAGCGTTGCGGGATACGGAGATGAGGAGTGAATTTTCGAAAAATGCTTCGGAAATCGGGTTGATTAAAAACCTGGGGAAAACGCTTTTCACCCGCTATGTGTTGCCCTTCGAAATTAGCAGTGTTTTGTTTTTGAGTGCCATGATTGGAGCGATTGTAATTGGAAAGAAAGACGACCATTTAATTACGGAGACGGAGAAAAATCCAAATCAAAATTAATGTAGGGGATGAGCAAAAAAGATTTTCCTTTTTTGGACGAATTAAATGAGCAGTTGGATAAGGAATTTCCAGGAAGTTTGGAGCATGTTATTTTATTTGGCTCTCGAACAACAACTCAATTTCAGGAAAGTTCTGACTATGATTTGTTGATTATAATGCAGATGGCTATAGATTGGAAAATTGAACATAAAATCTCCGATATTTGCTATGAATTTGATTTAAAATACGGAATATTTACTGATACCCATGTTTTGTCAGTGAAAGATTTGGAAAGTGTAAGAGGCAGACAGCCAGTTTTTGTAGAGGCTTTGAAAAATGGAATCTACGCATGAGTGTGCCGGAGGAAGAAGCGCTTATTAACTATAGGTTAGAGCAAGCCAAAGAAACTGCAAACGTCGTCGAATTTCTAATAGAGAATAGCCAGCTTGCACTTGCAATGAACAGAATTTATTATGGGATGTTTTATGCGCTGTTAGCGCTGTCTTTAAGTGAAAAATTTCGAACAGCAAAGCATTTGCAACTCATTGGTTGGTTCAATAAGAACTTTATAGCTACCAGTAAATGCGATGCAAAATTCGGACAATCACTACGAAAGGCTTATCAAAACAGAACAAAAGGAGATTATGATGCGTTTGTAGAATTTGATATTGCTGAAGTGAAAACTATGCTTATTGAAATGGAAGCATTTAATCAAGAAATAATAAAATTGATAAAATAGCAGTAATTTATTATGCCCATCCAATATTATATCTTCCTAAGCCTCGCCCTTTTTTGCATCGGCATAATGGGCACGCTTATGCGCCGAAACGTAATCATCATTTTTATGTGCATTGAATTGATGCTGAACGCAGTGAATTTGCTGTTGGTTGCATTTTCCAAATTATTTAATGATGCCTCTGCGCAAATTTTTGTGTTCTTTATTATGGTGGTTGCGGCAGCAGAAGTAGCTGTGGGACTGGCAATTATTGTAATGATGTACCGGAAAGTGCATTCTATCGACATAAATATCCTTAACCGGCTGAAACACTAAGTTTCCTTTCAACATTTCAAAGTAAGGTTTCAAAGTCTTCTATGATTCAATACGTTTATCTTATTCCGCTTTTTCCGCTTATCGGTTTCCTGATTAACGGACTCGGTTGGCGCACTATTCCAAAATCTATTGGCGGAGCTATTGGAAGCATTTCTATTTTAGCCTCATTCATCGTTTCTTTATTCATTTTTTTCGAGGTGAAAAACGGTGCTTCAGAAGTTGTCACGCTGTTTGAATTTATTCATTCCGGCAAGCTGCTGATTCCTTTTTCATTTCAGGTGGATGCGCTTTCCTCCTTGTTTTTATTGATAATTACTGGAATTGGGTTTCTGATTCATGTATATTCCGCTTCTTACATGAAGGAGGATGAAGGCATGGTTAAATACTTTGCATTCTTAAATCTTTTTGTCTTCTCCATGTTACTGCTTGTTTTGGGGGCAAATTATTTAATCATGTTTATCGGCTGGGAAGGTGTGGGTCTATGCTCTTACTTATTGATTGGCTTTTGGTTTAAAAACCGGGATTATACGGCTGCTGCTAAAAAAGCTTTTGTAATGAACCGCATTGGTGACTTAGGATTTTTAATTGGAATGCTATTAATTCTTTACCATTTCGGAACGCTTTCTTACACGGAGTTTTTTGGACAGTTAAACGCAGGCACAGCCGCCGTAACGCCACAAGTTTATACCGGCATTGCGCTATGTTTATTTATCGGAGCCATCGGAAAAAGTGCCCAACTCCCGCTTTACACTTGGTTGCCGGATGCCATGGCTGGTCCAACGCCGGTTTCAGCGCTCATTCACGCAGCTACAATGGTTACAGCCGGCATTTATATGATTGCGCGGAGTAGTGTATTATATATTCTTTCTCCTGAAGCGCTGCAAGTAGTTGGATGGATTGGTTGCCTTACTGCTTTTTTCGCTGCTACCATTGCTCTTAAACAATATGACATTAAAAAAGTATTGGCTTACTCAACCGTTAGTCAATTGGGCTTTATGTTTATTGCATTGGGGATGGGCGCTTACACCACTGCCGTTTTCCACGTGATGACCCACGCATTTTTCAAAGCTTTGTTGTTTCTCGGCTCCGGTTCTGTAATTCATGCGATGGGCGGCGAGCAGGATATTCGTGCGATGGGCGGTCTGGGTAAGAAAATGCGCATCACGCAAATTACTTTTCTGATTGGTTGTTTGGCAATTGCAGGTATTCCGGGGTTTTCAGGGTTCTTTTCAAAAGATGAAATACTGGCTTCTGCTTATGCACATGGAAGCTTTATTTATTGGATAGGGCTTTTTTCAGCGATGATGACCGCGTTTTACATGTTCCGGTTATACACGCTTACTTTCACCGGTAAATTTCGCGGCACGCACGAGCAAGAGCATCATTTGCATGAAAGTCCGGCGTTGATAACGATTCCATTAATTATACTGGCTATTTTTTCTATTATTGGAGGATATGTTGGTTTGCCTGCCGTTGTGAGTGAATACCATGCATTGTCTGGCTTTTTAAGCGGGGCGGTGAAGAATGCTGGTTTGGAAGAAATTTCTCATAGCACGGAATGGATGTTATTAGGTATTTCAAGTGCAGTTGCTATAACATTTTCTTTGTGGGGTTATTTTGCCAACCGTAAGCCATCCTTCGAAAAAAATATCGGATTTGCAAAACTGTTAGAGCATAAATGGTATGTTGATGAATTGTATGATGCGATTATTGTGCGACCGGTTATGCATATTTCAGCCTTAACGAATAAATTTTTGGAGCGTTCCGGTATTGATGGATTGGTGAATGGCGTTGGGAAAACGGTGCTTTGGGGTAGTGGCAGGGTGCGGATGATGCAAACCGGACAGGTAGGATTTTATATTTTCGTGATGGTGCTTGGGATTACGGCGCTCTTTGCTTTGAGTTATTTTTGGGTTGGGTAAGCTTGAAAACATTTTTATGAAACTTCAGTACATAACGGATAAATCGGGCAAGCCAACTGTAGTAGTTATTCCGATTGCAGACTGGGAAGCATTGACTACCAAATATTCAGGAATTCAAGAGGAGGACGAGGAAGCTGTTACGATACCCGATTGGCAGATAGCACTTGGGTTAGAAGAAATAAAAAAATTACAAAATGGCTCTGCTGAATTATTGAGTTGGAAAGAGAGCAAAAAGCAGTTGAAGTTTTAGTTTGTATGCCGTTTGAAATCATTACTTCAAAACAAGCAAGAAACGACATCCAATCTGCAATTGATTGGGAAAATGATAGAAAAGAAGGTTTTTAGGAAAGCGCTTTTACGAGGATTTAGCCCGGAGATTTGAGTCCATTGCAAATACACCAACGCTAGTTCTATTCGTTATAATAACGTTCGATGCACAACTACATACACATTTAAGTACATTATTCATTACATTATTGAAGACCAAAAGAATCAGGTAATAATTTTGCGTGTTTTGCATGAAAAAAGAAAACTAGTAACGCCGATATAATTTTGCCCACCCCACCAATGATTTTAATCTTACTCGTTCTAATTCCTTTACTCGCCGGCATCATTTCCTTCATAACAAAAGGAAACACCGCAAAAACCCTTGCCCTCATCAGCGCAATCGCTACGCTTGTGGTTTCCGGTTTTGTTGCCTGCCAATCGCTGACAGCAAGCGTACAATTTTCCGCGCCCTGGATTCCTGCTTTGGGCACTCAATTCAGCCTCAATGCCGATGGAATGAGCGCCATGCTTTGTCTCCTCACCGGCATCATCATGCCCATCGTAATTATCGCCAACTGGAATAAAGAAACCACCCGTCCTCATGCTTTTTACGGTTTATTGCTCCTTTCGCAAGCAGGAATTACGGGGGTATTTTTAGCTTATGATGCCCTGCTTTTCTATTTCTTTTGGGAGCTTGCTTTAATTCCGGTTTATTTTCTTTGCTCCCAATGGGGCGGCGAAAAGAGAATCGCCATCACGTTCAAATTCTTTGTTTACACTTTCGTTGGCAGCCTGATGATGCTTGCTGCGTTATTGTATTTGGGTTCTCTTTCTCCCGGTGCGGATGGCTACAGTTGGGCAAGCATTGTGCGCGCCGGAAATTCCCTTCCTCCCGCTACCCAACAATGGATTTTTTGCCTGCTGTTTATTGCATTTGCCGTAAAAATGCCTGTGTTTCCTTTCCATACCTGGCAACCGGATACTTATGAACAATCACCCACTCCTGTAACCATTATTCTAAGTGCATTGATGGTAAAAATGGGTTTGCTCGGCGTGTTGAGATGGTTATTACCGGTTGTGCCATTGGGTGCTGCATTTTGGGCGAATACCATAATTATTCTTTCCATCATTGGCATTGTGTATGCTTCCTGCCTGGCATTGGTGCAAACTGATTTAAAAAGATTAATCGCTTATTCCTCGATTGCCCACATGGGACTGATGTGCGCCGCAGCTTTTGCCAACACACAAGTAGGCATGCATGGTTTAATGGTGCAGATGTTTAATCACGGAATTAATATTGCCGGCATGTGGCTGATAGTGCAGATGATTGAAAATAGATACGGCACCCGCGATATGGGAAAGCTGGGCGGCATGGCAACGGCTGCTCCGCAAATGGCAATCGCCCTCGTAATTATTTCCTTTGCCAACATTGCATTGCCGCTTACGAATGGTTTTATTGGAGAGTTCATGTTATTTCATGGCATCTTTCAAAGCGAAACAATCTATCACGTCACGTTTATGGCAATTGCCGGATTAGGAGTTATTCTCGGTGCGGTTTACACGCTGAACATGGTGCGGAAAACGGCTTACGGTAACACAGTCCCGATGCTCATTTCAAAAGACATGACCCTCAATGAATCCGTGGCAATGGCGTTTATCATTATGCTGGTTTTGTTTCTCGGCGTTTATCCAAAACCTTTATTGGAACTGACAGCACAGATGGCGCAAACGATGGTGCCTTAATCAATTCCGTATTTTTGCCTGAAATATTTCAACGATGATTGCAACTTACAAACTAAATACAAACGAACTCACGCCGGGGCTGATTGAACTCATTCAAAAATCATTTCCCAACAAAGAAGTAGAGATTGCAATAACGGAGCAAGACGAAACTGAATACCTTTTGAGCAATCCTGCCAATGAAAAACATCTTATGGAAGCTTTAGAGCGTATTGAAAAAAGAGAGGGTCTGGTAGATTTTCCACGCAAGTAAATATCATTACAGCTAAGCGCTCCCACTCCCCCAAACTTTTTATGAAATCCATCATAGCAGCAGCAATTATCGGCGTCATCCTCATGTTTGCAGGCATCACTTTCAAAAGTAAATCTGCCGTCGTTTCCCTCGCTACTTTCCTCATCGCCGCCCTCCTCGGTATCAACATCTGGGAGGTAACGCAGGCTGCCGCACCCGCCCCGCATCTCTATTTCAACAACATGCTGAGCATCGATAGTTTTGCTTCCTGGTTTAGCATGATGATGACCGGCTGCACACTGCTTTACGTCCTCCTAACCGCAAAAGATATTCAGAAAACCGGAAGCCACGTAGCCGAATATTACGCCCTTATCGCCTTCATTCTCTGCGGCATTTTCATCCTTGCAAGCTATAATAACCTGCTGATGCTTTTTATCGGTATCGAAATCATTTCCATCCCCCAATACATTCTTGCGGGCAGCGACAAGCGAAGCCTTAAAAGCAGCGAAGCCTCCCTGAAATATTTCCTGATGGGTGCTTTCTCTACGTGCATTCTGCTGATGGGCATCACCCTCCTTTACGGCGCCACCGGCACGTTCGATATTTTGGGTTTCAGGATGCTGCAAACCGATGCGCTCAACCCGCTGGCATTGTCCGGCATTTTATTTCTGATTGTAGCTTTTGGCTTCAAGGTTTCTGCTGCGCCGATGCATATGTGGACGCCCGATGTGTATGACGGTTCCCCAACGCCTTTTACGGCATACATGAGTTCCATCGTGAAAGCAGGTGCCTTCGTGGCATTTCTTCGGTTGTTCCATGCATCCTTCGGTAATCTTTCTCAACATTGGATGATGCTTATTGCCATCATTACCGCAGCTACTTTATTTATTGGAAACCTGACTGCCGTTTTTCAGCAAAGCGTGAAGCGGATGCTGGCTTATTCATCTATTGCGCAGGCGGGTTTTATGCTGTTTGCGGTGCTTTCAGTAAATGCATTGGCTTGGCAGGGAATCATTATTTACGCGGTGGCATACAGCGTGGCATCCATCGGCATTTTTGCGGTGCTTTTAAAGATGAAGGATTACACGTATGACGGCTTCAATGGACTCGCTAAAAAAGAACCCGCACTGGCTTTCTTCGCAGCAATTTTCTTGTTTTCACTGGCAGGCATTCCGCTTACGGGCGGCTTTATGGCGAAGTATTTTGTATTGATGGCTGCCGTGCAACAGGGTGAGGTAATGTGGCTGGTAATTTTCGCTTTGCTGATGGCAGCTGTGAGCGCCTATTATTATTTCAGGGTGATAATAGCCATGTATTTTAAAACCGGCAACCCTGAATTGCAAACGGAAATAACCGGCTACGATAAATTCCTCCTCGGGCTTTCCTGCGCCATCGTGTTGCTGATTGGTATTTTACCTCAATTGTTTATTGGCAGCTAAATTCAATTAGGCAATTGGATAATTCGGCAATTTGACAATGAGGCAATTCGATAATGAGGCAATTCGGCAATTCACTATCAGTTTTTCCTGCAACTTTTCCCCTTCTTCAGAGGGATAGAAGAGGCTTCTTTTTGAGTAGATAGGGGAGGCTGAAAGTTTCTAACACTTTGTGGATATCTTTTCCCTCCGTTTTTAGGTTTGATTTCTAAGTTTGGCAATCCAATTATTCCATCACTCCTAATTGGCTAATTGCTTAATTATCAAATTGCCATGGAACTCCAGCACTTAATCCCCCACGTAGAAGCGCTCATTTTTGCCAGCGACCGCCCGTTGCAGCTTCCTGAAATATTGGAGATGCTCACCACGGCATTGGAAGAAACCCTTGAAACCGAACGCATAACCGCCTGCATTGAAGCCATCACTGCCAAATACGATGATGCATTTTATCCCTTCGAGCTTACAGAAACCGGCGGCGGATTCCAGTTCCTCACCAAAAAAGAATATCATCAAACAGTGCTGCAACTAAACGGCGATAAGCATGTGCGCAAACTCTCCACTTCTGCCATGGAAACCCTCTCCATCATTGCCTACAAACAACCGGTTACGAAGTCTGAAATTGAGTTTATCCGCGGCGTGAGCGCTGATTATTCCATCCAAAAACTGCTTGATAAAGAACTCATCACCATTGCCGGACGCAACGAAACGATGGTCGGCAAACCGCTTATCTACACTACTTCCCGCAGTTTTATGGATTATCTCGGCATCAATTCTTCCACCGAATTACCGCAGTTAAAAGACATCACCAACATCGAAATTGTGATGCCCACCGATGCTCTTGAGGCGCAGGTAGCGAATTAAGCCCTCACCGCTTGGTTTCATTTGACCTGCATTGGGTTGGCGCTGCGCTTCACTTGGTTTTTTAAAAAGATGAATAAGTGTGGGTTGCCGTCCGGTATGTTTCTTAAAAGGATGATTATGTGTGGTATGCAATCAGGAAGGAGTATGTTTCCCGTGTAAAAGAGTGGAATGTGGAGTACACATTATACGCTGCGCTATACTGCGCATCCAAAACCAAGTGCTGCGCACACCACTCCAAGTGCCGCGCAGGCAAAACCAAGTAGTGCACAACCAAAGCCAAGTTCTGCGCAGCCAAAGCCAAGCGCTGCGTACACCACACCGAGCAAAGCGCACGCAAAACCGAGTGGTGCGTAGCCAAAGCCGAATGGTGGGCAAACAAAACCAAGTACTGCGCATCCAACTCCGGGTGAAGCGCATGCAAAACCAACCAAAAAGCAGGTATTCCCCAACGGCTCCCCTCCTTCAGAAGGGCGTAGAGTGCTTCCTTCGACGAGGCAGGCGGAGGCTCTTTCAGAAATGATTTCTTTAAAAGAACATAGGAACCTGTGAACTTATGAACCTCATTACTTTCCTTCATCCCCCCATTATCTTTGCCTTCCAAATGAAAAAGAATTTACGCTTCGCTTTTAGTTTTTTAGGCTTCGCGATGATGTGTTTTTGCGGAAATGCCCATGCGCAAAAAAGAGCCGATAAAAAAGCACTTAAACAACTCAAAGAAGACATTGAATACCTCGCTGCCGATTCGCTTGAAGGCCGACGCACCGCCACACGCGGTGAAAAATTGGCTGCCGCATATCTCATCTCCCGCTACGAAATAGAAAACATCCCGGCATACCGAACTTCTTACAAACACCCCTTCCCGTTTGTGTATGGAAAAAAGATTTCACCGCTCAGTTTCATTGCCATCGATAATGATAACATGAAGATTCCTGAAGCGGCTTTTCCATTGCCATTCAGCGCCAACACCACCGTAAAGCTGCATAGCGAAGTGCTGCCTGATGTGCGCGAACAGGGAAACATCTGGCTGCTCAATCTTTACGAATCAAAAGAAGAAGCCGCCAACCCGCATTTCGACTGGGAAGAAAGCATGGTAACCCGCGCAAAAAATGCCAAAAAACAAGGAGCTACCGCAGTGCTTTTTTATGATGGCTTCCAGTCTGATTACGCACCGGCATTTCATAAACTTTCCGACGTTGAAACACTGGATATTCCGGTAGGTTTCCTCACTTGGCAAGCGTATTATAATTACGTTTTAAACCGAAAAAACGGCGTTGACATTGACCTTAAAATCCAGCTCGAAAAATCAGACTACACCGGTAATAATGTAGCTGCATTTATTGACAACAACGCGCCCTACACGGTGGTGCTCGGTGCGCATTTCGACCACCTTGGTTTTGGAGAAGATGGCAACAGCACCTACACCGGAAAAGACCGCCAGGTGCACAATGGCGCCGATGATAATGCCAGCGGCACAGCAGGACTTTTACAACTCGCCTCCTGGATTAAAAAGAAAAAGCTGAACCACTACAATTATCTGTTTGTGCATTTTTCAGGAGAGGAATTAGGGCTTTATGGCAGCAAGGCTTTCGTAAAAGAAATTGGTGCAGACACGGCTAAAATTGCCTACATGCTGAACATGGATATGATAGGCCGCCTCAACGACAGCACGCATGCTTTAACCATTGGCGGGGTGGGCACTTCGCCGGCATGGAGCGCATTCACTTCAGCCCCGCAAAACAATTTTAAAATAGTGGTGGATAGTGCAGGCGTTGGTCCCTCCGACCATACTTCTTTTTACCTCAGCGGCATTCCTGTTTTGTTTCTTTTCACCGGGCTGCATCATGATTACCACAAGCCTTCTGATGATGCCGACAAGATTAATTATGCAGGTGAATTGCAGGTGCTGAAATATGCCTACAACATCATCTCGAAAATGGATGCAGCGCCTCGCCCGGCATTCACAAAAACGAAAGAAAGCAGCGTGGGCAAAGTGCGTTTTAAAGTAACCCTCGGCATTATGCCTGATTATTCTTTTAGCGATGGAGGGGTGCGCGTAGATGGTGTTTCAGAGGATCGTCCTGCGGTGAAAGCGGGCATACAACCCGGCGATGTTATTACCAAACTGGGTGGCTACGATGTGAAAGGAATGCAGAGCTACATGGAGGCATTGAGCAAAATGAAAAGCGGCGAAACAGTGGACGTAACCGTAGAAAGAAAGGGCAAACCGGTGACGATGAAGATTACGTTGTAGGGGAGTAGAAAGTCTAAAGACAAAAGTCGAAAGTGAGACAAAAGAAGAAAGACAAAAGTAGAAAGCTAACTCCTCATCAAACCTTATAAAGTGAACCTTCCTGTATGGAGACAAGGCACGCCTTGTCTCCATAAACAAATCTTATCAAACCTCGTCAAACCTTCTCCAACTTGTGAACTTTCAACTTATGAACTTCCTAACTTAACCCCCATGCGCCTCCTCTTCCGCCTCCTGATTTCCACCCTTGCTGTTTTCGCTGCACAATACATTGTTGGCGGCGTGAGCGTTGATCATTTCACCACAGCCATTGCGGTAGCCATTGTTTTAGGATTGCTGAACACGCTTTTGAAACCCGTGCTCGTTGTCCTCACCATTCCGGTAACGGTGCTCACACTCGGTCTCTTTCTGTTGGTAATTAATGCCATCATTGTGTTGATAACTGCAGCGCTGATTGGGGGATTTCACGTCACTGGTTTCTGGCCTGCGCTGGTGTTCAGCATTGTTATTTCGCTCATCACCTGGATGCTGGAATCTATTGCCGGATCGCAGAAGAAGGATTAGCCTGATAGCGAAAAAGCTTCGCGTATTTACCATTTAGTTTCAGCAATTCATCGTGCGTTCCGGATTCTGCAATCTGCCCGTTATCCAGCACGATTATTTTATCAAAATGCCAGTTGGCAAACAAGCGGTGCGTAATTACGATTACGGTTTTCGTTTTTAAAACAGGCTCTAATCGTTGCAACACGCGCTGTTCTGTTTGGTTATCCACTGCGCTCAAAGTTTCATCCAAAATAAGAATGGGGCTTTGTTTTAAAAGTGCCCGCGCCAGCACAATGCGTTGCTTTTGTCCGCCGCTCAGCATCACGCCGCGCTCGCCTACCATTGTTTGATAACCGTTCTCAAAACCCTGCACGTCTTTGTCTAAATCAGCAAGATGCGCAGCTTCCATTACCTCAGCTTCTGTAGCATCATCCTTGCCAAAGCAAATGTTGTTGTACACCGTGTCTGAAAACAAATAATTATCCTGTGGAGCATAGGCAATGTTGCGGCGTAATGATTCTAAATCAAAGTCACGGATGTCTGTGTGATTCAGCATTAGCGCACCTTCCGTAACATCATACATGCGGAGCAGCAACTGTGCAATCGTGCTTTTTCCGCTCCCCGTTCTTCCTATTACGGCTACTTTTTCACCCGCCTTTATTTGCAGTGTAAAATCTTTCAGCGCAGTTATTCCTGTGTGTTCATAGGTGAAGGAAACGTTCTTAAAATCAATAGCGATTCCCTGTTCCGTTTGCAGTTTCTTTTGTTCGATTCCGCTTGTTATTTCCGGCTCCTGATGCAGGAATTCATTGATGCGCTTTTGGCTTACTGCCGCGCGCTGCACCATGCTTGCCACCCACCCAATGCTTGAAATCGGGAACATCAGCAGGTTCAGGTAAATAACAAATTCGGCAATGGCGCCTGTGGTTGCTTCGCCTTTAATGGTGAGGTATCCGCCCACGAAAATGGTAGCCAGCAGGCTCACGCCAATAAAGAAATTCATAGCCGGGAAATAGATGGCTTCGGTGAGTGCAAGGTTGGTTGCGCTCTTCCGGTAATCGTCTGATGCTTCGCGGAAAAAGCGCATCATGTTCACTTCCTGCACAAACGATTTTATCACGCGGATGCCACTGTAGCTTTCCTGCGCAAGCGTGGTGAGGAAGGAAAGTTGCGCCTGTATTTTCTCACTCTTTTTGTAGATGATTTTGTTGACGAAAAAAATGGAAAACGCCAGCACCGGAAGCGGCAGCATCACCATCAGCGTAAGGAATGGATCTACCCGCAACATCCCCCAAACGCAGCCAATGGTAAGCACCAAAAGGTTTACGGCATACATGATGCTTGGTCCGGTGTACATCCGTACGCGGCTCACGTCTTCCGAAATACGGTTCATCATGTCTCCCGTTGCATTCATTCTGAAAAAGTGCTGATGCAGGTTTTGATAGTGCCGGTAGATTTCGCTTTTCTGTGCATACTCAATGTGGCGGCTCATTACGATGATGGTTTGCCGCATCAAAAACATAAACAAACCGCGAAGCAATGCCAACACTAGCAGCGCCAGTCCGCTCACAAACACCGCCCCAAAAATGCTGCTCCTGAATGCCGCCTGCAAGCCACTCCCTTCCAGCAACCGGTAACTCACCACGCTGCTTTGCACATTATCTATCACCTCCCGCACCACCACCGGAGGCAGCACGGCAAACAAATTGGAGATGGCCACAAACAGCATCCCCGCAAAAAGCCGCCAGCGGTTTTGCGCAAAATATTTGGTGAGAGAGGCTAAGTGTTTCATAGAAATTTCAACATGAAAAAGCGATATTAGTTCACTGTGTTTTCAATCAGCTTTTCGTATTGCATTGTGTGGCAAAAAAGCGTGTTTACGTGTGTGTCGGCATACAAGAAATAACCAGCAGACTGCATAAAGTCCATGAGGCTTTGCCGTTTTTCCATAGCGCCTTTTAGGGAGAAAGTAACGGTTTCAACACACAGCAGCAGAGGTGCATATTTTGTCCAGTCGAGCGCTTTGAGGATTTGTTCATCGAGACCTTCTACATCCAGAGAAATGAAGGTGGGCGCGGCTTTGAAGTGTTTTGAAAGAATGTCGTTGATGTGTTGTAAAGGCATTTTGATTACCTGCTTTATGGGAATGCCTTGTTGTTCGCAACCATCCGCATCGGCTTTTGAAAACGTATTGAGCGCGCTGTATTCGCCGCTAAACATGTAGTAGTCCGCCTCGGTGGTATTGCTATCGCTGATGCCAATGTTGAGTGTTACATCTAGTGGGCGCAATTGCTTCAAATCCTTACACAGTGCGGGGTTTGGCTCAATCAGCACACCACTGTATCCCATCGAGTAGAGTGCGTAAGTGTTGCTGCCCATTATGGGTTCGTTAGCGCCAATATCGAGATAGGTAATGTTATCAAGTGGCAGTTTTGCGAGCAGTTTTGAAAGAATGATATCCTCGCCGTATTGCGCGTAGCTCACTTTTCCTTTGCCATTCAATACCGAAGGGAAAGATTTTATTTTGCGGATGATTCGCTTAAGTTGCATGGAGGTGCAAAGAAAAGTATAGTGACGGGAAGTTGGGTGTTGAGATTATGAAGGAATGATTCGTTGCACAGGCACAGCCTAAAGTTTGGAGGATTAGCGCAGGTGTTCATTCTTCGGAAACCAATTGGATAAGTTTCCTGAAAACTAAAAAGGCCACCTCGTTTTAAGAGGCAGCCTTTGGGAAAGTTCGACCAAATACTTGATACTTGATACTTACTATTGCTTCATCAGTCTGCTAACGAATTTCTGTCCGTCAAGCGTAACTTCTACCATATACATTCCTTTAGCTAAGTTGCTTACAGAAATGGTAGCGGCGCCATTATCAGCGTTTGCTTCCTGCGTCATCAGTTGCTGACCTGTGATTGATAAAATGCGGATGCTTGCTTTTCCAGTGGCGTCGCCAAACTGAATGGTTACATTGTCTTGCGCAGGATTAGGATATAGTGACACAGCAGCCGTTTCTTCTTCAAAACCATTTACAGGTAAACCTTCACGAAGGGAAGTAGTTAAACGAAATCCTTTGAAAAGATACTTGTTGGTATTGTAGTTAATGAAAGGCGATGCGGCGTTATATTCATAAATGGATACTCGATATTGCTTGTTATAAGTTAATCCGGTTACGGTTACGCTGCTTCCTGTGCCCTGATATATTACAAACTCACCGGTACCTAAATCGGAACCTTGTCCGAACACGGTGCTTGGAGTATAAGTATTCAGGTCGTCAGGCTTTGAAGTGTGAACGCCATTCTTAATCGAAACCAATCTGCCATCCCCGTTTCCATTTGTCCAGGTTAAAAGAGCAGTGGTAGAATCAACGTAGCCTGCATTAAAATTGGAGGCTTTTACCGTTGGGGGCGTCAGCAAAGTACGCAGTGAAACCGTAGCCACTCCGCCGGTAAAATAAGCAATACCGGATGCTGAACTATCAAACTCATACACGTAAACGTAGAACTGTGTGTTTGGAGTAAGGCTTCCTACCGTAAACATTTTGTTGGAAGCTGTAGTATCGTAGTTCTTGTAAACCACTTTTCCGTTTCCTAACACGGGTAATCCGGCAATATTAAACTCAACGCGACCATTGTTAGGTGCAAAACCATTTATGGTTGGATCGCTGAAAAGCTGACCGCAAGCAGGTGTGGTATTTAATGGAGCGCCCTGGCTTACCACTACAATGCTTCCTGAGCCATTTCCGATTGTGTAGTTCACGCGGAAACCTTCAGATGTTTCATTGTCAATAAATAAACCGGAAGGACCAACTGTAGGCGCCGTGCTTACCAATGTAGTAATGGTGCTACTGGTGTCGGTTGGTTTAGTAGCGCAGGATGCGTTGGAAGTCAAAACAACTTTTACCTGATCTCCATTGGCAAGACCGGCATTGGAATACTGGAATGAGTTTGTGGAAACAGACACTCCGTTTAAGAAGAATTCGTAAGTTGGACTTGAACCGGTGTTCGTTCCGTTTGCGGTGAATGTAACCGCATCGCCCTGACAGATTTTATTGTCGGCATCAGAAGAAGTTAATACTACGGATGGGGTAACGTTATTGTTTACTAACACATTAATTTGGTTACTAAACACGGTGCCTGAACCTAATTTACAAGTAGAATTGCTGGTTAAAATAACTTTTACCGCATCGTTGGTGGATAAAGAAGAAGTCGTAAAACTATTAGTGGTATCGCCGGGTTGGGGCGTGCCGTTAATTGTCCATTGGTAGGCAGGTGAAGAACCCGCGTTTGATTGTGCCACAACATTAAACGTCACCGGAGTTCCGGAGCAAACATTGTTAGAAGGGGTAGCGATGGTAACAGTTGGGGTATCAGGAGTTGTTACGCTGGCAATGTAGGCACTGCTGGTAACGGTAGGGTTTGCAGATGCGCAGGCAGCATTGCTGGTAGCGGTCAGCGTAACCATGTCATTGTTAGCTAATGCGGTGGTATTGTAAGTCGAATTAGTAGCACCGCCTTGTGGAATCATGTTTATGCTCCATTCGTATGTTGGGCTTGTGCCTAAGTTAGTGGAAGAAGCAATGGAGAAGGTTACGTTAGTACCTGCGCAAATATTGCCAGAGGGAGAAGCGGAGATGCTTACAGCTGGAGTACAAGTGGCTTCAACGGCAGTGATGGAAACATCGTCAATGCCAATCAGTGCATCAGAACCTGCGTCATCTGCATCTGTCCAACGTATCCATATAAAACCGCCTGGAGCAAGGGTAAGCCCAGTAATAGAACCCGAAATAGCAGTTTGATTTGCAGCACTGTTGCCATTTAAGATTGTAGATGAATTATCATTAGAATCTGGTTCAATGCCATCTAGATTAGAAACATTTGCGTTTGTAAACCCAGTACCAATAACAGACGTAGCAGTGAGACTATACTCAAATGGATATCGCTCTGCCGCATTTAAAGAATTGTTATTACTCCTATACTTTTCAAATACGGCGGAAATATTAAATGAGCCAATGGTAACAGTTGTGTTATTTACTAGCATTACTCCAATTCGATGATTTCCGCCATTCGCATTGTTACTGGAGCTAAGCGAACCAATTACACGATCCGTACCTACTCCGGTATTGAAAAAATCCCCTGTAGTTCCGATACCTGATGTCGGATAAGTGTAATTCGTTCCATTTAAAGAAGTTGTTGTGGTTTGAGGAGAACCCTTTCCAAGTTGCCATCCCGTACTAGAAATGCTTGTGTTGGTAATGGTGTTGAAATTCTGCGTTTGCGTCATGCCTGTGCCTGAAGTAAACGTCATTTGTGCATTCGCACCAAGGGCTATAAACCCTAAAACAGCAGCCATCAGGATGCTTTTTGTGTAATTGTGTTTCATAAATAGTTCGTTTAGTTTTTTTAAGGATTGAACTTTCGGCAAAACTACTTTTCTTTTTCCTCTTAAAAATCTTTTGCTGTATTATCTCTCTGTTACGCTATTGGGCAGCTAGATTTTATTGGCATTTTTTCAACAAAACGGAGCGTGAATCTAAATCTTCCGGTACTTTATTTTAAAAGGAAAAACAAAATAGCCAACTTCCATTATTTCCCAACGGCTATCTCTTAAATTGAGCATGGCACTTTCTCCATTACTGCCAGAATACAGGCGGTAGGAAAAAGCATCGCCTTTGTTTTTTGAATGAATACCATAGCCGATAAAAAACTTCTCCGGCTGCAATTCCACCTGCGCATCCCACAGTTTCATCACCAGTTTTTTGTTGCGGATATCATGCGCAGGCACAGGCATTATCCAGAAATTGGTGTCGGCATTTGCAATTTGGAAAATAATTAGTTTCAGGTCAAACAGGCTGGTATCAAAGGGTTTCAGCTTTAGTTCAATTTCATCTATCACAACCGGTGCGTCTTCCACTTTTTGAAAACCGGTAACCATAAACATTCCATCCTGATGGTTTGCTGATTGCGTATTGGTGGGCGGAATCTGGACAAATACATGCTCCTGCTTCACCTTGTTTTTGGTGGTTTTGCCGTCACTCGCTTTCACCACCACATCATCCAGTTGCACCGTCCGTTGGTTTGTGCCTGTGTTTTGCTGCGCAAAGGAAATGCTGGCGCCAAAGCAAAAATGCGCCAATAAGTTTAAAGCTTTCATCCTGCGCTTGTCTAGTTTTTAAGTGATTTTTTCACCGTCATTTTCATCTCCCAACAGCACTCCGCTTGTCCATTCCCGAATCTCGCGCAGCAATGCGTTGTTCTCCTGCAACGACTGCCCATAAGACGGAATCAAAGTTTTCAGTTTCTGCTGCCATGCATCGGTAGCAACCCGTTCCGGAAAGCATTTTTGAAGCAATGAAAGCATGATGGAAACTGCCGTGCTCGCACCAGGTGAAGCGCCCAGCAATGCAGCAAGCGAGCCATCTTTAGCAGCTACTACCTCCGTCCCGAATTCCAGAATGCCGCCCTCTTCTTCATCTTTTTTAATCACCTGCACGCGCTGACCGGCAATGGCAAGTTCCCAATCTTCGGCTTTTGCATTGGGCATGTATTGGCGCAGCGCATCCATCCGGTCGGTTTCGCTTTGCACCACCTGACTAACCAGATATTTTGTGAGCGGAAAATTGTGCAATCCCGCCATTATCATCGGTCCCAGGTTTTTTAGGGTGATGGATTTTGGGAGGTCAAGTAGCGAACCTTCTTTTAAAAATTTGGTAGAAAAGCCGGCATAGGGACCAAACAACAACGCACGTTCTCCATTTATAAACCGCGTGTCCAGATGCGGGACAGACATGGGCGGCGAACCCGTGGATGCCTTGCCATACACCTTCGCAAAATGCTGGTCGATAATTGCTTTGTTTGTGCAGCGCAACCATTGTCCGCTCACCGGAAACCCGCCGTAGTGTTGCCCTTCAGGGATGTCGGTTTTTAAAAGCAATGGCAAAGCACCACCACCGGCGCCAATAAAAACGAAGCGCGCTAACACATTTATCCTTTCATCGGTTTCATGGTTTTTTATGCGAATCATCCATCTGCCATCGTCCTGCTTTTCAATATCGCGTACTTCCTGATTGTAGTGGATTTCTGTGTTGCCCGAAGCCTGTAAACTTTCAAACATGGCGCGGGTAAGTGTTCCAAAGTTTACGTCGGTGCCTAAATCCATGCGGGTGGCGGCAATGGGCGCGGCGTTTATTCTGCCTTCCATCACCAGTGGCATCCAGGAAGCAATTTCTTCCGCGCTTTCAGAAAACTGCATGCCTTCAAACAACGGACTTTTGGTGAGCGCTTCAAACCGTGCTTTTAGAAACGAAACATTTTCAGCGCCCCACACAAAGCTTTCATGCGGGAGGCGGTGAATGAAATTATCAGGGCAGCAAATAGTGTTTTCACGCAGCAACGAAGCCCAGAATTGTTTGCTTATTTCAAAAGATTCTGCCACTTTAATGGCTTTGGAAATGTCAATACTGCCGTCTTCTTTTTGCGGTGTATAGTTCAGTTCGCAAAAGGCTGAATGCCCCGTGCCTGCATTGTTCCAGGCGTCACTGCTTTCTGCTGCTGCGCCATCGAGGCGTTCAAAAACATGGATGGATTTTTCAGGCTCCAGCTCGCGCAAAAGCACGCCAAGCGTTGCAGACATAATGCCTGCGCCAATGAGGGCGGTGTCGCAAATAATGGTGGTCGGTTTCATGGGGGATTGGTTGATTTTTTGGGAGATGGATTTGTTTTCGGAGCGGTTGCGTGAGGGATGGCAGCGGAAAGCCCGCAGCGAGGCACGAGCGAGGACTTGCAGCGAACAGCCCGACGCGAGGAACGAAGCGGCACGCCCAAAAAATTTTCTAAAAAAGTTTACCTCAACCGGTCTGCCGAGCGCACCAGTTTTTCATCTTTCCGGATGCCGCTGATGGCGAAAACCAGAAACACAATTACTACTGCGGGAAGTACAGATGCAGGCAAGTAACTTCCAGAACCTGTTACGGGTGGCGGCGTTAATGTGGTTTCGAGATTGTGAATGTGCATCAGGTTTACGGTGATAAAGGAGATGCAGGAAAAAATGCCCACAATCACCAACGCCCGCTGGCGTTTTCGGTTCTTAAACATGAATAAGGCAATCAGCGGAATCACGGTCATCACCACGGCAATCAGCAAGGTTGGAAAGTGCTCTGTTACCCGCCAGGTGCGGACTGTAGCGCCGAAACCGCTCGGAATATCTGCCTGATAAACATAGCCGGTGTACCAGTCGAGGAAAAGCAATGCGCTGATGATGGCTGCCAGGAAAAGCCAGATGGATTGGATGCGTTGAATCATGGGGAAAGTATCAAGTAGTAAGTATCAAGTATCAAGTTTGTAGGGTTAGACAAAAGCAGAAAGGCAAAAGTCTAAAGCTGTGTTCGAGTATCAAGTATCAAGACGAAAATCTAAAGAAAAAAAGTCTAAAAATCGTGGTGAAAAAAAATCTGCGCAATCCATTAATCCGTTTCATCCGCGTTTCAAAAATGGGCGTTTCAAAAAATCATCTTAAACCATAGCAATGATAAGAATCTGCGTTCCATCATTGCCGAATTATCTTATCAAACTATTCCCAAAATACTCCTGCAGCACGCCCGGAATTTTAATACCATCCGGCGTCTGATTGTTTTCTAAAAGGCAAGCCATGATGCGCGGCAATGCCAGCGAACTTCCATTCAGCGAATGCAGCAATTGCGTCTTTCCGTTTTCATCTTTATACCGGATTTTCATGCGGTTGGTTTGGAAGGTTTCAAAGTTGGAAACAGAGCTCACTTCCAGCCAGCGTTCCTGCGCGGCGCTCCACACTTCAAAGTCGAAAGTAAGTGCAGAAGCAAACGACATATCGCCGCCGCAAAGCCTCAAAACACGGTAAGGCATGCCCAGAGATTGCAACAGTTTTTCGACATGCTGCACCATTCCATCCAGCGCCGCATAGCTCTCTTCAGGCTTCGTGAACTGCACAATTTCCACTTTATCAAACTGATGCAAACGGTTTAGGCCGCGCACGTCTTTTCCATAAGAACCCGCCTCGCGCCGGAAGCAGGGTGTGTATGCTGTCATCTTTACCGGCAGGTTTTTTTCCAGGATTATTTCATCACGGTAAATGTTGGTAACCGGCACTTCACCTGTGGGAATGAGGTAAAAATTATCGGCAGTAGAATGGTACATCTGTCCTTCTTTATCAGGCAGTTGCCCTGTGCCATAAGCCGATGCTTCATTCACCAGATAAGGCGGATAATATTCCTTGTAACCCGCTTCTGTATTGAAGTCCAGGAAGTAGGTGATAAGTGCGCGCTGCAATTTTGCACCCTTATCAATGTAGACCGGAAAGCCGCTTCCGGTTATTTTATTGCCGAGTTCAAAATCGATGAGGTTATGTTTTTCGGTGAGTTCCCAGTGAGGGTATTTTTGGGCGGAAAGGTCAGGGAATGCACCGTGTGTGCGCACGGTTTGATTGTGCTCCGGCGAGGTTCCTTTGGGTACAGAAACGTGCGGCAAATTGGGCAGTTTTACCACAGCTTCCTGCAAGGCACTTTCCACATCGCTGATGCTTTGAAGGAAGGATTTACTTTTTTCTTTGGACGCGCTTATTTCCTTTTTTAGTTGTTCAGCTTCTGTATTTTTTCCCTGCGCCATTAACTGCCCAATGCGCTTTGCAGCAGTGTTTAAAGATGCAGCCAATGCATCACTTTCAGCCTGTAAAGTTCTGCGGGTTTCATCCAGTTCCAGGATGGTGTCAACGAGTGCCGTTTCTTTAAAATTCTTTTTGTGCAAGCCTTCCAGCACGCGCTCTTTTTCCTGCCGGAACAAATGAATAGACAACATGAAGCAACTCCTTTTTATAGAGCGGCAAATATAGGTTTAGCGGTGGGGGCAATTTAGCAATTTGACAATGAGGCAATTCGGCAATGCACACCTTTAGGATGGAACGCAGATTTAAAGTGCGCGAGTCCCCTGCGGGAGACTCACGCACGAAATAGAGATTCTTATGATTGTTATGGTTCGGGATGATTTCTTTGCTTCGCTTTTTTTTGAATCGCGGATTGAGCGGATTAAAGGATTGCGCAGATTTTTTCCACCACGAGCTTTAGACTTTTGCCTTTAGACTTTCTTCTTGATATTCAAAACCACCTCACCCCCCCTCTCCAAAAATGGAGAGGGGGGACTTGCGTGTTAGATTTTGATACTGGTATGTTTTGTCTTTAGACTTTTGTCTCCACTACTTGATACTTCCCCACAGCTTTCGACTTTTTTTATTACTACTCCAATCTCACCGCTACGACTTAATACTTCCTACTTGATACTTGAAAGTCAAAACCCAAACCGTAACCCCACCAGCACATTTCTTCCTGCCTGCGGATAATAATAATTGGAGGTAACGGATTGCTGCCCATAGATATAGCTAAACGTGTAGCCATTGCTCTCATAAAACCGGTTGAAAATATTGTTGATGCCCACCTGCAAACCCGCGTCCTTAAAGGGTCCGAAGGAAAGTGAATACCGTAACCTGAAATCCACCACGGCATAAGAACCAATCACCCGCGCATCATTACTCGTATTGTCCAGAAACTGCTTGCCGGCATACTTTCCCAAAAGTTCCAACTCCAGTTGCTGATGGCGGGGCAGATGCCGCAAAGGCGAAAAAGTAAACACGCCTGAAACGATTTGATTAGGTGAAAAAGCAAGGTCTGTATTAGTGTGCACGATGGCTTGTTGCGAGCCGTCGTCATAATTATCTACAAACTCCGTGAAGGTTTCAATCTTGTTTTTTGAAAACGTAGCATTCCCGCCAATGCGCAGCCAGGAAAGGGGTTGAGCCGCTGCCACCATTTCAATACCTGCGCGATAACTATTTGGAACGTTGGTGCGGGTGTATGTGCCCACGTCATTTATTTTTCCGGTCAGCACCAGTTGGTCGGTGTAGCGCATGTAATAAAAATTGGCAGAAGCAGTAAAGTGCGTTCGCTGCATTTCATAACCTGCTTCCACATCGGTAAGTTTTTCCGGTTTTGGAAATGCATTTGTGTTTGCTTCAAAATCATCGCGGTTAGGTTCTTTGTTGGCTAACGCAATAGAGGCGTAGATGCGTTGTTTTTCCACCGCCGTGTTTTTTAATAAGAATGTAGCGCCTGCTTTTGGATTGAAAAAAGTGTAGGAAACTTCAGGGTGCAGCAAAGGATTTTTCCTGAAGCCATTGATATCATAGTGCACATTGCGAACCTGCGCATCGCCCGTCAGCAGTAGCTTTCCGAAAGAGTGCTGCGCTTTTGCAAACACGTTGAAATCTGTTTTAAAAGCTTTAAGCTTATACCATCTGTAATCATCCGGCACGCCCAGTTCTGCCCACTTCACGAAGCCGTAATGCCGCCCGTCATACCTCGAAACAGCGCCGCCTAAAACTGCCTTTGTTTTTCCACCGTCATACTGTAAGGAAAACGTGTTACCGTAGAAATAATTATCCAGCCAAAGCTGCCGGATAAGGTTGGTATATAGCACCGTGTCAGCACCCGATGGACTCACAAAAGGCTGCAACCCATAATCGCTGAAAGCATCTCCCAGCCTGTATTCCTGGTAATATCCTTTTCCGCGCGTTAGGAAGCCTGCAAGGTGCGCACTCCATTTATTATTGAACTGGTGATTGAAGAAAAGCTGGTAATAATCCTGTCCGTAATTATCGGTTTGGTCGGAGTAAAAACTGCCGTCACTTTTCAATCCAAGCTCATTAAAACGGCGGTTTATTTTCAGAGAATCCTGAGAAACGCCATTCCAAGCCTGCTGTGTTTTTTCCCTGCCGGTCATCACCATAAACTTCAGGTTGCTGCTGTGAGAAATATTCCATCCTCCCAAAATCTGCAACGCTTTCAGGTCTGATGCGCTGCGCTGAATGTACCCAACGCTGCTGATTTTTGAAAGGCGCACATCAAAATGAAAACCGCCACGAAGCAAGCCTGTACCGGATTTCAGGGTGTAGCGCTGCGTGTTGAAACTCCCGAAACCAACATTCAGTTGCGCGCCTGCTGAATCACTTCCTTCCAAATTAGTAACAGACATCGTAGCCCCGAAAGCACCCGGACCATTGGTGGATGCGCCCACGCCGCGCTGGATTTGCACCGAAGAAGTGGAGGAAGCAACATCCGGAAAATCGACAAAAAAACTACCGCCGCTTTCAGCATCATTAATGGGAATGCCATTGAGCGTTACGTTGATGCGCGTGCCGTCTGTACCGCGGATGCGAATGCCGGTGTAGCCGATGCCTGTGCCTGCGTCAGACGTTACTAAAGCAGAAGGCGTAAACTGCAACAGATAAGGCAGGTCTTGCCCCAGGTTGCGCTTCTGGAGCGCGCCTCCGCTGATGTCTGTTTTTGCGAAGGGCGCATTATCGGTTATGCGCAAAGCGCGCACTTCGGTAGGTGCAAGCTGTTGTTGCGGGATGGAATCATCCGTTGATTGCGCAAAGGAATGGAAGGCGAAAAGTATTGCGGAGCCGCAAAAAAGAAAACGTAGCATGGCTGTGTTGTTTATTTTTTTTGAAAAATGGAAACAGCCGTGGCGTCTTAGACAATCATTTATTCCTTTGAAAAAACCGTTTTGAGGTGTTGCGATATTGCAGCAAAGCCTTGCGTTGGTTTTTTTGAAAGCACTGCATATTAAAAATGGCAGGCAGAAATAAATGAGCGGATCTGCGTCTCCCTAACCGGCATTATCCGGTCGAGGTTCAGCGGGTATGATCTCAGCCTTTAAAGTTTAAGGCACCCCGGGCGAAAGTTTTTGTTCAATCGCGGGGCGAAAGTAAGAATTATTTTTGGGAAAACTTTTTTTGGTGTTGAAAATTTAAACCTTACTTTTACCGCTCATTTCTAAAAAAAATTTAAACATGAAAAAAGTATTACTTACGGTGGCAGCAGCTTTAAGCCTCGGTGCCTCAAATGCGCAACTTTCCGTAGGAAGTGTAGCGCCCGATTTTACACTGACTGATATAAATGGCGTGTCTCACCATTTATATAATTATCTCGATTCCGGTTATGCCGTTATCATTGATGTTTCTGCTGCATGGTGTGCACCTTGCTGGAGTGCACACAATAGCCACGTTTTCGAAAACTTGGTTGATCACTACGGAGCGAATGGTACTATTACTCCTGGAAAAGTAAAAGTGCTATTTATTGAAGGAGAAGGAACAAACACGACTGCACAGTTACATGGAACTAGTTCAGGAACTTCCAATGCTACTTATTCTCAAGGGGATTGGATTACCGGAACCAACTATCCTTTTATTGACAACACTTCGCAAAACTCAACGTACCTGTATGGTGGCTTTCCTTCATTCACCATCATCTGCCGCGACAGACTGGTTTCTTTAGCTACAGCGGGATATGGTTCTGCAATGGGTCAGGAAAGTTTTTGGCTAAATATCATTGATGCTGGTTGCCCTACAACTGCACCCTCGTCAACTTTAGATGCTAAAGCAGTTCCTTATTCTGGTAACGATCTTTTCCTTTGTGCTGCTAACCCATCGGTTAAGTTTCAGAACTATAGTGTTTCACAAAACATCACTAGTGCAACTGTAAATTTCTACAGTGGTGCTACAGTTGTAGGTTCAGCGCCTTGGACTGGTAATTTGGCTCCTTATGGCGTTGCGACAGTTAATCTGCCATCATTTACGCCAGGCGTAGGTCAAACTGGACCTTATAGCTTTGATGTAACCGTTACTGGTGATTCTTATGCAGCAAATAATAAGCAAGATGCTGACATTTCTATCAATACCGCAGCTACTTCTTCACCAATTCCATACGTTCAAAATTTCGATGCCGCTACTGCACTTCCAACTAAATTTACAGTTGATAATGAAGACGGATTTTTCTTTTTTGACGGAACAGGCTCTTCAGCAATCATTGGTGCTAACGGTTCTCCTACAAAATGTGTAATTGTTGACTTCTATGGTTTGACTGCTGGCAAAGTTTCTGAATTGTCCCTTTCTAACTACAATAATCTGAATGCTACCACTTCTTCTTTCAGTTTTGATATAAGCCACGCACAATATGCTGCAACTGGTGCAGGTAGTGCTGATAAGTTAGAAGTATTAGTTTCTAAAGATTGTGGTACTACTTGGGCTTCAATTTGGTCTAAACAAGGAGATGCATTAAAAACCCACGCTCCTGTTACCAGCGGTCAATATGTTCCTACTGCTGCTACAGATTGGAGACACGAGTCCATTTCTTTAAATAATTACAAGAGTGATAACCTCTTCGTTAAGTTTAAAATGACTTCTAATTACGGTAACCTTGGCTTCATTGACAATTTCAACTTTAATACTACCGCTTCCATTAATGAACTTGTAAGCGAAAATTCAATCAAAATATTCCCTAATCCTGCTACTGACATGGTCAATGTTTCTTTTGATTTAGTAAAGTCAACCAATGTTTCTGTTCAGATTGTTGATTTAGTAGGTCGCGTAATAAAAACCATTTCTGATCAAAACATGAACGCCGGTACTCAGAATGTTTCCGTTTCTACCGCTAACCTTGCTCCCGGAATTTACAATGTAAAAATCCAGACTGAAGCAGGCAGCCGCGTTGAGCGTCTTTCTGTGGTGAAGTAATTCATTTACTGATTACATCCTTTTTTAAAATCCCCCTAACGATAAATCGTTGGGGGGATTTTTATTTAGACAATGAGCATTTGTATTTTGAGCAAGTCACGGCTAAAGCCCTTAATTAATCCGCTTTAGTTTCCCCACGCTAAGGCATGGGGTTAAGAGATTTCGTCTTTTAAAATCATGGCTAAAGCCTCTACGGTATCACTCAAATCCCCACGTTACAATATGGGGTTATGAGATTTCGTCTTTTAAAAATCATGGCTAAAGCCTCTACGATATCACTCAAATCCCCATGCTAAAGCATGGGGTTAAGAGACCAATTATTAACTTTACGCTTCTGGTAAAGCCCAAAAAAGTACCCCCCTTAGCAAATCAGGCCATTAATAAACAATCCCTAACTAACATGCATTTACGGCAGAATAACTTCGTCCTTTAGGGCGAAGCAAATATCAAATCCTCTATTGGCTTTAGCCATGAAAGCAACCACCAACTATCCAGAGCGAATTCTAATAACTCCGTCCTTCAGGGCGGAGCAATTATCACAGCATCTATTGGCTTTAGCCATGAAATCAAACACTACCTATGCAGAACGAATTCCAATAACTCTGTCCTTCAGGGCAGGGCATTTATCAATAACTTCATCCTTTAGGGCTGAGCAAATATCAAATCATCAAATGGCTTTAGCCATGAAAAAACAACCATCACCTATGGCTTTCGTAAAAATAATGATACACGCCGTTTGGGCAACTAAAAGCAGATATCCGTATCTCACCAATGAAATTCGCCCCTTTGTGATCGACCACATTCTTAAAAACGGCAAAGAAAAAGGCATTTATATTAATCGCCTTAACGGCTACAACGACCATTTACATTGTTTGCTGGGTTTGAATGCAGATATGAGTATTTCGAAAGCAATGCAATTAATAAAGGGAGAATCGGCATTTTGGATTAACAGACAGAAACTTACTAAATTAAAGTTTGAGTGGGCAGATGAATATTTTGCTGTCTCTGTTAGCGAGTCCATGTTAGGCAAAGTGAGAACATATATTGACGGACAAGAACAACATCATGCGAAAAAAACTTTTCAACAAGAATATGATGCGTTTCTTCCGACTTACAAATTCTCCCCTCATGGCTACCTCAATGTGCAGTAGAGGCGTTGTTACGCATAGTTGATGAGTTGGTTTTTAGGGTGAATAACCAAGTATGTTTTTCAGAAAGAAAATTAAATCGACTTACGGCATTTACTTTTCAGCCTGACAATTAAAATCCCCCTGACAATTAAACATTTGGGGAGATTTTTAATTTGGTAGGCAGTTTGTAGTTTTGAAACTCGGATTATATGGATTGTGCAGATCTAAATTCTAAAGCTCGCATAAATATCGTCTTTGTGTGGGCTAGCCCGTTTAAAAAAAGTTAGAAAAAAAAAACGACAAAAGGCGGAAAAGCGACGACAAATGCGTACCTTTGGAGAAATTAATAGCCATGGAAGACAATAATATCCTTTCCGAACCAGAAATCACCTACGGCATGAACAGCAGCCGAAATCTATACATGCTCATCAACACCACTAAAAAAGGAATTGATTTCGACACCTTTGAAAACATAGCCCTCAAAAGCCCCTTTAACATGAGCGAGTGGTCTCAGTATCTCAATCTTTCTGAACGCACATTCCAACGCTATCGCAAAGAAGAAAAATCTTTTGACCCCATTTATTCCGAAAAAATTTTAGCGCTTACTATGCTTTTTAAATTCGGAAACGAAGTGTTTGGAAGTAAAGAGAAATTCCAAACCTGGCTGGAAAGTGTGAGCGTAGCTTTGGGTGGTGTTCGCCCGAAGGAATTGCTGGATACCTCCTTCGGAATTCAGGCAGTAAATGATGAACTGACCGCCATTGAACACGGGCTTTTTGCATGATTGTTTACCGGCTTTCCAAAAAAAAATATTGCGAAGATCTTTCGGGAAAAGGCGCAGAATTAATTGGCAGAAGGTGGAATAGCAAAGGCGTGGCAATGCTTTACACCGCCGAGTCGAGAGCTTTATGCGTGCTTGAAATTGCAGTGCACATGCCCCTGGGTTTGCTACCGGATGATTTTTTTATGATCACAATTGAGCTGCCGGAGAATGCATTGATAACTCAAATTTCAACCAAAGTTTTACCTCACGACTGGAACAACTTCCCCAACGGAACTGCCACACAGGAAATAGGCAATCAGTTCGTTTCTGAAAATAAATTTCTGGCAATGAAAGTGCCTTCTGCTGCGGTTCAGGGAGATAATAATGTGCTGATAAATCCAAGGCATCCCATGTTTGGCAAAGTGAAGATTAAAGAAATATCGCCATTTACTTTCGATGACCGTTTATTTTTCAAGAAATAAATTTCTTCTTCCAAAAAAGAAAAAATAATCAGAAATTGAATCAACAACCTCTCTTTATTTACTGAGTTCAGGAACTGAAATCCTGTTTGCACCAATCATCGGGTATTTGCTGAAATGCGGATTGGTGCGTTCCAGCCACCCACGCTCACGAGGCGTAAGGTGCGGGTTTGCTTTCAGGCATATGAACACCACCAAAAACTGGTAAAACAAGATGCCGTAGTTCGTTTCTCCGAAAACGCCAAACTCCGTGAAGCTGTTAATCATCACAGGAATTATGATGCCGATAAACATCAGTTTGCGCTCTTTATCCTCCGTTTTAAAAAAGCCCCGGAAGGTGAAAATTACCTGCGCCATCACCAGCGTAAACCCAATAATGCCGAGGTTCATAAGCACCTGTATAAACGTGTTGTGCGTCATGTGGCCCGCATAAGTATGCACGCTTTCAAAGTGTTCTTTATAATCGATGCGCATAAACCCGAAGCCGAAAAAAAGTTCGCGGGGCAGGCCTTCCGTTATCAGTGCTTTCCAGAAAGGCAACCTGCCCGTCATGCTTAGCACCTCTTCCAATCCGCCTTCTTTCAAAAAAATCTTTTGGATTACCAATGGAATAACGAGGAACGTGGAGGCATACATCAGGGCTTTGAGCTTGCGGTTTTTGGTTTGCTGAATGTGGAAGAAGGCAATCAGCAGGCAACCCACTGCACTGCTTCGCGAACCAGTCATGATGATGGCATACAGCAGCAGTATTATTTTAAGGATAGGCCAAAACTTGTTGCCTTTGGTATAGAGCTGAAAAATGAAACAGCTCACTCCCACTCCACCCAACATTCCCAGTTCATTGGGGTTCATGAAAAAGCCACCGAGGCGTGCTTCTTCACCGCCGTGTGTCATCCGGTAAAAGTCATCCGGTGCCAAAAACATTCCGATAATGAAAATCATCATCATCGCCATAATGCCATTACCCAGAATGGCGTAGAATTTTATGCCGCTGCGCGGGAAATATTGGTCAAGGAGGATGAAGCAAGCAATGAAATAGTAAGCGAACACGAGGCTTTCAATGTCCATTATCCATTGCAGTGCTGAATACCCGATGTTGGTGCTCCAGAGGAAGGAAATAAGCCCCAGAAGGAGGTAGCCAACGTACAGCCCAATGCTCATTTCGTGCTGCCATTTAAATGCGCCGATGGCTCCACGCTTCAGTATCATTTTATAAACGCCGAAGATGGCAACTGTCATCCCGATGCGACTGATTATTTTGAAAACGCGGGTGATGCTTACGTTTTCGCTCCAGGTAAAAAATCCGGCAAGTTTTACAAAAAAAACCAGCAGCAAAAGCGATCCTACAAGGCGGATGAAAGCTTCCTGTTTTTGTGCGGCATCAGCAGGTTTCATTTTCTCTTTCTTTCCTTCAGCACTTGGGTGTAAAGCGCCTCGTAGCGCGGTATTAAATGGTTCCAGCTAAAGCGCGTCAGCACCATATTTCTTGCGTTATCACCCATGCTTTTATAAGCGTCTTTTCCTTCCGTTGCCTGATACATAAAACGGAGCGCATGTTCCATAAAAATTGTACTGGTTCCGTCCATCACGTATCCAGCCTTGCTTTCAGCCACTGCTTTGCCAAGGTTTGTAGCTTCCGTAACAATCAGCGGAATGCCAATAGATGCCGCTTCAAGCACGGCGGTGGGCAAGCCTTCATTACGGCTGGGATGCACAAACACATGGCATGCACGAAGCAGGTTCATTTTCTCTTCTCCAAATTTTGCCCCGTGGAAAATAACCGCGTCTTTAATTTTTAAAGCAAGCGCATGTTGTAAAAGTTCGGCACGTTCAGGGCTGTCGCCAATAAGGTGGAGTTCGCAATCGGGATAGTGAGTGAGTGTTTGCGCAAAGCCATCCAGCAGCACGTCAAGTCCTTTGGTGTAGATATCAAGCCTGCCGCAAAAGCCAATGCGAAAAGGCCGTTCCGGTAACGCATTTATCTGCGCAGCAACTCCTTTGATTTCGTCGGCATCTTCCACATCAAAACCATAGGGTATCACGGTTGTTTTCTGGTTACGATACCATTGCTGCAAGCCGCTTTGCTCGCTGCTTCCAAGCACTTGTATGGCAGCGGCTTTGCGTACCAGCGGCTTTTCGAAAAACAATTTATAGATGCCTTTTCGGAAGCCGCTTTTCTGCATTGCAATCAGGTTATAACTGCCATGCGGGGTAAACACAAAAGGGATGCGTGCTTTCTTCAATAAGGAGGAGGCGCTGCTCATTGCCGGCAAAAAGCCGCCGTGCAAATGAAACACGGTTTCCGTTTCTGCTTTGCTTTGTATTGCCTTTTTAAATTCAGGTGAAAGCGTGAAAGGATTCCACGTGCGTTTAAATAATTCTGTCTGATAGCTTCGTGGTGGGTAATTATGTTCAAGGTCTTTGGCAAGCCCCCAAACGGAGGTTTTGATGCCCGCAGCATGTTGGTTAGAAGCCAGCGCATGCACCACTTTGTTTACGCCGTTCATTCTTTCAGGGTTGGCTTTGCCGAGGATTAAATGAACGACTTCCATGTGGCTGCTGTTTTAAGTTTGATAGTGTATGTCCAGTAAAGCAGGAGTAATACCTGGCTGAAAAGCAAACCCATCATCACGCCTCCTGCCCCCCATTTACTGAGGAAGAAGTAAGCGGTGCAAAGGGAAAAAATAGTGGTTATTAGATACCCCTGGAAGTAAGCGCGGTTAAGCTGCAAAGCCCTTAGCGTAATGCGGATTGGATAGCCTGCGGTGATGAATACATACAGCAGTGCAAAGCCATACACAATCATTGGGTCGAGGGTGGAAGCATCTTTGCCAAGCCATTGCAACAAAGGCTTTGTAACCAGTGCCATCAAAAAAAGAGCGGGGAAAGTGAAGGTTGCAAGTTTCTTAAACATGGCGCGTGCATACAGCACAATTTCATGCGGAGCAGTGAGTGAAGCGGCGCGGGGCAAAGCATAATTCTCCACCGCCTGCATCAGAATGTTGAGCAAGCCGAATAAATATTGCGCAAGCCGCAACACGCCGAGTGTAGCAGCGCCCAGCCACCAACCTGCAGCCACAATGTAAAAGTTGCCGCCCAGCCATTGCAGCGCCGCCGAAAGCAGCATCCAGCCGCTCTGCGTTCTTCCAAGTTGCATTGCCTCTTTCATTTCTAAAAAAGAAAAAAGATTGGGGCGAAGCCACACCAGCCCTGCAATGAGAGAGGGTACATAAGTGATGGCACAAACCCACAAAGCCGCGCTGAAGGTGAAGTTTCCGGTGAGTTGCAGAACCAGTAACAGCCCCAGTTGCAAACCAAAATTTACGCTGCTGCTGAAGAAAGAAGGCAATAATTTATCGGCTACAATCAGCAGGCGGCGAATAAAATCGAGCAATAAAAAGAAGAGAATATTGAGTGCAGCAGCCAGTGCATCCAATGGTGTGTAAGTGCTTTTAAAAAGAAAATAATAGCCCGCGCAAAGCAGCATCACGCCTGCAAGAAACAATGCCTGCACGCCAAACAATCCGTTGATGTAGCGTTGCTTGTTCTCATTTTTTAAAGAAGGAAAAACGACGCAGGCAATGCCTGTAAGTCCGGCTTGCTGTAGCGACAAAAGAAACAATTGCGCAAGCACTAGAAACGAAAAATAACCATAGCCTTCAAGCCCTAAACCACGCGCCAGAAATACCTGCGAAAGGAAACTACCACCGCTCACCGCAAGCTGGTCGGCCATCACAAGGCTTTTAGGATTAAGCAGCTTTGCTTTCAGCATCTTTCCGGATTATGGTGGAGAATATTTGCCTTGCCTTTTTAAAAATGGTGGGTTTGTAATTGGCTCTGTTTAGCACAAAACTCATGTTGGTAAGCTTCAGTTTTTCGCGCAGTTGGTCTGCCTCGCGGATGGTTGCTTTTTTAGATTTCACGCTGTCGAGCACCATAAGGTTCAGGTCGCTTGCCGCCATCACCATCATGGCAGAAGTGGCATCATTCACCGGCTTGTTGCGGATTACAATAAGGTCATAATGCTGCTGCCACCGCCACAGCATAGATTGCCATTCGGCTATCTGATACCATTTATCAGGGAAGTCGTGAATGGTTTGATACTGAAAGTGTTCACTAAAAACCTGCTGCTTTTCATCCAGCGAAACGAAGAGCACTTTTTTGCCCAATTGCATGGCTGCCTGCACCAGTCCGGCGGCTACGAATTCTTTGCCTTCGTGCCTTTGCATGCTTGATACAGTGAGCACCGTGCCGGAGGGAAGTTGCCCCTGGAGTTCCATTTCAAGAATCCATTTGGAGAAAAGTTTTTCGCGTTCTGCAGGCGTTTTTATAAACGGAATAATGGTGGTGATGGGCGTGTCTGTTTCGCGGTAAATATCGTCGGTGCTTTCAATGCCGCCGCGGAAATGATGGATGCCGTAAATGAATATCACCCCAAAAATTAAACCCAGAAAACCGGAGAAAACCTGAATCAGTTTACCATTCGGAAAGATGGCGCTGGTGGGCGTTTCGGCGGGAGAGATGATGCGATGGAATGAAATAGTTGCGGCTCTGGCAATTTCTGCTTCTGTTCTTTTCTCTCTTAAAAACCTGTAAATCTGTTCATTCATCCCGAAGTCTCTTTCCAGAATGGTCATGTTTTTTTCTTTGGTGGGCAAGCCAATAAATTCTGCTTCTGCTGAGGCAATGGTTTGCGACAAGTCCTGGTATTTAAGGCGCAGGTTTATTTGGGTATTGTGGATGCTTTCGCGGAGGTAAGAAGTAATGTCGGCAATTTTATCATCGATCACCATCACCTTTTCATTTTCAGGCGTGTATCGGGTCAGCAAGTCTTTCTTTTCAGCCTGTAACTGTTTTATTTTCTTGATTAATTCTGTGCTTAGCAGGTCTGTAAATGCTTCAAAGTTTGGCGCCAGATCAAGCACATGGTTTTGCCCTGCCGACATGTATTTATTAAGGCTGTCAATTGCCTGAATATTCATCCTTACAGAAGCCTGCTGTTTTTTTAAATCGGCAATCTTGCGAAGGTCAGTTTCGGTTTCCTGCCTGATGTTTATGATGTTGTGTGCATCTCTGTATCCCTCTATGCTGCTTTCGCTACCTGAAAGACGTGCGGTGTAATCCTGCAGTTCATTATTAATAAAATGGACGGTGGTATCGGCACTTCGAAATTTTTCGGCAACGTAATCGTTGATGTATGCCTGCGCTACACCGTTCACAATGTCTGCACTTTTATCAGGCACTGCACTACGGTAGGAAATGCGGAGCACGGGCACATCTTTATCCACGCTCATCACGTCAAGATTTGCAACTATTTTATTGACGATGCCGTTGCGGCTGTTAAGCATAAATTCATAACGGTCGTTAAGCTGCACCACGTCTTTATCATCCGTATAATCAGCGTTTTGAGAAATGGTTACGGAGCCTTCTTTTGTTTGAATCGGCAGTCCGATAAATCCTTTCAATGCTTTGCCATCAGGCGTTATTAGTTGTACGTCTTTATTATATTTAATGGAGAGTTTAAAGGTCCGATCCATCCATTTGGAGCGTGCCGGAATTTCAGCGGAAACCAGGATGGGTGAATTATTGTAGAGTTCCTGTTTTCTCACTTTACCAATGCGATAGATGGTCGTTCCCAGATTTAGGGAAATAGCGGCGCGATCTATCAGCACTTTGGATTTTAGGAGTTCTACTTCAGCGCTTATTTTATTGCTGTTAGAGAAGACATCAAAATCCTTAAAGAGGTTTCCATTGGGCACTCCATCGCGCGAGTCGGCAAGTTTTATTTTGGCGGTGCTTTCATACATAGGCGTAGCATACCGCAGGTATAACCGCGCAGCAAACACTCCCAATGCCATTGTAAGAATAACTAAAGGAAAATATCTAAGCAAGGGTTTAGCCCACTTTCGCGAGCCTGCATTATCATTCATTTTTTCTCTCCAAAAAACCTTTTTATAAATAGAGCAGCAACTGACTTACTACAACTATGGAACTGATGATTGCGGTGATAGGAACGATTGTAGAACCGTTTCGTTTATCCCATATTTTTCCTTTCCGGCTGGGCACATACACAATGTCGCCCGGACGGATTTGAATGTTCTGAGAAAACATGGCATCTGCTTTCGTAAAATCAATAGTAATGCTTTTCGGTTGGGTTCCCATCATTCTGATAACCTTCATTTTCCGGCGGTTGGCATACAGGTCGAAATCGCCCGCTTTGGCAAGTATGTCTGTAAGGTAAACCCGGTCGCGCTCCACCAAATATTTTCCGGGATGAAGGAATTCACCTATAACCGTCACCTCTTTGTTCAGCACCTTAACGTCAACAATCGGTTCCACCACCCATTTGGCATACAAGTTTTGGAGGAGTTCTTCCGTCTGCATCACCGTGTTTCCCAGCACCTGCACTTTGCCAAGTTTGGGGATTACTATCAGCCCTGAATCATCCACCATCAGCCATTTTCCATACACTTCGTTGCTGTTGTAAATGCCGTAAGAGGAACCCACAGACATGTCGTCGTGATCCCACAGGGAAACGCTTATTTTATCTCCTTTGCGGATCTGATACTGATAATCTTCGCCAGCGCGCTGTTTAAAAAACTGAGGGTCTTCCTGAAGTTCCGATTCCATGAAAAGGTTTTGGGTTTTGCAACCCGTGCACAGGAAGAAGAAGGCAATAAAAAAGAGGTAAGCGGTGCGGTAAATTTTCTCCATTAAAAATCGAAACACTTATAGATTTAGCGACAGAAATTTAGGCCACTTTCCGTCTTTATTATTCTTGCTCATGAGGTTCATGATGTGAATTATTTTGTCTGTCACTTTGGTAATTAATTCTTCGTCTTTTTCGCCCTTAATGATGTAATCAAAAGCACCGTATTTCAGCGCGTTGATGGACACCTGCATATTATCCTGACCGGAAACGACCACAAGATAAATATCGGGGTTGAATCTTTTAATTTTTTTCAGCACTTCAAGTCCGTTGAGCGGCTCCATTTCGTGATCCAGGAAGATGATATCCGGCTGCAGCGTTAGGTTGTTGATGCATTCCTGCCCATTGTCGAAAAGATGTACGTCCGTAAAGCCAATATTTTTCAGATGCTGCGCATACAGTTCTCTGCAAAAGGAATTGTCATCTACCACGAAAATCTTCAAATTTTTTTTGGAGGTCATTTCCGTTTTATATTTTTTGGACGCTTTCGCTACTATGGTGCCAATTATTAAACTTCGGAAAACCAACGTTTTATGATTTAAAAACTTGCCTCGCTTTCCTAATGATGGAAAAATTTTCCATTTTCAGGAATTTGATTATTGCGGATAATTGTGGTTATTATTGTGCTTTATTCCTAAAACTGACTGCAAATTTACGTTTAAGAAAACAGAATGGAGACCTTCAAGATATTTATTGTAGAGGATGATCCATGGTACGGCGAGATTCTCGAATACCATCTTTCCCTGAATCCGGATTACGAAATTCACCGCTTCACCACCGCCAAAGATTGCCTCGCTAATCTCTCCCAACGCCCTCAGTTACTTACACTCGATTATTCCCTTCCTGACGATAACGGGCTGGACGTTCTTAAAAAAATAAAACAGCAAATGCCTGACCTGCCGGTGATCATCATCAGCGCACAGGACGATGTGAGCACCGCTGTAGAATTATTGAAACTGGGCGCAAGCGATTATTTTATAAAAGACGACAACACGAAGGATTTTTTGTGGAACGCCGTGATGCGCATCCGCGAACATCAGAGCCTGAAAGAAGAAGTGGAGCAACTTCGCGAAGAGCTTGGGCAGAAGTATGATTATGGCAAAATAATAAAAGGCGCAAGCCCGGCAATTCAGAAGATTTTTACCCTGCTTGATAAAGCGGTTCGCACAAACATAAACGTGTCCGTAACCGGAGAAACAGGCACCGGAAAAGAACTGGTAGCCAAAGCAATCCATTATAATTCTGAAAGAAAAAGAAAACCGTTTGTGGCGGTGAACATGGCAGCCATTCCGCGGGAATTAATTGAGAGTGAATTATTCGGGCATGAAAAAGGAGCTTTTACGGGAGCGATGGCGCGAAAGGCAGGCAAGTTTGAAGAAGCCAATAAAGGCACGTTGTTTCTGGATGAAATAGCAGAACTGGATTTGAGTTTACAAAGCAAATTATTGCGCGTCCTGCAGGAGCGGGAACTGGTGCGCGTGGGCGGCAATGAAAATGTGGCGCTTGACGTGCGCATCATTATAGCTACCCATAAAAATCTCGCAGACGAGGTTAAAAAAGGAACCTTTCGCGAAGACCTTTATTACCGGATTATTGGCTTACCTATTGAATTACCGCCCCTTCGCGAGCGCGGCAACGATGTGATTTTGCTGGCTAAATTTTTCCTCGATGAATTTTGCAAAAGCAATAAAATGCCCGCAATGAATATTTCCTCCGATGCAAAAGATAAACTAATGCGCTACAATTATCCCGGCAATGTGCGCGAACTGAAAGCAGTGATAGATCTTGCTGCCGTGATGAGCAACAATGCAGAAATTGCAGCCGAAGATGTGCGTTTCAATTCGGTGGCCAGTTCAGACATGATGCTTACGGAAGAAAAAACCTTGAGGGAATACACCGTAGATATCATTCAGAGTTTCTTGCGCAAATACGACAACAACGTGGTGCAGGTAGCCGATAAACTGGACGTTGGCAAAAGCACTATCTACAAGATGATTCAGAATAAAGAGATCACGGTATAAGCAGCGAATTATCGTGGAAACAATAGAGCAGCTAAAGCAACAACTGGAAAAGGAAAAAGCTTTGCGCATTGCAGCCGAAACCACGCTGGCTTCGCTAACGCTTGCATCAAACGGCAATAACCAACAACCTACCAACCTCAATTCTGAAACCGAACAACGCTGGCGTGCCTTGCAGCAAACAGCCGGCGACAACATCTGGGAATACGATTTCCTTTTAAATAAAATTTCGCTCACTTCCGGCTTCAAAAATTTACTTGGCTATACTGATGCTGAACTTCCTGACACCATGGAAGCATGGCTGAACATCATTCATCCGGAAGACGTGCTGCTGGTGATGCCAAAAGCCAATAAATCAGCCGAAGAAAACAAAATTCACGAGCGGGAATTCAGGGTAAGGAAAAAAGAAGGCAACTTTTTGTGGGTGATGGATCGCTATATGGTTACGGAAACAAGCGTTGCCGGTCACCCCATCCGATTGATAGGCATGAGCACCATCATTGACCGCATAAAAGTGACGGAGCAAAACCTGAAGGAAACTTCAAGGCGGATGATGAGCCTCATTTCAAACCTGCAAAGCGGCGTGCTTGTGGAGGATGAAAACTACAACACCCTTGTAGCCAACGAAATTTTCTGCAACATGTTTCGAATTCCTTACGGAGTGGTGAACGATGCGGGCGACAAGCCTTTCCGCTGGACGGCAGGCATTAGTAAACACCTTTTCGCAGACCCGTATGAATTTGAATACCGCATCAAACAACTGTTGCTTCACAAACAAACCGTGCTAAACGATGTGCTCCAAACAAAAGACGGAACCATCCTTAGCCGCGATTATATTCCGGTGTTTCTGGAAGGGCAATTTAAGGGACACCTCTGGAGATATACAGACATTACCGGTGCCCGGAAAATAGAACAACAACTGGAAGCGCAACGCAAATTTTTTGAGCAATTGCTGAACCGGATTCCTGCCGACATTGCCGTTTACGATTCCTCCAAAAAATACCTCTACCTAAACCCAATGGCAATGCCAGACGGCGTTACAAGGGAATGGATGCTTGGCAAAACGATTGACGAAGCGGCTAAAAAAACCATTCTCACAGCTAAACAGGCAACGGAACAAAACAAACTCTTCAACACCATTTTCAAAACAAAAGAACTGATTGAGTGGATTGAAAAAATACAACCTTTAAAAGGCAAGTCACAATACATTTTGCGGCGCATGTACCCTGTTTTGAATGATAAAAATGAAATCGAAATCATCATTGGTTACGGCACAGATATTACTTCCAGAATTGAAGCCGAAGAAGCTGTTCGGAAGAGTGAAGAAAAATACCGAAGCCTGATTGAAAACATGAACCTTGGGATGGTAGAAATTGATGCTGAAGGAATTATTCTGGATGTGAACCATAGTTTTTGCAACATGAGCGGGTATGAGGCAGATGAGCTGAAAGGCAAGTCGGCAGCGGGTTTGCTAACGCAGGGGCAAAGCAAAACGCAGTTTAATGAGCAATTCAAAAGCCGCGAAAAAGGGATTTCTGATGCTTACAACATTGCGGTAAAAAACAAGCGTGGCGAAATGAAATGGTGGCACGTTTCCGCAGCGCCGCTTGCCGATAATAATGAGAAAGTGCAGGGGTCTATTTCTGTGCAGTTAGACATTACGCAGCAAAAACTTTTGGAACAACGCCTGCGCGAGGCAAAGCAGGAAGCGGAACAAAGCGCCCTTGCCAAAGAAGCTTTTCTTGCCAACATCAGCCATGAGATTCGCACACCCATGAACGCTATTATGGGACTTGGAAAACTGCTCAACAAAACACCGCTTAACGATCAGCAGGAACTCTATCTCAATGCCATCCAAACCGCCTCTGAAAATCTGTTGGTAATCATAAACGACGTGCTTGATTTTTCTAAAATTGAAGCAGGCAAAATTTCCTTTGAGCACATTGGTTTCAATCTTGATGAAATGGCGCGCCATGCCCTGTATGTGTTGCGGCATAAGGCAGAGGAAAAGGGGATTGAAATGTTTTACACTTCTGATGCAGCGCTCCCTCCCGTGCTTCTTGGCGACCCTTACCGCATCAATCAAGTGCTGCTGAACATGCTTAGCAATGCCTTAAAATTTACGGAAAAAGGAAGTGTGGAACTGCGCGCTTCCATGCGATCCGAAAAAGACGGGCTGAACAATATCTGCATTCAGATTATCGACACCGGAATCGGAATGTCTCCGGAATTTATGAGCCATTTGTTTGAAAAGTTTACACAGGAAGATGACAGCGTAACCAGGAAATTTGGCGGCACCGGATTGGGTATGTCCATCTCTAAACAATTGGTAGAATTGATGGGCGGATATCTGGAGGTGACGAGTGAAAAAGAAAAAGGAACAATCATCTCGGTTTTTCTTCCGCTGCCTGCGGGCGTAGAAGCGGACATCCCGCAGAAAGAAGAAGTGGTGATTGAAACCAACGGCTTGCGTCAAAAAAGAATTTTGCTTGTGGAGGATAATGAAATGAACCGGCTTGTTGCTACCACTATGCTTGAACAATATGGTGCACTGATTACCGAAGCTGAAAATGGAAAAGCAGCACTTGAAATCCTTGACCGGCAAAGCTTTGACGCCATTTTGATGGATGTGCAAATGCCTATGATGGATGGATTGGAAGCCACGATGCGCATCCGCGAAAAACTTGGGAATGCTATCCCAATTATTGCGCTAACCGCCAATGCAATGCACGGCGAGCAGGAAAAATGTTTTGAAGCCGGCATGAACGATTATATCCCGAAACCTTTTGAAGAAGAACAGATTTTGCAGGTGATTGCTAAATGGCTGGAACAGGATATTACGCTCGTGAAACGCCCAAATAAACATAGCAAACTGCCGCTTTATGACCTTGCAAAACTGCGGGCGCTTTCCCGAGGGAATGAGGCATTTATAGAAAGGATGCTACAGCTTTTTGTCCGCGATATTCCGGAGTCAGTTACCAAAATGGAAGCAGCATTTCACCAGGGAGACCTTATGACGGTGAAAGCATTGGCACACCGCATCAAACCTTCTATTCAAAACATGGGTATTTCCCTTTTGAAAGATGACTTGCCTGAAATTGAACTTATTGCTGCAACAGGGAACCATGATAACCGCCTTGAACCGATGATTGAAAAGCTCCGCAAGGTGACAACGCAGGTGGTGGCGCAGGTGAGAGAAGTTTTGAACGGGAAGAAATAGAAACCTTTTGTTCGGTTATCTTTTTTCACGCAAATACACAATCATATCCATTGAAGGAATTTTTTCCACGTTTAGTTGCCGGAGCATCGTAATGAGCTGACCGCGATGTTGCGAACCATGATTTAAGACCTGCATTAACGCATCTGCTACGCGGGTTTTAAAATGCTGTTGCTGTAAATTATAATACTCCACCACGTGCTCAAACGCTGCATCATTATATTGTTTTTCAATGAAAGAAATTAAGGCTTTTGACGTTTCTTTCCAACCTTTTTCAATCTCTTCAAAATTTCCAGTAAAATTACTTTGCAGCCATTCAGGATGTTCTGCCATTTGCAATCTTTGAAGCCAGATATTTTCGGCACTCCACAGGTGAATAATGGTCTTCCGAATGGAGGGGAAACTGCTTTTTATTTCCTGATCCAAAAAGATGGGATCAAGAGCCATAAGCGACTTCATCAATTTTTCATTCGCCCAACGATTATAACGGGCATACTGCAACAGAAGTTCTTTCACACGAAAATTTTTAAAAAAATGAAAATCAAATTATTGCTTGTGGTTTTTTTACTGTGATAATCATTTTAGCTCTTTTCCTGCTTTCGATCTAAGCCTAAATGATTCAGTTCAATTTTGTATCGCTCCAGGATTTCATCTTTTTGATCTTCACTTAGTAAGTCAAGGATTTTTTGAACGTTTTTTTTTAATTCCTCACCACTTTTTTTAAACTCCGCATTTGTGTTTACTACGTCGGGGTTTCGTTCTATTAACTCCAACACGCGCATCTGCATAGTGAGTTGAAGCTTTTGTTCTTCTGTCAGCATTTCCGGGGTTTTTGTTTGATTTTCTAAAGTTGCAACAATCAGGCTTTTCTCTGTAAAAGTTCTTCCACACCGAATTTAATTTCTTCCGTAACCCGCACCAGGTAATCATCCGAATTTTCAGGTAAAGGCATTTTATCGGAAATATAATTCACGAACTGCCACACTTCGAGCATCTCTGAAACCGGCAGTTCATAAGGCTTGTAAGAGATATTGAGCGACGCAAACTGAAAAGATTTTTTGGCAGGGAAAAGCGGTGTCAGCATCTTAAAAACAATCCCGTCATTTTGAGTAATCACAATGCAGGGTGTATCTTTTTTAATGCTGCTCCAGTCTTCCACGTAGCTTCCGATTATCAATGCGCCATCGGGAATGGGCAGCATAGAATCACCCGAAATAGGGAACATCCTGAACTTTCTGTTGGTCGGTAAATGAGGCATTGAAAAAGCAGGCAGCGAACTGATAAATTCCGGGTCCGTAAAACCTTCCAGATATCCGGCGCGTGCTTTTTTACTTACAAATTCCACCTGCTCTTTATTGTTTTTATCCACCGTTGTCGCAAGAATGCGCAAATGTGTTCCCGAAGTGAAAACATCATTGCCCTGCTCCAGCTCGCGGATGCTTCTTTCAGAGATTTTGGTGAGGTTTATTTTCAGCAGCGTGTCCACACTCATTTTAAAGTATTCGGAAATCATGATGAGGTCTTCCACCACAGGATTGCGCGTTTGTGCGGCTTCGTGTGCCTTCACTTTAGAAACCGTGAAGCCTAATTCTGAAGCCAGCACTTCCTGCGTAATGTTTTTGCGCATCCGCAGAAAGCGAATGTTTGAAGCCCAGTAACTTTTAGGGGTAGCAGCAATTTGTTTCGCCATTTTCAGTAACTATTGTTAAGCACTAAAGATAGCTTTGGAATCTTTTAAAAACCAAAACGGATGGCTTATTTTTTCTCCAGCATAAGGAGATTATAACCCCAAAGCCCACGGTTGTAAGTGTTGTGTTGCGCCAATCCGGTTTTGTAATGAATGCGGGAGAAATAGCTTGCTTTCCGGTAAAGGTTGTAGATTTTAGTGCCGAACATGCCTAAGATGCTTACACGCAGAATTGCTTTTACAGACTTTTTTATTTCCTTCGAAACGTCTCTGTTTTTGGCTAAAATAAACCCTCCGTCACCAGCCGTTTTTTCGATTTCAGCAAGCGTTAGAAGGTCGCTCATTGCCCAACCGTTCAGCATGGTGAGCATTTGCGGTTCTGTGATGATGTCGTAAGGTTTTGTTTTGAAGCAATCAGCTATCACAATCCTTCCTCCCGGTTTTAAAACCCTTGCTGCTTCTTTAAAAAACAAACTTTTATCGGTGGCGGTTTGCATGCTTTCTATTGCCCACACAAAATCAAAACTGTTGTCAGGGAAGCCGGTTTTTGTATAATCTCTCGCCTCAAAACGCACATTGTTTGCTACGCCATCGCGCTTTGCAAATGCTGTTGCAGTATCCACTTGTTTTGGAGAAAGCGTGATACCGGTTACATCGCACCCAATCGTTTTTGCCAGAAAAATAGAAGAGCCTCCAACGCCACAACCTGCATCCAAAACTTTGTGTTCCGGTTTTATTTCTCCTAACGCAATCAATCCACGGTTTGTGTTCAGGATGGCATCAGCAAGTGTTTTTGTATCGGGTTCCCAAACGCCATAATGCAAACCCATGCTCTCGTCCATTTTCCACCACATGCGGTAATGCACCGCGGTCTGGTCGTAATAATGAATCACATCCTCGTTGGTGAAGGTTTTTTTCATGGGCGCGAAGGTATTATGCTGCGCGTTTAAAGACTCGAGAAGAAGAATTTAGAAGAAGATGCCGAGGCGGAAAGCAAAATTGTTCAGGCGGATTTTACCATCGCTAAATTCTCCCGGATAAGAAAGGCTATAATTTTTCGGGTTGGTGGCATCAGGCAAAAATCCATTGTTGAAGAAAATGCCGGCATAAGCAGCAATGCGGTTTGAGATAGGCTTTTCAACACCACCACCCACATTTAACTGAAGCATTACCGGAGCAATGGAAAGCGTGCCGGATATTTTTTCTTTAGTGCCTTCTTTAGTTATGGCAACGTTCAAAGCATCCCGGTAAACAACCGTGTAAGTTGCTTTTTTGCCAATGTTGATGCCGCCGGTAATACCCACCTGTCCAAATATTTTTATGCCGGCACCTTCAATTTCTTCGGTCCGCAATTTCAGGTTAAAGGGCACTTCAAGATATTGAATGAAATAGGTAAAATCCGCGCTTTGCACGGTATTGACAGAAGGAGATGTGGGTATGCGCGTAGCCAGTATTTTACCGCCGGTAGAATTTAATTGAAAGCCGGTAGCAATGCCATAGTTGCGCGTGAAAAAATAATCAGCCAGCAAGCCCCATGTAAACCCAACTTTGCTGCCGTTGCTTTTTACGGCATAATTGCCATCATCACTTTTGGTGGAAGTAGCTTTCATCCAGCTAATGTTGGGGGCTACAAACGCACCAAAACGAAGTCTGTTTACGTCTATTCCGTTTCTGTTTGAAGAAGGAACATCCTGGTTTTCATCCTGAGCAAAAAGAGGAATGGAAAAGGAAGATAAAATGCAGATGCTAAGGAGAAGTTTTTTCATTTTTTGGTTGTGTGATTTTATAAAAGAATGGCTAAGAATTGTGCCTTTACTTTTGCCGCCAAAATTAAGTGCAATTGCTCATGACGGATGGAAAGCTACGATTAAAGGTTTTGGCGAAGCCGGTTCTTTTCTTTTTCACCATCACGATGTTATGCTTTGGTTGTAAAAACGAGGCTGAAAAAACACCGGATGTCTCCAACATTTCAATCGATTTAAAAACCTATCGGCTTGATAAAGATCTTGCAGCAATTGACACCAATAACATTGCCGAAGGCTTAAAAAACCTGCAAACCAAATACCCTGATTTCCTCAATTTTTATTTAGACACGCTGATGGGTTTCAACATCAACGGAGATTATGAACCCGCCAATCCCGGCATTGCCAACGGACTCCGCACGTTCCTGACTTACCCTGATTTCCGCAATCTTTTTGATACCGTAGCCCATCATTACCCTGACACAAAAAGCATTGATGAAAACCTCGTTAAAGGCTTCCAATTCCTCCGCCATTATTATCCTAACACAGCCGTTCCAAAAATTATCTATCTCGTGTCAGGACTCAATAACTACGCGGCTTTCACTTATGGCAACGACATTGTGGGCGTGGGGCTGGATATGTACCTCGGTGAGCAATATCCCTTCTATGCTTCGGTGGGAATTGCTGCATACAGCACGCGGCGTTTTAAGCCGGAATACATACCGGTGCACGTTTTCCAGGCTTTGTATCGCGATAGGCATCCGTTTGTGATGGAAGACAGAAGCTTGCTCAACATGATGATTCAGCTTGGAAAAGAACAGTATTTCCTCAAAAAAATATTGCCTTTTACAAACGACACCACAAGGCTGGGCTACACGCAATCCCAATTGCAATGGTGCGAGGCAAGCGAAGAGCAGGTCTATAACTTTTTTGTAAGCCAAAACCTGCTGTATGAAAAAAGCTGGCAAAAAATGATTCGCTACGTAAACGATGGACCAAATGCTGCCGGAATGCCTGCCGAAAGCCCGGGAAATATTGGCACCTGGATGGGCTATCAAATAGTGAAGGCATACATAAACGAACATCCTGAAACGCCTTTAGATTCTGTGCTGCAACAAAAAGATGCTCAAACATTTTTGCAGGAATCAGGCTATAAACCAAAGTAAATTTTCCTCTAAAAAAGCAATGAACAACACCATGAAAAATCTCTTTTTTGCCGGAATAATATTACTTACTCAGCTTCCTGTTTTTGCGCAGATAGAACAAACAGAAGAAGTAAAAAAACTCCTGACCATTGAGACAAAAGATACCGTTGCCTGGATAAAAGGCGGCGTGCTTGCAGTCGGGATTAATGAAGGCTTTCTGCACAATTGGCCTGCCGGTGGAGAACTCGCTTCCATCACTATTAACGGGCAGTTCAGCGGTTTTTTCAATCGTATTTACCATCGCCACATCTGGGCTAATAACCTCGACATGACTTACGGTTTGTTTTACGCTTATTCCAATCGTTTTGTGCCGCGCAAACTTGACGACCGCCTGGATTTTACTTCTAAATACGGGCTGCAACTCCACCCCAAAAAGCACATCTTCTTCTCTACCCTGCTCAACTTCCGCACGCAGCTTACCAAAGGCTTTGATTACAGCCTGGAAAACTATCAGGCTTTCCCAACTTCCAATTTTCTTTCACCCGCTTACATCACGCTTGCTGTGGGACTTGAATATCGCGAAGCCAACAAATTCAGCGTCTTTTTTTCGCCCATTGCTGCACGGGTTACGCTGGCAGATAAGTATTACACCAACCTGCGACCGGAAGGCATGTTTGGCATCGAAAATGGCAAGACTTCCCGCTTTGAACTGGGCGCGTATTTTTCTGGCAGATACAGCACGGAAATCAACAAAAACTTCTTGTTTAAAACACGCCTTGACCTTTACTCCAATTATCTGGCAAAGGATGTGAAAGATGATTTTGGAAACGTGGTGAAGAAAAATAACCCCGGCAATATTGATGTGCTGCTGGATAATTTCCTCTCCCTGAAAGTGGCTAAATTCATCAGCATTAACCTCGGCGCAACCTTCATTTATGATAATGACGTGCCTTACCAAAACACTACCTTAAACCCCTCAACCGCTCAAATTGACAATAAAAATGAACCCGGCGAAGGACTTGGCTGGTGGCAAACAAAGCAGATTCTTTCCGTGGGGTTTGAATACCGATGGTAATGGATTGAGTGGTTTTTTTTAAGTTAGGCAGCCTTAGACTTTCGTCTTTATACTTTCTACTCTTTTCGGAAAGAAATCATTTTAAATCATGACCACCATAAAAATCAGCGTCCTATCCTAACCAAAAATGTCTTACCAAATCGTTCTCCCGCAATTTGAAGGTCCTTTCGACTTGCTCCTCTTTTTCATTGAGCGCGATGAGGTGGACATTTACAACATTCCCATCCACAACGTTTCCAAAGAATTTCTTGATTACATCCATAACATGGAGCAACTCGACATTGAGCTTGCCAGCGAATTCATCCTCTTCATTTCAACCCTTATGCGCATTAAAGCCAAAATGCTCCTGCCGCGCCGCGAAATGGATGAAGCAGGAAATGAAATAGACCCGCGACAGGAACTGGTGGATAAAATCCTGGAATACAAACGTTTTAAAGAAGCATCAGAGCAGATGATGATGATGGAAGCGGAGCGATTGCTGCAACAAAAACGCGGCAACATTCGCAAGGAACTGGAAGCGCTTGGCGAGGCTTATGCCGAAGGCACAGAAGTGCAAACCGTTACGCTCTATAAACTGATGACGGCGTTTGAAAAAGTGGTGAAGAAATACAAAGAGCGAATGGACAAACCGCAGCATGTGGTGGTGAAATACAATTACAGTCTGGAGGGGCAGCGCAGCTTTTTGATAGACCATTTAAAGGAAAAATCAAAGGCTTCTTTTGAGGCAGTTTTCTCTCTTTGCGAAAACAGAATACACGCCATCTTCACCTTCCTTGCCTTGCTTGAACTGGTGCAGCAACGCTACCTTTCTTTGCTTTTAGGAACAGGGAGAAACAATTTTATCCTTGAATGGAATGCCGCCCGCGAACAGGAATTACTGGAGCAAACAGAAGACCCGACAAACAGTTATTTGCCCAATTAGTCCCTTACCTGCTGAAATAATAAACGCCAGCCAGAAACGGAAGAGCGATGCTCCCAGCTGGAATTAAATAATCAGCCTCACGCCTCCTAAATCAGACACCCGATGTGAAAAACGATCGCTCGGAGAACCAATAAACATGAAGTTGATGGGAATGTTCCACTCCTCGCTAAGCCGCTGAATGATTTCAGGACCAAACGTGCCTTCAATGCCTACGTATTCAATCTTAATGTCCGGATATGCGCGGTCTAAAAAATCATAGTCTTTAAAGAAATGCTCCGGCACCTCTGTGCCTTCTTTCATCACGGTTACGATTTTCAATTTCTTCGTGATTTCATTTTCCTGCACGTAAATCATCACCTTGTTCAGGATAGAAATGTCATCCCCTTTCGTGAAATACACAAACTCCTGGTCGGTCAGTTTTTTGATGTTGCGTGTGAGGTGAATTCGGCTGACGGCGGCAAAACTTTTCATCATCGTGAAGAAGTTGTTCACCATGTTCAGCATCAGCTTCAGCGTAACGTTTCGGCTAAGCATAATGAAGATGAGCAGAATGGCAGGAATAAAATATTTCAGGAACACAATCAGATAGTCAGGATGCAGGCTCACATTGCCATACAGCGCAATGGCAACTGCAAAAATAGCAATGGCAACTGACGGAATAGATGCCCGTTCAGGACGCGGCAAACGGCTGCGTTTCAGTTTTAAAAGAAAATTCCCAAAGCCGAAATAAACCATCACCAAAAGAAAAGAAATGGTGTAAACGCCTGCAAGAGGTCCTAATTCACCACGGGTTATAAACAACACCGAAAGACATAGAATAAAGAACACAAAAAGAATGCGGGGAGAACTGCCACGTTTATTTTCCTTCAATAAAAACTGCGGCAAAATGCGGTCGAGCGTCATCCGCTTAATCAATCCATTCACACCCACGTAAGAAGTAAGCAAGGCACCACTCAACACCAGCACGGCATCAATAGAAATAAAAGTAGCCAGCCAACTGCCTCCGGTGCGACTGCCCAGGTGCGACAACAATGCTTCCTGATGCTGACCAACTTCCACTAAAGGCAACACTAAAACAGCCGTGAGCGCCATCAGCGGATTAATTACTGACACTGCTATCCACATGTTGCGCAGCGTTTTCCGGAACACGCCGGGCTTTTGTTCCTCTACAAAATTTGCGGAGCTTTCAAAACCTGAAATGCCAAGCATTGCAGTGCTGAAACCAAGAAAGAGCGCCGTGCCGAAACCTACGCCCAGCGGAGCTTTGAAGTTAATGGTGGCTATGTCGAGTCCGTGTTTTGAGATGTACCAAAAGCCACTACCAATCAGTAATAGCATAGCAGCCAGGTGCAAAACAAAAATGACGATGGCAACAATCGAGGATTCACTGATGCCGGACATCACGAGGAAGAGAAAAATAGTGATGAGAATGGCTGTGGCAATCATCACGTTTACCGCAGGGAAAATGCCTTGCAGATAATGCATTGCCTCGCTTGCAGAAATAACTGCGGTAGCCATGTAAGAAAGAATGGTGAGGCAGGCGGCAATGGAGGCGTTGCTTTTAGAGGTTGTGTTTAAAAGCACATTGTAAGCACCCCCGTTAAGTGGCAAAGCGCCCACCACTTCTCCATAAATCTTCCGGAATAAAAACAACACAGCAGCAACGATTAGCAGCGCAAGCCATGCCCATTGCCCGGCATATATAATGGTGAGGGATGAAACATACAGGCATGACGATGTGATATCGTTTCCGCAAATGGCTGTTGCTGCAAACTGACTGAGCTTTTTGGTGTGCGACATTTGTTTATTGACTTTGTGAAGACGGGAAGAAAAGATGGTTGAAGCTCCCGCGCGGCTACATACTAACGAGGTCAAAGGTGCATAAGTTTTTCGGATTGAGGGCTAATAAGCGCCGTGCAGAAAAGCCGTTATTTTTTGTAGAGAAAAACCATCAGCAGGCACAGCATCAATGCAATCCCGAAAACAAGAAAAGGCATTATTCTTTCCAGGCTGCGCTCCTTTTTTCTTTTTCTGAAAAAGACATTTACTTCCTGAAACAAAATGGGTTTATCGGCAGCTGCAACTATCAGTTTTTGATGCAGGGTTTGGAGCAATCTGTAATCCAGTTTTTTTAGGGAGAGGAGGATGTTTTCTAAAAAAGTTTTGTGCAGGTTTTCATCATTTTCCTGTAGCAACACTGCCAGATGCGCATCTGAAAGCAGCGAATGCACAAAGGCACTCAAAGCATGGTGGTTCATCCGGTCAGTATCTACGTTTTGCATGTGCTTGTTTAGCTTTTCGGATTGAAGAAACAGCCAGTCAGCCGTTTGCAATTGAGGTTCTTTTTGCGAAGCCATGCCGGCAAAAAACCTTGCTTCATCGTATTGTTTCCGGCGGCGTTCATCTCCCAGAATGCTGTATGCTTCCTGCGCTTCGCGAAATTGCGCAACGGCTAAATTGTTATCCGGGTTTTTATCAGGATGGAATTGAATGGCTTGTTTCCGGAATGCTGTTTTCACCTCTTGTAAGGGAGCGGTTGCAGGGATGCCTAACGTCCGGTAATAATCTTTCAAAACCACAACGCGCAAATTAGGGATTGAGGTAAAACCAGAAAATGCTTTTGCAATTCTAACCACACCATATTTATCTCCTGTTGGATGCCTGTACCATTCTAGCCACACCCTATTTCCTCCCTGTCTGATGCCTGTGCAATTCTAGCCACACCGTATTTCCTCCCTGTCTGATGCCTGTGCAATTCTAACCACACCATATTTCCTTCCTGTCTTATGCCTGTACCATTCTAACCACACCATATTTCCCTCCCGTCGGATGCCAGTGGCTGAAATTACATTTTGCTTTTCGCCTAAACAACATATGCTTTCTTCATTTTTACACATAAAAAAACCATCCCTTTTGAGGATAGCGCAGCAATATTATTTTAAAAAGAAATCACTAAATATGAGATACCGCAGTTTGCAGAGAGTATAATACCGTTTGCAATGATGCCATGGTTTGTTCGTTCGGCATTTGCGTTAGCGTAGCAACATCTGTAAAAGCAACTGTATTAATAAGGAAAAGGATGGCGGCGAAAACGAGTATTTTTTTCATGGCTTGTATGTTTTGTTTGTGGTTGTTTTTGTTTGTTTGATGATGCAAAGATGCAGTCGCTACAAGCCGTTCGCCGCATTTATTGCCCTGCTTAACCCTGTTTTTGCAGGCGGTTAACCCGCCATTAGGAATTACCAATGGAGCAAAGGCTGAACCGTTCATCATCATCAGGAAAACTGTCGCCTTTGCCACCATTCCTTTACCCAAAACATGCAAATGCCAGAGGCGATGATACCAAAAGCAAAGAGGATGAAACTCATTTCACTGCTAAGGAAAATAAACAGCCAGATGATGATGGAAACGACGGCAGGAATGGGAAACAACGGCATCCGGAAAGGCATTCCTTCTTTCATTTTTTCCCTGCGCCAAAGGATTACGCCCACCGCCTGACTCACAAACTGAATCAGAATGCGCATGATGATAATGGCGGTAATTACTTCTTTCAACTTAAAAAGCAAACTGAAAATAAAAGCGAGCGCACCAAGAATCAGTAAGGAAACGTGCGGGAAATCATGCTTCGGATGCACGCGCTTAAAAATGGGAAAGAAGTCTCCGTTTAATGCCGCTGCATAAGGCACGCGACTGTAACCGAGCAGCACAGCAAACAGGGAAGAAACAGCAATCAGCAACACGAGCACGGTAGCAAACTGAGCCACTGCATTATTATAAATCAGGCTGAAAAAATCACTCACAATAAACTCTGATTGCGCCACTTGCTGCCAGGGAATTACGCCCACCACAATGGTTTGCATAGCGAGGTAAAGCACCGCAATGCCTGTAATAGAAATGAAAATGCTGCGGGGAATATTCTTTGCCGGATTCTTTATTTCAGCGCCGAGATGACACACGTTGTAGTAGCCCAGATAACTGTACACCGCCTTCAGCGATGCCTGCCCCAAAGCCGCGAAAAACAAGAGGTTCAGCGGTTCATCCTTCTTTCCAAAATCAAAAGCCTGCGCTGGATTAAAATGCGGAATGCCGGAGAAAATGAGCCAGAGAATAGTGCCGCCGGTAATCACCCAAAGCACCACAGAAATCTTGCCGATGCTCTTAATGCCGCGATATAAAAGGAACACAATCAGCAACACCAAACCGCCGCTCACGCACTTCTTACCAATCTCTGAAAGCGGCATCAGGAAGGAGAAATATTGCGCAAAACCAATGCTGCCGCTCGCTACAACCAACGGTGCCTGAATGGTGGTTTGCCAGATGAAAAGGAACGCCATCATCCTCCCCCATTTTCCTTTAAAAAGCTTTTGCAGGAAGACATAGGAGCCGCCCGCTTCAGGATATTTCGCGCCCAGTTCTGCCCACACAAATCCATCCATGTAAGCCAGCAAAGCGCCGAGAAGCCACGCCAGCATAGAGCCTGGTCCTTGCATGATGTTTACGATTATCGGCAGCGTAATGAACGGGCCGATGCCCACCATGTCAATCATGTTGATGGCAGTAGCCTGCGTGAGGGAAAGCCCGCGGCGGAGTTGATTCATGCGGCGCAAGATAAGCCTGTGCAAAAGCGAATTTGGCTCACCATACTGATGATTAAGTTCTGAAAGTGAGGCTTATAATGGTGCCCTTTTCTTTCCGGGAATCAATGTAAATCCTGCCATCCATTTTTTTAGAACGCTGTTGCATTCTGCTGATGCCACGGTCAGGTTTTAGGTATTGAAGGTCGAAGCCTTTGCCATTGTCTTTCAGCAATATTTGCATCGCTTTGTCTCTGCGCAAAGTGGCTTCCAGCGTCACTTCCGTAGCTTCTGAATAGCGGATGATGTTTTCGAAAGCCTCTTTAAAAATCTGCATCAGGTGGCGGCTTTTATCCAGCGATAGTTTAGTGCCGCGCCATTTTTCTTCATTGCCTGAAAACAAAAATTGAATGCCTTTTTCAGCCAGTGCTTTCTCTGCATTTTCACGGATGTGATGCATAATCTGATAGAGGCCTGCATGGTCAGGATGAATGCTCCAAACGGTATTGGTGGTGTCGGTCAAAATCTGTTTTGCATTGTTTTCTATTTGCAGCAAAATGTTTTCTGCATCAGGATTTAATGTTGTTTTCTTTCTTAAAAAAGAAGTGAGCTTGTGTATGCGTTCGGTTTTTGTTTGAATGAACATTTCAAAATCTTCGCCGGTGGATGTTCTGATGGCAAGTCGTTCTTTTTGAAGTTTTCTCTCTCTTCTTTTTCTGATTGCTATGCTTCTTCTCCCAATTAAAAACTGAAGGAAAATGCCCAGCAAGACACAGGCAGCAAGCACGGCAAGCTTAAACCATTTGGTGTCTTTAATGGGGGTGATAATGGTGAAACGATATTGAAAATAGGAGATTGCATTTTCATCTTCAAAAGCCATGCATTGCACCACCAGCTTGTATTTGCCTGGCGGCAATGCTGAAAAATGAACCGTGGTGGTCTTACTCCATTTGCTCCAGTCATCATTTGCGCCTTCAAGCTTATAGCGATAAAGTAGTGCCTCGCCGCCATTCAATGAAACCGCCCCGAAATTGAAGCTGATGTTGTTTTTATTGGTGGGCAATTTCAGTTTTTGAGGAACGCCTGTGGTATCGTTTCTTGTTGAAAACCACTTTTTATTACTGACAGGTTTCCCGAAAACTTCCACGCTTTGCAGCACCACTTTAACCGGCACAATGCGTAGCGAATCCAGCATTGGACGGATGTTTACTACCCCATCGTTCGCGCCAAATAACAGACTGCTATCCGATAGTTTAATGACTGCACCTGCATTGTTGGAAAAGTTTTCAATGCCCTGATATTTTCCGTAAAGCTGAAAGACCGGCTTTGCATTTTCTCTCCACGAAATTTTATAAATGCCCGCATTGCATCCTGCCCACACGTTGCCGCAATCATCTGCTTTGAGGAAATAAACAGCGTCATCCTTTAAGCCATTTTTCTTGTTGATTGTACCTGTCTTGCCCGTTTTGAGGTTGGTATAAATTAAACCGCTCGTGGCAGTTCCTATCCATAATGTTTGTTGCTGCAAGGCAATGCATGTAAGGGTCGCATTCTGCGGGATTTTTACGTTTTCAAAAGGGTAGATTGTATTGTTGTGATAAAGGAATATTTTGTTGGTTGTGGCAATGAGTAAACTGTCCTCACCAAACTCTAAAAATTGCTGAACGCTGCCTCCATCATGGCTTACAGCATAAAAAGTATCTTTCTCCAGGTAAGAAAGACTGTTTGCTGCGCCTGCCCAAAGCCTTTCCTTTTTATCCAGATAAAGTGTGGTAATTTTTGAAGAGCGCAGCTTCGTTTTCTGCTGACTAGCTGCATAAAAATAGGTTCCGTTATAGCGCCAAAGCCCGGCATTTTCTGTAGCAATCCATAGGTTTCTGCCAAACTTTTGCAAGGCATTTATTTTGGAAGGTGCAGGCAAAGGAAGTGAAAGCGGCTTTACATTTTCTCCATTATAAGCAAACAATCCCCCGGTATTATTTCCCAAAAAAAGCTTTCCGTTTTCGTCTTTTGCAAACGCCGTGTATTGCGCCGCAGGCAAGCCTTCTGCTTCGCCCAAAGTTTTAAAGGGCGCTTTTGAAAGTTTAAAAATGCCACTGCCGGAAGAAGCAAACCATAAATTGCCAGCATCATCATTCAGCATGGAAGGAATGGCATTGTCCGTAAATCCATTTTGCTGATTAAAAAAGCGCATCACAGAATCTTTTAGTCTGAAAGCACCGTTGCTCATTCCTGCGAAAAGCGCGCCTGTATTGTCTTCTATAAGAGAAAGGATGGGCGGCGTTTTATCCAGCACATAACCTTTGGCACGTGCAGGCTCAATCGCTTTTCCGGAAATTTTGAAAAGTCCTGTGTTTGCGGCTATCCATATGTGCCCGCTTTTGTCTTGCAATATTTCGGCAATTGCGGATGCATTTGTAGCATTGGGAACCCGGAATGTGTCAATTATCTGGTCATGAAAATGCAGCAATGCGCCTCCCTGCAATGCTGCAAAAAAGCTATTGTTTGCAAGCGGCAAGACCGCCGTAACCACAGTATTTGAGGGGAAAATAAAATGGAGAAAACGACTGTCGTAATAAGCATACAAATTCCCACCGGCAATGCACCACGTCGTCCCTGCACTGTCCGTTTTTATTACAGAAATGCTTTCGCTTTTTCCGGCGCGATGGAGATTAAATGCTTTGAATTTTTTACCGTCAAACTTCCACAATCCATCTTTACATCCAATCCAGATGTCGCCCTTTTTTGCCGGTGCAATTGATTGAATGTTTTTACAAAACAGTCCTTCTCTAAAACCAAAACTGGTGAATGTTTTTCCATCAAAACGAGATAGTCCGTCCGCAGTGCCTATCCATAAATGACCTTGTGCATCCTGCACCAGACTTTGGGTTTGAAGGTTTGGCAGTCCGTTTTCCTGATTAAAGCGGGAAAAGGAAAATTGCTGAGCCCGTCCATTGTTGAAAGCGAAAAGCAACCCCAGCAAAACAAGGAAAAAGCATTCTTTTTTAAAGCAGGAAAAACGCGGCAACATCACTTTCTAAAAGTAAAGGTTGCTTTCGGACTTATGTTTTCTCTACGAAAAATCAAATCCTATGACGTGTAGTTTTTAGCATCCAGATTCATCCACTTCAGCGCATTCTTAAACAGTAATTGGTCTTTTAGTTCCGTAGAAAATGAGGACATGCTTTCAATCAATTTTCCCGGATGATGCTCGCCCAGCGGAAAGGGATAATCAGAGCCCATACACACTTTGTCGCTGCCCATAACGTCCACAATAAATTCCAGCGCTTTTGGGTCGTGCACCAAACCATCAATCCAAAACTTACCGAGATAATTACGCGGATTCACTTCATTATCTACCGCACATAAATCAGGACGCACGTTGAAGCCGTGTTCTATTCTGCCAATCGTGAAAGGGAAACTTCCGCCACCATGGGCAAATGCCACGCGCAGTTTCGGATGCCGTTCAAACACGCCGCTAAAAACCATGGAAGCTATAGCCCGCGCAGTTTCCGCAGGCATGCCCACCAGCCAGGGAAGCCAGTATTTGCTCATGCTTTTTTCGCCCATCATTTCCCAGGGATGCACGAAAATGCAGCAGTCCAGCTCTTCCGCAGCTTTCCAGAATGGTTCAAAAATGGGGTCGCTCAGGTTTGCGTTGTTGATGTTGGAACCTATTTCGACGCCGGGCATTTTCAGTTCTCTCACGCACCGCTCCATTTCTTTAATGGTAAGGTTGATGTCTTGCATGGGTAACGTTCCCAACCCTATAAACCGGTCAGGAAATTGGGAAACACACACGGCGATATGGTCGTTAAAAAAGCGGGCAGTTTCCAAACCATGTTCCGGTTTTGCCCAGTAATTAAACAGCACCGGAATTGTGGATAGCACTTGCACGCCCACTTCCGTCATGTCCATTTCCTTCATCCGCACTTTCGGCTCCCAGCAGTTTTGCTCCACTTCCCTGAAAAAAGTATCGCCCTTCATCATTCTGGCACATTGTGCGCAACCGGTTTGGGCAGGCAAATGCTGGAGATGAATAAAATCTCCGTAGCCGAATTTTTTAAAATAATCCGGAATGTGCTCCGGCATGATGTGGGTGTGGATGTCGATTTTATTGGGCATTGCACGAAATTGGTTTAGTGGGTTTAGGGAAGTAGGTCAGAAACTGCAACTGGACCTGGCGTAAGAGGCAAATTTTCCAGATGCTTTTTAATTTTTGGAGTTAATAGTTTCAACTGGTTGTATTGGTTCGTTTTGGCTATTAGAATGAACACAGTAATTGTGTATTTGGAAAAATTTTGCTGATGCTGTAGGTTTTTATCAAAGGTCAATAGCGCATCGAAAGAGTTTTCCATCAATAGTTTCAGCAACGCCCCATTCTTAACGCCATTCCACCCTTTATCTCTAACAGTGTAAACTTCGTGTTCTAAGAAATCTTCTTTTAGCCGTTTTGGCAAATTTTCATCAAGCAACAGCCGCATATAGTTGAGCTGCATTATTTGAAGTCAATAATTTATTGGCTATTTCCAAAAGTGCAACAGCTTGCTGCTTTGAAACAGTCGGAAAATCTTCCAAAAACTCATCGAGAGAAACACCCGCTTCCAAATGGTCAAACAAACTTTCTACAGGCACTCTTGTTCCCTTAAAAACAGGCTGACCACTCAGAATCTCCTTATCAATCGTAATAATGTCATTTACCTGCATAAAATAAATTATATGGAATTGTTTGTGCTGTTCCTCTTCCAAAAACTATCGTCCCATTGCTTCGTCTCTATCGAACTTATAATTAGAAAAATCCAAATTAATATTGTTGTAAAAAGCCCATAAACTTTCATCTGAGTCGCAAGGGGTAATCTCTATAGCCGAAGGTGATTTCTCCACCTCAAAAGCAATTATTTCCAGCATCTTTCCTACATAAGATAACGGAACTTCAATACGAACATTTTTATGTTTTGGAACAAGAAATTTGCGAACCATAATGCTTAATTATTGATAACGAATGTACTGATAACAACGCTTCTAGACTATCTCATAAATCACCGCCGCTCCCTGCCCCACTCCAACGCACATTGTTGCCAATCCATACCGCGCATTCCGTCGTTTCATTTCATACAAAAGCGTTGTGGAAATTCTTGCGCCGCTGCATCCCAAGGGATGTCCTAATGCAATAGCGCCTCCGTTTACGTTCACTTTGCTTTCATCCAAACCTAATTCCTTTATGCAGGCAATGCTTTGCGAAGCAAAGGCTTCATTCAGTTCAATCAAATCCAAATCACCAACGCTCAAACCCGCTCTCTGCAAGGCTTTGCGCGTAGCCGGCACTGGCCCAATGCCCATCACATCCGGCTCAACCCCTGCAATTGCCATCGCTTTTATTTTCGCCATCGGCTGCAATCCAAATTGTTTTACGGCATCTTCAGAAGCAAGCAACAATGCCGCCGCACCATCATTTATTCCGCTTGAATTTGCCGCTGTTACGCTGCCACCTTTTTTAAACGCAGGTTTCAATGTGGCCAATTTTTCAAGCGGCGATTGGCGGGGATGTTCGTCGGTCTTAAACTCCAGGGTTTTTCCTTTTCCCAAATCCACCGTCACCGGAATTATTTCTTCTTCAAATTTTCCGGCAGCGGCTGCGGAAGCATATTTCTCCTGACTTTCAAATGCAAAAAGGTCTTGCGCTTCGCGACTAATATTCCAGCGCTCTGCAACATTTTCTGCAGTCTCGCCCATAGCGTATGGATAATGCAATTCGGTTAATTTATTGTTGATGAAACGCCAGCCAATGGAGGTGTCAAAAATTTCAACCTTGCGCTGAAAAGCATGTTCCGCTTTCGACATTACGAAAGGTGCGCGGGTCATGCTTTCCACGCCGCCGGCAATGTAAAAACTACCGTCGCCACACATAATGGCACGGGATGCATCCATCACCGCCTGCAAGCCGGAAGCGCACAATCTGTTCACCGTGTTTCCGCCAATGGAGTGCGGCAAGCCCGCCAGCAAAACCGCCATCCGCGCCACATCACGGTTGTCTTCCCCTGCCTGATTTGCAGCTCCGGCAATCACGTCTTCAATCGCATTCGCGTCCACTTTTGGATTTCGTTCCATCAAAACTTTGAGCACCAGCGCTAATAAATCATCCGGACGAACAGTGGATAAACTGGCCCCGAATTTTCCTATCGGCGTGCGTATTGCATCAATTACGTAAGCTGTTTTCATTTTTTTCAGAAATAGTTTTTGAACGGTTTTTCGAAGAAATATTTTACTGCATCGCCTGCTCCAAATCCTCCAGAATGTCGGCAACACTTTCCAGCCCCACGCTCATGCGGATAAGCCCATCAGTGATGCCAAAGGCGATTCTTCTTTCACGCGGCACGCCAACATGCGTGGTGGATGCAGGATGAGAAATAAGCGTGTCACAGGTGCCAAGGGAAACCGCACTAGTACTGAGTTTCAGGCTATTGATAAATTTTTTACCGGCTTCTAAACCACCTTCTAATTCAAAGCTTAGCATAGCTCCGGGATGTTTCATTTGCTTTTGCGCAATGGCATAATCAGGATGGTTTTTCAATCCTAAATAATTAACGGAAGCAACGGCAACATGCGCATCTAAAAATGTGGCTACTTTTTCCGCATTGCTGCAATGCCGCTCCATGCGAAGGCTTAAAGTGCGCAAACCATTCGTCAATAAAAAAGCTTCGAAAGCATTGCTGTTGCCGCCAAGCAACCTGTGCGTTTTAGTGACTATTCCATTCATTTTTTCTAAATCGCGCCCTAACAAAACACCGCCAACGGCAGTGCCATGTCCGTTTAAAAATTTGGTGGTGGAGTGCATTACAAAGTCAACATCATAACGAAAAGGCTGCTGCAAAAGCGGCGTTGCAAAAGTGTTATCAGCGCAAACGATGAGCTTATATTCCTTTCCCAAAGCTGCCAGCATTTCTAAATCAATACACCGAAGTGTAGGATTGGCGGGCGTTTCGAGGTACATCAGCTTTATGGAAGCATCAGCTTTAATGGCATTCGCCACATTGTTCCTGTCATGAAAATCTACAATTACAGACTCAATTCCTAAAGCCGGTAAAATTTTATCCAGCATTTCCTGCGTGCCGCCATAAAGAGATTGGTGGGTAATTATTTTATCGCCTGATTTAAGATTTGCCAACAACATTGTGGTGATGGCAGCCATGCCGGAAGCATGCAAAATCGCTTTTAGTTGCAAAGGATTTCCGGTTGCGTCTTCCAAACTAAAAGCTTCCAGAAGCGCTATTTTTTCTTCGGCTTCGCGGATGGTAGGATTGCCAAAACGTCCGTAAACAAAGCCTTCTTCCTTACCTAAAAAAATATCGGCTGCCTGCTCCGCACTGTCGAAAGTGTAGGTGCTCGTTGCGTAAATAGGAGTGAGGTGCGGGCGGTTTTCATTGTGCTGATGCCCGCCGTGAATGCAAAGCGTATCAATGCCTTTGCCTGAAAATTGTTTCATGAGCCGCAAATTTAGCGCTTAGGGAAATGGTGTTTTTTGGGCTTGCGCGTAAACCATTTACCAAAAAGCTTTTTTGAAAAACATTTTTTCACGCCTTAATCGAAGAATCGTATTTGCCAATCAAAAAATGAAAATAGCGTGCAGCCTGCGCCCGCTTAATTTTGCGCCCCATGAAATTTCTGATACAATATCTCTCCCGCTATAAAAAACTGATTTTCCTGGCACTTTTCCTCGCTGCTGTGAACCAGGTTTTTTCCCTTTTCGACCCCATGATTGCGGGTAAAATTCTGGACAAATTTGTGAACCACCCGCATGGCGCAGATGGGCAACGAACCCAAACGGAATTCTTCCAGGGCGTAATGGTTTTTTTAGGATTGCTGATAGGCACGGCAATGATTTCGAGAATTGCAAAGGCTTTTCAGGATTACGTAGTGAATGTGGTCATTCAAAAATCAGGAGCAAGGATTTATACCGATGGTTTGCGACACGCTATGCGCCTTCCTTACCAGGATTTTGAAGACCAAAGAAGCGGTGAAACACTTGCCATTTTGCAGAAGGTGCGGACGGATTCAGAGCGGTTAATTACGGCTTCCGTGAACGTTCTTTTTGCAACAATTGTGGGGGTTTTGTTTGTGATGATTTATGCCTTTTCACTTCACCCGATGTTGCCCGTTGTTTACTTCGGCGGCATTGTGGTGATGAGCTACCTGATGAAAGTGCTGAGCCGGAAAATAAAGGACATCCAGAAGACCATCGTAAAAGAAACCACTTCGCTGGCAGGCGCTACCACAGAGAGTTTGAGGAATATTGAACTGGTAAAAAGTTTGGGACTTACACAACAGGAAATCAGACGTCTGAACGCCAACACCATCAAAATTTTAGGGCTTGAATTGCGGAAAGTGCGCAGCATCCGAACCATTTCTTTCATCCAGGGAACCTGCGTAAACCTGCTGCGGCAAGTCATCACTTTTGTGTTGCTTTATTACATTTTCAGAGACCAGATTACGCCCGGGCAATACCTCACTTTGTCGTTCTATCAATTTTTCATTTTTGGTCCTTTGCAGGAATTGGGAAACATCATTCTGATTTATCGCGAAGCTGATGTTTCATTGAACAATATGCAGAACCTGATGGCAAAACCGGTGGAGCAAAAACCCGAAAATGCAAAGTCTATCAACCTTATTACCAACCTGCGTTTTGATGGCGTTAGGTTTCAGCATTTAACCGCTATGCGCCCTGCGCTCGACCGTATTTCTTTTGAAGTGAACCAAGGCGAAACCATTGCGTTTGTGGGTCCGTCAGGCAGTGGCAAAACCACGCTGGTAAAGCTTTTGGTGGGATTATATCAACCAAATGAAGGCAGCATTTTTTACAACAACATCAAGGAGGATGAAATAGATTTTGACGAACTGCGACATCAGATGGGCTTTGTGACGCAGGACACGCAACTTTTTTCAGGAACGATAAAAGAGAACCTGCTGTTTGTAAATCCGGCAGCAACCGATGATGACATTCAGGAAGCGCTACAAAAAGCATCTTGCACTAACCTTCTGGCACGCGCTGAAAAAGGCATTCAGACATTGATTGGGGAAGGTGGTTTAAAACTTTCAGGCGGTGAGCGGCAAAGGCTTTCTATTGCGCGCGCTTTGCTGCGTCATCCGCGGCTTATGATTTTTGATGAAGCCACTTCTGCGCTTGACTCGCTTACTGAAGATGAAATTTCCCGCACCGTGCGACAGATAACCAGCAAAAGGGAGCACATCACTATAATGATTGCACACCGGCTTTCTACGGTGCTTCATGCCGACCGCATTTATGTTTTGGAAAAGGGAAACATCATTGAAACAGGAACGCACGGCGATTTGCTGGAAGAAAAAGGTTTGTATTACGCCATGTGGCGGCAGCAAATTGGAGAGCGGGAAGAAGTGCTGATTTAAATACTTCTAAATCACTTTCCCACACTAGATCTCATTTTTATTAGGGTTCTATTAATTATTTCTTCGTTACAAAAATAAGATTTATGCCCAGAAATATTCAACATGTATGTTGTTGTTTAGGGTCCATACATCTTGTGATAGGACTATCGACAGGATTTTTTTCTGCGGTTAGTTAAGGTTAATATCTTGAAACTTCTTTTTGCCTCGTTGCTAACTTAATGATGCTACTAAAATTGTTCTACAATAATACCGATTGCGCATTTTTCTACCCATTGGTGTTGTTTTATGGTTCAGACTTTAAATACAGATGTATTCTTAAAGCACTACCGTTCGCCAAACACCAAAATGCGTTTTTAAGCCTCCCCGACACTTCCAGAAGGAGAAAAAAGGTTGGCGGAAAACCTCAGAAATTCCTGTTGTATTTTGTTGTCAAATCATCTAAAACAAAAAAAGTTATTGGAAGCTTTTTCCCTGTGCAGTTTTAAGTTGATCTATTAATTGTTATTACTTAACCTTACCCGAAAGCGATCTAAGATGTAAGATAAGTTGAGGATCTCCAGATTGCTAAACTGCGTTCGATATGAGGCCGCGTGTAAAGACGTATGATGTCTATACAGCATAACTAGTTATAAGTCATTCTTAAAGGTGAAGAAAATAAAGCTCCGCAACAATAATGCTGCGGAGCTCTATAAAATATAGCCGAGTGATCTAAAACTACTCTCTTCTCAGATTCGGGAATGGAGGAGCTACGTTTGAATTACCTGTTTCTCCGTCATTTGCTGAACGATACATAACACCGTCTGCATCGCCGCTAGCGCCGTATTGGAAGATGAAACGATTACGGTCAATGCCGTGCTTCTCGCTCATGTACTCAATTACTGCGTTTACGCGATCCCAGCTGCGTTGCTGCTGCACTTTGCTACCATTACCCATTCCGCTGATAACCACTTTACAAGTAGGGTTAGCCTGCATTTGAGCAGCAAGATTACTTAATTGAGATTGATTGGTAGAGGAGATACGACTACTATTTCCGGAGAAGTTTAAGCTACCTGACTGGATCGTACCGCATGCCATTCCACCAGGTCCACCACAACCATCAGGACATGGACATTTACCAACACCATCAGCGTTAACCGGCTGGCATTCAGTAGGCGTAATCATTTGCTTGTCTTTGTAATCAGGAACACCATCACCGTCTGTATCCATTGGGCAACCATGACTGTCAACCGCTACACCGGCAGGAGTGCCAGGACATTTGTCGAATTGATTGGTAATACCATCATTGTCATCATCAGACAAGTTAGGATCAGGCAGACGCATATGACGAGGGTCGCTGATTTCGTTATAAACATGATCCAAAGGATTAACCCACCACAATGGAGCAACGTTTTTACGCTTGTTTCCAATGTTGAAATTTAAACCAAGAGATGCATAATTGATGATGTCTTTATCAGGAGTTAAAGAACCATTTACGGCTTGTCTAGAAACTGCATCAAGGAAATCATCAAAAGGGAATGTAACTTTATCTTCTAGTTGAAGCGTAACAACGCTACCAAGTCGGAACTGAAGACCTGCACCAGCCACACCCACAAATTGGGTACGATCACGTGCAACATTGTCATACTCGAAATCAAAAATATTCTGTTTCAGATAGTCATTGATCTCTTTACGGTTGCTGCGGTCAAAAGAATTTGCTTTATTGAATTTAGCAAAAACCGGAGCGAAGTTGTAAGCAGAATCACCACGACGACTATCACGAGTATCAACGCTGGTTTTATAGGATAAGAATCCAGGACCAGCAAAACCATACAGGCTCATGCTGTTTTTAGCTTTGTGAAAGCGGATGTTATTTACCGCGGCTACCAACTGGAGCGAACCTTCATGAGAGATCATGCGGTAGTTATAAAAGATCTGGGTACCTACAGGATAAACTCTGAACTGATTGCCATAAGCCGTACCCGGACGATAATCAAATCCGTTAGCACGTCCGTAAACATATTGACCGCGGATTGAAAAAGTGTATCCAATTGCTTTGCGAATGGTGGCTCCAATTCCTACTGCATCTACAAAACTGTTTCCGCTGAAAGGATTCTTGCTGGGAACGTCGCCAATAACATTATACATGCCCACGTTCACACCAATTTCCCATTGGTTACTGGGCTTGGGAGGAAATGCAGTTTGATGATTCATGTACCGGCGGTATTGATCCAAACGGCTGTTTGGATAATAGCTGGAGTCCAGAATGTCATAACTCTCGCCGCGATAAGTCATATCGCGACCGGACCAACTTGCTGATGAAGCTGATTCACTTTCTTGTGCCATAGCGGGGGTTACTGCGAAGGCAGCAAACAAACCGGCGAGGATCAGGTACTTTTTGTTTAGCATAACAAATGTGTTTATGGATTGTCTTTGGTTAAAGCAAAATTTGAGGGCAAAGATATGCGTGACTTTGTAAAAACCAAAATAACCTCAAAGAAATTTTAGCATCATACGAATAAGCCTCTTCAAGATGTTCTGTTATTAATTCGCCCGACTTTTGTACCCTTTTATTTTTTGAAAACGCGGAACATGGATTTTGTAAAGCAGGCTATAGGGGAAGACCTCGCTCTTTTTGAAAAAAAATTTGCCGCCAGCGTAAAAAGTAACAAGCAGCTTCTTGACAGGATAATGCAGTTTATCATCAAACGCAAAGGCAAACAAATGCGCCCCATGTTCGTGTTTCTTTCTGCAAAAATAGCCGGAGAAATTTCTGAAAAAACCCACCGCGCAGCTTCCTTAATCGAACTGCTTCACACCGCTACGCTTGTTCATGATGATGTAGTAGATCATGCAATGGTGCGGCGAAATTTCTTTTCGATTAACGCGCTCTGGAAAAATAAAATCGCGGTTCTTGTTGGTGATTATCTTCTTTCAAAAGGTTTACTTCTTGCCTTGCAAAATGAAGATTATGCGATTCTGCAAATCACTTCCCGCGCCGTAAAAGAAATGAGTGAAGGCGAACTTTTGCAAATGGAAAAAGCGCGCAAACTCGATATTCAGGAAGCAGTTTATTTTGAAATAATCCGCGCAAAAACGGCTTCGTTATTATCTGCCGCATGTGCCGCAGGTGCTTTTTCCGCCACGCAGAATATTGATGTTGCTGAACGTTTCAGATCATTTGGAGAGCAGGTGGGCATTGCGTTTCAGATAAAAGACGACCTTTTCGATTACGGTAATGAAAACGTTGGAAAACCTACCGGCATCGACATTCGTGAAAAGAAAATGACGCTCCCCTTAATCTATGCTTTGCAACATGCCGACCGAACTGCAAGACGCCGCATGATTTACATCATCAAAAATGAAAGCACCGAAAAAGCACGCGTGGATGAAGTGATCGATTTCGTAAAAAAATCCGGAGGTATAGAATATGCGCATAGTAAAATGAGCGACTACCAGAAAAGCGCTTTGCAGATGCTGGAATCGTTTCCGGAAAGCGCTGCAAGAAGCGCGATGAAAGAATTGGTGAACTACGTTATTGACAGAAAATACTGACCAAAAGAAATGCTCTTTTTTTAGAAATAAATGAGCGAAGCAACACAGGATTTATGAAGCAGCAGGTTGAAAAAAAACAAAGTTTTATTGAGGTGAATGGCGCTCGTGTTCACAATCTTAAAAACATAGACGTCCGCATTCCAAAAAACAAATTGGTAGTCATCACCGGCATTAGCGGGAGCGGAAAATCTTCGCTTGCTTTTGATACCATTTTTGCAGAAGGACAACGTCGCTACATGGAAAGTTTTGCCGCTTACGCACGTCAGTTTATGGATGATCTGGAACGACCGGATGTAGATAAAATAAGCGGACTTTCTCCCGTTATTTCCATCGAACAAAAAACCACAAACCGCAATCCACGCTCCACAGTTGGAACCGTAACAGAAGTGTATGACTTTATGCGTTTGCTTTTTGCAAGAGCTGCTGACGCCTTTTCTTATAACACCGGAAAGCGGATGATTAAGTTTAGTGAAGAGGAAATTATCAGTCACGTTTTTGAACAATTTTCCGGCAGAAAAATAATGGTACTTGCGCCACTTATCCGGGGCAGGAAAGGACATTACCGCGAACTATTTGAGCAACTACGAAAACAAGGTTATCTGAAAGTGCGCGTGGATGGAGAGGTGATGGATTTGAAAGAGCGCATGCAGCTTGACCGTTATAAAATGCACGACATCGAGTTGGTGGTGGACCGGCTGGCGGTGGAAAAAGAGATGCAGGCACGCCTCAGCCAAAGTGTGCAGAAAGCATTGCAAATGGGCAAGGACTTGATGTTTATTCTGGAAACAGAAGGCAATGCCATGGCGCAATACAGCAAGCAACTGATGTGTGCCGAAACAGGTCTTTCTTACGAAGAACCATCACCCAATACCTTCTCTTTTAATTCCCCTTACGGCACGTGTCCGCACTGCAAAGGCTTGGGCAGCATTTATCAGGTAAACATGGCGGAAGTAATTCCGGATGATTCAAAAAGCGTGAACGATGGCGGACTTGTGCCTTTGGGTATTAAACGCGACACCTGGACTTACAAACAGGCAGGCATCATTGCAAAAAAGAACAAGATTTCTTTCGCTGTTCCAATAAAAGATCTTCCTGAAAAACAACTCAACATCCTTCTTTTCGGAAATGAAGAAGGCATTATTACTTACGTAAACAATGAATCGGAAATCTACAAGGAGGACGTTACAAACCATCCTTACGAAGGCATCATCAACATGGTGTTGCGGTATTTTGCTGAAACCACTTCGGAGTATGTACGCGACTGGGCAGAATCATTTATGCAACTTCAAACCTGCCCCACATGCAAGGGAACGCGCCTGAAAAAAGAAAGTCTCTGGTTTAAAATTGACGGAAAAAACATAGCCCAACTCTCCGCTTTTTCTTTAAAAGAATTAATGGAGTGGTTTACAGATTTGAAAAGCAGACTGAGTAAAAAACAAAACACTATCGCCAAAGATGTGCTGAAGGAAATCCGCGATCGCCTGCATTTTCTGCTTGATGTGGGTTTGCATTATCTCACGCTCGATCGCCCTACGCGCACACTGAGCGGCGGCGAAAGTCAGCGCATCCGACTGGCTACTCAAATTGGCTCGCAACTTACCGGCATCACTTACATTCTGGATGAACCTAGCATTGGTTTGCATCAGCGCGATAACCAACGCCTGATCAGCGCGCTTAAAAACCTGCGTGATGGCGGCAATTCGGTGCTGGTTGTGGAGCATGATAAAGACATCATGTTAGCAGCAGATCACCTGATTGACATTGGCCCGGCAGCCGGTGTGCATGGAGGCAGAATTGTGAGCCAGGGAACACCGCAGGAAGTATTGAAAGACCACACTACAACAGCAGGATATCTAAACCAGGAATTGCGCATTGATGTGCCGGATGAAAGAAGAAAGGGAAATGGAAATTTTTTGAAGCTGAAAGGCGCATCAGGCAACAATCTGAAGGACGTAAACATCAGTTTGCCCTTAGGCACTTTCATCTGCGTAAGCGGCGTGAGCGGAAGCGGAAAAAGCACGCTTATCAACGAAACATTGTACCCGCTTTTAGGGAAGCATTGCTACCACAATTTTAAACAGCAGCCCATGCCGTTTAAGAAGGTAGAGGGTGTAGAATTGATTGATAAAGTAATTGAAGTAGATCAAAGCCCTATCGGGCGCACACCGCGAAGCAACCCTGCTACCTACTGCGGATTTTTTAATGAAGTGCGGCAGCTTTTTTCTCAGGTTCCGGAAGCCAAAATAAGAGGTTATAAACCAGGTCGTTTTTCTTTTAACGTGAAAGGAGGAAGGTGTGAAAACTGCCGCGGCGGCGGGATGCGGGTGATTGAAATGAACTTCCTGCCCGACGTTTATGTGCCCTGCGAACAATGCAATGGCAAACGCTACAACCGTGAAACTCTGGAGATCAGGTTTAAAGGAAAATCCATTGCAGACGTGCTACAAATGACGGTGGATGAAGCCGTAGAATTTTTTATCAACGTTCCTTATTTACACCGGAAAATAAAAACACTGCAAGACGTTGGACTTGGATACGTAACGCTTGGGCAAAGCGCTGTAACCCTTAGTGGTGGCGAAGCCCAGCGCGTAAAGCTCGCTACGGAACTATCAAAAAGAGATACCGGCAAAACGCTTTACATCCTCGACGAACCAACAACCGGTTTACATTTTGAAGACATCAAACACCTAATGGAAGTGCTCAACCGATTAGTAGATCGCGGCAACACGGTATTGGTTATTGAACACAATCTTGACGTGATAAAAGTGGCGGATTACGTAATTGACATGGGGCCTGAAGGCGGCGCCGGCGGCGGACATCTTGTTGGTGAAGGCACGCCTGAAATGATTGCAAAAATCAAAGGAAGCCACACCGGTATTTTCCTGAAAGAAGAACTTGCTTTCAGCAAATCATAAAAGCAGGGCGAATGCTTCATTGCGGTTATCTGCAACATCTCCTATAAATAAAGAGACCTTCTTTGCGGATGGCTTCTTCTTATTTTCAAAATAAAAATTGCACACGCTTACTGCTTCATCAAACTTTCAGTGTGCAGCATAACATCTCCTCCAAAAAGAAAAAGCCTTTGTAGAAACAAAAGCTATTATCACTAAAAACTTAAAAAAAATGCCCCTACAGAAATAGAAAATCTTATGAACTTACAACTCACCAACCTGTCAACTTATCAATCACCCCATCACTTCCTTCTTCCGGTAAAACAACGTGTTGCAATTCTCTTTCCGAAGGATTTCTTTAGCTGCCTGCTGCACATCTTCAGGAGACACGGAATGATACCGGTCAAGCTCTGTGTTTATTAAATCCGCATTCCCCAAAAGCTCATAAAAAGCAAGGTTGTTCGCACGGCTTAGAAGGCTCACATCTTCAAACTCAATCATTGCCTCAATCTTGTTTTTTGCCTTCTGCAATTCATCCATCGTCACGCCATTTTCCATCAGTAATTGCATTTCATGCTCCACCGCTTCATTCGCTTTTTCAATGGAAATGCCGGCAACTAATTTCCCTTCCACCACCAGCAATCCGGGATCAAGAGAACCAGTGTGGTAACAAGCAATCTGGCTGAAAAGCTGCTGTTCCTTCACCAGCCTTTGGTATAATCGCGAAGCAAAACCATTGCCCATTATTTCGGTAATTAAATCGGCGGCATAATACTGTGGCTTCATGCGGGCTGCCATATGCCAGGCTTTATAAAGTGCATCAAGCGGCACATCGGCATAAATAGTCTGGCTGCGTTCGGCAGTTTGCTTTGGTTCCTGCGGGATGTTGCGTTCGTAAGGCATGCCAACCGGTATGTTTTCAAACCATTTTTCGGCAAGGGTTTTCACTTCCTCCACCGTAATGTTTCCGGCTACGCAAAGCACCGCATTGCCCGGCAAATAATGCTGGTAAAAGAAGGATTTCACATCCTCAAGCGATGCTTCTTCAATGTGTTTCAGTTCCTTGCCAATGGTCATCCACTGATAAGGGTGTTTTTTATAAGCCAGCAAACGCAGGTGCTCCCATGCATCGCCATAAGGTTTGTTGAGGTAATGCTCTTTAAATTCTTCACTCACCACTTTGCGTTGCACCTCCAGACTTTCGGGGGAAAATGCCAGGCTTTTAAGTCGGTCGCTTTCCAGCCAGAAGGCGGTTTCCATGTTTTTGCGGGGTAGCTGGATGTAATAGTTGGTAATGTCGTTGGTAGTGTAAGCATTGTTTTCTCCGCCTGCCATTTGCAAAGGCGCATCATACACGGGAATATTTTCGCTGCCGCCAAACATCAGGTGTTCGAAAAGATGGGCAAAACCGGTGCGGTGCGGGTCTTCATCGCGGGCGCCCACGTTGTAAATAATATTGAAGGCAACCATAGGCGTGGTCTCATCCTGATGAACGAGGATACGCAGTCCGTTTTTGAGGGTAAATTTTTCGTAGGCTAGATGCATGGGCGCGAAGGTAAGGGTGGCAATGCTTGGGTTGATAATTCAGTTTGGCGTTATAAAAAATTGTTTTTTTAGGATAAAAATGCTGTTTTTGGCGTTTGCGGAGCTTTCCAGAGCACTCGCGAAGCTTCGGCGAGCACTCGCGGAGTTTCGGCGAACGCTCGCGGAGTTTTGGCGAACGCTCGCGGAGTTTCGGCGAATGCTCGCGGAATTTCGCAGAGTACTCGCGGAGTTTTGGCGAACGCACACGGATCTTCGGCGAACGCTCGCGGAGTTTCGCAGAGTGCTCGCGGAATTTCGGCGAACACTCACGGATGTTTCGGGGGCGGGATTTTAGGTTAGGAAAATTGTATGGAATACTGCATCCCCTGCCTGCCGCCGCCTGCGCAGCCATGCATTTTCCCGCTCCTATCTTATTGCCTGCCCGTTGCGTCTTTCTTTTTTTAAGAAGAAATATTTGATTGTATGAATTACCCCCAATACGGTTTCAATAAAGAAGATGCAGATAACCACCTTGCACGGTTTGTGCGGCTGGATAATCCTGCTAGCTATCCCTTTGATGAATACCATGCGCACGAATACAATGAACTGTTGGTTTTCATGAAAGGCGGTGGCATCCATAATGTTGATTTCAGGGAGTATAAAATCACTGACAATTCCCTCCATCTGCTTTCTGGCGGCACGCTTCACTGGATGGAAAGAGGGATGAAATCATCCGGTTTTGCCATTGTTTATAAAGAGCAATTCCTTTACAAACTGCAGGCATTCAATGCGCATTTTGATTTGGCTGCTTTCTTTAAAGATTCGAGGATTTTACGGTTAAACGCGCAGCAGCAGGCAGAGTTTGAAAATTTATTTGCAGAGATACTCGATCATAAACTGGAGAAAGATTACCTGCTTAATCTCATCGGGACGCTGCTCACAAAAATAGCCATCATGTTTGCAGGTGCCGCCCCTGCCATTGCACCAAAGCCTTTGCCTGACGATACCATCATCCAACTTATAGACCTCGTGCAAAAGCATTTTTTGCAGCAGCTAAAAGCAAAGGAATATGCAGAGATGCTCCACATTTCATTAAGCGCACTTGAGAAGAAAGTGAAAAAGGCGACCGGAAAATCTATTCAGTCGCTCCAGCAGGAAAGATTGTTGAAAGAAGCGAAACGCCAGCTTTGCCAGCCTGAAAAAAGCATCAAAGAAATTGCTTCAGGTTTAGGCTTTCTGGAAACGGCACATTTCAGTAACTGGTTTAAAAAGAACACAAACGTTGCGCCTTCTGCCTATAAAAACGAAGACAGAATGGAGGAATAATCCTCCTAAAGCCTTGATTTTACAACAAGGTGGAGACAATTTGTAACGAAAGCGGATTTATAAACACCACCTTTACCAAAATCAATTCACGAACTCCAAAAAAACACTTTCATTTATGAAATCCATTTTCACCGCCGCCTTCCTGTTGTTCTTTTCTTTTTCGATGAATGCACAATGGACGCTACTGAACTCAGGCACCACCAATAACCTTAATGATATTTTCTTCACCGACCCGCTTTTGGGTTATTGCGCCGGCGACACAGGGACGCTCCTTAAAACAATTAATGGCGGCGCTACATGGACGCAACTGCCTGCTTTTACCGATGCCAGTCTTACTGAATTACATTTCGCTTCGCCCGATACCGGATACATCAATACTTATGCACCGGGCGTTTTCAGGACTACGGATGGCGGGGCGAGTTTTCAAAGCCTTACGCCCGTGTTTCAAGTGGCTGATACTTCGCTTCATCTGCGCGGCAGCTACATGAGTTTTAAGGGGCGCGTGGGCGTGATGGTTGGCTCTTTCAGTGATGTTCCGCAAACGCAGCCGATGACGGTGTTTTCAAAAATTACCGTAGACAATGGCAATACCTGGGCGGACTTTAGCCCAAACCTTCCCTACGCTTATCATTACCTCGAAATAATAAATGCCGACACCATTTTTATGGCAGGCAATCATCTTTTAAAAACCACTGACCGCGGTGCTACATGGGATACTTTAGTTTATGGATTAAATGGCTTTCCACCAATAAACAATAAGTGCTTCCAGATTTTTAATAGCAAGGGGGATGGCGTTGCCTCTTTTGCTTATCACTATGAATACAGCATGTTTAATTATTACCCTGATTCTTTCACCGTTACGCGCGATTATTCAATCGATGGAATTTACTGCATGTCGTTTCCCGAAGGCAAAACCGGTTATGTTTTAAAGTATCCCTTCTTTACGCCTGCCGTAGGTCCTTTTTGCAAAACCACAGATGGCGGACTTACTTTCCAGACCATAAACGTGGGTTCATTCAATGCGATTAACATGCAGTTTTTAACAGAAGAACTGGGTTATGCCTGCGGAGAAAACGGGGTAATTTATAAAACAACAAACGGCGGAGGCACCACTTCGATAAACGATGAAACACTGTTGAATGAAAACATCAGCGTCTATCCCAATCCTGCAAACGGAACATTGCATCTGGAGCTCGACATCAAAAACGTGCAAGCCATGTATTTAATTGATGCCTTTGGGAAAAAGATAAAGGAGTTTGCGCCTTCTGAAAAAACCTTAAACGTGAAAGAGCTGGCTACCGGAAATTATTTTCTGCAAATCATCTCTGCAAAAGGAAAAAAACAGACTGTTCCCGTAGCAATTCTCCGATAAATAAACCAGTTAAAAAACGTTCAGCTTTTCCTTTCCTCTAAAGTCGATCGGGATGTTTAGAAAAATACCTTTTCCGGCTTTCACGGAACCAACAAGGTGCACATCTACTGTTTGATTAAACACCAATGCAAGCGCGTTTTTAAAAATGCTGTTCAGGTCGGCAGTTAAGGCAACAGGCATGAGGAACGTGTTGAGCTGTGGCACCTCGAAAGTCTGTGTAAGCGCGGCTTTGCCAATAAACTTATCGTTGATGTAGATGGAAATATCGGCGTCTTTTAGCGTGAGGCTGTAAGGGTTTGGATTGTAAAACTGAAGGTCCATCCCGATTTCTGGATTTTGCAAAGTGAGGTTGCGGATGCGAAAATTTTTCACGTCCTGATACTCTAATTGTTTGGGCGTGGTGCAGGCAATTGTGCCGCAAATAAGCACAAGAAAAAGCAGGAGATTTTTCATAAAAAAATTCGGGTGTTTAAGCGTTTCTTGTTTTAATTTTTGAGGCATTATTTCTTCCTGAAAAGAGGCGCTTATTGTTGCTTCCTTGCAATGGCTTTTTCCGCTGCGCTAACAATGTGTTCTGTCGTCAGTCCATATTTCTGAAGCAATGCTTTGGGCGTTCCGCTTTCCCCGAAAGTATCCATCACGGCTACGTATTCGTGGGGTGCAGGCTGGTGTTGGGAAAGCACATTGGCAATGCTGTCTCCAAGTCCGCCATTTATCTGATGTTCTTCGGCAGTTACCACGCATCCCGTTTTTGAAACCGATTGCAACACTGCTTTTTCATCCAGCGGTTTAATGGTGTGCATGTTTATTAATTCTGCTGAAATGCCGCGTTCTGCAAGGGTTTTAGCTGCTTCCACTGCCAGCCACACCATGTGTCCGCAGGCTATAATAGTTACGTCGTTTCCTTCTGCCAGCATTTGTGCTTTGCCAATTTCAAACGTTTGATTTTCCGCAGTAAAATTTGCCCATTTAGGCCGCCCGAACCGCAGATACACCGGACCTTCAAAATCAGTGATGGCAAGGGTTGCGGCTTTCGTTTGGTTAAAATCGCAGGGCACAATCACCGTCATGCCGGGCAGCATTTTCATCATCCCGATGTCTTCAAGCACTTGGTGTGTAGCGCCATCTTCGCCCAGGGTGAGGCCTGCATGGGAAGCGCATATTTTCACGTTTTTTCCGCTGTAGGCAATGCTTTGGCGAATCTGATCGTACACGCGGGAAGTAGAAAAATTAGCGAACGTGGTGGTGAAAGGAATTTTACCGCCAATGGTTAATCCTGCTGCTACGCCCATCATGTTTGCTTCCGCAATGCCGCACTGGATAAAGCGTTCCGGGAATGCAGCGATGAAGGCATTCAGTTTTAACGAGCCTGCGAGGTCGGCAGTGAGGGCTACAACATTTGGATTTTTCTTTCCGGCTTCAAGGATGCCTTCGCCAAAACCGGCGCGTGTTTCTTTTTCGTTGAGGAGTTGAATATTCTGGAGCATGAGCGGGGGCAAAAGTAAGCGGTTATTCCCTGTTGGGATGGCTGCCAAGAGAGTTATGAAAGCAGGGAATAAAACAATTAAATCTGCCGTTATTTGCACTCGCTTTAAACAGGGTTTTAAAAAAGAGTATTCGGCAAAATGTGCAATCGGTTATGCAAATATTAAAGACAGCCAGGTTGGTGCTCTTGTTCTACAGAAGTTTTTTTGTAGCCACTAACCTTATCACCGCATCTTGCATTGCTATTTTCTATCAAAACGGATTGGAATCTTTTTTTGCGATTTTTTGGTTTAAGTTAATTACGCTTGCCCTGATATACTATTTCATGAAATCAATTAAGGCAAAGCAATTTTATTATTACCAGAATTTAGGTGTTTCAAAGGTTGTGTTATGGACTTCAGCATTCGCGCTTGATTTTGTGCTCTTCATTATTTCTTTAATCATAACCCATCAAATAAAATGAAGCACCTGCTGGAAGCCGATGGAATTATGCTGGAGTTTGGCATGAGGCGCATTTTATCGGATGTATATTTTAAGTGCGAAACGGGAAAAATTACGGGAATGCTTGGCAGAAACGGGCAAGGCAAAACCTGCCTGATGAATATTGTGTATGGCAGCTTAACAGCACTAAGCAAGTCCATTCGCTTCGATAAGGTTTCTGTGCCATACGCTTTCAAACGGGCTGATTTATTATTGTATTTACCACAGTTCAATTTTATCCCGGGGGCGCTTTCCTTAAAAAGAATTTTTAAAGATTTTGCAGTGGATTACGGTGCTTTTGAAGCCCATTTTCCGGAATACAAACCTTTTTATAAATCAGCCATACAAAATTTATCTGGCGGGCAGCGGCGTTTGGTAGAGGTATATGTGATCCTGAAAGGAAAATCCAAATTCTCTATGCTTGATGAGCCTTTTTCCCACATAATGCCATTGCATGTTGAAAAACTGAAAGAATTATTGATAGCGGAAAAACAGGAAAAAGGATTGCTGATAACCGACCATATGTATAGGCACGTTACAGACATAGCCGACGACCTTTATGTCCTCCGCGACGGTAAAACTTTTTTGACGAGAGACATTACAGATGTGGAGCGGTTAGGATATGCCAGACTTTGAGATTTTAGAAATATTTCTGGCATAGCGCTTGCCTTTACTAATGCAGGCAATGCATCATTGCCTTTTATGAAACACCCGGACACTGTCGGACAGCGAGCCGGGATTTTCATTTATTGTAGGCACTCATCGTCCGCTCAATGCCTTGCGTAGCAAAGCTTTCAATCATTTCCACCGACTTCAGGATTTTATCTTTCAGGTACGGAATTTCATCTGCATTCCATCTTCCCAAAACAAAATCTACCTGTCTCCCTTTTGGAAATTGATTCCCGATTCCGAACCGAAGCCGCGGATAATCATTCGTCATCAGCAGGAGGTCAATATTTTTTAGTCCGTTGTGCCCGGCATGGCTGCCGCCACTGCGCAATCTTACTGTTTCAATGGGCAAAGCAAGGTCATCCACCAACACCAGCATCTGCTCTTTAGGAATGCTTTCCTTGTCCATCCAATAGCGCACTGCCTTGCCGCTCAGGTTCATGAAAGTGGTGGGTTTTATTACGATGAATGTTTTGCCCTTCCACTTTATTTCCGACACATACGCAAGGCGGTCGAGACGAAAACTCCCACCATGTTTTATCACAAACGCATCGGCAATGTCGAAGCCAATATTGTGGCGTGTTGCATCATACTCAAGCCCGGCATTGCCGAGCCCAATTATCAGAAATTTCATAGAAAAAAGAAGAGAAAAAGAAGCAGCAATATTGAAAGGATAAAAAGAAAAGCCGCTTCTTATGTTCAGGATTTTATGCCGGAATATTCGTGCGTGCCGTGCGCATCCAAAAGGTCTTTAGCGTGTGCCAGTTCTTCTTCTGAGCCTTGCGCTACCACGATGAATTTTCCTTCTGCCAGGTATTTTTCATACTCCTTTGCATGTTCATCCTTCATGCCCGTCATGGTGAGTGCCGTGGCTATTCCGCCGCCAATAATGCCGAGGTCAAAACCGGCAATAGCGCCCACTAAAGCACCGGCACCATAAAGCAAACCGAGGCCCGGAATGGCAAAAAGACCAACACCCGTTAGCACGCCTACCACCGTGCCTGCCACCGCGCCGATACCCACTTCTTTGGCTGCAAGTTTTGCCGGTTCTCCGCTGGCAATGTGCACATCATCTTCCTGCGAAGTAGCCTTGCCGAGGATGGAAAGTTGTTTGGAGGGAAAGCCGTCGTTTTTCAATTTTTTCACGGCTTCGAGAGCGCTTGAGTGTTTGTCGTAAACTCCGATGGTGGTTTTCATTTTAAGTATGTTTTTGGGGGGTGAAAAGAGATGAAATTATGAGGGTGCAAAGTAGCTAATTGTAATTTCTGTTGTGAGAAAAGCAACTTTAGTTGTAAGGGTTTAAAAGTCGTTCCCATAAAAAAAGCCTCAGTCCAAAGAAGGTGAACTGAGGCAATTTGGTGATTGGTTTTTTCAACCGGTTTTTAAAAAGAAGGAACCTTTTAATCGTGTTGTCCTTCGGCTATTTCTTCAATCATTTTTGCATTGAAAGCCTCTAAATCAGCGGGTTTGCGGCTGGTAACCAGTCCATTGTCCACCACCACTTCTTCATCCCTCCAGTCAGCGCCTGCATTTTCTAAATCAGTTTGCAGAGATGGATAAGAAGTCATTTCCCTGCCATCAAGCATATCGGTTTCGATGAGCAATTGCGGGCCGTGGCAAATGGCTGCAACGGGTTTACTTTCTTCCATAAAATGCGTTGCAAATTCCACTGCTTTTTTGTTGAGGCGCAGTTTATCAGGGTTCATCACACCGCCGGGCAGCATCAGCGCATCATAATCTTCGGGATTGGCGGAATCGAGTTGTGCATCTACGGTTACTTCAATGCCCCAATTGTCTTTATCCCATGCTTTCACTTTTCCGGATTGCGGGGAGATAACATGGACGGTTGCGCCTGCATCTTCGAGGGCTTTTTTTGGGCTTGTGAGTTCAGATTGTTCGAATCCGTTTTCGGTGAGGATAGCTACTTTTTTGTTGGTTAGCGTTGCCATAGTTTTTTTGTTTTTGATTTTTTAGGTTGAGGAAATAATATCGGGAGGGAGGTTTTAAAAATCGTTCCTGACTTCAAGGCAGGCTTCGATTGCTTCCTGAATATTGAACATCATTTCTTCCATTGTTTCAGCTTGTGAAACGCAGCCCGGCAAAGCTGGAACTTCTGCCCAAAAGCCGCCTTCAGGTGCGGTGTGGATAATAATTTCGAAAGACATAATGAACATTATTTAACTTTAGCAGAAAGCATTTTATAAAGCTTCTTCAGGTTACAGCAACTAATGGATTTGTTGAACTGCTGTTTCGAGCCGGTCGAAAATTCGCTCCTTAAAAAACAGAGGAGAGACGACGTTAACCTGTTCACCAAAAGAAAGAATAAGCCGCTCCAATTCGAAATTGGGATAAACTTTTATTCTGACCTGAAGACCGTGTTCGTTGGGTGAATGTTTTTGACTCGGGTGTAAAGGTTTTGTAACAATGTAAGGAGCAATTTCGGTGGAAAATTGTAAAACAATCTCCTGAAGTTCAACATTTTCTGGACGCGTCACTCCCACTAAATCGTAAAAATATGCATCCCAATCTGTTTTGTCAAGTTGATAATCTAAGTTTGTTTCCGTACAGTATTGCATTCTGTCCAACGCCAAATTCCAATTGGGAATTTGATTGTCACCATTCATCCCAAAGGCAAACCAACGATTGTTGTATTGTTTAAGATAATAGGGGTGGAAGAGGATTTCATAAGGTTCGGGGCTTTTAAAGTCCTGATATTTTACTAACAATACGCGCTCGTTAATGATAGCATTAAATAAGGGTGTTAAAAAGTGAAGCCCCTTTAAGTCCACGTTACCTTCATAGCATATGACTTCCTTTTTTCGCTCAATCAAACCGAACTTAGATTCTAACATCGGCACAATTTCATTTACCCATTCGAATTGCGGAATACCTGAAAAACGGGAGAATATTTGTAGTGCCGCTTTTATTTGTTCCATTTCTGAATTGTTGAGTGGATGGTTATTTATCGAAAAATTTGGATCCTCGTAACGATAATAGACCTTTTTCCCAAAAGGTTTCCGGACAAGTGGAATGAACCACCCTTGTTCACTTTCCATAAAACGGATATCGTCAAACAACTGTCTCCGTTTAATTCCGTTAGTAGTCGTATCTAAGTCCTTTAAAGCTTTGTTGCACTCTTCTAGCAGGTCTTGCCAAAAATACATCCTGCCAAAATTTCGAAAACAACGATCTAGAGTATGGTAGCGAATGAGAGCGTTTTTGGTTACTGACATCTATTATTTTGCGGTTAACAATTGTGTCCGGCGACACAAAAGTAGCTTTTCCAAAAAAATAACCCTAAGCGGAGGTCGCCATTCCAAAAGTTTGCGAATTGGTTTTGAAAGTTATTTTTGTGGTGCAGCTAGAATGCACACCACCATTTTATGTTTGCACAAGTTCTTTAAAACACCTGCTGAAAACGATATTGAAACGTGGGTGCTGGTTTCGGAGTTTAATTTCTTTTGAAACGATCGGCACCTTCAACCGGCAGAGGCTGGAATAATGTCTCTCGGATATATATTGAGTTGGTAAGTATTTTTATTATCAATGTCAGTAGTTTAGGTTTCAGTTTGATTCGAAAGTTTCTTACAAATAGAATATCAAGCAGGTGTTTTTAAAGTTCTAATAATTGTCTAATGCCATGCAGATTAATCAGGAACATATAACCCACATAAAATCTCAATTTGCCAATTTAAAAAGCAAAGAGGATTTAATTGATTTATTAAGCGCTGCAAAAGATATTATTTATGGAAAAAAGTGCATGCCGTTTCGGCTGAAGGCATTGACATATTATGCCGATCCTGCCCATTGCAAATTTCGGTACAGCAATTTCTCGATTAAGAAAAAAAGCGGTGGGGAACGAATTATTCATGCGCCCGCACCGGGCTTGAAATCGCTTTTACGCGCTTTAAATTTTGTGCTTCAATGTGTTAGCGAGCCACACGCTGCGGCTATGGGTTTCGTAAGTAACCGTTCCATTGTTGACAATGCTGCAAAACATGTGGCACATAACTATGTTTACAACTTAGATTTGAAAGACTTTTTCTTTTCATTTGATAGAAATAGGGTAAAATTAGGCTTTATGTATGAGCCTTTTAACTTGAATGGCAAAAAAGAACCGCTTGCTTTTTTGCTAGCAAGTTTGTGTACACATCCTTTTGAAATGAACGCAGGAGAGACAAAAACCTTGCTCCCACAGGGTAGCCCCACGTCACCTACAATCACAAACGTTCTTTGCAAAAAGCTAGACAGAAGGCTGACTGGACTTGCAAATAGATTCGGCGCAACTTATACCCGATATGCGGATGATATTACATTTTCATCGCCGCATAATATTTATAAGAACGCAGATTTTATTGATGAATTACACCGACTGATCGAAGACGATCAAACGTTAGTTATCAACCCAAAGAAGACACGCTTACAAAAGCAAAACCATCGCCAGGAAGTTACAGGCCTAACGGTGAATGAGAAAGTAAACGTGCGCCGCGCATACGTAAAACAATTGCGCAACTGGCTCTTTTTGTGGAATAGATACGGACTGGAAAAGGCGGAGAACATTTTTTTAAGGGATTACCGCTCTCAGAAAATGCACGTAAAACCTTACCAACCAAATATGCAAAATGTAATTTTTGGCAAACTGGAATTCCTGAAAATGGTAAAAGGTGCGGAAGACAGCACTTACCTTTCTTTAAAAAGGCGCTACGACAATTTGATGGAAAACGATAGCCCGATAAAGGTTATACTAGATGAATGGGAAGCCCACGGAGCGGCAGATGCCATTAAAACTTTTTGTAAACGAAACGATTACCATGATTTTGGAGAGGGCGCATATATCAAAAACGACGGCAAAGGTGTAATGAGGCTTATTTACTATTCGGAAAAAAACGAGTTACCGTTTAGAAAGGATATTGTCAGACAGATGGCAAAAGATGCGACACCCTACCCTGCGCAATGTAAACGACTACATGAGTTGGCACTTCGGGATATTGAGGGCATTAATGATGGGGGTTGGCTGGATGGATTGGGATTGGTAAGGGAAAAGCCGGAATCCACTACGGATGTAAAAAAAATTAGTAAAATTAGAATTCATGATCCTGCCAAACTTGTAGGATGGTTAAACCTATTTAATAAGGAAGGATCTCCAATTAAATACTCTGTTCATTCATGGGATGACAGGACATTATTCCCCACTTACGATATTTTCATAGAGAAGCTAATGTTCCAAGTTCATCCGGACAATTCGGATTTTCGAAAGATGCCACAGTATTCGCCCGATTTATTCTTCAATAAAATAAACCCATTTTTGTTGCAACAGCATTTATCGTCAAAGCAGGTTAATAACGACATCACTTTCAAATGGGGTAGGAATGAAATAAAAATCGGCTGGCAATATCCTGATGTAATACGAAAGTGGTCACTAGAAAATTATGATGAAAAAGGGAAAGATGCAATTACGCCATTTGCCATGGAAATCCCGAAAGAATTGCGACCACAGGGGCGAATTAACGGCAAGACAATAAAGTATTTTGAACAAGTTGTCAATTTATTTAAACGCGAAATCGAGTTTCGGGATAACGATTTATTTATCGGCATTAGTGTTTTGATAGCCAATGAATTAAGAGGATATGATATAAATCAGGAAGAATTAGAAGGGCTCAAGGGCTGTAGTTTTTTTACCAATACCGAAATGGTTCTCAAAGCCATCCAAATCATTTTTGGAATGATACGGTCAAGACCTACAAGTCGAAAAGTTAGTATTTCTTGCAGGCTAAACCACCAAGATAAATGTTTTGACTTAAAAATAATGCACCATAATTCCTTTTCAAATAAAGAGCTTACTCATCCCAAAATTCAGCTAAAAACTAATGGCGACCTTAAAAATCTCCAAACAACTTTAATCAGCCTATGTGATTTGTCAATGTCCTCAAAATTCAAAAACGATAAAGGGCAATCTAGCTTTAAACAGGTTCATTATCTGTATCCCGGAGTCTCTGAAAAGTCAATGAGTCCGATGATTATTGATGATGAGTTAGTAGAAGATACGCAAGGCACTTTGTTCACTCTTATATTTCCAGTCAAATGAAAAAAGCAATATTATTAGAGGACAGGCCTGGTAGGCAATCGCAATTTCTTACTGAATCACAGATAGCTGACCTAGCAGCTATTGAGGGACTTGAAAATCTAACTGGCGAGGAATGCGAATCCGTTTTACGATTAATAAACGAAGGGCAATGGTCGAGGGCTAGTAATTACGATTTAATCATGGTTCATAAATCTAAGATTACAGCGGCAGGATTTATTTTTTTGAAGGAACTTGCAATTGCAAATCAAATTGAACTTATCCTTTTTAGTGGTGGACAATCACAGCTATCGTATGCTAAAGAAAAATTTCAACTTTTAAGCCTAAACAGTAGCACGTTCTACAGCGCAAATTTCTTGCCTTTTCTAGCTAGATACCTGAACGAACAAACCGTCAATCTATTAGAGCTGCCCTATGGTGAGCAGGCAAAATTAGCAGTCATGTTACAGTTCCGCCTGTTGAGCACACTTTACGATACAATAGATGATGGTTCAGAGCTAAAATTTCGAACAGGGCTAACATTAGAATCTATGCGTAAGGAAATAGGACTAGCGAATACCGAAACAATTTTATTAACGATTACGAAACTTATTGAAGCACTATGAACGCCCTATTAATTCACAACGACAACCTTCCAGAATCGCTGATTGATAGTTTTTCTGAGCAAATTAAGTTTGACATACCACAAGATTCAATGCTAACTCCAAATTTTAGCTTTGACAACTTCGTTCATGATCAACTATGCAATGAATTAGCTAGTGGGAGCTTTGACGTAATCTTCCTGCCTTATAATTTATCCCGTCAAAACTATTTAGAATTTACAGGAGTCAGATTAGCATTACATATTCGACTTACAGAGGCATTTAGACATACTCACGTCCCAATTGTTTTTATTGGACTTGAAACGAAAGAAGAAATTGCAAAACTTACTGACTATGGTTCATTTCTTTTTACAACTGGTATTTTTAGCACAAAAAAGTTTAAGATTGAAGATTTAGAGGCGCAATTTGCGTGGGTTACAACTGAATGGAAAGAACTTCGAAATGGAGCTGCAACGCTTACCGATGCCGAATATCAAAAATTTCTGGAGCGCATCAAAATAAAGCCTGCAGCCAATTACGCTTCGCACCATAGCGTAGATAACGAATTGGCCCTGATGCGATGGTCTGAATCCATTGGATGTGCAGACCAGATTCCGGAGGTGAAAAATAATATTAGCAAAGGACTCTACTTCAAATACCATAAGCAGCTACATCCTGAATCGCATAACGAGCGAGAGAAGATTCTGGATTTGAACTCTGTTTCTGGCAATGGACGTGTTCTTTTAATAGATGACGAGGAAGCTAAAGGCTGGACTACATTCTATACTTTTTTACTTGGAGCCAATAGAAAGGATGCAATTGAGCTGAAAGCAATCGGGGCAAATTTTAAGGAGCTAACGCAGCAGTCAATTGTTGAAGCTGCCATCGCGAAGGTTCACAAATTTAAGCCAGATGTTGTGCTATTGGACTTACGACTTTGCGATGCAGATTTTGCACCAAAAGCTGACCTCGGAGATTTGACTGGCCTCACAATTCTAAAGAAAATCAAGACCAAAATTAATCGCGGAATTCAGGTGATTATCACAACTGCCTCTAATAAGGTTTGGAACTTTGAAGCTGCTACTATTGCGGGAGCAAATGGCTTTATAGTGAAAAATCCTTTGGATCAATTACCGTTTAGTATCAGCGATAAAATTATCAGCGGTATAAAGAAAGGGACATTTCTCAAGAAAGTTAGCAGTGATTTTAATGCTGTTATCAAGCTTTCAGATTTCTTCACGCTGGACTTTCAATCAGAATTGATAATTCAACTTGATGTGGCTTTTCAGCTTCTCAACCAATCATTCGAAGAGTCCAAATATTGCAGTTTTGCTTTTCTTCAACTTTTTTTGTTGATTGAACAATTTATAAAGACACAAGAAATCTTTTTAGAAGAATCAGAATGCTTAGTAAAGAATTCTTTCGGAAATGTTTGTGTAGCAACTGTTGATAGAGAAAATGAACGGACCTACATTAAACAAGCCGTGAAATTTTCGGGAGGTAATCTAAAGATTCAAAAGCACGAATTTTCCCCAGGAAAATGGAGTCGGTTCGATACAAATTTTATGGTTGGGTGCATTCTAATATTTAAATATGGAAATCCTACTTCTGGTACACATAATTGGTCTAAAATTTCCGGAATTCGCAATAGTAAGGTTGGCCACTTTGACAAGAAAGAAATTGATAGCAATCCAACACACGCAGAGATTGAAGAGTTAATCTACTTCATTTTGTATTTTTTCGATAACAGAAATGAGTCAGCAAAAAATATAGCAAAGGGTTTAAAAGTCCCTACGTTTGAAGAAAAGACCGCTAAGCTTATGGATAAGTATTCTTGAAAGAAATAGCCTCCCCACCATTGCACCTCCACTGCACTCCTCCCCGCCACCTTTGTGTCAAGATAGCCAAAAGACATGCAAATCCTCAATCATTTCCAGAACCTGCAGCTCACCGCCGACCAGCAAAACGCGCTCACTCAGATCGATGCTTTTCTGGACAGTAAAGACCATGTCTTTATCCTGCAGGGCTACGCCGGTAGCGGTAAAACTACAATCCTCAAGGGCCTCACGCAGTATCTGGAGGCAAAGCAGGAAAGCTTCCAACTGATGGCACCCACCGGCCGTGCCGCAAAAATCCTGCGCGATAAAACCGGCTTCGGCGCCACCATCCACAAGACAATCTACAACCTGGAGGAACTTGTCGCCATCCAGGACAAAGAGGAGAAAGAGGACGTCAGCCACAAATATTATTTCCCGCTCCGCAGCGAGGGCCGCCCCGGCGTCCTGATTATCGACGAGGCCTCTATGGTCTCCCACCGAAGCTCTCAGCACGAAATCTTCAGCTTCGGCACCTCAATCCTGCTTGCCGACTTACTCACCTACAGCGGCCTGCCCGGCGATGGCTGCAAAATCATCTTTGTAGGTGACCCGGCCCAGCTACCGCCCGTGGGAGACAAGGATTCCAAGGCTCTAATGCCAGCCTTTTTTGAACAGATGGGCCTGCGCACGCAAATTGCCTGCCTCCGCGAAGTGCTCCGCCAAAAGGACAATCAAATCCTAAAAAACGCCACCATAATCCGCGAGCTGATTGAAAGCGAAACAAAGCCTGGTATTGAGCTTGGCTACGCCGAAGATTCCTTCGTTAAAATCGACAGCCAGGACATTGCCGCCCGCTTTGCAGAAACCTTTCCCGTGCCGGAGTTTGACCAGGGTGCCATCATCGCGCACAGCAATCAGGCTTGCCAGCAATATAACCTCGCGGTCCGCAAAAAGATTTTTCCCGCCGAACCATCCGTCACCGCCGGCGACCTGCTGATGGTAAACCAAAACAACTACCACACTTACGAAACCGAACTCCTAAACGGCGAAACCATCAAGGTGATGACCGTAAGCTCTCAGCTTATTACGCACCCCAACATTCCTGTTTACGAGTTTGTAAACGGCAAAAAAGTAAGGCAGGCTGTCACGCTGCAATTTCGGGAAATTACCTTCCGCGTAGAAGGCTACGACAAGGAAGTAAGAGCTTTGATTGTAGAAAATCTCCTGCACTCTCCCTATCGCGACCTCACCATTCTGGAGATGAAAGCGCTATATGTGGATTTCAACATTCGTTGGAGCAACGCGCAGTCCGGGCGAAAAGCGCAAGGCCAGCCGACCTATGGCTATGGCTCCTCCGAGTTTAAAACTGCCCTCCGCACAGATCAGTTTTACAATGCCCTGCGCGTCAAGTTTGGCTACGCCATCACCTGCCACAAAGCGCAGGGCGGCGAATGGGAAACCACCTTCGTAGATTACTCCGGCAGAACCGCGCTCACTAACGACCCGCTCCGCTGGGCCTACACCGCCACCACCCGCGCATCCCGGAAATGCTATGCCGCCAATGCGCCGTACGTCTCCTGTTTTTCCGCTTTCCGGATTGATGAAATAAAGACGCTCACAAACGTGCCGCCAGACGCCCTTTCGTTGGGAAATGTCCTGCTTTCTCCTTTTCACAAAAACACCGACCACAAAGCGAAAAGCCTGAAGTTTTGGGAGATTGATAAAAAGCTGCGCGAAAGTCCTTTCAGGCTGGTGAATGTCGCTACGCCCGGCCCGTTTCATGAGCGTTATACCATTGAATTCGATGAAGAAAGCACCGTGTTTGATGCAACTCACAACGGCGCAGGAATGTTTTCAGCGTTTCATACCGCAAATCGCCAGGCAAATGAATGGCAAAAGGAAGTAATCGCCTTGCTGGATGCACCTGCCGAAGTCGTTTTCAGCATTGATTACAAGCCTTCATCAGAACTGCTGGAAAAGCTGTATGGTCTGATGCTGTCGGCCTGCGATGAGGCAGAAGTCACAATCACAAACATTAAAGAGCAGACCACCAATTATTTCGTTCGGTATTATCTAAAATCGGATGCCAAATGTGCGTTTATCCAGTTCTATTTTAATGGAGATCAGCAGTTAACGCGGGCGATAATACAGTCAACAGACGGCCCCGCCGATGAAAAAATGATTACCCTCATTTCTAAAATCAGAAACCATGTCGCATAAGGATATCAGAGAGTTGCGCAAGGGAGGAAAGCTGAAAGAAGCTTATGCCATGGCGAAGGAAACGCTGGCCGAAGACCCTGATGATGTCTGGAGTAAAAGGTCAATCGCCTGGGTATATTACGAGTTTCTGAAGCAGAATTGTGCGCCGGAAAAGGCGCTGGCTTTCATGAAATGCCTCCAGCAAATCCAGGAATTGAACCTGCCGGAAGACGAACACATGATCTTCGACAACTGCGCCTTTCAGATTGGTAAGTTGCTGTTTGCCATGAACAAAAACGGCAAAATTTCAGCCACATTTGCAGACGAGTTATTTGCGGTAATCAGGACTTTCCATTTTACAAAACCCTCCGATGGTTACAGCTTTCTGTTCAAAGCTTTTCAGAAGCTGCATACCGACTGGGAGGGCTATCTGGACTTTGCCGACTGGTGGGATTTCAAGAATTTTCGGCCAGAGGATTACAAGAAGGAATCTTTCGACAAGAGGGAAATTATGTCCATTGCCGAGCAGGCGTATATCGCCTATCCTAAAAAATTGCTGGCGGGTAAGGAAACTATTGTGGCCGATACCTTCGTGACCAGAGATTTGGACGTAGAAAAAATTGAAACATTTCTGCCTGATTTGGATAGGGTCATCACAGAGCATCCCGATTTTCAGTTTACCGAACTGTCCAAAGCAAAACTCCTGCTGGCCATTGGCGGAAAAGAAAAAGGGCTGGAAGCTTTCATTCCTTTTGCCAAAGAAAAAAAGAACAACTTCTGGGTGTGGCAAATGCTGGGTGATATAAATTCTGAGAACTCAGAACTAAAGTTTGCCTGCTATTGCAAAGCTTTGAGCCTGTTTACACCGGAATCTTTTCTGGTAAAAATCCGGCAGGAGCTGGCAAAAATGCTCCTTGACAAAGAACTTTTTGATGAGGCTAAATTTGAAATCGAAAAGTCGATTCAGGCCCGCACGGCAGAAGGCTGGCCAATTAAAGCCTGGCTTTCCAACCAGACAACTCAGACGTGGTGGTCTGCCGCGAAAGCACCGAAAAACAACGCAACCCTGTATGCAAAGTATCTGCAACCGGCCGAAAATCTATTGTACGAAGACGTGCCGGAAGAGCTTGTAGCCATCGATTTCATAAATCACGATCGCAGCATAATCAACTTCGTGAAAAACAAGCAGAAACATGGTCACTTTAAGTTTGACAAAAGCTTAAAAAAACCGCAAATCGGCGACCTACTTACTGTTCGCTTTAATGGCGAGCCGCAGGGGAGTTTTTATAAAGTTCTCTCCGCAAAACCAGCTCCCGCTGACGCCGAATCAGAAGCTATAAAAAAGGTGGAGCATACTTTTCTGCAAAAAGCGGCAAATAAGTTTGGCTTTATCGGTGACGTTTTCGTAGAGCCGAAACTGGTAGAAACGCATCAATTAGAGGACGGTAAGAAAGCAGCCTGCCGGGCTATTTTATCTTTCAACAAAAAGAAGGAGCAATGGGGGTGGAAGGCATTTGATATTTTTCATGAAAATGAATAAATTCATTGCTTAACTTTGTCCAAAAACACCTTAATTTCATGAATCCCACCGTCAATTTCTACTTCACCAAACCTCAAAAATGGCAGGAGGAAATCAAAAAACTAAGAACCATTGCCCTTAGCTGCGGCTTAGAGGAAGTGCTGAAATGGGGCTGCCCTTGCTATGCTTTGGAGGACAGCAATATCATGTTAATCCACGTATTTAAAGAATATTGCGCACTCTTGTTTTTTAAAGGCGCGTTATTGAAAGATGCCAAAAGTCTCCTCATTCAGCAAACTGAAAACGTACAGTCGGCGCGGCAACTAAGGTTTACAAGTATTAAGGAGATAACGGATAAGGAAGCCACGATTAAATCCTACATCAAAGAAGCGATAAAAGTGGAGCAGGCTGGCTTAAAGGTGGAACTAAAAAAGACTAAAGAATATTCCATCCCTGAAGAATTTAAAAAATGGCTGGATGAAGATGAGGGTTTGAAAAAAGCCTTTAATGCACTCACTCCGGGCAGGCAAAGAGGGTATTTACTTCATTTTTCAGCACCTAAGCAATCTAAAACACGGGAGGCAAGGATTGAAAAAAGCAGGGAGGATATAATGAACGGGAAGGGATTGAATGATTGATAAGTAACAAAATAATCTAAAATAAAAAACTTTTTTCTTAAAATAAAAATTCAAAAACGAAACAACATGTCAACAAACAGTGTGACCTTACACAGAGTAATCAAAGCACGTCCTGAAAAAGTGTTTCGTGCGTTTACGGAACCCGCAGCCATGGCAGCATGGCTCCCACCGTATGGTTTTATAGGCACCGTTCACGAAATGGATGCACGAGTGGGCGGAAGCTACCGCATGTCGTTCACCAACTTTACTACAGGAAGCGAACAGTTTTTCGGCGGGGAATTTTTAGAAATTACACCCAACGAGTTTATAAAGCATACCGATAAATTTGATAATCCAGGTTTACCCGGTGAAATGACTACCTCCATCTGGCTTAAAAAAGTGTTGGTGGGCACAGAACTGAAAGTTATTCAGGAAGGCATTCCGGCGGCTATTCCGGTAGAAATGTGTTATTTAGGCTGGCAGGATTCTCTGGAAAAACTGGCTAAGTTGGTGGAGCCAGAGATACGGGATGCGTAATTAAGATTTAGAAATGAGCAAACAAAATAATTCTAATAAAAAGCTCTCAAAACAGCAAGAGGAGGATATTATTCAATCATTAAAAACTCGTTTTGAGCGCAACATGTACCGCCATTCCGCAATAAACTGGAAAGATGTGCAATCAAAACTGGCAATCAATCCTGATAAACTTTGGTCGCTAAATGAGATGGAGCAAACCGGCGGCGAACCTGACGTGATTGGCAGGGATGAAAAGACCGGGGAGTTTTTATTTTGCGATTGCTCCCCTGAAAGCCCAAAAGGCAGACGAAGCATTTGCTATGACCCCGAAGCTTTGGAGGCAAGAAAGGAACACAAGCCGAAAGACAGCGCAGTGAATATGGCTGCTGAAATGGGCGTGGAGCTTTTATCAGAACAACAATATCGGCAGTTGCAGGCATTGGAAGCTTTTGATACCAAAACCTCAAGTTGGGTAAAAACGCCGGAAGCCATCCGGAAATTGGGCGGGGCACTGTTTTGCGACAGGCGTTACGATACGGTTTTTGTATATCACAATGGAGCAGAATCATATTACGCGGCGCGTGGGTTTCGGGGGATGGTGCGGGTGTGAGGCTCTAAAGTAATATTTTGAAAACTAATTTTAAATCAGCGACTATTTCATCTATGCGTTCTCTCCTAATTTCCCTCCTCGCCACTACCCTCCTCTCCAGTTGCGCCAGCATGAAACCTGCTGATTTTGCAGACGATAGAACCCCGCTCAAACCGCAGGAGTTTTTCATAGGTCACACAAAATCAACCGGGGTTGTCGAAAGCCGCGGCGGCAAGCCAACTGCCCGCATCACTACTGAAACAATGGGCGTTCTGAAAGATGGCATCCTTACCATCGAGCAAGACCTTTACACCGAAGGCTCAAAACCCAACCATCGCACCTGGAAAATGCGCCAGATAGATGAACATCATGTTGAAGCAACCGCAACAGATGTGGTGGGAACAGCGCGGGGCGTGCTTTACGGCAATTATTTTACCTGGAGCTTCCCCCTAAAATTGCCTGATGGAAAAATCGTGAAGCGGGTACGCATGTCGCAAAATATGTACCTCATGCCTGATGGAAAAACGATGATTATTCGCAGCATTATCCGCAAATATGGAATTATTGTGGCAGAAATTACAGAGCAGTTTAAGAAAGACTAGCCATGGCAATCATCATATAGTTCCATGTCGAACTTAATACCCGGATTACTAACTATTTCGCTCTGCGCCATCGGATATTTCATTTCCTGGAAATCTTATCGCAAAAATGATTTTAAAACAGCAGTTTGGTTGCTTATTTTTTGTGGTTTCATCCTGCGGTTGTTTATTGCCAGCGACTTGCATTTGCATGAATGGGATGAGCGTTATCATGCATTGGTAGCCAAAAACCTAATGCATCACCCCTTCAAACCACTTCTTTACAAAACTGCATTACTCCCTTTTAATTACACTAACTGGACAGCAAACCATATCTGGCTGCATAAGCAACCTTTACCCTTGTGGACCATGGCTTACAGCATGTGGCTTTTCGGTGCAAATGAAATTGCTTTGCGCCTACCCTCCATTTTACTTTCAACGATTGGGATAGGTATATCTTATTTTATCGGCAAGAGTCTTTTCAATAGAAACATCGGCTATTTTACTGCATTTCTTTTTTCCCTAAATGGTTTGATACTTGAATTAACTGCGGGCAGAGCGCCAACCGACCATATTGACATTTTCTTTTTGTTCTTTGTAGCGTTAGCAGTTGCCTTCTGTATTCTTTTTTTAAAGTCCGGGAAAACTATTTTTAATGCACTCACGGGAATTTCAATTGGCGCCGCTATTCTTTGTAAGTGGCTGCCTGCATTAATCGTTTTGCCCGTTTGGCTGTTGTTGGTTTTTGATGCCCGCAAGTTCAAAATGATTCAAATTATTAGTCAGTTTTTTTTGATAATCATAGTTTGCGCAGCAGTCGTACTTCCGTGGCAGGTTTATATTTTTCAGGTGTTCCCTAAAGAAGCCATATGGGAAGCGGGTTTTAATGCAAAACATTTTTTTGAAGTTTTAAACGAACAGCCGGAACCATTTTATTATTTCCTCAACCAAATTAGAATAAACTATGGAGAACTTATTTACTTGCCTTTAGTTTGGTTTTGTATCATTATTTTCAAAAAAGGACTGGATAAAAAGAGGTTAGCCATACTGATTTGGTTTCTGATTCCTTTACTTTTCTTCTCTATTGCCAAAACCAAAATGCAGGGTTATTTACTTTTCACTGCGCCTGCATTATTCTTGATGACGGCAGATTTCTTTTACTATCTCATCAGTGTTCGAAAAGACTTTAAGATAAAATGGATAATTAATATCGGTTTGGGATTCCTTATTGTGTTGCCTGTGAGATATTGCATAGAGCGCTTAAAGGCATTTGAACCAGCAGACCGAAATCCGCATTGGGCAAAAGACCTTCGGAAACTTAATGATGAGCATATCCAAAACGGCATTCTCTTTAACTACAGCCGTCCAATAGAAGCTATGTTTTATACTGATTTACTGGCTTATTCTTACATCCCTTCTAATCAAATACTGGCCATTCTTAGAAAAAAAGGTTACACAATTATCATAAATGACCATGGAAAATCTATACCTGTAGATGCTGAACTGCCGGATTTTATTGCAACTGTCAACCTAAACGATTAAGCACAATGCAATGCAATTACACTAAGCTAATTGCGTTTTTCCATAGAACTTCCATTAAAACAGTATGTTACAAACCTCGCCTTCCACTTTTACGGAATCTTTTTCAACGGAAGGTTTAAGTAATGATGCGTTATTGGCACTTGTATTTCTAACCTTCACGAATTTAAACTGGCGCATTTCCCATCTTACCCCCACCGAAGTTTACGCCCATACTTTAGAAGGTTTTTCTTCTTTTAATGTTGCTGTAAAAGCGACCATAAATGCTGATAGGCTTCAAATCCAATGCACACTCCAACATCCCGATGAGTTATATACTGAAGACCCTTCCCGATTAATCCCCGCATTTATTGCCGTCTTCAATAAGCTGAATGCTATTCTTACCAAAGAAGAATTGTTTTTCAAGTTTCAGGAAATGAAAACCCTATTTCCGGCTTTGAATGATGCATCGACAACATTTAAAAAAGAGCGGATAGTCCCAAAGTTCAAGCACCTTTATTCAATTTTCATCCCCCAACGCCATTTTTTTATCACGCCACTGGTTGTCAACATAAATATCTTGATGTTCCTGGCAATGATTGCTACCGGCGTAAATCCAATCAATCCTTCTACTGAAAGCCTAATCCGTTGGGGAGCAAATGCAGGAGTTTATTCCGCCTCCGGACAATGGTGGCGACTGCTAACCTGTGTTTTCCTGCACATCGGCATCGCACATTTGGCTGCTAACATGGTGGCGCTTTTTTTAATTGGCAATTTACTGGAACCGCTTTTAGGAAAAGGAAGGTTTCTGCTTGCTTATTTGCTATGCGGCATTACGGCAAGCCTTACAAGTTTTTGGTGGCATACGCATTCCGTGAGTGCAGGTGCATCAGGGGCTATTTTCGGAATGTACGGCATTTACATTGCCCTGCTTTCTACCAATCTTTTAGAAAAGAAAGTCCGCAAACCATTGTTATTAAGCATGGTCGGCTTTGTAGTTTATACCATTTCCCCACCCAACTTTTGAGTTTAGATTAGTGTCTTTAGGTTTATGCCAAAGACACCGTCCATTACCGTAATAGAGAGCGTTGAAGAATTAAAAGTTCTACAAACGAAAGTTGCTGCACACCTCAAGCCTCGGATAAAAATGCTGCTTGCCACCGTTAGAGGTGCTGTTTATGTTGGCGAACTGGCAGCGAAAACAGGAGTCAGCGGCGAATCTATCCGCATCTGGAAAAACAAATACCGCGCAGGCGGGTTGCAAGCCCTCATCACCGAAGGTCGTGGGGGAGACAAACGCTCCGGCATCAGCAGCGCTCAAAAACAACAGATTGCTCAAAAACTAGCAGACCCCAAAAATGGGTTTCGCTCCTACGGCGAAGTGCAAACGTGGCTCAAAGAAGAAATGGGCATTGAAAAAGGCTACTATGCCTTAAACAAATACCTGAAACGAAACTTTGCCACCAAATTAAAAGTGGGTCGCAAAAGCCACGTAAAAAAAGACGAAGCCGCGGTAGCGGTTTTTAAAAAACCTGCCTGAGCAAGTAAAACATATTAAGTATAATGAGTTTAGAGTATCTGGTTGCTCCTCTTTTCAGATGTATGTGATGGACGAAAGCCGTTTTGGACTGCTCTCCATCGTGCGGCGGTGCCTCACCTCGCGCGGCGTAAAACCAATTGTACCCTATCAGCATCGGTTTAAGAATTTCTATTTGTTTGGAGCTTATAGTCCTTCCTCTGGCGATCATTTTACGCTGGAGTTACCTTATTGCAATACTGATTGTTTTGAACTATGGCTGGATGAATTTTCAAACCACAAGCCGGAAGAATTTAAGCTGGTGATATTAGACAATGGTGCTTTTCACAAAGCGCGGCGCCTGACGATTCCGCCAAATATAGCCTTACTTTTTTTGCCGCCTTACAGTCCTGAACTCAATCCGGCGGAGATGATCTGGCGATGGATCAAGGACAGGCTTGGCAATAAGGTGTTCACCTGCTTAGAAGCACTAAGTGAAAAAGTCATGGATATCATTGCGATGCTAAATGCAGAAATCATTCGCTCCATTACAGGCTGGAAAATTTATACCGAAATACAAGATTTAGATGTCTAAATGGTATTATAATCTTTTAAACGGGTTGCTTCCGGGTATTGATAATGCAGCGCACATTGGCGGATTAAGTGCCGGAATAGCTTTAGGCTTCTTTTTGATTCCATCTTTGAAGAAAGAACAAGAAAGGGAAATCCAATAAATAAATCAGGAAATAGCGCCCACTACTTTCACTTCTGTAGGGGTTTCACTGCCGCCGGTTTTCTCCAGCGAAATAGCAAATGCCTGTCCGTTTAAAACCCGCATCGGCAGCAAGTTTACATCACCTTGCAAGGCAGCATCTGAATTGATAACACCCATGCTCACGGGTTTGCCATCCTGGATTACCCACATTTGATATTGCATTCCGGCGGGTGGCGGCGGCATTTTTTGAACGGCAAGATATGATTCACCATTTGTTTTGTTCCAATATACAGTTGCAGCCATGGGGGTTCCTGGCGTAGCAGCTTTCATCACAATGGCTTTAATGTTGGTATCTGCAAGCAATTCGTGCTCTTGCTGATAATTTTGAAGGGATGCCTGCATGTGCACTTGCTGCGTTTCAAGGGAATCAAACCGCGCATGCATTATATTTTCCGATTGCACTAAAACCAATTGCTCTTGCTTTAAATCCTTGTTCTGATTCCAGAAATACAAGTTTAAAACAACACTTCCTAACAATAAAACTAACAAAGCAGCCCGCTCCCAATGCACCATTTTTGACCGCCCGCTACCCCCTCCAAACATGGGCCGCACATTTCCATTGGTTTCCCGTGTTGCATCTTTAAATGATTGTGGCGACGCAGCTTTAATTGAATTCCAAATACCTTCTTTCATTTCGGCAGGTGGCACCTTCGCAGCATCTTTCGCTATGTGATACAAACTTTCCTCAATAGCCCGCACCTCCGCAGCATAAACAGGGTTGGCAGCTATCTCAGCCGCAACCGCATTCATTTCCTGCGGGGTTAAAGCACCAAGCACGTATGCCTCTAAGATGCCGGATTCTATGTAGGATTGTTCGTCCACTTTTTGTTTTTAAACGCTAAATTGTTGTCTTAATAGTTTAATAGCATGGCGCATACGGGTCTTGACCGTGCCAAGCGGTATTTCAAGTGTTTTAGATATTTCGTCGAGTGTATAACCTTTAAAGTAGGCTAAATAAACGATGGTATAATATTCAGGTTTAAGGTTACTAACCAGTTTTTTAATACCTATCGTGTCGGTGGATTGTTCTGTAGTGCCTGCTTTATGAAAATCACTTACGAGTCCATCGCCCTGCTGGATTTTCGACTTCATAATTTCGCCTTTCGACCGCAGTTTGTCAATAGATGCATTCCGGGCAATATTTATCATCCAGGTGTAGATTCTCCCTTTGCCAGCGTCATACTGACTTATATTATTCCATATTTTTAAGAAGGTTTCCTGAAGCACGTCCCGCGCCGTTTCTTCATCATAAATAATGCGGTGAATGACGCCGAAAAGCACGGCTGAATAATTTTCGTACAGGTAATTATATGCCTCTCTGCTTTGCTGACGGAGCAGCAACACGAGTTGTTCTTCTGAATATGAGGGAGAGGCAGGCAAAAAGAAATAGTTGGTTAATTTTCTATTGAAGGTTAAAAGCCGTTTTTAAAAACCATACCGTTTCAGCTATTTCGGAAATACCATTCGGTAATCCACTTTCACTTTTCCGGTGCTAATGTCATCCAGCTTTTTGCGGATGAGGCGTTTCTTCAATGCAGGAAGGTAGTCAATAAAAAGCTTGCCTTCAATGTGGTCGTATTCATGCAGGATGACTCGGGCAGTAATGCCATGAAAAGTCATGGTTTGGTTTTCAAAGTTTGCATTCAGAAATTCAATGGTTACGCTTGCAGGACGACGCACATCTTCCCGCACTTTCGGAATGCTGAGGCAGCCTTCGTTATAAGCCCAGGGCGTTCCGGTTTCCTCTATTTTTTCAGCGTTGATGAACACACCTTTGTATGGTTTTTCATTCGGGTAAAGCCTTCTGTCTTCGTCATCAAAATCATCTACCACCTGGTTAGTATCAATCACGAAAACGCGGATGGCTTTCCCAACTTGCGGCGCGGCTATTCCTACTCCGTTTGTGTGATACATGGTTTCCCACATGTCTTCAATCAGCTTTTTCAGTTCGGGATATTGGGAATCCACATCTTCGCAGATTTTCCGCAGGACGGGATGTCCGTATGCTATCACAGGCAACACCATAATTATTGCTTCTCTTCTTTTAAAAATCAGTTACAAAAACGGGCAAAGATACTTATCCCGTGCGGGTTTCAAGATATTCCTGCAGCATCATGGTGGCGCTCACGGCATCAATCAATTCCTTTTTTTCGCGGTCGCTTTTCTTTAAGCCCATTTGCGAAATGGCTTGCCGCGCAAATTTTGAACTCATGCGTTCATCCCATTTCAAAACCGGAATGTGCGGGAAAACATGCTGCAGTTTCGGGATGAATTTTTCAACCAGCGGCGTGGCATCAGTTGGCGTTTCATCCATGTTTAGTGGATAGCCAATGAGGAACATTTCCACTGGTTCAGTGGCAATGTATTGTTTGAGGAAACCGATGAGCGTAGCGGTGTCGGTAGTGGTGAGCGCGGTGGCAATTATTTGCAGCGGGTCGGTGACGGATATGCCGGTTCTCTTCTTTCCATAATCGAGGGCAAGAATGCGCGCCATTTTTAAGAACGGTTGGAGGGTTGGAGTTTGAAAATAACGGTGTCTGATTTTCCGAAAAATTCCTTTTGTGCAAGCTTCAGGTCCATCAGTTTTTGTTGCAGCAATGTGGTTTTGTGTGCATCGCGTTCCTGCTCCATTCTTTGGCAAACAGTTTCCAGGATTACAATGATTTTCTGCACCTCATAATACTGCAATGCGCTGTCCACTTCGTTGATGTAATTGTGCTCGCCGTGCATGGTTTCAATGTTGTAAACGATGCTCCAGTTGGGGCTAATTTCAGATTTCGTTTGCAGCAGGTTTGCCATTTTTTCCTGCAAGGCTGCATCGGGAATGTTGGTGAAATAATCCAGACCGGGCACGCTGCCAAACTTTTTCAGGAAGGCAAAATAACTGTTGAAAACACTCCGCGCCATGGCATTTTCTATCAGCTCCGGGTCTATCCTTTCGAAGATGAGCGCGGCGACGTTTTCCTCTCCTTCATAAGCCTTGTGCCCATGTTCCAGCAACACTCTTATCACTTCCCACTCCTTCCTTTCTTCGTTGGATGCCGTGTTTAATTTCCCTGCAATGGCAATGCTTTCCGTGCCATCACCTGCAATTTCCGGCGCAGCCGAAACGCTTTCCTGCCTTGCCTGCGTGCGCCGCTCCTGCTCCATCCGCTCGCGGATAAATTTGTTTACCAGATTGATTAATCCTGCTTCATCTACCTGCAGTTTTTTGGCGCTCTCGCGGAGGTAATAATCGCGCAGCGCAAAGTCTTCAGCCTTGTTTATTCTGGAAATGCTTTCGGCAATTTCATTCACCAGTTTTGATTTTGCGACCGGGTCGGTGCCTGCTTCTTTCAGCCCCACTTCAAGCCGGAAGGAAATAACATCCTGCTTCTTCTTTTGTGCATATTCCTGAAACACGGTGGCGCCATGCTGCTGAATAAAACTATCCGGGTCTTCGCCTTCGGGAAACAACACCAGCTTGACGTTGAAGCTTTGTGCAAGCGCCATATCCATTCCGCGCAGCGCAGCTTTGATGCCCGCGGCATCGCCATCATACAGAATGGTGAGGTTTTTTGTGAGCTGCCCGATTACGCGCAACTGGTCTTCGGTGAGGGATGTGCCGCTGCTTGCCAACACATTTTCAACGCCGCCCTGATGCATGGAAACCACGTCAGTATAGCCTTCCACCAAAAAACACTCATTGGCTTTTGAGATGGCTTGCCGCGACTGAAACATGCCGTAAAGCGTGCGGCTTTTGATGTAGAGTTCGTTCTCCGGCGTGTTGATGTACTTCGGCGCTTTGTCGTTTTTTTTGAGGATGCGCGCACCGAAACCCAACACCCTGCCGGTCATGTTTTGGATGGGAAAAATGACGCGGCCGCGATACATGTCGTAATACAGTTCGCCGCGGTGGCTGATAAGTCCGGCTTTGAGGAGGATTTCCTTATCGTATCCGCTTTGCACGGCTTTGGTGAAAAAGGAATGTCCGTCTTCGCGGTTGTACCCAAGGTTGAAGCGCTCAATTATTTCTTTGCGGAAGCCGCGTTGTTTAAAATAAGAAAGGCCGATGGCGATGCCTTCTTCATCATGAAACAGTTGGTCGTGAAAATATTTGGCGGCAAATTCATTGAGCAGGCGCAGGGTTTCTTCCGATTTCTGCTGTTCTTTTTGTTCGGGTGAGCGCTCTGTTTCCTCGATGTCTATTTTATAAAAATCGGCAAGCCAGTGTATGGATTCGGGATAGGTAAGTTTTTCATGCTCCTGAATAAAGGTGACGGCGTTTCCACCTTTTCCGCAACCAAAACATTTGAAGATGCCTTTGCTGCCGGACACATAAAACGAGGGTGTTTTTTCAGAATGAAACGGGCAGTTGGCAATGTGGTTGGTGCCGCGTTTTTTGAGGCGCACAAACTGCCCCACCACGTCCACAATGTCTGTGCGCTGCATTATTTCATCAATGGATGATTGGGCAATCATTTTGCGAAGGTAAAAAGGGGGATGCTAAGGTGATAGGTTCGTAAGTTCATAAGTTGGGAGTAGGTGAGATGAAGTTTGAGAAGGTTGTTTGTAAAGGCAAGGCACTCAAACCAGCAGATTTCACATCAGGGGCAACGTTTCAATCTTTTGAATGAACGAATTTGGTAGCCTATCTTTGAAATTATCTATGCTCACACTAAACATTATATGGAAAGAACTTCAAAAGGTACCAGCTGACCGTTTAGAGGACGTTTATGCCGTCATTCGTTCTTTCACAACAAAGACCAAAACACCCACAGACCGCAGAAGCCAAATTCTGAAATATTCAGGCTGTTTTAGTGAGATGACAAACGAGGATTACAATGATTTTTTGCACCACACAAACCAGACACGGGAAACGCTCTTTGACCGCGACATTGAGATATGAAACCGACGCTTGTTGACACAGACATCCTTTCCGGTTTTCTTCGTGGTAATAGCGAAATTGAAAAAAGCGTAAGCAGGTATCTTTCGCTTTACGAAAGCCTCAACATCAGCATTATCACCTACTACGAAGATTTAAACGGCTTGCTGTATAAAGATGCTCATAAGCAATTAGAGAAGTTTTCAACCTTCGCCGCAGAAAACAATACACTAACCCTCTCCACCATTGCGGCAGAGAAAGCCGCTAAAATTTTTGCTGACTTGCGAAAGAGAGGGCAACCAATCGGACACACAGACTGTCTCATCGCCGGCATAGCCCTGACCAATGGCTTGCAAATAGCGAATAATAATGCTGCGCATTTCAATAGAATAGAAGGGCTTGAGATAGCTAATTGGAACTGATACCTGCTTCTTTTGCAAGTCTTTTCCAAATGTATTTGCATCATTATTACTACAAATGCGAGTGTCCATTTCTATTCTCATCTAAACGACAATGATATTAGTGGTTAATGGTACATTTTAAACCGAAAACCTTCCGCACCATGCAGGAAGCCTTTGCATTAACTATTTTTACTCCATGCACCAAGCAGCGAGGCTTTGTATTAACTATTTTTGGTCGCTGCATCATGCAGGAAGGTTTTGCAGTCGTGCAGACGCGTTCCTGCATGGTGCAGGAAGAAAACAGCATTTTTGAATCTTAATATGAACCGGTGGTTTTCAGGTTTTATTCGTATACAATTTCTATAGCACCGCCTTTAATTCATTCCTCTTAAAAAAACCTCCTTTATAAATTTGGGAACAAGTTTTTAAAAGAATAAAAAACGGGCAACCATTGCTTACTGCCCGTTCCTTTTATGCTAAATTCCACTTCAGACTTTCGCCTTTATACTTTCAGTAGCTTTAATTTCCTGCTTCACCGGTGCCTTCGCTTCTCCGGGCGTGCGCGTGCCATACATATTGCCTAAAGTAGGCGCAATTACCAATGCTACAATGGACATGAGTTTGATGAGGATATTCATAGACGGACCCGAAGTGTCTTTAAATGGATCACCCACCGTATCGCCGGTTACAGAAGCCTTGTGGGGTTCGCTTTTTTTGTAAAAGATTTCACCGTTTATTTCCACTCCTTTTTCAAAAGATTTTTTTGCATTGTCCCATGCGCCGCCTGCATTGTTTTGAAACATACCCATCAGCACACCGCTTACAGTTGCTCCCGCAAGGAAACCACCCAATGCTTCAGGACCTAAAAGAAAACCAATGAGGATGGGCGAGATGATAGTAATTGCTCCGGGCAAAACCATTTTTTTAAGGGACGCTTCGGTGGAAATAGCCACGCACTTTTCGTATTGCGGCTTTCCGGTGCCATCCATTATCCCTGGTATTTCGCGAAACTGACGGCGTACTTCCTCCACCATTGCCATGGCTGCTTCGCCAACGGCGCGGATAGCAAGGGAAGAAAAAATGAAAGGAATCATCCCGCCTACAAACAAAGCTGCAAGCACATCGGCATGGTAAATATCAATCCCCGGAATGCCTGAAACACCTACGTAAGCAGCAAACAAAGCAAGCGCAGTTAATGCAGCGGAGGCAATGGCAAAACCTTTTCCCGTGGCAGCAGTGGTATTTCCTACCGCATCCAGCGTGTCTGTTTTTTCGCGCACGTCGGGTGGCAGTTCGCTCATTTCGGCAATGCCACCTGCATTATCAGCAATAGGCCCGAAGGCATCAATAGCAAGCTGCATGGCAGTGGTAGCCATCATTCCGGCGGCAGCAATGGCAACGCCATATAATCCGGCAACATGAAAAGAACCCCAGATGCCTGCTGCAAGAACGAGTATCGGCAGGAACGTGCTTTCCATTCCCATCGCGAGACCACCAATAATGTTGGTTGCATGTCCGGTTCCGGATTGGCGTACAATAGTCATTACAGGGCGCTTGCCCATGGCAGTGTAATATTCAGTTATCAAGCTCATGAGCGTGCCCACTACTAAACCAATTATGATGGCAAAGAAGGCATCCATGCTTGTGAAAGTGACTCCACGTAAAACCATGGAACCGGGCAGAATAAATCCACAAAGGAAATAAGCCGCGATTGCGGTAAGAACAATGGAACCCCAGTTGCCCATGTTAAGTGCGCGCTGAACGGCGTTGGTGCTGATTCCGGCACTATCAGAAATGCGTACAAACAACGTCCCGATCATGGAGAAAATAATGCCGGTTCCGGCAATGAGCATGGGTAAAAGAATGGGAGCAAATCCTCCGAAAGCATCTGCTGTGGAAGTGACTTCTCTACCTAAAACCATTGTTGCCAAAACTGTGGCTACATACGAGCCAAAAAGATCAGCGCCCATACCGGCAACGTCCCCTACATTATCACCCACGTTATCGGCAATGGTAGCAGGATTTCGGGGATCATCTTCTGGAATTCCGGCTTCTACTTTTCCTACCAGATCAGCGCCCACATCAGCAGCCTTTGTGTAGATACCACCGCCCACTCTTGCAAACAATGCAATGCTTTCAGCGCCAAGAGAAAAACCGGTAAGTACCTCAATAGTGCGCGCCATTTCGAGAGAATCCACAGCAGCATCCGGAGCGAAAATCATCTTCAAAACGATGAACAAACCACCCAAACCAAGCACCGCTAAACCGGCAACGCCCAAGCCCATAACAGCGCCACCGCCAAAGGAAACAGCAAGCGCTTTAGATAAGGAAGTGCGGGCAGCGTGAGCCGTGCGTACGTTGGCTTTCGTGGCAATATTCATCCCGATAAAACCTGCTAACGCACTGAAGAAAGCACCAATCACAAAGGCAATGGCAATTGACCAATGCGACTCCGGATTGCTATAGCCCATGAAGCCCAAAAGCAGACTGGCAATTATGACGTAGTAAGTAAGGATTTTGTATTCGGCTTTAAGGAAAGCCATGGCGCCTTCGGCAATGTATCGGGCGATTTCTTTCATGCGGCCTGAGCCATCATCTTGCTTGCGCACCCAGGCGCCTTTAACGGCGGTGTAGATTAAAGCCAGAACGCCAAAGCATGGAACGAGGTAGAATAAATTCATAAAGAGATTATGCTGTTAAAAAAGTGGCGCAAACCTACCTAAAAAAGATTGACCGAGGTAGGAGAAAGTAAAAATGGGCGGCGGAAAAAAAAGTCTGTAAAAACATACAAACGGAAATGAATGTTAAGCAGATGTAAGTGGCCTTGAAAAGCTTTTCAGCACGCTTAAAATTGTGCAACCTTTATGGCCTGATCTTTTATTCTACAAGAGTAACGTTAAGATTCTATCAAACCAATCCATCAACCAAAATGAAAAACCAAACCGTTTCTACCGCACTCAATTATCGCCGCCTTACCGATGAAGAACTAGCTTACCGTTTTACTAACCGAAAAGATGCGGAAGCGCTATCTCAACTTCACAAACGATACGCACATCTCGTCTTAGGAAACGCCCTGCTGCACTTTCATTCCATTGAAAAGGCCACGGAAATGACGAGGCTGTTGTTTTTGAGTTTATTTGAAACCCTGCCACATAGGGCAGTTCCAAATTTTAAAAAATGGCTGGAAACCTACACCATTTCATTTTTCAACAGCAAAAAAGGGATTGCAAAATCAGAGTTAGTTGCAGGTGATTTTTTGTTTGAAAACCCAACCCTCTCCAATAGTTATGAAGATGCCAGAACGAGCAGCTCGTGCATCACTAAACGCCAGTTACTCCAGGCAGCAACGGATGATTTAATTGAAGAAGAAAATGCCGCATTGCAAATTCACACCGCAGGCTGCGCATTTTGTGCCAAAGCATTGAAAGGAATTAAAGGAAATGAAGCGCAGATCCCACAACTCTTGCACGACCTGAACACAGCGTTTCTTACAGACCATCACCAACTTTTAAACCCGAAAATTCATCAGAATTCTTTAGTGGTTACGTCTTCAAAACCCGCTAAAAGGCACCGCAGCAAATCAAGAAGACACAACGGCATTCGACCATCTTACATTGCTACCTTAATTGTGATGAGCTTCGGTATTTTATGGTATGTGGAATACGGAAAAAAAGTGGAAAATAAAACCACTCAAACTCCAGTAGAAAATACCCGGCAACAAATAATTACCCCACAGCAAGCTACTGCAAAATCTGAAACAGAAACGCCTTCAGCACAGCCTACACTCACCGAAAAACCAACAACAGAAAATTATCAAAAACTACAGGCAACCAAAAAGACTTCTGTAAATACTGCCAAACCAAATCCGGAAATTCCAAAGGAAAATTTATCTCACACACCTCCAAAAACATCCGAAGAAGCTAAGCCAAAAGCCGTGATTATTGCATCATTAAACGAGACACAGCAACAAGGCGAATCCATCACACAAGTGAATGAAAATGAAGCTGCGATTTATTAGTTACCGCTTTCTTTCGAAACATTTATTTCAACCAAAATCTACTACCCTACTTTTTAGTCAGCGCCTGCCTTCGCTAATTGTATTTTCGCGCCTCTTTTTTTAAAAGATTTTTCATGAGGCAGTTTCTTATTTTTTTGTGCGCGGCAATCATCTTTGCCCATGCAGGTTTCGCTCAAAGCCTGAAAACTTACCAAAGCACCTCCAACCCTTTTTACTGGAAAAATAAAATGCCCGATGCGGCATACTGGCAGCAGGATGTGCATTACACCATCAATGCCAAAATTGATGAAACACTCCACACCATCACAGCCACAGAGCAACTGGAATACGTCAATAATTCACCCGACACGCTGACGTTCGTTTATTTCCATCTTTACCAGAATGCGTTTGTAAAAGGTTCTTATCTGCACGACCAGGAACGAGCGCAGGGTTTAAAGCCACGTCTCGGAAAATATGAAGCCGCGGGATTGGGAACTACGATAGAGAACCTGAAAGTAAATGGAGCTGCTACGGAAACGGAACTTGACAATACCATTCTGAAAGTTTACTTGCCCGCACCATTGTATCCCGCTGCCAAAGCCACATTCAGCATGGATTTCAAAACCTATTGGGACAATGGAAGCACACGCCGGCGGATGAAAATGTACCCTGCCTGGGGCTTTATGCACTACAATGGCGTGCAGTGGTTTCCGAAAATTTCTGTGTACGACCGCAAGTTTGGATGGGATACTTACCAGCACCTGAATAAAGAATTTTATGGCGATTTCGGTGTTTGGGACGTGAACCTTGATTTTGCCTCCAATTACATTCTGGAAGCAACAGGTGCATTGCAAAACAGAAAAGAGGTGTTGCCCGATGAACTTCGTGCGCAGCTCGACATGAAAAACTTTGCCTCCAAACCCTGGAACGAAGTGCCTTCCACCATTATTCCCTATAAAAAAGGCGAACGAAAAATCTGGAAATTTCACGCTGAAAACGTACACGACTTTGCCTTCACTGCCGACCCGTCTTACCGCATTGCCACAACTTTTTGGAATGGAATAGAATGCGTGGGCATTGCACAGGAACCACATGCAAGCGGATGGCAAAACAGCGCCGACCTGGTAGCCGAAATCGTGAAAACGTTTTCAACAGATATCGGCATGTTTGCCTACCCTAAAATGGCAGCGGCAGACGCGGCAGACGGCATGGAATATCCCATGCTTACGCTGGATGGCGGCAGTGAACCGGGCTACCGGGGATTGCTGGTTCATGAAATAGGGCACAATTGGTTTTACGGAATGGTGGGCAGTAATGAAACGTACAGAGCTGCACTGGATGAGGGTTTCACGCAGTTTCTCACCGCGAGAGGGCTGGAAAAAATTGATGGAAAATACCTTAAAGCTGCAACACCAAAATCAAAATATCGCAGGCTTTTTTATGAGCCAACTATTTCAAAGGATGCGCGCGTTTACAACTCTTATATCTACAACATTTTGCAGGGCGATGACCACCAATTAAACACTCACTCTAATGATTTCAACAACGCACTTGGGCATGAAGGCGGCTACGGACTCGTGTATTACAAAACTGCTACAATGCTTTATGCCTTGCAATACACGCTGGGCGATTCTTTATTCCACGTGGCTTTCAGCCATTATTTCAACCAATGGAAAATTGCGCATCCTTATTTTGAAGACTTCCGCACATCTATCATTCAATTCACAAAGACGGATTTAAACTGGTTTTTTGACCAATGGCTGGAAACCACAAAATCCGTTGATTACAGCATTGATTACGCCCAAAAAGTACGGCACACCGACAGCTTCGATATTCACCTCCGCCGCAAAGGCGAAATGCATATGCCGGTAGATTTTACCATCACCGAAAAAAACGGAAACAAACAAAATTTTTACGTGCCCAATACTTGGTTTAAAAAAGAAACAGAAGCCACAATTTTACCCAAATGGTTTGGATGGGGAAACCTCCATGATACTTACGTGGCAAGGGTTTCAGCGCCATCTGGTTTAAAGCTTATTGAAATTGATACTTCTGAAAGACTGGGAGATATTTACCCGCTGGATAACACTAAGAACGTTGGTTTCTTTTCGCATAATCCTGCTTTTCAGCTAAAGCTTGATGGCGGACTTTTTGCACCGCTTGACCGCAGGCATTACCGGCTTTTTGTGCGCCCTGACTTATGGTATAATCCGGTGGATGGCATAAAAGCAGGTGTTCATTTTGAAGGAGATTACATGCGCACGATGCACCGAATGGAAGGAGCAATCTGGGCAAACACGCATTTCTTCCAAAGCCGCATTTACCAAAGCTTTGAAAGCGAAGGATATTATGACCGCTATCCGCTTATCAACTTCACGTTTCACTACATCTCACCGGTGTCTATTCATTTTTCAAAGCATGAAGAAGAAATGGAGTTGAGGCTGCTGGATGGCTTGCGGCTGGCGCGTTTCGGGCATGTGTGGACGCCAAATAGTGATTTTAAAATTCGCGGTTATCTACAGTTTATGCAGCGTCGGGATGTCCGGGATTTTGATTACCTGCTTTACCCGCGCGAATGGAGCAGCACTAATCAACGACCAAATAATTCCCTGAACGTTGAAGTAACCAGAACATTTCAGAATAGCTTTTCAAGAACGCAATCTATGTTATCGCTTCGCGCTCCGGTATTTACAGGCAATGATGCAAACGCGTTTAACTACAGCTTCGTTCAATTAGACCAGCGTTCCGTTTTTGCCTTCGGAAAACTGGAATTGAAAACGCGCTTTTTCGGACGGTTAGGTACCGGAAGCAGCATTCCTTATGAAAGTGAATTGTGGATGGCAGGCGCCAATCCCGAAGCGCTGATGGACAATAAATACACCCGCAGTATTGGCCTTGTGCCGGATGAATGGCGCGGTGTTTCAAGGTTTGAAACCAACCATTTTCAGCAGGGCGGCGGCATGAATTTGCGTGGATACGCGGGCTATTTTGTAGCCGATGAGCGGGATGGAAATCTATACATTGGTTACAAAGGCCGCAGCGGCGCAAGCATAAATCTGGAAGCAGACGTTGACAATTTCATTCCTCTAAAGCCGCGCCTGACGCGCAATTGGCTGCATTTGGATGTCTATGGATTTGCGGATGGTGGCTTCATTCAGCTTAGCCGGATCAACAGTCTGGCGGATTATCAAAACAGCACGCCTTCAGAAAAGTGGAGCGATTTCAGAATGGACGCAGGCGTAGGCTTTGCGTTGACGATTAAAAAGTGGGGCGTGTTTGAAAAAGCACAACCGCTTACGCTCCGGTTTGATGTTCCCTTCTTCGTTAACCGCCCGCCGTTTGCTAATCCTGAATACATGGGCTTCCGGTATGTGGTGGGATTAAACAGGGCTTTCTAAAAAGCCACTACTTGCTTTTAGGATAAACAAAACAGGCACCCGATAATTTCGGGTGCCTGTTTTTGTGTGGGATGATTACACAGGGCTTATTAATTCCTCCTGCCGCCAAATAAGCGAAGCATAAACAGGAAGAGATTGATGAAATCAAGGTAAAGATTTAATGCGCCGATGATGCTGAGTTTGCGCACGCCTGCTGCTTCGGTTCCTTCAAATTCAATACCTGCGCCAATGCGTTTCAGCTTTTGAACATCATACGCCGTGAGACCCGTAAACACCATCACGCCAATAAAAGAAATGATGTAGTCCATAGTGCCGCTATGCATAAAAAGATTGATTACAGAAGCGATGATGATACCAATCAGACCCATCATCATGATGCGCCCGAAACCGGTGAGATCCTTTTTGGTGGTATATCCCATCACTGCCATAACGCCAAACATAGCAGCCGAGGAAAGGAAGCAGGTAATAATTGAACCTGGAGAATAAGCCAGTAAAATAAAGGACAATGAAATGCCCGTGATGGCGGAATAAATAAGGAACAAACCGGTGATTGCCGGTGCGCTCAGCCGCTGATAACCGAATGACATGAGCAGCACAAAGCCAATAGGGGCAAGCATTACAGCCCAACCCATAGTTGTAAGTCCGCCCTCATTTATGAGATAGCTAAGCAGATAATCGTTTGTGGCAAAGAGGTAAGCAAAAAGTGCAGAAATGCCGAGTGCAATAAACATCCAGGAAAACACCTGCACCATAAAGTTTTTGGCAACGGTTTGCGTGCCTGTAGTGCTTTCCACTACGTGAGCCGTGTAGATTGGCTCGTTGTTGTAATTGTTCATTTTTGAGTTTGGATTTAAGCGATAAAATTACGCCTGCACTACTGATATTTTTTCTTAAAAAACAAGGTGTCCTTTCTCTGATTTCCAAAGCGTTTCAGGATTTGAAAAGGAGATGTTGCGGTATGGTAAATGCGCAGTTAATCAGCTCAAAATATTTTGAAGATGCATAAAGCGGGAAATAATTTTGCATCAAAATAAATAAAAATGGCGCCTGCTCAACAAAACAAGTCCGGTTCTGTAAACTTTCGGATTGTTGATTGGATGCGGGGTTTTGCAGCATTAGGCGTTGTTACCAATCATGCACGCGGCAATCTTTTTTCTACTGCCGAAGATTACGCGCGTGAGATTTTACCGAGAGCAAAATGGAATGTTTTTGACTGGGCAGATATCATGGCGATGCAGCAAACAAATGTGGGCGTTGAGTTCGTTATTTTATTTTTTGTGCTGTCCGGTTTTTCTATTGCGCACAGCCTGGAAAAAAATGTGGACATTAAAGCGTTTTATTTTAAAAGACTGTTACGGCTTTATCCACCTTACCTGATGGGAATAGGCTGGGCACTGCTGATGTTTTGGATTCTGAGCCTTTTAGTGCCGCAGATTTACTACCACTCTGCCGAAAATCATCCTGCCTTCGTTGCCTTTTTTTACAAGTTTACGGATTTAAAAACCATGCTTCGCAATTGTCTTTACGCCCCTAAAGACAATGCACTTACGGTGCAATATTGGTCGCTTTCTTTTGAAGTTATTTTTTACCTGCTGGCGCCTTTCATTATCCGCAAACTGAGATGGGCGGGCGTAATTGCACTTGGCTTGTATGCATTAAGTTTCTGGAATTTTGGAATCACTCATTTTGATACCAATGAAGACTCCGTGTTGGCGAATTTCTTTTTCAACTTCAACATTTACTTTTTGCTGGGCATCGTGTTGTATAAAAAGCGGGATTTCCTTTTTCAAAAATTTCCTCTCAACAAATGGACAAGTCTCGCTGCGCTGCTTATTCTTTTTGAGTTTATGGTGATTTCCAAAGCCTATTTATTTAATCAGGAAAACAATAAAATTACCAGCCTTGCAATGGCATTATTTGCTACCATCATGCTGATTGGCGGACTGAAATATGCGGTGCGGATAAAACCATTGGAATGGGTCGGAAAGTTTAGCTACACGCTGTATCTCACGCACATGGCTTCCTTATTTCTGCTAAAAATATGGGCTTATAAACACGGCTTCCATTTTTACCTCATTTCCCAGCCTTTCGTTTGGATATTTGGCGTGGCTGCTGCTGTTGCCGTTTCTTATGCGCTTTACTATGTGGCAGAATTTCCTTCGATTCAATTCCTAAAATCAATCAGAAAAAAAGAGGCTCGTGGAGAAAATATTTTACAGCAGGAAGAATTATTTATCACACCACAACCTGCATTAATCAGGCAAAAACAAACGTTCTTTCTAAAAAAACAAAAGCGGAATTAGATTCCGCCTTGCTTTTTTTTAGAAAATATTGCTTAGTCTTTCTGATGAAAAGGATAACGATAGTTTATAACCGGCACAAACGTTTCTTTAATGGTGCGGGCACTTATCCACCGGTAAAGGTTTAATTGAGAGCCTGCCTTATCGTTTGTTCCGGATGCACGCGCGCCTCCAAATGGTTGCTGTCCCACAACTGCTCCGGTCGGCTTATCGTTGATGTAGAAATTGCCGGCACTGTTTACGAGTTTGCGCATCATCAATTCAGTAGCGTATCTGTCCTGAGAAAAAATAGCACCGGTCAAAGCATACGGAGAAGTGCTGTCAACCACGTCCAGCATGGCTTCCCAGTTTTCTGCATCATACACATGGATTGTGAGCACCGGTCCAAAAAGCTCGTCACACATGGTTACATACTTCGGGTCGGTAGCTTCGATGATGGTAGGCTCAATAAACCAACCTTTTGAACTATCGTAATTGCCGCCACAAATAATTGTTGCCTTGCCGTTGCTGCTTTTCACGCCGTCAATATATTTTGCCAGGCTGTTGAAAGATTTTTCGTCGATAACTGCATTCACGAAATTGGTGAAATCGTCCACCTTCCCCATGTGCATGGTTTTCACTTCGGCAATCAGTTTTTCTTTTACTTCTTCAGCCATGTTTGAAGGCAAATAAGCGCGTGAAGCGGCAGAGCATTTTTGACCCTGATATTCAAACGCACCACGGGCAAGACCTGTAACTACGGCATCAATATTTGCAGAGGGATGTGCAAACACAAAATCTTTTCCTCCGGTTTCGCCCACAATGCGCGGGTAGGTCTTGTAACGATGTATGTTTTCACCAATGCTCTTCCACATGTTTTGAAACACGCCGGTAGAGCCCGTGAAATGGACACCCGCAAAATCAGGATGGCTAAAACAAATTTCGCCAATCACCGGGCCTGGAGGATACACCAGATTGATAACGCCAGCCGGCAAGCCTGCCTCCATCATTATTTCCATAAAAACAGAAGCTGAATAAATCTGCGTATTAGCGGGTTTCCAAACCACCACATTGCCACACATTGCAGGCGCAGAAGGCAGGTTTCCGCCAATAGCCGTGAAGTTGAAGGGCGTTACTGCAAGCACAAATCCTTCCAGCGGGCGGTACTCCATCCGGTTATGAAAACCTTCAGGAGAAATAGGCTGCTGCTTATAAATCTCCGTCAGGAAATAAACATTGAAACGCAGGAAATCAATCAGTTCGCAGGCACTGTCAATTTCAGCCTGATAAGCGTTTTTGCTTTGCCCCAGCATAGTGGCAGCGTTCATGCGGAAACGATATTTGGTAGCCAGCAGTTCTGCCGCTTTCAGGAAAATGGCTGCGCGATGTTCCCACGGCATGGATGCCCATTTCGGTTGCGCTTTCAAAGCTGCATCAATTGCCTGGTTTACGTGGGTTGCATTGCCTGCATGGAAATGTCCTAAAAGGTGACCGGTTTCATGGGGCGGGCGAATTTCTTTTTTATCTCCGCTTCTCACTTCCTTTCCGTCAATGTACATCGGTATATCGCGCTCATTAGCTTTCATGGCAGCAAGCGTATCCTGCAATGCTTTTCTTTCTTTAGAACCGGGAGCGTAAGAAAGTACAGGTTCGTTTTGAGGAATGCCGTAATGGACGTACGCGTTGTGCATATGGAGTTATATTTTTTTGAAAATGAGGCGCAAAGGTAAATGGATTGAAGTGGCTGAATGTTTAAGCGGAAGTAAAAAGCGAATAATCGTTCAGTCATTCGGTTACTTTTGCCTGCAAGATGCAAACTGAAAATTTTGAGGAAGACTGGGATGAAAATCCGGAAGATGAAACGGAGGAATTAACCGAAGAAAAGGAAGTGCGGATGCGCATTGAGGTGGGCAAAAAGCAGGAGTCTATCCGGATTGATAAATACCTGATGAACCATATTGAAGGCGCCACGCGGAGCAAAATTCAGCAGGCGCTGGAAGAAGGTAATATTCTGCTGAACGATGCGCCGGTAAAAAGTAATTACAAAGTGCGCCCTTTGGATTCCATTCTCATTTTTGAAACCCGAAATCCTGAAACGAGTGAAATAATTCCGGAAGAATTACCGCTGAACATTGTGTTTGAAGATGATGATTTACTGGTGATTGATAAGGAAGCCGGCATGGTGGTGCATCCCGGTGCAGGGAATCCGCGCGGCACGCTGGTAAACGGTTTGGCGCATTATCTCTCCCAAAAAAATGAACAGGAAACTTCCCTGCCACGGGTTGGATTGGTACACCGGATTGATAAATTTACAAGTGGCTTGCTCGTGATTGGTAAAAACGAAAAAGCCATGACAGCGCTTGCGGCGCAATTTAAAAAGCACACCTCTCAACGCCGTTACGTTGCTTTGGCATGGGGCGATTTTGAAGAAGACAATGGAACTGTGGAAGCACATGTGGGGCGCAACCTGCGTTTCAGAAAAATGATGGATGCTTTTCCGGATGGAGAACATGGCAAACACGCCGTAACGCACTATTCGGTTTTAGAGCGGTTTAATTACGTAACGCTGCTTGAGTTACAATTGGAAACGGGGCGCACGCACCAGATACGTGTTCACATGAAACACATCGGGCACCCCCTTTTTAACGACACCACATACGGTGGAGATGCAATTGTGAAAGGCACCGTGTTCAGTAAATACAAGCAGTTCGTGGACAATTGTTTTAAGCTGCTGCCGCGCCAGGCGCTACATGCAAAGGAGTTGGGTTTCCAGCATCCCACCACCGGGGAATGGATGCAGTTTACCTCAGAAATGCCGGAAGAAATGGTGAGCGTTATTGAGAGATGGCGGACTTACACGACCGGGATGACGAGCCAGCTTAAGGCAGGTTTGGGAGGTAATATTGACTTCTAAAAAAAGGGATTTTTACGTGAAAAATGCAATCGTTAAAGTTGATTGTGGAACCATTGCTTTCTGGAAAATTTTTAGTAACTTTGCTATTCACTTCTTTTTAAAATCTTGTGTTGATGACACTATTATCAATTAATCCTGAATTTCTTTGGAGTATGCCAAGCGGCGGTGAATGGCTTTGGATTGTCCTTGTCATTATCATCTTCTTTGGCGGTAAAAAAATACCGGAACTTGCAAAAGGTTTAGGAAAAGGCATGCGCGAGTTTAAGGATGCCAAAGATGGTATCCAAAGTGAAATCGAAGCCGGAATGAAAGAGCGTGACGCGAAAACAACACCGCCTCCATCTGCATAGTTTATTTGCTGCTTTCTCCCCCAATTTTTCAATTATTGCCTCAATATTAAATGACACTGTTCATTTTTTGCTGAGTTATTTTCAACGCTTCCCCAAAACGGGGTTGCATAGTTTCACCGCCTTAAAAAACGATTAAACATGCAATTTAAAGTTCTTGTTAGTACCCTCTTAATTGCCGCACCTTTTTCAACTGTTTTGGCCCAAAAAGGCAATCAGCCTTTAGTAATCGGTGCCAATAATAGTAAGGTAATTGTTACGGATTCGATTGTAAAAAAATCTCCAGTTCCAGCACCTGCAATTGTGGTTTCGCAGTTTGGAAAAAAATCCGTGCCACTTGCCGGAGAGAAATCTTACTTCGGTTCCATGAATGGATTTGTGGAAGATTACACCCGCAAATACATGTCGCGCAACAACCGCACACTTTCTGTGGTGCAAGGCCGCAGCTTAAAACAATTTTCGTTGATGGAAAATGTGCTGGAAAAACATGAGATTCCAAAACAACTAAAATATCTCGCAGTTATTGAATCTGCTTTAAACAATAATGCAAAATCAGGTGTTGGTGCTTTGGGTCCATGGCAACTTATGGAAACCACGGCACGTATGATGGGGCTTACCGTAAATACTAAGCGCGACGACCGCACCGACTGGTTTAAATCTACGGATGCTGCAGCTAAATACCTCTCCTACCTCTATGAGCAATTAGATGACTGGTTGCTGGTGGTTGCAGCTTACAATAGTGGGCCAACACCTGTGCTCCGCGCTATAAAAAATACCGGAAGCCACAATTTCTGGGAAATCAAAAAATATCTTCCAAAAGAAACTCAAGGGCACGTAATGGCTTTCATTGCTACCGCGTCCATCTTCGAAAACATGTCTGATTATATAGCCTCCGGCGATATTCCCGGTGATTTTAAATTCAGCAAAGAAGCTGCCGTTGCTATAGAATCTGCAAAGCCTGCTTCCAAAGTTGCCTTTACAGATGATGAATTGAAAAGCATGGCTATCGTTCGGATTAATGACCCTGTGAGCATGGAGCTTTTAGCACAGGATTTGAAAATTGAACGCAAGCTTTTAGAAAAATGGAATCCTGATTACGACGAGTATATTTTCAAGACGAACAAGCCTGAATATTACAGTCTGCGCATCCCCAAAGAAAAGCTGGATAATTTTATTGAGCGCAAAGATTTTATTACGCGGAAAAGCAAAATTATTTTTGACGATATGCGTTTATAAAAGAATGGTTTCCAAAAGAAGAATGTTTGCGTCAAAAATTTTTTAGGACGTTTTCATTTTTTTCCGGTACCTTTGCAATCCTTTTTAAGAAAAGCAACAATAAACTAAACTAATGGCAAATCATAAAGCTACCAAGAAAGATGTCCGTCAAAGCCTGAAGCGGAGAGATCGTAATCGTTACTATGGCAAAACTACAAGGAATGCTATCCGTAAAATTCTGGCTTTAGATTCTAAAGAAGCCGCTGCCGCTGCACTTCCCGAAGTGATGTCTATGATTGATAAACTCGCAAAACGCAACGTGATTCACAAGAATAAAGCCGGCAACTTAAAGTCGGGCATTATGAAGAAGGTGAACGCAATTGCCGCTTAATTTCTTTCAACTACTTTTTTTATTTCCTGGAAATGTTTTCATCTCCGGGATTTTTTTTGCCATTTTTGCTTTATTTGCTCCATACAAGTTTGACATTCTTATTCTACATCATTGCTCATTGACAAACATACTGAAGCAATCCTAAGAGCGGTGGAAAAGCAAGCCCCTCCATTAGCCTTTATATTCCTTTTTGTATGCACTCGCCCCACTGGCATCTGCATAAAAACCCGCAATGCATCCCCAAAAAAAATCCCCCAACTTTTCAGCGAGGGGATGTTCTGGAAAAACTTTTATTACTAAAGGAGTGTAAATCCTGAATTAATTCGTTAATTGGATTTTGAAAGTCTCCGTTTCACCATCATTGGTAATGCGCATTAAGTAAGTTCCTGCGGCTAATCCATTTAAGGAAACAATGCGTTTATCACCTGTTCCTGCAATTTCTGCATGCACTGCCTGACCTAAGTAATTAATCACTTCAAACTTTGCATTCTGAAAGCGCTCAGGCAAAGAAATATGGACGTTATTGTTGGTAATCGTTGGTGCCACAACAATTTTATCCTTACCTGCAAATGATAGGGTGCGTGTGGCGTAAGTTACTTTCCCATCTTTTGCCATCACCTTCAAACGGTAGAAATTAGTTCCTTCCTTTGGTTGCGGATCAATTGCCTTATAATGTCCTGCACCATTTGCCTGTACTTCAGCAATCACATGCGCATAATCTACACCGTTCGAACTGTGGGCAATTTCATAACCTAAATTAAGCGTTTCAAGTTCTACATCCCAATTAAGCAAAGCTTGTGTGTCATTTATTTTTTGGGCGGTAAAGGCAGTGATTCCGAGAGGAAGTGGAATACTTGTGGTGGTGGTTACAAACTGATCTCCATTAGCAGTGCCGGTGGAGCTAACTGATGGGTCGGCATAGAAAAAACCGGAGCCCACTGGTGTTATCCTGCCCGTCATATCGCAACCTGGGCCTACAATTGAGATATAGATGTTTGATAGCCCACTAATGCCACTGGGAGGAATATTCGTTCCATTACCGTTAGTTAGGTCATTGATTTGAATTTGCGAGGTTCCAGTTCCATTACTAAAGGCAATTTCAAAAGCAAGAAACTCTGTGCCTGATGTAACCACCATAGGAACTGTGGCAAGTATGTTTGAGTTACTAGCACTGAAATCATAGTAAGTTCTTCCGCCAAGAGCATCATTAGAGGTCGCATCCAACGTAAAAGGCATCTGGCTTAGGTTATTTGTAGTAACCGTTGCGGAAGGTGCAGGAGAAGCACTGTTTGCAACAGAAACAGTTAGCGCAACGTTGGAAAACTTCAAAGCGGCATCTGTAAAATCTGGCTTAAAATAAATACCTACGCATGAGGGGCAAGAACCCGGCTTAATAGTAAGTTGTGTGGTACAGGATTGCGCATCCACAGAGGCAACGCTTAGAAATGCAACGATAAAAACAATAATGATTTTTTTCATAAAAAAAATTTATTTGGATGGAGTTGTTGTAGTTTTTTAATGTTGGCTAATAATTGCAGAAGCATTCCCTCCTAATACGGTGTTTAAAAGAACGTCCTTGTCATTTGAAAGTCCGCTGTATCGAACGTTTCCGTTCATGTTTAAATCGGAATTGCTGTATGTACTATTAACAATGCCCGAAGCATTACCACCAAGTGTCGCATTCAGGATGACGTCTTTATCGTTTTGCAAACCACTATAACGCACATTGGCATTGCTGTTTGCATTGCCACCCCACATTCCGAAAACACCCGTTGACAAAGTTGCCATTGCAGCATTATTCGTGATTGCAGGATTTTGATAAGCAGCCGTTTGGGAAATTCTAAAATCGGGGGTGATGGAGGCGTCGGGGGTCGAAATTACAAATGCTGTTGAAGATTTTACCGCCAAATGATTGCGGTGCGCAACGGATAAATAATAACTTCCTGATGCAACCTCTCTGAAACCAACACTTCCGGTTCCATCAATGCTTACAATTGTTCCATCGCTTTTAATAAAACCTGCGGCCGTGTAGCTAATGGCGGGTGAAGATGCGTCAATTAATTTCACCAATACCCAATCAACAATAGTTGGGTTGGCTGCAAAAAAACCGGTGCTCACACTTTCTATTCCTGCATAATTAAATGGAGCTGCACTATAAGGTTGAGATGAAGCGTTGCTCTGTAAAATTCCGGAAGAATTAAGCGATGTGTTCATTAATGCGGTTCCAGAATTAAAAGCGCCCTGCAAAAAAACAGAAGGCTGCGCATATACATTGAATGAAGCATTGCCAATTCCGAAAGCACTGTAGTCGCCTGAATTAGCAATAGTTCCTGAAACGGTACTTCCTTCTGATAATCCCGTTGCGCCAGTGGCAATTACTTCCCATTGTGCTGCCGCAATATTCCAACCAATCAGTTGCACATCCGTGGCATCCAAAGCATAGGAAGAAAGTTCGGGCAATGAAAGTTCAACCGTTGCTGCGCCGCTTCCTGAGACATTTACCCAATCCCAGAAACCAAGTTGATAAACTGTTTGGATGGCTGCTTGTTTGCTTGTAATGCTGTAGGGGCCGCCTGATCCATCGTTTGTTGTGTTCGGATTAGCGTTCCAAAATGCAACACTGTTTTGCTGCATTCCGCTCAAACCGGTTACTGAAAGGCTGCGATATTTATTATCATCGCCAACGGGATAGGTAAATGCTGCATTTCCGGTTTTGCTAACGTATCCGTCTATAAACCGCGCATCCGACATAGCTCCTGAATAACTGGAACCTGCCTGAAATTGTATGCCACCGTTTGCTCCGTTTGTTCTTGTGGTAGAAGTAATTCCATTCAAAAATTGGAGTGTGTTGGTGATATTTATTCCTGCCGTGTTGGTGATGTTTATTTCTCCGTTCGGTCCGTTATTAAAAGATAAGTCAAAGAAAGTAGGTGCTGTTGTTCCCCCAATTGTTTGGAGCGGAGTGGTGCTGTTGAAATTATCCGCGCCTGCTGTAACTGAATAGGAGCCTGCATTTGAGAAGGATGCACCTGCGTGATTAAACGTTCCGCCGGAACCTGTGTAAGTGCCGGTGGAAGTATTTGTGAACGACATGGTGAAATCGGAAATGATGCCGCCGCTTTGGTTATTCAGGAGACCCGTGTTGGTCATTTGTGCTAAGGCTGTTACAGGCAAACCCAAAAGCAGAAATAGTAATCGCTTCATTAGTAGGGAAGTATTTTTTTTGTGAAAAAAATTTTTGTTTAAAAGTAATTGGTAGCGAAAATACACCCGAATTTTTACAACCCTGCAAATCTTTTAAAGCTATTTCTGAAGGTTTTTTTGGTCGCTATTTTTGTAATAAAACATAGTGATGATGGAACTTGACAAAAAAGAGCGTGACCTCGTTTTAAAAATGCTGGAATTCTGGAAAGAAAATGGCACGCTGACTTCTGAAAAAGTAAGCCAACTGAAACAATCCCTACCATCCAATAAATCAGCCCATCAAATCGCTAATTATTTTTTCATTATTGCCTTAGCCTGTGCTTTGCTATCCTTTGGTGCTTTGTTTATTGACGAAAAATTTCTGGAACGCTTCCGGCAATATTTTGCATTGAGTGCCTGGATGATAGCAGTGCTAACAGGCATTTTTTCTATCGTTTGGTTCAGCTATGTTTTTAAAAAGCTACATAAAATGCGTCCCATTTTTTATGAAATGAATCTTACCGGAGCTTCCGTGGTGCTTTTAACTTCCCTTGTGTATGTGTGTAATGAAATCGGCTTTGGCGCTTCCTATTCGGGCTTTCTTATAGTGGCTGCCGCGATGCTTTTTTCGCTCCAATTCATTTTTAAATCTTCTGCTCTGTGGGTCGTTTTTCTGGCAGCTCTCATGGGTTGGTACGGCGCATTTACTTATGCACATAGCCACGATTATCTTTTTTTAGGGATGAACTATCCCATGCGTTTCGTAGCTTTCGGATGTCTGCTATCAGGATTTGCTTTTCTTCAAAAAAAGTTTAAGCCACTTCAAAAAACCGCACGTTTCACTTTTATAGCAGCTCTGCTCATTTTCTTCACTGCAGCCTGGGGCGTTTCGGTTTTTGGAAATTACAACAGCCTTGAAAAATGGGCATTAGTAAGGCAAACACAGGTTTTAGTCTATGCAATTCTTTTGTTCCTTGCGGCTATAGTAGCATTGTTAATAGGAATTAAAAAAGAAGATGCATTTTTGAGAGATTCGGGTATTGTGTTTTTATTGTTGAATTTATACAGCCGTTATTTTGAATATTTTTGGAACTCCATGCATAAAGGCCTTTTCTTTTTGGTTATTGCATTTTCTTTTTTTATTTTAGGGAAGTGGCTTTTGAGAAAAAACCGTACAGATATAGAGAGAGGCTAACTCTAAGTGCGAAAATTTTTTAAATCTAAAATCCTATGAAGCCGTTTTGTAACTTCTGCACATTTATCATTGTTTTGCTATTTAATTTTTCATTTGTAGATGTGTTTGCACAAAAAATATTTTATACCACTTTTAAATCAGAAGCGCAAGCAACAATTTACATCACAAAAAATAGATACGAAGCAAACTGGATAATCTTCAATACAAAATGGAGCAATGAAGCAAAAAAGGGAATTTGGTACGAAGTTTCTTTTAAAAATGATGCTGATTTGATTCTTTATATAACCTCACACCGTTATGAAGCAGATAAATTAGTATTCTATACAAAATACCATAATTATGTTAGGTTTGAATATCCGAAAAATGGAAAGCTCAACTAGAGTTGAATAAAATAATAAAAGCCCTTACAACATGCATTGTAAAGGCTTTAAATTAAAGGATGCGGACCGGACGGGACTCGAACCCGCGACCTCCGCCGTGACAGGGCGGCGTTCTAACCAACTGAACTACCGATCCTTTCCTGACCCTTTTTTGGGGATTGGGCGGCAAAGATAAACAATAAATCCGCACTTCCGCAAATTTTACCGACAAAATTTTTAAAGCCCTACTTTTGCCTTCCCCCAACCGCTTTTTTTATGCAATTTCTGGATTTTGAAAAACCACTTGAAGAACTCCATAATCAGATAACTAAACTGAAAGAAATGCACACCAAATCCCCACAGGTGGACGTTTCAAAAAACATTCTGGAACTGGAAGAAACTATTGAAAAAACCAGAACCCTCATTTACAAAGAACTTACGCCATACCAGCGCGTGCAGCTAAGCCGACATCCCGAACGACCTTACACGCTCTTTTACATCGACCAGATTTTTAACCACTTCACCGAACTTTTTGGCGACCGCCACATAGCCGACGATAAAGCAATGGTAGGCGGCATGGCAGAGCTTGATGGAATGCCTGTGATGGTGATGGGTCAGCAAAAAGGAACCAACACCAAAATGCGCCAACTCCGCAACTTCGGTATGGCAAACCCCGAAGGCTATCGCAAAGCTTTACGCCTTATGAAAATGGCGGAAAAATTTAATCGCCCCGTAATCACATTTATTGATACGCCCGGTGCTTTTCCAGGGCTTGAGGCAGAAGAACGCGGACAGGGAGAAGCCATTGCCCGAAACCTTTTTGAAATGGTGAATCTGAAAGTGCCAGTAGTGTGCGTAGTAATTGGTGAAGGTGCATCAGGCGGCGCTTTGGGCATCGGCATTGGCGATAAGGTAACCATGCTTGAAAACACCTGGTACACCGTTATCTCTCCTGAAAATTGCTCCACTATTCTTTGGCGAAGCTGGGATTATAAAGTGCAGGCGGCAGAGCAATTAAAACTTACCTCAACAGACATGAAAGGTTTTGAACTTGTGGACGACGTGATTCAGGAACCCGTTGGCGGAGCGCATGTGCACCCGGAAGAAATGGCGGCTTCGCTCAAAAATTATCTCATTAAAACGCTGAACGCTTTGCAGCAAATAGATCCGGAAACACGCATCACGCAGCGGATAGAAAAGTTCTCCAAAATGGGCTTTTACGAAGAAGCTTAACTCCCGAAAAAATTCTCAAAAAAACACAGGAAAGCATGTATTCTTTTCAAGGCACAGGCGTAGCATTGGTAACGCCTTTTAAGGCTGATTTATCCATTGATTTTGTAGCCCTTGAAAAACTGATCGGCTATGTAATTGACGGCGGTGTAAATTTTCTTGTAGCCCTCGGCACAACGGCTGAAACGCCCACCCTGCTTGCATCAGAGAAGAAGCAGTTGCTCGCATTTATTGTTGAAAAAGCAGCAAGTCATGTGCCTGTCGTTTGCGGAATTGGTGGAAATAATACTGCTGAAATTATTGCTCAGATAAACGAGTATGATTTATCAGAAATTGCCGGCATTCTGAGTGTCGTTCCATACTACAACAAACCCTCGCAGGAAGGCATTTATCAGCATTTTAAAGCCATTGCAAATGCTACCGAAAAAGACCTGATTCTATACAACGTACCGGGCAGAACGGGCTGCAACCTGCTTCCTGCAACAACTTTAAGATTAGCCCGTGATTTTAAAAACATTAAAGCGATTAAAGAAGCCAGCGGAAACCTAAACCAATGCATGGAACTTGTGCAGGGCGCGCCTGAAAGTTTTGCGGTTTTATCCGGCGATGATGATTTGGTGTTTCCGCAAATTGCGCTTGGAATGCACGGCGTTATTTCTGTAGCCGCTAATTGTTTCCCGAAGGATTTTACGGCACTTGTAAATGCTGCGCTTGATGGAGAAATGCAGCAGGCGCGTAAGCTTCACTACAAGCTTTTTGCAGGCATTCATTTGCTTTTTGCAGAAGGAAACCCCGCAGGCGTAAAGTGTGTCTTAAAAGAAATGAACATTTGCGAAGACGTGCTCAGACTGCCTTTGGTAAATGTTTCGGAGCATACTAAAAAAGCCATCCAAACTTTTATATCCAACCTTTAATGCAAAGCGTTGTTTTGATTTCATAAGGCATCTTTTAACAGCAAAATAGAATATAAATTTTTACCTTTGCACCCTTTTATTTACACAATAATTCTCTAAAAACAACGCATGAATACAACCACTCGTAGTCAGATCGACTTTAAACTACCTTACAAAGTAAAAGACATTAGCCTCGCCGATTGGGGGCGTAAAGAAATCCGCCTTGCCGAAGCCGAAATGCCCGGCTTAATGAGCATCCGCGAAGAATTTGGACCTTCACAACCCCTAAAAGGAGCACGCATTGCCGGTTGCCTGCACATGACCATCCAGACAGCCGTTTTAATTGAAACACTCACCGCTCTTGGTGCTGAAGTGCGCTGGAGTTCCTGCAACATTTTTTCTACGCAAGACCATGCTGCCGCTGCTATTGCCGCTACCGGCGTGGGCGTTTTTGCATGGAAAGGACAGACACAGCAGGAAGCCGACTGGTGCATTGAGCAAACCTTATTTTTTGGTGGTGAAGACCGTCCGCTAAACATGATTCTGGATGATGGCGGCGACCTTACGAACATAGTTTTCGATAACTACACGGAACTGGTGCAGCACATAAAAGGCGTTTCGGAAGAAACCACAACCGGCGTTCACAGATTGTATGAGCGGATGAACAAAGGCACATTGCCCATTCCTGCCATTAACGTAAATGATTCGGTTACTAAAAGCAAATTCGACAATAAATATGGCTGTCAGGAAAGTCTGGTTGATGCTATTCGCCGCGCTACAGATGTGATGATGGCGGGCAAAGTAGCCGTGGTTGGCGGTTACGGAGATGTTGGGAAAGGTTCCGCACAAAGCCTACGTGGTGCAGGTGCGAGAGTAATTGTTACCGAAATTGATCCGATTTGCGCATTGCAAGCAGCAATGGATGGTTTTGAAGTAAAAAGAATGCTGGATGCTGTGCAGGAAGCGGACATTATAGTTACGGCTTCCGGTTGTCGCGATTTAATTGGAGAAAAGCATTTCAGGCTGATGAAAGACAAAGCAATTGTTTGCAACATTGGTCACTTCGATATTGAAATTGATGTAGCCTGGCTGAACAATAACTATGGCAGTACAAAAGACACCATCAAGCCACAGGTGGATATGTACAACATTGACGGCAACGATATTATTTTATTGGCTGAAGGACGTTTAGTAAATCTGGGATGTGCAACAGGTCACCCAAGTTTTGTGATGAGCAATTCATTTTCTAACCAAACACTTGCGCAGATTGAACTTTGGAAAAACCATGACCAGTATGAAAACAAGGTTTACGTTCTGCCAAAGCATTTGGATGAAAAAGTAGCCCGCTTGCATCTTTCAAAAATCGGTGTGGAGCTGGAAGAACTTACGCCTGCCCAATCCGACTATTTAGGACTTCCGAAAGAAGGCCCTTACAAGCCGGAGCATTACCGTTATTAAAACCAGACTTTAATAAGCAAGTCCTTTATTTCAAAAAAAAATCCCGAGAGAATTTATTCCCCCGGGATTTTTTTTTAGGAACCGGATTTCATCATTGTCAGATCACGCAACGCACTTTTTAAAAGCGGTAATGGACATGACTTAAGGGTTGGAAAGTGATTTACTGGCAGAGAAAAGTCGTGTGGATTCTTTCATTACAGCAGGACATAAAAAAGCACCGCAATTGCTCGCAGCGCTTACATTTTTTAAGCAGTATTTTTTATTGAATCACTACCTGTTTTGTTATTGCCTCTACGCTTTGTCCATTGGTTATTTTCAGAAAATAAATGCCTTTAGAAAACTCATTCACCGGAATAGTAGAAGCGCCTTCCAGCGTGCCTTTCCAAATAGTTTGCCCAAGCGTATTTATCAATGCTGACGGATATTTCCCTGCCATTGAAATGTCTATATGCAATTGCTCGGAAACGGGAACCGGATACACATGTATGGAAGCTGCAAAAGGTGATACGTTTTTAATAGAATTGGGATCAAAAGTAAGGGTGAAATTAGCATTGCTGATGTTGAAAAAAACGTTGTTGCTGCCTTTTACTTTGATGCGTGCTTTGTTTGTACTCGGTATGTTGTTAGGCACCAGAATATCCTGGCTGCCATCATTGGGTGCATTGCCATACAAAAGCACAGGAAAAGTCAATCCGCCATCCGTTGATAAATAGATATCTACCGTTGCAGCATTTACCGGAGGATTATTGGTATTAGCAACGTTCCAGGTAACCGTTTTTATGTTTCCGCTAATCCAGTTGGTACCCGAGCCCTGACTCGTAACAGTGAAAGGCACACCCGTGTGGATCACATCAAGGTGAACCGTGTCTGTAGGGAAAGTGAAAGCGCCGAGATTATTTAATTGGTCGCGCACGGTGAGCTTAAAGGTGAGATAGCGTGAAGTATCTGGTAGTTTTTCACCGAGATAATTAGTAACGCCGTCCACTAGTGTGTCAATTTTAGGGAAGACGCGCGTGGGAGAAAGGGATGGCAGAAAGCTTCGGAATATGGGTCCTGAAAGCCTTGTAGTTACAAAGCTTTTTTGGAAATCACCTCTGTTCCATTGCTCCCAGCAATAAGTGAGTGGCACATCTGATTGCGCATCTGACACAGCTGGTGCAGTAAGTTCAAAAGGCGTAAGGGAAGGAATGGTATAGCTTGCTGAAAAGCTTGCCACGACAGGCGTATCATTTCCGGTGGGCGTCATTACCGGACAAAGTGATGCAGAGCCTGTTGTGATGTAAGTGCTTATCTGCTCCAGACTGCGTGCGTGGAAATATGGATCGCTATGAGGTTGCAGATCGTTGACGTTGCAGATGCCTGCGTAAGCCATAATTGTGGTGCCACTTCCCGGTTCGTAAGCACTGAAGATGGAACCATTGCCGCTACAGCTTCCGGTGGAGGCATTGAAAGTGTGGGAGGCGCTGAACTGGTGCCCCATTTCGTGGGCTACATAATCAATATCAAATGGATCGCCCACCGGATTTGAATTGCCGGTAACGCCCCTTGCATTATTGTTGTTTACGCACACGCCTGCGCTCGCAAGCCCTCCGCCACCGGTGCTAAACACGTGCCCGATGTCATAGTTGGCAGGGCCTATCACATCGTCAGTAACTGTCTGGTTTTTGCTGATTAAGGAGCTGGAGTTGGAATTAAAACCGATGAAGGGACTGGTTGCATCACCCGGTAGAAAGATGAGCGCATCGGTATTTCCAATCAGGCTTAGCGTCACTGAAAATTCATTCTCATAGACACCGTTCACGCGATTTACGGAAGTGATTATAGCACTTAAAACGCCTGCCTTTGTAGGATTTGGGCCATCCACCGCTGTGGCATATTCCCGCGTGCAGGAAACTGCGAGGCGATAAGTGCGGCGTTGCAATCCATTGCTTTTGAACTGTAAATCTGGTAATCCGCTTGGAGTAAGTTGAAGGGCGTTTGCATTTAAACCATCATCAGCATTTTGCACATCACAAGTCATTCTTTGATTGAACGGCTGCCGGAAATCGTTTTTGTAATAAACCACGTAAGCCAAAGTATTCCCCACATGCTGCGGATCTATCAGAATGACTTTGGAGCCTTCAAATATCATGGCGTGAAAACCCTTTTCTGTGTAGTCCAGCTTGGCGTTCATTGCAGGATTATCAATAGCTCGGGCTGAAAATGTTTTTATGGAAGGGTATTTTTTGGCGAGTGCTTCATCCATTGTGCCGGAAGCAGAAACAAGAAAGGTTTTAAAACTCCCATCGGGCAATGGTAATTCCAGCAAAAGAGGAGATGATGCATCTGCAACCGACCATAGCTGTGACTTCAAAATATCACCGGAAGCGGTGAAGACAGAAAATAATGCCCCGTCATTCAGATTTTTTTGAAGAGGCGTATGAATAGTATTATTTGGCTGCCAGACGCGTGTAGTGGCATTTGAGGAAACGCCCGTCAATAAAGCATTAGAAAGGAATAGTAAGGTGAGAAATTGTTTCATAGGTTTAGATTTTTCAGGGAAATAACTATTTTTTTAAAAAAGAATGTAGTTGCAGCACTTACTTTTCAAACGGTTGTTTAGGGATTCCGGAAGTTGCTTTGTCGTACACTATATAGAATATACGAGCGCCGCTCGCAACAGGTGTTATCAGGTAAAGATGATCGCCCGATTTTATTTGCCCTTTCATTTTTGTGCCGTCATATTCTATCCGCACATCCGATAATGGTGCGCCATCCATTTTTCCTTGCAGGGTTATCATCTTCGGGTATTTCTTTTTCAATTCCTCGGAAAGCGTACCTGATTCGGTAAGCGACACAATCACACATTCCTTTTGTAGAGGCAATGGAACAAGGGTTTTCAAGGAGGCATTATTTCTTAAAAAAAACCTTTGCAATTGAATGCTGTCAATTGTGTAAAGGCTATAATTAGCAGGCATTTGAAAATTAGAAGGTGCTTTAAAATCCGCAGGTTTCTGAATAATCCAGTCGAGGTGCACACCTTCCACATGCTTTGAAGCGCAGGCTATTTGCTGATTGTTGTTCATCCTTTTAGAACTCACGCAGGAAACAGCAACCAACAAAAAGTAAGAACCAAAAAGAATACGCAACATACAGAAGGGATGTTTTTCAAAAACGTTTCAAAGCTACCAAACAATATTGCAGGTGGAAGTGGCGGTTTTAAAGCCTCCCGCCAGTCCTTTATTTATCAATCCGCCGCACGCCCAGCCTTAGAGAATTTATGATCAGCACCACATCGCTTAAAGCCATAATTCCCGCGCCCCATGTAGGTTTCAGGTATCCGGCAGCCGCTACCGGAATGGCAATGACGTTATACAAAAATGCCCAGAACAAATTTTGCCGGATAGTGAGTTCCGTATAAACCCCCAGCCTGATTGCCCTTGGTAAAGACGAAAGTTTATTACCACTCAAAATGATGTTTGCAGATTGAATAGCAATGTTGGATGAAGCACTCAATGAAATTCCAACCGTTGCTTTTGCCAATGCCGGTGCATCATTTATGCCATCACCCACCATGGCTGTAGGTGCTTCGCGAAGCAAATTTTCAAGCACCGTATTTTTCTGTTCGGGGGATTGTTCACAGTGTATTTCTTTGATGCCAAGCTTCTCGGCAACGAGCGCACACTTTTCTTTTTTATCGCCGCTCAGCATCACCGTTCTGTAGCCCATTGCGTTTAGCTTGGTTACGGTTTCCAATGCATCTTCCCGCAGGTTATCGCTCACTCTTATAGCGCCGCTGAATGTTTCATTTTGGTAGAGGTACAAATCATAGCCGCTGTTTTCATTGTTATTTCCATGAAGCCATCTTTCAGAACCTAATTTCCAAACGTTGCCACTTTCATCAGTAGCAATCATTCCCTTTCCTTTTTGTTCTTCAATGCTTTTGAAATGAAGGGTGCCATCATCCTTCCATTGCGTTAGGATGGATTGAGCAATGGGATGAGAAGAATGTTTTTCAATAGCTGCTACGATGTTTTTAAATGCTGCATCAGGAAAGATTTTGGAAACAAAGGATTCAATTTCAAGATTGCCGGTGGTAAGCGTTCCGGTTTTATCAAACACGATGATTTTTATTTTCTTCAGTAATTCCAGCGTGTCAGCGCCTTTTATCAACATGCCGTTTCTCGCAGACCGCCCCAGCCCAACCGCAATGGCAGCTGGCGTTGCAAGCCCCATCGCACACGGACAGGAAATTACCAGAACAGCAATACTCCGCATCATCGACTCCGCAAAATCGTGGGTTACAAAAAAGTAATTCACCCCCAGCGTAAGCAATGAAACGCCCAGCACTACCGGCACAAAAATGGCGCTGATTTTATCTGCCAGTTTTTGCAGCGGCGGCTTTGAACCCTGCGCCTCGCGCACCATACGCACAATATTTGCCAGCACAGAATCACGCCCCGTGGCAGTGGTTTTCACTTTTATACCGCCATCCATCACCAGCGTTCCACCCACCACTTTATCCCCTGTATTTTTAAACACCGGCAGGCTTTCTCCGGTAATCATGTGTTCATCCACTTCTGCAGTTCCAAAAGTTATTTCGCCATCCACGGGAATGTTGTCGCCATTGTTGATGCGCACTACATCGCCTTCTTTTAAAAACCTGGTTTCTACTGTCGTAATGCTTTCTTTGCCGAGGCTGTCTTGCATAACCAGCTTTGCCGTTTGCGGTTGCAATTTCACCAGAGAATCAATGGCTACAGTGGTTGATTTTACAGTGCGGTGTTCCAGCCAGTTGCCAAACATAACGAGGGTAATAATGGAAGCTGCGGTTTCAAAAAACAGATAATCATGCGCTTGCCCGGGAATAAATAAAAGCCCTGTTAGTGAATAGAAATAAGCAGCCGATGCACCGAGGATAATCAACACATCCATGTTAGGCAGACGATGTTTTAAAGAACGCAAAGCACTGGGTAAAAAAACAAAACAGCCAATGGCATATACAGGTGTAGCCAATGCAAATTGCACCCACGGATTATGCAGCACACTCCAGGAGGAAACCATATGAAGCAACAGCGGAACCGTAAGCAGCGCGCAGATTACAAGCAGTTTCGTTGCCCGCCCTGAATGCTCACTCGCATGGTCGTGTGCGCCTTCGGATGTTTCCTCGTTTTCGCGTTTCACTTTATAGCCCAGTGAATCAATGGCATCAAACACGCCTTCCACATTCCGTTCATCAGGAACCGTAAAATTTACTTCACCGGTGGCAGCATTCGCCGACACGTTTTCCATTCCTTTCTTCTCCAAAAGTTTAGAAATAGAAAGTGCACAGTTGCCGCAGGTCATGCCGCTTACTGATGTGTTGTATGATTTTCCGGTGTTTAATTTTGCTTCCATAATGAATAACTCCCCGTTGCAAACTTCCTTTAGTTTAGATGATATAAACGCCGCAGCAAATCAGTTCTGGCAATACGCGCATTCCTTTCGCATTCTGTGCTTTGCCGGGGAAATGGGCGCGGGGAAAACTACATTCATCAAATCTCTGTGCCACCTCCTCCAAATGCAGGACAATGTGAGCAGCCCCACGTTCTCCTTAATGAATGAATACCGTTTTAAAGAAGCAGGCAAAACAAAAGTTTGCTACCACATGGATTGGTACCGCCTCAAAAACATGCAGGAAGCCGTGTATGCCGGAATGGAAGATGCATTGCTACAGCCTGATGCGCTTTGCCTGATTGAATGGCCCCAAATTGCCGAAGCGCTACTGCCCAAACCATACATTCTTGCAACACTCCAAACCGTTTCTGAAAAGGAAAGAACACTCACTGCCCGAATTATTTCTTAACGCCCGAAAGCAGTTTTCATTCCGCTTAACTCCCTATCTTGCCTCATGCACTTATCCAGCGCTGCCATTAGCGGATTATTGCTTGGTTTGTTCATGGCAATCTCCGTGGGGCCTACGCTTTTTGCGGTGTTGCGCTACAGTCTGAACCATAGTTACCGCGCGGGTATTGCCTTTGTGCTTGGCGTTTCCGTGTCCGATATTATCTACGTTACCATTGCCAATTTTGCGACGCCCTGGCTGCAATGGCTGCATCAGTTTGAACGCACGATGTACTATGGTTTTGCTGCCCTGCTGATAGGTGTTGGATTGTTCGGCATCATCAAAAAATTTAAGCCGGAGCGCCCTTCTCCCAAAATTCTGAACGTAAGCAACGCGCAGTATTTCCGCATCTGGCTGAGTGGCTTTTTAATCAACACGCTTAACCCCGCATTGGTAATTCAATGGATTGCCGCTGCCACCGGACTCGCTGCCGAACCAGGCATTTATCGCTTTGTATTTTTCTCCTGCTGCCTTGGTTTAGTGCTCGGTATTGATGTGGCAAAAGTGTTTCTTGCTGATAAAATAAGAACCCGCCTCACCATCCGACGTGTTATGTATTTGCAGAAAATCTCCGCAGGCTGCATCCTTGCATTTGGCGTGGCATTGCTTTTCCTCGCCATCTTCCATATTGAACTGAAAAGCCCCGTGCATTCGAAGAGAGTAGAAAGTTTAAAGACAAAAGTCTAAAGCTCCCCACCACATGGAAATCTAAGGCGTATGGTCACGGGGTGAGGTAAACTGAAGAAAGTTTTAGCCCTGAAGGGGCGACATACATCAGCGATGGGCAACGCCCATCGAACTACCAAAAGTCTAAAGCTATGGTGGGCGTAAAAAATCTGCGCAATCCCTTAATCTACGATTCAAACCCAATCAACATTATCAAACTTCATCCAACCTTATGTACTTACCAACGTACCAACTTATCAACTTCACCTCACCCCTACCTTTGCCCACTCATGTCTGATGCCATACGCCACGAATGTGGACTCGCTTACATCCGCCTCCTCCAACCTCTTGCTTATTACCACCGCAAATACGGAACAGCTTTCTACGGTTTAAACAAGCTCTATCTGCTGATGGAGAAACAACACAACCGCGGGCAAGACGGTGCCGGAATCGCTTCCGTGAAACTAGACATTACACCCGGACACCAGTTTATGTATCGCCAGCGGCAAAGCGGCGCAGGCGCCATCGCAAAGATTTTTCAGAACCTTAATACCGAGGTGGATGAAATGGAAAAGATGTACCCCGACCTCCGTAAATATCCCGGAATGATGAAGGGCTACATGCGCTTTATGGGCGAGCTTTTGTTAGGGCATCTGCGCTACGGAACGCAGGGAAAAAACAACGCGGAATTCTGCCACCCTTTCCTGAAGCCGGATATTAACCCTACCCGCAATCTCGCCATGGCAGGCAATTTCAACCTGGTCAATACCGACGAACTCTTTTCAATCCTCGATGCACACCCTACAACCACCATGCGCGAAAGCGACCTCGGTGCAATGATCGAAATGGTGCATTATTACCTCACCCTTGCCAACGAAACCAACCCCGAAAACCTGAACCTTGAAGGCGTTTTAAAACAAGCTGCCACGCATTTCGATGGTGGCTTCGTCTGTGGTGGATTAATAGGCAACGGTGATTCTTTCGTGATGCGCGATGCCAATGGAATCCGCCCTGCCTTCTTTTATCAGGATGATGAAATTGTGGTGGCTGCTTCTGAACGTCCGGCTATCATGACTGCCTTCAACGTGCCACTAAATGAAGTGCAGGAACTCGCACCCGGCTCTGCCATCATCGTGAATAGCAAAGGTATTTTCAGCAATCCCCAAATCCTGCCTCCTAAAGAATTGAAAGCCTGCAGTTTTGAGCGGATTTATTTTTCAAGAGGCAGCGATGCCGACATTTATCAGGAGCGCCTTGAACTGGGCAGAAACCTTGCCGGCAAAGTGCTTGATGCCATTCACTACGACCTTAAAAACACCATCGTTTCCTTTATCCCAAACACTGCCGAAACTGCTTTCTATGGTTTAATAAAAGGACTTGAAGATTACCTCAACGAAATAAAAATCGACCGCCTCACCACCCGCGATTTGGATGAAGATGCCATGCGCGAACTCATAAGCCGCCGCGTCAGGATTGAGAAAATAGCCATTAAGGATGTGAAGATGCGCACATTTATTACCGAAGATGCCGCGCGGGATGAAATGGTGCAACACGTTTACGACATCACTTACGGCACCGTGCGCAGCGGCGAAGACACCCTTGTTGTGATTGATGATTCCATTGTGCGCGGCACCACACTGCGCCAAAGCATCATCAAAATGCTCGACCGCCTGGGACCTAAACGCATCATCGTTGTTTCCTCCGCGCCGCAAATCCGCTATCCTGATTGTTATGGCATTGACATGAGCAAGATGGGCGATTTTATTGCCTTTCAGGCGGCTGTTGCATTGTTGAAAGAGCAGGGTAAGGATCGCATTCTGGAAGAAGTGTATCAGCAATGCCTGCAGGCAGAGGGAGAAAATAATTTGCAGCAACAGAATTTCGTGAAGGCAGTGTACGAGCCTTTTTCAGCCGAAGCCGTGAGTGATAAAATTGCGCAAATGCTGAAGCCGGATGATGTAAATGCGCAGGTTGAAATCATTTATCAGGCGCTTGATGGATTGCACAATGCCTGCCCAAATCATCGCGGCGACTGGTACTTCACCGGCAATTATCCCACGCCCGGCGGCAACCGCGTCGTGAACCGTGCCTTCATGAATTATATGGAGCGGAAGGAAGGGAGGGGGTACTAATTCGGTAATTAGCCAATTAGCCAATGCGTAGGATAGAACGCAGATGGTTATGATTTTTAAGATTGAAAATGATTTTTGTTTTTTTCACGCAAAGACGCAAGGGCAAAAGAAGCGAAGGCGCGTAGGATAGAACGCAGATGGTTATGATTTTTAAGGTTGAAAATGATTTTATTTTTTCACGCAAAGACGTAAAGGCAAAAGACGCGAAGGGCGAAAGATGGAACGCAGATGTTTATGATTTTTAAGGTTGAAAATGATTTTATTTTTTTCACGCAAAGACGTAAAGGCAAAAGACGCGAAGGGCGAAAGATGGAACGCAAATGGTTATGATTTCTAAGATTAAAAATGATAACTTCATTTATTCAAACCACTTTTTAAGCAACCCACTATGATTTTAGGTGCTTCAGAGTACGCTAGTTTTCTTGTTAAACACGGCGACCAAATTGGACAACATTTCGATGGACGCAAACTGGAATTTGTTGAACGTTTTTGCGTTGGTGTGATTCATCGTCAAGTAATATTATGTCAAAGTATTTTGCAACTTTTAGATGGGTCAAATAATTCAATGGCTTATGAGGTTGCACTAGGAATAATCCTCAGAGCAATGCTACTGGATTCTCTCCTTACATTAGACTTGTATGTAAAGATAGATTCCTCTTCTACAGACGAAATAAAATCTGTGTCAGAAAAATTTTGTGAGGAAGTTTTAATTGATGATGCAAGTAGAAGTGTCTCCCAATCAATTAATAATATGGCACATAGTGGAGTTCTCTCTCCTGATGAACAAAAGAAACTCCTTGAAAAGTTTCCTGTCAAAAAAAATGCAACAAGATATGGTGCCGGAGAAATAGAAAAAAGACTAGCTCACGGCAACCTTAAAGAGTATGTAAATGACATTGTAAGAACTTACGACATATACTCAAAGTATGACCATTATAACGCGTTTTACTTTAAGCTTCAAAAGGAACCTAACAAAGTCAAAGTTGAACGTATTGTCCGTTCCTTACGTTATATAGGGCATACCCTTGTTTATTCATCGCTTATTTTGTCTCATTTTCATCCTGAAGATGAGACACTGTCTACTCTTGTTAGTACCGTGGTGCAGTCCACGATTGCTGATGCTACGAACAACGTAACAAATGAGACAGGAGTGGATTAATTGCCAACCCACATCTCTCCTAAAATAACAAAGCCTCCACCGGATCTTTCCCAATCAGTAGCAATTCAGGATATTCCAGCAATTCCTTCAACCGCACTAAAAACGAAACCGATTCCCGACCGTCAATAATCCGGTGGTCATAACTCACTGCGAGATACATCATGGGGCGGGCTACAATTTGTCCATCCACCACCACAGGCCTTTGTTCAATTTTGTGCATTCCCAAAATAGCGCTCTGCGGAATATTGATAATCGGAGTGCTCAGCATTGAGCCAAACACACCACCATTCGTTACTGTAAACGTGCCGCCCGTCATCTCTTCCATCGTCAGTTTATTATCGCGGGCTTTCGTTGCGAGGTTGATTACTTCCTGTTCTATCTGCGCCATTGAAAGGCTTTCAGCATTCCTTATCACGGGCACCACCAATCCTTTAGGTGCACTCACCGCAATGGAAATGTCGCAGTAATCATGGTACACGATTTCTTCTCCGTCGATATAGGCATTCACAGCAGGCCATTCATTCAAACCAATGCAACAGGCTTTTATGAAAAACGACATAAAACCTAAGCCTACACCGTGTTCCGTCTTAAACTTCTCCTTATAAGCCGTGCGTATTTCCATGATGCGGCTCATGTCCACTTCGTTGAAAGTGGTGAGCATTGCTGTCGTGTTTTTAGCTTCCACCAATCTCCGCGAAACCGTCTTACGGAGGTTGCTCATTTTCTCCCGTCGTTCATTTCTGGAGAATGCTTCTGCACCGTTTCTCTGACCCGGGTTTTGCAAGGCTTCCAGCACGTCATGCTTCAGTATTTTTCCGTTTGCCCCGCTGCCCTTTACTGCTGTTGGTTCCAGCTTTTTGTCTGTCATCACATTCCTTGCGACGGGCGATGCCTTTACGTTTTTTTCCGCTTCTTTTTGATGACTATCTACGTTTGCAGACCTTGCTTCTACGCCCGGCTTTTCTGATGATGCACCTGCGGCTTTCTGCTTATTCGCATCGTCTTTTGACGCTGTTTTTTCGGATGATTTTTCTTTCGCAGCGGCTTCCGGTCTGGCAGCGCTTTCATCAATCTTGCATGCCGTGTCGCCAATGTTTAGCGTAGCGCCTTCCTGGGCTACAATGTGCAATACGCCCGCCTGTTCCGCATTAAGTTCAAACGTCGCCTTCTCTGATTCTAACTCGCAAAGCAGCTCATCACGGTTCACATAATCACCCTCTTTTTTAAGCCATTTCACCAGGGTTACTTCGTTGATGGATTCGCCTACCGTAGGCACTTTTATTTCGAGCATGGATCTGTAGTTTTGTTTGGGAGCCGCAAATTAGTTAATCATCAGGGAAAGCACATGAAACATCCAGTTTTTCTTTAAAAGAAAACAGTTTTTTTGCAACGCAGATCACACCCTTCTTCTCAAATTATTTTCGTTGTTCCAACCTCTCCAATGTTATCCAATCAACCAAAATTATCCAACCTCCTCCTTATGAATTTACCCTCTTATGAACTTATCAACTTAATAACTTCCCGCCTCCTCCTTCGCAAACCGGAAGAAAAAGATGTGACAGATATTTTCGAATACCGCTCCGACCCGGAAGTCATGAAATACATTCCGCGCCCCTTAGCAAAAACCCATCAGGACGTGCGGGACTTACTGACGATGATTGAGGATTTCAATCAAAAAAAGGAACGTATTAATTGGGTGATGGAATGGAAAGAAACCGGAAAAGTAATCGGGATGATTGGCTTCGTGAAAATACTTCCCGAACATGCGCGGGCAGAAGTCGGCTATGCTTTGAACCGCAAATGGCAGCGGCAAGGTATCACCAAAGAGGCATTAAAAGCGGTGCTTCAATTTGGTTTTGAGGAGATGAAATTGCATACGGCAGAAGCCATAATTGATGCTGAAAATAATGCCTCTGGCGCCTTGCTTTTAAACGCAGGATTCAGGCAGGAAGCGTATTTCAGGGAAGATTTTTTTTATGATGGACAGTTTCGGAACTCCATTCATTTTGGGTTGCTGGCAAGGGAATGGCTTGCAAAAAGCAATGCTTAGCCGGCTTCATTTTGTGGTTGTTGCAAATCAGGTTTTGGTGCTGAAAAATTTTTTGAAGAAATAATTTGTTTTCGAAGAATTTCCATACATTGCAGTAAAATATTTCAAACCAAATTCAAAAGCTTCGTACCACTAATAAATAATGAACTTATGAAAAATCTATCAACTACGGCAGTTTTGTTTTTATTGGCTTCAGGCGTTGTTTGTGGGCAGCAACGATTGAAATCTAAATCACTGTATAGCCCGACCAATCAATTACAGGATTCCATAACTTACCACTACAGCGCCGGAAACCCCACAATTTATCAAAATACAGAATTCAGGATTTATACAAGTACCTATTTAAAAAATATTTCGTATTTGCATCCTGTCAAAAATCCCTTTCTGGATATTCAACCCGTTATCAAGGCGGATACGATTATCAGCATTCCAAAAGCAACCAAAATTATCTACACCTACGCTCCTTCGCCTTTAAGGTTGGTTACCCTTAAAGAGGAATTTAAATCCCTAAACGACGCCACTCCAGACCTGTTTACGGTTTATCGTTACAATCCATCAGCATTTTTAGATACCATGTATGTGCTGGTACGAAAAGCGGGTACGCAAATCTTTGATAGTGCCGGTAAACGTTTTATTGGCTATGATTCCCTAAACAAGATTATATACGACAGGTATTTTACGAAAATAAGTGCAACAAGCAATCAGTTTAAAGTCAATAAAAATTTTTATTCTTATGATAGTTTAGGGTTTATTTCCGACATTAAGACTTTAGATTTTGACTCTAACGTTTATACCATTTGGACATCTAAATTCCGTATTGTGTATAAAATTTTCTGCTTGTGATTGATTTAATAGTTTCGGGCTTGAGGTTGGTGACAATACGGCCTACTGTGGTGGCGAGGGTTTCGAGGGTATCGAATATTTGATTGGCAATTCTGGTTTTGATGTATTGCCAGATTTGTTCGGCAGGATTTAGTTCAGGGCTGTAAGGCGGCAGAAAGAGCAATGCTATGTTTGAAGGAATATTTAGCCGTTTTGCCTTGTGAAACGCTCCGTTATCGAGTATTAGCACCTTAAATTCATCCGGTCTTCGTTCAGAAAAGGCTGTCAGGTACGCTTCAAAGCAATCGGTATTGCAGTAAGGCATTTCAAGCGTAAAATGGTCGCCACTAACGGGGGCATAGGCACCAAAAAGATAAAAGTTTTTGAAACGGTGCTGATAAGGCACGATAGGCTTTATGCCTCTCGCTGTTAAACAACGCCGCTGTATGGACAATAAGCCAAAACGGCTTTCATCCATCAAATAAACGGACAAAGACTTAGTATCAGAAAGTGGAAACTTCGTATTCTTAATGTGTTTTAGCAGCCGGGGTAGGTTTTTTAAAAACGGCTACCGCCGCTTCGTCTTTTTTTACGTGGCTTTTTCGTCCCACTTTTAGTTTGGTGCCATGATTTCGCTTCAGGTATTTATAAACGGCGTCATAATTCTTATCCAGATTAAGCTCTTCTTTAAGCCAGCGTTGCGCTTGTTTATAGGAGGTAAGCGCACCTTCGGCAATGTGGAGCTTCTGCTCAATTTTCTGTTTCTGCTCTTCGCTCATCCCTGATCGGAAATCTCCGCCCCGCCCGTCACTTAGCAGCGCCTGCAGCCCGCCTTGATGATACGCCTTTTTCCAGAGTGCAATAGAATCAGTGCTGGAACCTGTAGCTGCCGCCAACGCTGCTGATGCTGTTTCGCCGTTTAAAATGCAACGAAGCATTTTGAGGCGGGGCCGATGATGGAAAGAAGCCTTTCTGTAAAGCGTCTTTAGCATTGCTTCGCTCTCGTTAACCGTAATTAAAAGTCTTTTAGCCATGCAGAATTAGATACAAATACCATGCCTAATATAGATGTCCAGTTGGATTATTACTGTTCAAGACGTTCCGCCCGGTCATCCCGAACACAAGGATAGAGCGGATTTGTAATCTGCCGCCCTTAAAAATTAGGTAATATCATTCCTTCCTGCAAACTTAGCAAGGGTGTTTCTTCAAAGCGAATTTTAGAAGGCACGTAGTGTAACTCACCCACCCAAAGTCTTCACACCCGGCTCCTTCCGCACCGCTGGCGCAGCAGCCATTAAATCCTTCAAAAGGTTCCGCACTTCCACGTTTCCTATCAGAAAATATTTAGCCGCGCTCAGGTTGCTGCCCACTTTTATGGTGAACGCTTCGGGGGGCATTTCCTTAAACGTGTCTTCATCCGTCTGGTCGTCGCCAATGGCCATGATGAAATCAAAGGTTTCCCGCTCCAGCCAGCGGCGAGCCGCGCGGCCTTTGTTCACGGCGTTGCTTTTTATTTCTATCACCTTGTCGCCCTGCAAAATCTGCAAGCCGCGGTCTCCGATAAAATGGTGCACGTCCATCATCAAACCATTGGCACGCAAGGTTCCCAGCCCCTGCTCCACTTTGCGGTAGTGCCAGGCAAGCGAGTATGATTTCTCTTCAATGGTTGCGCCGGGCGTGCGCCTTGCGTAGAGGTTCATCACGTTCATAATTTCACCTTTCCACTCCGCGCTCAGGTCGCGTTTGTGTTTCCAGGCTTTGCCATAGTCTTTATACCAGGCGCCATGTTCGGCAATCATGTCGAGTTTTAAATGCCCCAGCCAATGTTCCAAAGTTTCATGGTCTCTGCCGCTGGTAAGCACAATTTTATTTTTCGGGTCGTTGCAAAGGGCAAGCAATAAATCAAGCAATTCAGGGTCGGGGAAGGCACCCATCACCTGCTGATTAAAGGGAACGAGTGTGCCGTCGTAATCCAGAAAAATCAAGCGCTTTTGGGCAAAATTGTAGCTCGCCGAAACCCGCTCCAGAATGCCTGCGTTTATCTGGCGGCTGTGCATGCTTTGCTGATGTGCTTTTATTTCAGAAAGCTTATCACGGAAGTTTTTTACCCAGGTGTGGATGTCGAATTTGGATACGGTTTGCTGCATGTTAGCCATCCGGCGTTTCTGCTCGTCTTCCGGCATGTTCAGGGCGAGGTAAATTTTATCTGCAAAATCCCAGATGTCGTTGGGATTTATGATCACCGAGTCCGAAAGTTCGCGGGAGGCACCCGCCATTTCGCTCAATATCAAAACGCCCTTTCCATCAAGCCTGCTGGCAATGTATTCTTTGGCTACGAGGTTCATACCGTCGCGCATGGGCGTCACCAGCGCTACATCCGCAGCCTTGTAAAGGGCACTCAATAAATGCAATGGGAAAGAGCGGTAAAAGTGTTGTATCGGTTGCCAGCCGAGGGTAGAAAAGCGTCCGTTTATTTCAGAAATTATGCGGTTCATGCCTTCCTTCAGTTCCTTGTATTTCGGCACATTATCTCGCGATGGCACCACCAGTTGTATCATCGAAACCTTGCCGTGCAGTTCCGGGTGGCGCTCCAAAAAGATCTGGTAAGCCATCAGGCGGTCGGTAATTCCTTTGCTGTAATCAAGCCGGTCGATGGAAATAATTAAGCGGTTAAAGTTGATGAGTTGTTTGAGTTTGCGTTCGTTTCTTTTGGTTGTTATGTCCTCTGCAAGTGCGCGGTATTTTTTATAGTCGATGCTTATGGGGAAGGCATCTGCCACCACCATTCTGTGGTCAACGGTTAGCTCATTGGCTACGTGCGGCACGCCGGTAATCCGGTTGGCAGCGCTGCAAAAGTGGCGCACATCATCGTAGGTATGAAAGCCTATCAAATCCGCACCCAGCACGCCATCCAGTATTTCTTTGCGCCAGGGCAGCAGCCTGAAAACTTCGTAAGAAGGGAATGGAATGTGGAGGAAAAAACCGATGCTGATGTCGGGAATTATTTTGCGAAGCAATGCAGGCACGAGCATCAATTGGTAGTCATGAATCCAAATGGTGTCGCCTTCGTTTGCAATGCTTAAAATGGCATCCGCATACTTCTGATTTACGGTTTTGTATGCCTCCCAGTACACGGGGTTATATTCTGCATAGCTCGGGAAGTAGTGAAAGAGAGGCCAGAGGGTTTCATTAGAAAAGCCTTCGTAAAAATTATTAATCTCGTCTTTGGTGAGGAACACCGGAAGCAGGTTTTGCGCTTTCAGGTCTTTTATTACTTGCGGCTGATCTGCGGGATCCATTTCGGCTCCGGGCCATCCAATCCAGAGGTTGTTGCCTTCTTTATAAATGCTTCCCAAACCTGTTGCCAGCCCGCCTTCGCTGGTTTTGTATATCAGCTCTTCTCCTTCCGGGTGCGTAATTTTTAGCGGCAGCCGGTTTGAAACTATCAGCACTCTTTTATCAGGATCCATTCGTTAGCTTGGGTATATGCGGTTTAATTCTTAAAAAAATATGCCACTTGCAAGGTGGTTTCCGCGGTTTCTTCAATACTTTTTTTCTACTTAAAAAAACCTTTGAAAGCCGCATGGGCAGCAGGCTCTATCCGTATAGCTCCAGGTGGATGCGCTTGCGGTCGTAGCCGAGTTTTGCCAGTCGCTCCCGCGCTTCATCCACCATCACGCGCCATCCGCAAAGCATAAAATGAGCAGGCTTACAATGTTCACAAAAGCGCTCATAAATAGGATGCACATAGCCGGTTAGCCCCTCCCAGTTTTCGCGCGAAAGCGTGGGGTGATAATAAAAATGCGCAAGTTTGGAAGAAAGCTCCATCATCTCCCCATGGTAAAGCAGGTCTTGCTGCGTGCGGCACCCGAAGATGAGGTGGAGGTTTCCATGCGGTAAATTATTGCGGTACACATCCCAAAGCATACTTCTGAAAGGCGCAATGCCGGTGCCGGTGCAAATCAGGTAAATGTCTTCTTCCTCAGGATGTTCAGGCAGGGTAAAAAGTCCTTGCGGACCGCGCAGTGTAAGTGCTGTGCCTTCTTTTACTTCTTCAAAAAAATATTTGCTGCCGCCAAGGCTTGGCTCGGCAAGCACGATGATCAGTTCAATTTCATTCGTTCCATCAGGCGCTGACGCAATACTATAGCTGCGCCATCTTTTATTGCGCTGTTCATGAATAGGGAGGTCTATGGTTACAAACTGACCGGCTTTAAAATGGAAGGGTTCGTTTAATGAAATCCAATAGCGGCGCGTGTTGTGCGTGGCTTGTTCAATGCGGGTTACCGTGCCTTGCTGCCATTCGGGTATCATTCCGGCAAGGTAGCATCTTTCTCATTGCTTTTCCAGTGCCTGAATTTGTCGCGTATCCACATTTTCATTTCCAGTTCTGAAGCCACACGCGCGAAGTCATAAGGCATCGGGTTTTCGTTCATGAAATGCGCCAGTGTGTCGCCTGAAAGACCTGTGAGTGAAGCCGCTAGTGTGGCGGTGTAGCGGGAGTCAATAAACCTTGCATCTTCCCATTTGTAAAAGTTCTTCTGAAAACGGAAAATCCTTTTACTGCGCTTCGACAGTCGTTCTGCAATAAAGGAAACCGGACTTAAAACGCTGCTCCTGCGCCGCGCCAATGCCCTGCTGTAAGTGCTTTTCCGCTGGATGGAGTCTAACTGATATGGCGTATAATCAGGCCTGAAAACAAACTCTTCCAGATTATAGCTAAGCTTAAAAAGGGTGACATCTAAATCTGCCGCCGCGCCCAAAGAAGAATGCGCATCGCGCTGCACGGTTTTGTAACCAATGAACATGAATGCAATGGCATCTCCGTTTTTTGCAGAGAGAGAATAGGCGCCATCCTTATTGGTATAATCCGTCTGGTTGGTAATCATGTTGGTTACCGCCACGCCTTGCAGTGCGGCTCCGGTTTCACCATCTTTCACCACGCCATGTATCATCTGCGCAAAAGCAGCCAATGGAAACAAAAGCAAAAGCAGCAGCCAACTGGTTTTCATCAGAAACAAAACTAAGACGCCATTCTGCTCCGTTTCTTTTTTGAACTTACAATTAACAGGAGGCAAAAAGTAACCTCATGCATACCGGCAAAAAAAAGACTGCCTCAATTTGGAGACAGTCTTTATAACGCATATTATCATTTTAAAGTGGGCTTAACCCAGGGAACGAATCCAGTCAACAACCTCGTCTTTTGTCTTTCCGAGTTTTTGCTGAAGGCGTCCGAAGAGTTCATCTTCTTTGCCGTCTTCGTATTGCAGGTCATCGTCTGTAAGGTCGCCGCTTGCCTGCTTCATTTTTCCTTTGTACTCGTTCCATTTTCCTTTTAGTTCCAGCTTGTCCATGATTGTTTATTTTTTTGGTTCAGGATGTAAGGTTAAAAAGCCATGCCAGCCATTAAGCTCCTAAAATAAATAAGTGCTCGTGGAAGAGATTTTTGTGCAGTCTCCATTACCTTTTCCTGCTGCGCAACCACCTTCATTTTTCGGTTTGCATGCTTCCTTTCCGTCCGTGGTTTTGGAAACGCAGACCGTCTTCACCCCTTCAGGCAATGCCAGGTTGTTACTCTTTAAATCCGCTTTCAATAAGGTGCCCGACTGGTAAGTGCCGCTTCTTGCAATGAGGTAATAATTTCCTTCTGCTTTTTCAATCATTATTTCTGAAAGTTCTGTTTCAAAACCGCTGTTTTGCAACATTTCGTTCCAACTGTCCAATATTTTTTCAGCGGAAAACGTAAGCATTGCATTGCCCTGGTCATCCATGTTTCCTACAATCTGCACTTTGCCTTTGCTCATAAAAAGTAATAAGCAGCAACTCATAATTAGCATTGTCTTTTTCATTGTAAAAGTGTTTTTAAAAGGCAATTAGGTTCGCCCAATTCTTAGGAAGGTAGCGGAATTACCTTACCTCCGCCGCCGCCACCAGTTTCTTCGTGTACGCCTCCTGCGGATTTTTCAACACTTCATTTGCCGTTCCGCGCTCCACAATTTTTCCATGCTGCATCACCAGCAGGCGGTCAGCTATGTAATGAACCACGCCAAGATCGTGGGAAATAAACAAAAACGTTAGTGCAAAATCCTGACGCAATGAGGTGAGCAAGTTTAAAATTTCAGCCTGCACGCTCACATCCAGCGCCGACACACTTTCATCGCAAAGCAACAGTTTTGGCTTTAGTGCCAGCGCCCGAGCAATGCCAATCCGTTGCCGCTGACCACCACTAAACTGATGCGGGTATTTATGCATCGCCTCTGCAGGAAGCCGCACGGTTTCTAAAAGATAAATGGCTTCATCGCGGGCAGTTGTGCGAGATATTTTTCCCTCCCTTTGCTGTACTGCTTCCAGCAAGGCATCGCCAATCTTCATGCGCGGATTTAAGGAAGAAAATGGGTCCTGAAACACTAACTGAATATCCCGCCTCACCAGTTTCCATTCTTTTTCAGAAAGATGACTCAGGTCGCGGCCTTCAAACAAAATCTGCCCTTCCTCAACAGGCTGCAAACCCATCAGGGCGCGGCTTACAGTGCTTTTCCCACATCCACTTTCGCCCACTAACCCTAAAACTTCACCCTTCACCAAATCAAAACTTACGGCTTCCACTGCCTTAAAATGTTCCGTTGTTTTGCCCCACCAGTTTTGCTTCGTCGGGAACCAGATTTGTAAATCACGAACGGAAAGCAAAACCTTATCAGGAGCAGCTTTTTGAATGGTTTTTGGCGGACGATTTTCAGTCTCAAAACCTGTCTGCGGTTCAACTTTTCCAGATTGCACATCTGCAATTGTTTTTAGCTTTTTTCCTTTCGATGACGCAGTTGGACGGCATTGCAATAAAGCCTGCGTGTAAGCATGTTTTGGATGCTGCAATACTTCTTTTGCCGCGCCCCACTCCACCGCTTTGCCGCGATACATCACCAGCACCTGATCGGCAATGGATGTTGCCACAGACAGGTCGTGGGTAATGAATATCATCGCTGCATCCTGCTCCTGTTGCAGCTTTCGGAGGAGGGAAAGGATTTCAAGCTGCACAGTGGCATCAAGCGCGGTGGTGGGTTCATCAGCAAGAATAAGCGCCGGATGATTGCACAATGCCATTGCAATTACAACCCTTTGCTTTTGCCCGCCGGAGAGCTGATGCGGGTATTTTGAGTAGATGATTTCCGGCTGCGGCAACTGCACATGCGCCAGCCATTTCAAAGCAATTTCCTTCGCTTCTTTTTTGTTGGTTTTTTGATGAAGCAAAATGGTTTCTGTGAGTTGCTTCCCAATGCGCATCACGGGATTGAGTGCGCTCATTGGCTCCTGAAAAATCATGGCTGTTTCTGCCCCGCGTATTTGTTGCCAGTCTCGTTCATCCTTTAACTGATGGAGCGGAAAATCTCTTCCCTTTGCATGAAGCATTATGCTTCCGCTTTGCACCGCATTTTTAGGAAGCAATCCCATCAAAGCCAATGCAGTAAGGGATTTGCCCGATCCGCTTTCACCAACAATGGCAAGCGTTTCTCCTTTTTTTAAAGAAAAACTCAGGGCATCCACAGCTATAAAATCTCCGAAGGAAACAGAAAGCGAAGCAACATTCAGCAACATAAGGCAGCAGGGTTTTTAAGGAAGAAAATGGCGCAACTAAAACTTCAAATGGCGCACCGTAAGCCCGTTGTTGATAAGTTGTTTCAATGAATCGATGCCGATGCGCAAGTGCATGTCCACATACTTTTTGGTAACGCTCGTGTCTTTCTCTGCCGTTTTTACGCCTTCGGGAATCATAGGTTGGTCGCTCACTAAAAGCAATGCACCGGTAGGAATTTTATTTGCGAAGCCTACCGATAAAAGTGTAGCAGTCTCCATATCTATCGCCATCGCGCGGATGCTGCGCAGGTACGTTTTGAAATCATCATCATGCTCCCACACGCGGCGGTTTGTGGTGTAAACGGTTCCCGTCCAGTAATCTCTTTCCTTGTCGCGGATGGTGGTGGAGATTGCTTTTTGAAGCGCAAACGCAGGCAGTGCGGGCACTTCAGGCGGAAAATAATCGTTGCTCGTGCCTTCTCCGCGAATGGCGGCAATGGGCAAAATCAGATCGCCGACTTTTATTTTTTTCTTCAGTCCGCCGCATTTTCCAAGAAATAAAACCGCCTGCGGGTCGATGGCAGAAAGCAAATCCATCATGGTTGCAGCAGTGGGACTGCCCATTCCAAAGTTGATGATCGTGATGCCTTCTGCCGTGGCGCATTGCATGGGTTTGTCAAGCCCCACCACCGGCACATTGTGCGCCGTTGCAAACAGCCTGATGTAATTACTGAAATTGCAGAGCAGGATAAATTTCCCAAATTCTTTCAGCTCCATTCCGGTGTAGCGCGGCAACCAGTTGGCTACAATTTCTTCCTTCGTTTTCATGCTTCTAAATTAGATCATAACATGGTGGAGCAGATTTCACCCCCAGAGGTGACTTGAGAGAAAATGACGCCGTTCAATGCATCGCTTCAGCCAAATCTATCTTCTTCGTTTTCCGTGCTTTCACAAACAAAACAATGGGTGTGCAAATGAGGAACAGGATGCTGATGAACATGAAAATATCCATGTAGGAAAGCACGCTGGCTTGTTTCATCACAGAAAAGTCGAGCGATTTTTGCGCCGCCTGAAGTGCACGGTCGGCAGTCATTCCTTTCGAAATAAAAACCTGTTGCAATGAACTGATTTTTTGTTGCACCAAAGTGCTTTGAACATCCAGATTCGATATCAAATCATTGCGGTGCACAGCGCCCTGATGCGCCATAAATGTGGTGATGAGCGCAATGCCAAAACTGCCGCCGAGTTGCCGCATCATTCCCGTGAAAGCCGCGCCCTTACCGATGTCTTGTCCATGCAGGGTGGAAAGCGCCAGCGTAGTTATTGGGATGAAAAGCATTCCCATGCCGATGCCGCGCACAATCAGTGGCCAGAAGAATGCGTCTTCACTCGTGTTGGGCGTCAGGATATTATGACTCCAAATGCTGAAAAAGAAGAACAACAACATCCCCCCGGAAACAAGGTATTGCTGCGGCACGCCGCGCTGCAAAAGCTTCCCGATTATGGGCATCATAAAAGCAGTAGTGAGCGCTGCGGGAATCATCAGCATGCCCGACTGTTGCGCCGTCCAGCCCAGAATGGTTTGGGTATAAAGCGGAATTATAAACGTGGAGCCATACAATCCAAAGCCGAGAATAAAAGACAAAATGGTTCCGATGCGGAGGTTGCCATTGCGCAGCACGCGCAGATCTACAATGGGGTTTTTGTAAGTAAGCTGGCGCCAGATGAAAAAGAAAATCCCGAACACGCTAACGGCAGTAAGCAGCACGATTGAAGAACTGTTGAACCAGTCATCTTCCTGCCCTTTTTCAAGCACGTATTGCAGGGAGCCTACAGCAACGGCAAGCAAGCCGATGCCCAGCCAGTCAATCTGCCGCGTGCTTGTTTTCTCTGCATACTTCGGGCTGCGCACGAACTGAAGGGTTAGCAAGGTGGCGATAATGCCGATGGGAATGTTGATGTAGAAGATGTAAGGCCAGGAAAAATGATCGACAATGTATCCGCCCAAAGGTGGGCCCAGCGTGGGTCCTATTATAACGCCGAGTCCGTAAATCGCCTGCGCCATGCCGCGTTTTTCAGGCGGATAACTTTCAGTGATGATGGTTTGGGAAGTAACCAAAAGCGCCCCGCCGCCCAGCCCTTGCATGAAGCGAAAAAACACGAGTTCCCAGATGTTGGACGCATTGCCGCAAAGAAAAGAGCAGGTGGTGAAAATGATGATGGAGGCGGCGAAATAATTCCTTCTGCCGAACTGTTGCGAAAGCCAACTCGTCATCGGTACAATAATCACGTTGGCAATGGCATAAGCCGTAATCACCCAACTGATTTCTGAAAGCGTAGCGCCAAGATTTCCGCGCATGTCGGTGAGCGCAACGTTCACGATGGTGGTATCCACAATTTCAAGCAGGGCACAAAAAATGGCGGTGATGGTAACGATGGTTCGCCGAAAGCCGTATTCCACAAGGGATTGCTCTTGATGCATCAGGGAGTGTCTGTTTTTATTTTTTCAGAAAAGAATGAAGAATTGATTAGTCCAGATGCACATCCACGGCTACATTCATCCCTGCACGCAGCCTTGTTTTTTCTGTTTCTGAAAGTTGCGTGAATTCAATTTTAACCGGCACACGCTGCACCACTTTCACGAAGTTTCCGCTTGCATTATCAGGCGGCAGCAGGGAAAAACGCGCACCTGTAGCGGGTGAAAAAGATGCCACTTTTGCTTTGAAATCATGACCGGGCATGGCATCTACGCGCACAGAAACTTCCTGTCCAGCCTTCATTTTATCAAGCTGTGTTTCTTTAAAATTTGCGGTTACCCAAAAGTTGCCATCCTGCACAATGCTGAACAACTGTTGCCCTGCATTTACAAACTGCCCTTCCTGCACGTTCACTTTTGAAATCCTTCCATCAGCAGGCGCAGTAAGAATGGTATAAGAGAGGCTGAGCTTCGCGTTTTCCACATCGGCCTGGCGTTGCAGAATGGATGCATTGGCGACGTTTATCTGCCTGCCGGTTGCGTTGCTTTGAGATGAGGTAGCGTTGGTTTGAGTAGCCGCTGCTTTCTTTTGTTCCTGAAGAATGAGGAGTTGCTTTTCGGCAGTTTGTTTTGCTGCGAGTGCCTGCTCATATTGCTGCTGCGTGATGCTGTGGTCTTTTATCAGATTGTCGTAGCGTTTGTAATCCTGTGTAGTGCGCCACACGTTGATTTTGGCTGCTTCAATCTGCGCCTGGATGGTGGCAACATTGGCTTGCGAGGTGGAGATGTTTGCCTGCGATGCCGTGGTGGTGGCTTCTGCGAAACCAAGGCTGCTGTTGGCGCTTTGCAATGCTGCATTGGCTTGCTCCAGTTTTATCAGCATGTCTTTATTATCAAGAATCACAAGCGTGTCGCCTTCTTTTACTTCCTGATTATCTTTTACCATCACGCGGTTTACATATCCTGAAACGCGCGGAATTACGGGGTTGATGTTGGCGTCAATCTGCGCATCATCTGTCTCTTCATGGTGCTGCGCATGAATGTATTTGGAGATGCCGAAGGTGGCTCCTGCAAGCACAAGCACGGCAAGAATAATCGGGAAAATCTTTTTCTTTTTGTCTGGCGCAGGGGGCGTTGGAGTTGTTGTGGTTTCCATGTTTTTGTTGTTTTAGAATGATGATTATTTTTTGAAAGAAGCGGATAGAATTCCGGCACTTTGCTGCAGATTTTTAAACGCTACTGCAGCATCGGCTTTTGAGAATGCATAGTTGAGTGTTGCCTGAAGTTGTGCTACGTCAGCCTCCAGTAAGTCAGTAGTTGTAGCAAGCGCGTTGTCGTATTTATTGTTGATGATGCGATAGTTTTCACGCGCCTGCTCCAGTGCTTTTTCATACACTTCTATCTTCTTGTTGCTGCTTTGGAAAGCCTGATAAGCGTTTGCAACCTGCAGCCTGATGGCATCGGTCATTAAATCCTGATTGAGTGCCACTTCTTCGGCTTTTGCTTTTGCCTCTTTCACTTTTGTGCCTGCCTTCCAAAGGGACGATGGCGCGTAACGCAAGCCCACACCGGCATTCAGCGCATTGGTGAGCGTGAGGAAATTGGGCACATACGCAGCGATGTATCCACCGGTAAGTGCAACGGAAGGAAAGTACGCGCCCTTAGCAGCTTCGATATTTGTTTGCGCAGCTTTTTTACGATAGTCCAATGCCTGTATGTCAGCACGGTTTTGCAGGGCTGTGGTTTCCCAGTCGGTGTAGGTTTTATCGTCTGCATTTTTCAGGAAGGAAGCAGAGTCAGGAACGAGTGTTGTGTTTTCATCAAAACCTAAAAGAAGGTTCAGATTGATGGCTGCGAGTTTCAGATTGTTTTCAGCATCAAGAAGCGTGAGTTCAATGTTTGATTGCTGGAGTTGTGCTTTCAATAAATCATTGCGGGCAAGCAAACCATTTTCCTCCTGACGGCTAAAATCCTTTAGTCGGCTTTGGGATTGTTTCAAGTTTTCCTGAACAACATGGAGTGCCATTGTTGCTTTGTAAAGATTGCTGTATGCCGCTATGGTATTGGCTATCACGGCTTCCTTATCTTTTTCACCGTCCAGTTGCGTAACTTTTTTAAGGAGTGAAGCCGTTTCAATTCCATGCTTAATCTGAAAGCCTGAAAAAAGCGGCAGGGAAATATTAGCAATGCCGTAAGCAGCCTGGTTTATGGTTACGGACGATTGGGTGTTGGCATCGCCGGAGGCTTGCGGGGCGCTGCCGCCGAGGCGCAATTTCAGGTCCACGTTGGGTTGTTGCAAGCGCAGATAAGAACCGGAAACCGTGAAGTCGGGCAGTCTTTTTTCTTTGGCTTCTTGGAGTGCTAATGCGGCTTGCTGCGTTTTGCTTTCGCTGATTTTTATTTGAGTGCTTGCATCCAAACTGCGCGAAATGGCTTCATCAAGGGAAAGCGTTTTTTGAGGCTGCGCCAACGAAATAAAATGTAGTAAAAGAGCAGTCAGTAAAAGGAGAATTTGCTTCATGGTAGTTATTGTTCGATTAATAAAATGGCTTTGAAAATGGTTTTAAGATGGGTAATCAGTTTCTTGCTAATCAGCTTTTGGAATTCAGGTTCGGGCATTGCTCTGAGGTCGTTTATTTCGCGGTAATGATGCTGAGCAGAGAGCATATAATTCACGGTTCCGAAAAGGGTCATCATCATGAGCGGCACGTCAATATTCTTTTTGAAAACGCCTTTACGCTGCCCTTCTGAAATGAGTTTTTTTATAGAATCCTGATTGCGCTTTTTGGTGTCTTTAATCAGTTGGGTTATTGCAGAGTCTTCTTCTGAAATCTGCTGGCGAATCATGAGTTTGTGGAAGTGTTGCTGGTTCATGATGCGCGACACATAGCTTTCTAACAGGCGGAACATTTTATCAAGCGGCTCCTGCGTGGTGTTTTGGAGCATTTCTTCAATCTGCTGTCTTATTTCCTGCGTGCGCATTTCAAACACGGCTTCCAGAAGCTTTTCTTTTGAGCCGAAATAATAGGAAATCATGGCAAGGTTTACGCCGGCAGTTTGAGCTATTTCCCTCACGGAAGTACCGTTGTAGCCTTTGGTAGCAAAAAGCTTTTCGCTGATTTCGAGGATGTGTTGCTGCTTTGGGTTAAATTCTTTTTCGTGCGGCAAATTCATCCGGCAAAACTAAACAACTGTTTGAAACTAAACAAACGTTTAATTGAAGGAATGGCGTTAAAGAATTCTTTTTGTTCAGGAAACGCTACGTGAAACAGATCTTTCTAAAAACAACAACGCCTCCAAGAATTAACCTGAAGGCGTTGTGCAAGAAACGTTTGTTGAAAAAGCCGAAGCTTTTCAGTAGCCGTGCTTAATTTTTAATCAACTGCTTCGTCATTTTCTGACCGTCTGCGGTTGTAACTTCTACCATGTACATACCTGAAGCCAGGTTGCTGATTGGCAGAACGATAGAACCATGCTGAGTAGAAGGCATAACCTCACTCATCATTTGCTGACCGGTTACAGAAAGAACACGAACAGTTGCAGTAGCTTCCACGCTGTTGTTTACGCGGATGGTAACCTGCTCAGAAGCCGGATTTGGAACTAAATCAACAGAAAGTGAAGTAGCCAGTTCAGATACTGCCTCACGTGCAACGCAAGCAGTTGGTTTGAAGGATCCTTTTGTTCCTGTATCGCAGCTATTGATTGGCGTAGCATATACCAAACCTACAGTTGAACCCCAGTTTACATTGACAGTTGAGTAAGTAGAAACAATAGTACTACCGGTATTTATTCCGTCAGTAACGGTTGATCCTGCTCCTGTTGCCTGCCAAATGAATGATGAAGCTCCATGAACCGTAGCTGTGTAAGATTCAGTAGAATTTGCACATGCTGTAGCATTTCCAGTAATTGTTGGCTTGCCAGGTCCTGCAACTATATCTACTGTTTTAGCAGGGCTATATCCGCAACCATTTACAGCAACAACATTTAATGAACCGGAGGAGAAAGAACCGTTAAACGAAGCAGTAATAGCACCGGTTGTTTGACCAGCCACAATTTGTGCACTAGGTACGCTAAACGCCCAGTTATAACTGGTTGCTCCATTTGAAGGAAGCACAGTATAATTTTCGCCTGACATGTTACAAACACCACTTAAGTTGCCATAAATTGCTTTTGGAGCTTTTGGAGCGCCTCTGAACTTGGCTTTCTTAATACGTGGGTCACTTGTTCCGCAACCATTAGTAGCAGTTACCTGAACGAAGGAATCCTGAACAAAACCATTAGTGAAAATGATGGTTGCCATGGTATCATTCTGTCCGGAAGCAACTACACCTATTTCAGATGACCATGTATAACTCTGTGCAAATTCTACAGGAGAGAAGTGGTATGTTCTGGTTTCACCGGGACATATTTTTGCTAAATCATTAGCCGTTAATGGACCAGGTTTTTTAGGCGCCCCTCTGAACTGTGCATTGTAGTTAGACGAATTAGCAGAAGTGTCGCAACTATTTATCGCGCGTACGGCAATTATATCATTTGCCTGAAACAGATTACTATAAGAAACATGAATTGTATCGGTTCCCTGACCACTTGTTATGGTAGCACCTGTTGGCACTGTCCAGTAATAATAATCTGCATCTGCGGCGTATGCGATCGAGTAGGTCCTGCTTTCACCGCCACAAATCTTAAGCGTGGTATCAGCTATAATTTTGCCAGGCTTAGCAGGCGCTTTAGTACATGCAGGAAGAATGTTGAAACGGTAATCTTCTGTTTCACCCGAACCGAAACTAGAACATGCATCAGTAGCGCCATTTGGATTACCTGCTGCACGGCTGCGGATACGGAAACCAGTAACGCCTTGAGTTGCAGTAGCAGGAACATTGACTAAAATTGTAGCCACACCATTAACAGGAATGCTTGTTCCCACCTGATTAAATTCAGACGAGCTGTAAATACCATCCTGGTTATAATCAATCCACACAGAAACGATAGAAGGACTGCTTGGTCCCATTTTCACTGTAAGTTGGAAAGTAGCACCTGCTCTTACCTTGAAGGTATCTGTTGTGTTCAACGTGTAGTAAGGAGAAGCAGTTGGGTTAGTGGCAGAAGTATTAACTACCTGATCGCGCACCTGCAATTCAAAAATAAGCGCTGTACCCGCGTTTGTAGTAGCACAATAGCAATTCAGGAATGGACTCAAACCAATAGAGACTGAATTAGATACATTAGACAATCCGCTGTTTGTACAAGTGCTCATTAAGCGATACTGAGAAGCAACTGTTTGCGAAAGTGAAATTGAAGCTGCATTGGTAGCTCCAGAAATTGCCGTAAACGTAGCGCCACCATCTGTAGAAACTTCCCACTGATACATCATGTTCAGGTCAGCAGTGTAACCTGTAGCCGTAATGGTGAAGTTCTGAGAAGGACAAGCATTGGTGGTTGTAGAAGATGCCGTTCCTGCAACCGGTGTGCCGGAGCAAGGTGGCAGTAACGTAGTACCTGTAGCTTTCAATGACCATGTACTGGTTCCGTTTCCGCCGCAGTTTGCACGGATGTAGAAATCATAAGTGGTAGTGCTATTTAATCCAGTTACAGTATAAGTAGAGTCAGCGGTTACAGTAACGATGGTACCTGTACCTACAGTATGGTTAGGTGCACCATATTCAATGTCCCACATTGTGGAAGAAGAACAACCCTTAGCCCATTTCAGATCAGCAGAGAAACTCCCTGTAGAAAGAACGCTCAAAACACCTGAAGGCAGACATGATGGAGCTGCAGTGATAGTGATATTATAATCCTCCACCTCAGAATAAGCATTTGAATTACATGGCGTAACTGCAGAACCTCCCGATAAAGCGAATTCAGCCCGAACCCTAAGACGGTGTACACCGGCAGGTGGGGTACAGGAAAGCACGATTGGGAAAGTAGCAGAAGAACCAAGTACCCCTACTTGTCCACTACCAGCAACTGTACCATTGGAAAAACCAACACGCTCAGTAACATTGTCAAAGACTCCGTCATCATTATAGTCAATCCATGCTGCATAACTCTCACTATATTGACCGGCATACACAGTCAAACCATAAGTAGTTGCGGGAGAAAGTGTGGTAGTCAAAGCAGGGTTGGTAGTGTAGTCAGAATAACCATTTCCACCAGCACCGCTTGGGCAGCCTGTACCTGAGTTATTATCAAGCGTATTCAAAACAACACGAGCGATAACGTCACCATCAGTACAGCCAGAAGACGAAGTTGGTACACAATAAACAATCTGCGTATTTACTTGCACAGGAACTGAGGTACCAGTGTTACCAGAATTAGCACAAGTTACCTTTGCACGATAATACATCACGGTGTTTGCACCATTTTGTGTAGTAGTGTAAGTGCTGTTAGTTGCACCTGCAATATCAAAGAAAGCAGTGCCATTGGTAGAACTTCTCCACTGATAAGTAATGCCACTTGTTGTTTGAATATTTTGAAGAGAAAGCGTAAATGGCGTACCTGAAGTTGCGGTTGTTACGGAAGAAACCGTATTACCTGGCTGAGGCGTACCTGTACAAGCCATAGCCATTGAAACGGTTACCAGATAATCTTCAGTTTCACCACCAAAATAACTTAAACAAGGCGTGATTGAAGTTCCATTGGTATAATAAGCATTGATAATCCGCATGCGCGTGATGCCTGTTGGAGCCGATATTGGAACGGTAAATGTTCCGGTATAGGTAGTTGGAGCAGCATATGCACCACTTGCGTAAACTGTTTCACCAACACCTGTAAATGTTCCGTCGTGGTCATAGTCTATGAAAATCGCTACACCTGACTGTGTGCTCGATCCGCAAAAACCAATTTGAACAGAAAACGGTGTTGCATTACCTTGAACCAATGGAATAGGACTTAATCCGGAATAATCAGAATATTCATTCAAAATAGAACCTGCACCACCTGTAGTTGTACATGTAGATGAATTGCTCACACCATTTACCGTTACGTTGAAGATATCTTCGTAAGAAGTAGACGTTGCTGCAGAAGCACAATAGCAATTATAAAACGGCTTCAATGTTACAGATACAGCACTTGAAGTAGCAGTGTTTCCGGCACATGTAATCTGGCGGCGATAATCATAATCAGTAGATGATTTTGCATAGGAATAACTGCTGCCTGTAGCACCCGCTATATTGGTGAAGTTATTCTGACCGGCAGGAGATGATTGCCACTGAAAGGTTAAGCCACCTGCACTAGTTGCGCCGGTTACACTAAGACTAACATTTGCGTTAAGACAAGCTGTTGCAGGAGATGCTGTTGCCGAACCTGGCGTTGGCGTTCCGGAACATGTAGTGTTTGGCGTCATTTCAAACTGAATTTGGGGGACGTTATTGTCTAATGCACGATTTGCATTAAGTGGCGCAGCAGGGTCAGGATTCGTATTATCATTATAATACAAAAGCGAACGGCTACCTGAAGCAGGAGTGGATGTGAAAGACTGCCAAGTAGCTGTACAAGCATAGTTTGGCGTGTTTTCATCCACTGCTACCACCAAATTACTAGAGCCATCCCATACAAATGGATTGGCTAAAGTGATTTCCATCCAGCCACCACCAGTTACCTGAGTGATATTTCCGGAGAAAACCTGCGTCATGGCAGAAGTTGGAATCCATGAGGAGCTGCTTGCAAAAGATGCGTTGGCAGTATTGCCAATATAAACAGTCCATGATATCCAGTTAGCAGCAGCGGTAGTGTTTGTTTGCTTATACCGTATTTTGCTAATAATACTAGCACCCGCTGCACCACCTGAAGTTAAATCAGCGGCGGTGTAAATAACCTGAGAATAATTGTAACCATAACAGGTATAAATAGGCAGATAACTGCTCGTGGCAGTGCCTGACCCAACTTGTACCGTAGTTTGTGCAATAGAAGACAAACTGAAACCTGCCAACACAAGCAACATAATAGCTGCGCGGCTTAAAAAGTTGTTTTTGAAAGTCATTGTTATAAAAAATTGCGTTATGCCTACTCTGTTATAAAGGTTTTCGGCTTCCCCTTTTTTCGCTGCCTTCGCATTGGCAACTAATAAATCCACACGCAAAAAAATAGAACAGAAACGTGATTTAGTAATTCCGGATTGTACTTATATAGAAACAGTGATGGTCAGGGTAAATCAAGAAAAAGCAGCAAGAAAAACAAGAGGCGCCCAAATTGCGCAGCGATGATAAATCATCAGTTAAGGAAGGAGGTATTCGTTCAACCCATATTTGCTTTGAGATTTGAGCGTAAAGTTTTGAAGAAATTTCTTCACCAACGTTTTTTTACCTCGCAATTACAACCGATTAACAAACTAAACAAATCAACACTTATAAATCCTTTAAAAAGACGCTTTTGCCGAATTCCCCTATCTCGCTTGTTAACCGAAGGTTACCGCAATAACGAACTTCATTAACAAACGGCAGGCAATTGAAGAACCTTATTTTCTTTTTCTGAAAGAAAAATTGCGAAAAGAAAGGAGCCTTTAAAGAATGGATTTAAGGGTATTTTTTAAAGAGAAAAATGTTGACAGCCATTCTAAAATAAAAGCCTGCAACATTGCCTGAAACCTAAGCCTGGCAAGCTTTACAGAATAATAATGTTGCTTGATGAAAGCGATTTTCCGGAGCGGCAAAAACGATATGCTGTTATTTCCCGAAGGCTCAACAATAAAAGATTCACGAAAAGTTTTTCTCAAAAAAACTACTCCGCTATTCAATTTTAAATACTTTTGCGCGCCCTCTCGCTCTCTTGTCCTTCTTTTATAAAAAACTTTTTTCCGCATGAGCAAAGTGCAAACCGGATTGCTTTATTGGTTTTTAAGTACCTGCTTCTGCATGGTGGTCATCTTATTCATTGATATTGATTATCCCCTAACATCGCTACTCTTGCGTTCCATAGTGTTTGGTTACGCCATTGCACTTATTCTCTACAATTTCAAGGATTTGTTTCGCTATTGGTACCGGAAATATTTCAGCACTACCAGAAAAATAGATAGTTCCAGAATCAGAAAACCGAAGTTTAAATTCCACCTGATTCCTGATTTTAGTTAGCCGCCTTTATTGCTGTTTTCTTTTGCCTACAAATCGTCTATCTCCACCACGTTTTCTTTCGTAGTCCGCACCATTTCATACTTCTTCGTGAAGTTGCACCAATGGCAGTCTTCTTTTCCGCAACCCGCGTCAAACTTGAGGTCCAGTATGTTTGCCCACACGTCTTTTATCTGCTGACGCACCACCTCTTCATCCTGCTGAAAAAACGGAATTTCTACCGGTTTGTATTCGCCTGATTTGCTTTGCTGCACGTAATCAAAAATGCCGTTCCGCACGTTCCAAACCCGGTCCGGCTGGTTTTCTAAAAGGATTTTATAGAACACCATTTGCCGCCAGTAATCTCCCCCATTCGGGTTCATTTCATTGGGCGGTTGGAGCACGTCTTTCTTCGCGTTGTCGGGATTGCCGGTTTTGTAATCCACCACCGTGCTGCCATCTGCATGCAAAACAATCTTGTCAATTTTTCCCGTCACGGGCACGCCATCCAGCACGTAGGTCGGCACCTTGTATTCCACTTCCACATTGGTTTCCAGCGTATCACTGAAGGTTTTAAAATAAGCCTCCAACACCTCATGCCCCTGCTCTGTGCGCCGCTCCCACTGTAATTGCGTAAAGGTGTCCCGCTCCCGAAAAAGATAATTGTCGAAAAACTTTTTCACCTCTTCTATCTCCGGAAATTTTCCTTTGCGCATTTTCATTTCGTTGAAGGCACGCTCCAAAGTGTTGTGCACCGCAGACCCAAAAGCAAGTGCATCATTTTTTAAGAAAGGCACCCGCAACACGTTCTCATAATAGAATGCAAGCGGGCAATTCAGGTATTTAGAAAGCGTGGTGTAGCTCATGTTCAGTTGCTGCACTGCGCGGTTCAAGTGCTGCCGGTTCTCAAGCCTGATGCGGGTTTCAGGCACGGGCGTCATGGCCCATTCCATAGCGGCAAGCGCTTCCGGTGTGCCAACGTTTTCATCTTTCCGTTCTTCTTCGGTGCTTATTTCATCAATAAAGGCTGACGTTTTAAGTGGCTTGCCTGCATTGTCTGCTTTTGCAAAACTGACGGTGAGGTATTTCTTCGCCCGCGTGAGCGCCACATAAAAAAGCCGCCGCGCAATTTCTGTTTTATAAGTCTTGTCGAAATCGTTTTTAGTGCCTGTAATGGTGTCCGGCATTTTGAAATTGTTGCTGCCTGCGCGTTTCTCTTCCCACACATTTTTAGTGCAGCCAATCAGGAACACATACTCAAACTCATTGCCCTTTGCACCATGCGCGGTGTAGCAATAAACGCCTTCTTCGTTCTGCACTATTTTTTGCAAAGGCACCGGAATGTTTTCTGTCAGCATCTTCTCTATCATCACCAAAAATGCAGGAAGCTTCATTTGCGGATTGCGCTCAAAGGTTTCTTTCAAAAAAGAAAAAAACGTGTAAAGGACTTGCACATGCCAGGCGTTGTCTTCCGCTTTCAGCGCGTGTTTCATCATGCCGCTGTCGTGCATTATCCGCTCTGTGAGCATGGGCAACGGCATGGTGGCTATTTGCTGAAGCCAGCTATCCACGCTTGTTCCGAGCCGGTGGAATGCTTTGGCACTTTGCGGAATTACTTCTTCCAAAACCAGATAATTATTGAGCAGCAACCGCCATTTGCTCCACGAATTATCATTCCTCTTTTGCTGCTGCATTTTTAAAGCAAGCAATGCCACATCCGCCGGCGCAATGCCATAAAACGGCGCATGCATCATCTCAAACAAAAGTGCCTCGCCTGAAAAAGCCTGCTGCCGCTCCATCATCAAATACCGGAACACTAAAAGCAGATGCTCCACCAACGGCTGATGCAACACATTTACCGGTCGCTTCACGTTGTATGGAATGCCTTTGCGCTCCATCAATGCAATGATGTTATCCGCCTGTTTGTGTTGGGCATAAATAAGCGCCACGCTGCTTAGCGGAAACCCCGAATCCCTGATTTTTTCAAGCTCCATCACCACCGCTGCTTCTTCCTGCAACACGTTAGGATAGGCTACCACTTTGGGTGTCACGGTGTCTGCACCATCCAGAAAACGCGGGTGCGATGCCACAATGTTTTTATCAAGACCAAGGTGCCCAAGCTGATGAATCAACCGCTGCAAATTGTTGTTAATCGTGGCGGTTGATTTATCGAGGATGGCTTGCGAGGAGCGGTAATTTTGCGGCAGCACAATCACTTTTATGGTCTCCTCGTGCCGCTCATAAAACTCAATAATGTTGCGGATGCGCGCGCCCTGAAATTCATAAATGCTCTGGTCGTCATCGCCCACCACAAACAGGTTTGGGTCGTCCCAAAAATCAGCCAACATGCGCAGCAGTTCGCTCTGTGCGCCGTTCGTGTCCTGGAATTCATCCACCAGTATGTATTGATACCGCTCCTGATAGCTCTGCAGCAAAGCCTCGTTTTCTTTAAAAGCCTGCAGCACCCAAAGTATCATGTCGGTGAAGTCGTAACGCCCCTTCTGCTGCATCTTTTTATCGAACGCGGTGAAGAGTTGCGCAGCCGCTTTAGTGAGGGTTACTTTGTCAAACTCTGCATCAATCAGCGCCTGACGCGGGTCTCCTTTTTTGTTGCCTTTGTAGTTGGTTTTGTACATGTACTCCTCCCGCTCCGGCAGGCTTTGCACGTAGGCATCCACGGCGTTTTCAATATCGGCTACGGAAAGGTTTTCGCGCTTCATGTGGTCAAACAATGTGGTGAGCCTTTTTGTGTCGTAATACACTTGTCCGCTCAGCCGACGCAGCTCATGCCCTGACGGCAGTTCGTCCAGCAGTTCGTGCATCAGTTCTATTTTTTCGAGGTCGGCAATGGGTTGCATTTCCCGCTTGCTAAACATTTCGCTGTTGCTTTGGATGACCGTGTTGCAAAACCCATGGAAGGTGTTGATGTTTACTTTATGCGCCGCAGTGCCCACAATTTGCAGCAGCCGCCGCCGCATGGAATGGCTGGCTTCGTCGGTGTAAGTGAGGCACAAAATTTCCTGCGGCTGCACCTGCGCTTCGCTTAGCAGCAGGTTGGCAATGCGCATGCTCAGCACTTCGGTTTTGCCGGTTCCGGGCCCGGCTATCACCATCACCGGACCATAAATCGTGTCCACGGCAAGGCGTTGTTGTTCGTTCAGGTTTTGATATCGCTTCTGGTAGTTTTCCATTTTTTTAAGAAGGTTTTTTTAGGGGAGATGATTATGGTTTCGGTAAATAATTTTTAGTGGAGGCTGCGAAATTAGATGCGAAAAGGGTTTTTAAAAACGTTTTGGCGGCTTTATCTTTGCGCCCCACATCAGTTCGGGACGTGGCGCAGTCCGGTAGCGTATTTGCATGGGGTGCAAGGGGTCGCTGGTTCGAATCCAGTCGTCCCGACAAATAAAAGTTGAGCAAGGCATTCAGTTGGAGTGTCTTGCTTTTTTATGTTAGGGATTTAAGGAGATGCAAAAAACGAGTGTAAATTGCGTTATGAACTGGCAAGAATATATCGTTTCAGATCCACAAATTTTATTGGGAAAACCTACTATTAAGGGAACGCGGATATCTGTAGCGCTTATTTTAGAATTACTTTCAGGTGGCTGGTCAGAAAAAGATTTATTAGAGGCATACCCTTCCCTTTCCGAAGCATCCATAAGAGCAGTGTTTTCTTATTTGCAAACTTGCCTTCAGCAGGAATTGTATTTCCCATTAACTGCATGATATGTTTTTAGCTAATGAAAACTTTCTTAAGCCGGGCATTCTACTAATAAGAAGTAAGGGCTTTGTTGTAAAAAGCATACAAGAGGACGCTCAGGGAATTACGGATGAGGCGGTAATTACAATGGCGTCAGATCTTTACGCCCACCCATTGCTTTAGACTTTTGTCTTTGATCAGGATTAGAGGATTTTAGGATTGATAGGATTTTTACGCCCGACCATAGCTTTAAACTTTTGTCTTTAGACTTTCTATTTTTTTTGAATTACGGATTTGAGGGATTTGGGGATTTTAATCGCAGCTCTGCAACTTTTAAAGCGTTTCAGCATTGAAACAATTCCTGCTTGGCACGGGTAACTGCCGTGTATGCCCATCTTAGTTCTAGGTGGCCGAAAGTATTGATATACACCTTGTCCCACTCACCACCTTGCGCCTTGTTGCAAGTGATTGAATATCCGTACATCAGGCGGATGGCACCCACGTACTTATCGTCTTCCGCATTTCCGGACTCCCGATATTGTAGATTCTTTTTAATGCGCTCATGTCTAAGCTGATTTTCTAGCAAATTATTCAATTTCCCATCGTCAGGGAGGAGACACTCTAAAACAATGTAATCTTGAATCACGCCCTCGGTTCCATCAATATTGCGATAGCGCAGTTTTGCCGTGCAGAAATGCAAACCACCTACTTTTTCAACCTCTTTCAAATTCACTTCTTCTACCACTACTTGGTCGCCATTATGTAAAATCTGATTGTTGCGCCTCCAGTTTTGCGTTACTAACATCACGTCGCTAACTTTTAAAAGTTCCTTGTTGGAGCCAAACATTTTTTCCCGTACGGCGTCGCAAAAAATCCGGTTCTGCCTGTGGCTACGCGCGATTGCGATGGTGCTCTCTGCGCCATAATCTTTAAGGTTTGCAGCGAAATGTTGCGCTGTTTGCCAGGTATTGTTGCCGACTTTCGGTGCATTAATTGCAGCAGTGCCGCCATTTTCTATCACCTCTCTTATCTGCCTTGCGTTCTTCAAAATGAGGCTCCCATCTTCCTGCCGCTTAACTTCTGTGAGGAAGTGGGAATTTCCTTTCCATCCATAAGTGCTGCTTAGATATTCAGGTTGCAAAGCACATGACTCTTTTTCTCCGTACGGTGCTAACTGATATCTGTCACCTAAGAAGATGATTTTGTTCTGCGGGTTGCAAGCCTTTATAAACTTTGCCAAATCTGTGAGCAACGCGTCGGGGGCGATGAACTGGGAGTCATCTACAATAGACGGTTTCGCGTTAATCATCGAGGCTTCGTCTATAATGAAAATAGTGCGGGTATCGTTATCCGCGTCGCGTGGGATGAAATAAACCTTTCCCGTTTCCCTGTCAGTTTTAACCGTGTAAATCAATGAGTGAATTGTGCTTGCAAGCGTATTGGTTTTGCGACCTAACAAACGCGCTGCCCGACCTGTTGGCGCGGCAATTTGGTAAGCAAAATCGTGGTTGTTTAAATACCCTACAACTGCCGACATGATGGACGATTTTCCTGTGCCTGCCGCGCCGCAGAGTATCAGGAAATCATCGGTGTTTGTCTCCTTCACAAAATCAGCCATGGCAAGCAGGGCATTCTTTTGCTCGGTTGTAGGCGCGTCGAAATGTAAGCAGTCGAGAATGGAGATGGCAGTTTGCATGATTACCTTTGTTTTTTTGTTCGGGACAAAGGTGGGATGGATGTGTCCGGTGGATGCAGATAGTTACTTATTGGTTAATTGATATCTTACTTGTGCTACAAAACCCTTTAAATTTTCAGTAATTGACTCAAAAGTATAACTCTTATAAACCTTATAGAAATTTGGCATGGCTGTTTCCAAATTGTGAGTTATCGAGCATCGATGCAAGTTTTCATTTCTTACCTTGTTCATGTCAGCAACAAAAAAGCTAAATCTCATGTCTTTATTTGTATATTTCTCACAAAATGCACTTGATAGAAATGCTAAAGAAATGTCTGATATTTTTGAATAATTTTTTCCGCTATCAAAAGTAAACTTTTCGCTACGCTTATAATTATTGGAAACGAATTCTCTTACCGACAGCACATCTCTAAACTCCGTGCTGTAGTAATAATTGAGCAGGTTTTCAATTTGGAATATTGCGTATGTGCAGAATTTGTAAAATTTTCTTTGGTGGTTGACTTCCCGACTATCTAAACGTATATTTTCCATACTAAGGTTATCCATGATTAGCTGTTGATGCGTGCATTTATGGGTTACGAAATCGAAATCAATGCTTGGGTCGCCTCGCAACTCCAATACTGACCTAAAAAAGGAAATGTCCGAACTATTTTCAGGACTATCTTTCTCATATGTTGAATATCCAATTGACTTTATCAAACTATCCCTAAATTCATTGTCCTGACGGCTAATTTCAATTACCAATTTTACTAGCCCGTCTAAATGTTCCTTTTTGTAAGCCATTATTTTTTCAGAAAAATTTCCATTGCTTTTTCAAATCCATTTACGCCCTCTTTAAGTAATATTTCAAGCGCTTTTTCAGTTTGTCCCAAATTTATCACCTGGGGCTCGTTTGTAAAACGTTCTAATTCTTCAATAGTTACCGTACCACCAATGTTTTTTAAAAACGATTCATTACCCAACAATTTCTCCAATCGCACCTGCAATTTTTGATACGCCTGATTCCGCTCCCCCTTCACCATTTTCATAAAAAGCAATTTCCCACTCAGCACATTTCCAATATTTGGGTCTTTATCTCTGCGTCCTCTTCCTTTGTTCAGATTGTAGTAATCTTTCAAAAAATACACCTGCGCTTTCGCCTCTCCATGCTTTTCCCAAAGGTGCAGCCAACTGCGTATTTGTTTGATATACCGCGAAGATACATTCGGTTGTTCATTCACCGTAAGCCCTGTAACCTGCTGGCGGTATCCGCGCTTTTGCAATCGTGTTTTACTATCGTTGATGCGGAAATTTTGTCCGTGGATAATCCGTTGTAGTTCGAGCCTGAATTCCCCATCTTCTGCATACACATTGTGGTTGGATGAAAAAGTAATATCGTCCGCATAACGGGAATAACGAAGGTAAAATCTTTTGGCAAGCCCTGAAAGCCTTTGGTCCAGCTTTTCGCAAACGATATTGGTAAGCGTAGGGGAAGTTGGAGCACCTTGAGGAAGGACATGGCACAAAAACTCGCCAGGAGTCTCCGTTTTATACCCAAATTTTCTCGTCTTATCTATTATTCTCTCCGTGGCATTTATTGAATGGCAGCATAGTCCCGCAATTCTATCCGCTATAATTCTGCCCGGAAACTTTTTAGGGATGTTGAATGGAGGTTGTTGCAACCTGCTCCAAATGCGCGCCTGGTCAATACTCGGGAAAAAGTCTTTCAAATCAATATTGAAAACAAAGTGCTGCCCTACGTGCATCTTGGCATTGTCAACAATGGATTTGCCAGGTACGAAACCCATTGCCGCCGGATGCGGCTCGTAGATTTCCTGAAGAATGATGTTTATACATTCCTGAATGCGCATTAATCCACTTACTGGCGCATTAATTATCCTTGGTTTTCCAGACTTTTTAGGAATCTCAAACTGTTTGTATTTTTTCTTGCCATTAAGCTTTTCTTCCGGAGTCGCGTACCAATTAAGTTGTTTGACGGTGAAGGGGTGTGCTTTTTCACCAAACTTGTAGGCTTTCACTTCGTTCAGTAAACCCACAAAATCCTCTAAACGCTTCATTTTAGCGAATTGGCTGCGGATGTGTAAAGTTTGTTCTAGTTTGAGTTTCATGAGAGGAGGTGTAAAAAATTCTAAGATGCCCGGCGGGATATTCTTTGTCCCTAAAAATTTACTCCATAAATATAAAATAATCAATAATAAAATTAATTAAATAATAAATATAAAGCAACAGTAAAACAAAACGTTGTACCCAACATTCAAACTATGGCACGAATGCCATAGCTGCCCACCGATCATGAAAATTGCATTACTGCAATTTTCCAGTAGGCGTGCTAACTTATCATATTGCTATGAGAAGCCAGCGTTTCAATATCTTGTCGCCGGACATTCAAAGAACTTCTGCAAAATAATAAAAGAAGTGTCTGCTCAATTCGGACATTTGAAAATCATTTTGCGCCGCTAATCTAACTTCATTTCCGTTATGCCCAAAAACCGCTACGCACAGATTCGTTACGAAGCCCTTGATCAATGCTTGTCGAACCGGAAAGCCAGATGGGATTATGACCGGCTGAAAACCAAAGTGGACCTAGCATTGGAGCGATTCGATCCTACAGGGAAAGGGATTAGCAGAAGCACTTTTTTTGAAGACATAAAATGGCTGGAAAGCAGCGACGGATATAACAAGGAAATTGAGAAGGTAAAAGACGGGAAAAAGGTTTACTACCGGTATGCTACGGAGGGCGATTCAATTCACAAACCGCAACTTTCTGAGCACGAAATGCAGCAATTGAATGAGGCGTTAAAAGCCATAAATACCATTAAAGGCTTACCGCATTTTGAGTGGTTGGAAGAATTGAATTTGCGCATTCAAAGTAATCTAACAAGTAATCCGGAGGCAATTATTCACTTTGAACAGAATATCTTTCTAACAGGTATTGAGCATCTTGCCACACTCTATAATTCCATCTTGTACAAAGAAGCACTTTGCATTCTTTACCAAAGTTTCAATCAAAAGGAACCGACGGAAATTTTCTTCCATCCTTGGCACTTGCGTCAGTACAATCAACGCTGGTTTGTGTTTGGCTTCCATCCTGCCCAATCGGAACTACCTTTCATCAACTTGCCCTTGGACAGGATAAAAAGCATCGTGACAAACCAAAGCCCATTTATTGAAAATACTAGCGTCAATTTTGAAAACTGGTTCGAAGAAATAATAGGGGTGACAAGACCGATAGACACTATTCCTGAAAAAATAATTTTGAAATTCTCTAAAACGCGGGCACCATACATCCTTACGAAACCATTGCACGGCTCGCAAAAAAAACTGAAAGAAGATGAAAGTGGCGTTCAAATTTCATTAGAAGTTATTCCCAACAGGGAGCTACTGCAACTTATTTACTCTTTCGGAGACGATGTAACAGTGATAGCTCCAAAGGATTTAGCTGAAAAAGTCAGACTTACTCAATCCAGAAGCGTAAATACGTACGATCAACTAGTAAAGCCTATAACTGAACAATAATTTTTCTTCAATTCAAAACTCGTTATCAGTTTTAAAACTCCGCACATTTTCTACATTTAAATTTCCCGCTTAAAACACTACTTTCAAGAAGCGGTTTGAGTAAATGAATTCGTCCTATTCGGCCAATACAATACCCCTCCTTTAAAATTCCCAGTCTTCCGGCTCGCCCAGTAAACGCCGCCCCTGCATTATTTTGTCTTCAGCACGCTTGCATAGTAACATCCAGAAGTCGGTGCCATCGGGTTCTATTTGCCTTTCGCTTTTTCTGCCGCCAATGCCGGTTTCTTTAAAAAACAGATACTCCTGATACAGGACGTCAAGCCCTTCGGCTATTTTATCATGCTTGTAAACCAGGGATGCATGGAGGATGGCATCATCCCATTCCCTGCCTTCTTCAAGGTAAATAGGTTCACCGGCATTTTGCAGGATTACCATGTCCACATCCTGGGTTTCGTCGTGAATGTTTTTTGCGCGTTCGGCGGTATTCCGGTCATCTAAATATTTAAGGAGCGCCGCAAACCAGGGGTCTTCAAAATGTTCTGCAAAGCCGTAGTAAAACTGATGGGGGTAGGGCATGTGTTTGTGCGTGGGCGGCTTTGGCTGGTAGGGTTTTTCGCCTTTTGCTTCGCGCTCTTTGCGTTTGGCTTCTTCAGCAATCTCTATATACTTTTCTTCTTTCGCCCCCCGCAAATCAGGTAATAGCAGCGGGGAAGCATCGCCTAATGCCTTGTGCATATACCGGAACCATCGGTTGGGGTATTTTTCATTTTCATCAAACACTTGTCTCATCACCGTTTCATACCGCTGTGCATCATAAATGGCTTCCCAATGGCGGACGTGGTGGGTGCGCAGGTAATCCTGCATGTGGGCAATGTCTTGCGGCGTCACGTCAGGCATGTAGGGGCAAAAGTGCAGGTCTTCTTCCCAATATTCAAACTGCTTTGCGTGTTGCACATCCGGGATTTTTATCAGCTCTGCCCGCCATTGGCATTGCAGGGAAAACAGTTTCCATTGCAGGATGGATTTAAAAGCATCTTCCGTTTCTTTCCTGAATTTCAGTTCGTGCTCCTGCTCCAGTTCATCTAAATATATTTTGGAGTGGTTCACTACCGCAGCTTTTGCTTTGGCGTAATAGAAAAAGAACTGCTCTAGTTGCTCTTCCTCGTCTTTGCTTTTAAAGGTGTTGTATTGTTTTGCCCATGCGTGTGCTTTTTGATTTTGCTTCAGCTCCGCAAGGAAGGTTTCTTCCAGCCTGGCTATGTACGCTTGCTTTTCTTTATAATCCTTCGGCAGTTTGGAATAGTGGTATTCCCATTCTTCAAAGTTCATGTTGCTGGTTTTTGGTTTCAGGTGTGTTGTGTTTGTTTAGAAATTCCAGTCTTCGGGCTCTCCAAAATGGCGGCGGCCTTCCATTATCATTTCCTCGTGGGTGCGGCAGAAACCTTCGTTTTCGTAAGCTTTTTTTATTTCCTCCAGATTAGGTGTGTGCACCATTCCTGTTTCGAGGTAGAAAAGGTATTGCTGATGCACCGTGTCGATGAGTTCTGCCACGGCGTTATTCTCATAGATGGAAGCGGTTTCTTCAAGCGTTTTAAGCCAGGTGTTTCCGGAATTGCGGATGCGGGGTTTGATTTTAAATTTTGACAGCCTGTGGACTACGCTGTCTGTTGCTTCCTGCAAATAGTTTTGCTTTTCGGTATAGTACAGTTTGTATCTGTGCAGGAAAAGTGCCTGGAAATATTTATCGTCAAATTCTTTTGCAAACCGGTGGTGCATACCGTGTGAGAGTATTTTATGGCGTGGCTCTTCGCTTCCGTCATCCTCATCCGGTTCCCAGTCTTCGCGCTGCTGCGGCATGCCTTCCCCCAAAAAGAAATTCTGAATGTCCGTTACGATGTCTTTAAGCTCCGGCGGCATAGTGCCCGTCCGTATGTGGATGTAGTGATTTTCTTTTTCCAGCCGGATGTTGGGGAGTTCGCCCATCCAGCCGGTGCCCATGTAAGTGTCGTAATAGACAAACCAATCCGGCTGCACACGCTCCTTGTATCGTTCAGTTGCCATTTCCATGGTCATAAAAAGGATTCGGCTGCTGCATTCTTCCCAATTCCTTTCAGGGCGGTCTTTCAGGTATTGCTTCATCAGGTCCAGTTCCTGCTGCGTGATGGGTTCAAGAAACGGGCATTCGCGCACGCGCTGGCTCCAGTAAATAAAATGCTTTGTTGACCACACTTGGGGGAGTTCGAGTTGTTCTGCACACCATAAGTATTGCACGTTGCAAAGCTTTTTCATCAGGATGGCGTCTATTGCTTTTTCGGCGAGTTCGAGGTGGGGCGGGTCGTGTTGTTTTTCGTAGTTTCCGATGTAAAGTTTGGGGTGTTTAACCAGGTGTGTTTTCCAAATGGCAAATGAGTTTAGGAATGTTTCATTGTCGTGCGGATAATATTCCTGAAGCAGTTCCATCGCCTTTGGGTTTGCCTTCACTTCGTCCAGAAACTGCTGCTTCAGCGCTTCTTCTGCCGGTGCTTTCTCTGCGGGGTTTTTAGGGAATTCATGGTTCCGGTATTCCCATTGTTCAAAATCCATAGCGGTTTGCTTTTGAGGAGCGAATTTAAAAACGAACCGGTAATCTGAATTACTGAAAAGGGATAGCGTTACCTAACTATTCATTTTTGCGAGTTGGGCTGCACCCATCTCTGATGCATGTCGCCTTTTCTGGGCTTGTCCAATAGGTAGTTCAAGCGAAGAATTTTGTAGTGATTAATTCAAAAACCTACAGCCCTGCCAGCCATTCATCCAGCACTGTTTTGTGTGCATCAAATGCGGCTTCCTCTGGCAGGTTTTTAAAAGGGAAATGAGCAGCAGTCGTTAAGGCTTTTTCGAGATGAAATCCCTTTTGCGATGCGCTTAAAAAAACACCGCGTGCGTGCAAATGACGGGCAAGATATTCCTGCTCCGGCTGCCCGGGTGTGGGGATGATGATGGCTTTCTTTTTCAGCTTCGCTAAATCCATAAGAGAGGAATAACCACTGCGGCACACCACCATGGAAGCCTTTGCCAGCAAGGGTTGCAGTGCTGCCTGATGCAGTTGCTTATGGAAAATGATGTGGGCAGGCAACCCTTCGGGAATGCTTGCTGCTGCGCTTCCTGCCACGATGGTTATGTTTCTTTTTGAAGAAAAAATTTGCCTTGTGATAAGCTCCTGAAAAATGGTTCTTTGCGGCTCCGGCCCGCTTAAAAGCACAAGGATAAAATCAGCATCATCCACTGCAGTATTTGCTGCTGTATCCTGCTGCTTATTCATCTGCGATTGCAGCCCTGAATACTTTGCATTTTCAGGTAGTTTTTGGGGATGCGCCAGTGCACCGCTCAGTCCGTTCATCTCATCTGCTACATCCACCACCCAGCATTTATCAAACTGCTCCAAAAGCCGGTAATGAACCCGCTGCAACACATCGTCAACGGTTTTTGAAATGCCGCTTTTAATGCGCAGTTGGTGGGTGAGGATTACGGAAGGAATATCCTTGTGAAAAAGCCCGTAGCGATTGTCGGAAATAATGCCGTCCGGTTTTTTTTGAGCCACTAACTCCTGAAGCCATTTGTTTTCCATTTTTATGGTGCGCACCAGTCGCGGCAATTGCAGCAAAAGGAAAGGAAGCATCCAAAATCTGCTGCGGCTGTATTTCACGTTATAGCCCTCCAGGAAAATGGTTTCAAGGTTCGGGAAGTTTTTCAGGATGAAGGCGATTTGTTTTTCATTGCCTGCAAACAAAGGGTGGTGTTGGGTTTCAAGCAAATGCCTGATTATGGGAATGCAGCGCGTGGTGTGCCCGAGCCCCCAGTCGAGCGGAGCAATTAAGACGTATTTGTGACGTATGCTTTCCAGGATTTGTTAGCTTTACCAGCCTCCCGAAAAAATTGGGGGAGTAAAAACAAAAGTAGCACGCACCATTATGAAGCAGCGGGTAAAACATTGGATGGCTTTCTTAATAATTGCAGGCGCAAGCATGATGATGGCACAAGGTTGCAGTAGCTCCAAAGGGTGTGGTTGCGGCAACGACCTGAACAAAAACTACCGCGGACCCGGGCATTAATACCAAACTATTCCTTCTAACGAAAACACTTAAAACCATGTGGGGCGGAAAAGATAAAATATGGCAGGAGCACCAAACAGGCATTCTTGCTACCGACTGTAACGACGGTTATTTCCTCGAAGGTTTCCTCCGGTATGCAAGGGTGCAAAGGTTGCCCGCAAAGCAAACAGAAGTGATAGACCTGCAGACATACCGCATCATCAAAAAAACTTCGCGGGTGCATCAGATTCTGAAAGCACGCCATCAGGAGCCTTTCATTTTTATTTCAGGGCTTAATTAATCCTTCCCCCACGATCCAGTTTTTCACACCGGGTCTACATCAAAAAGTATCAGCAGTTTTCCATTGCCACGCAGGTTGGTAATCATTTGCCGGTGATGCCACGCTGTTTGTTTCACGTGCCGCAACACCTGCATATCGCGCGGGCATTTTATCCACACTTCCTGCACGTAAAGCCCGCGCACTTTTGCCACCAAAGCCGCTACCGGGCCTTGCACCAAAATGTTTTGTTCCTTCCGCATGGCATCCGCAAACTGATGTGCCGCGAGGGTTGCCTTGCCTTCGTCAGCGTGTTTAAAAATCCCTTTAATTAATCTTGAAAAAGGCGGATAACCGAAGTATTCGCGGTACTTAATTTCCTGTTCATAAAAAGCCCGCACGTCATGCGCTTTCACCCATCCGAGCACGGGGTGGTTTCCGTTGAAAGCCTGTATCAGCACGCGGCCTGCGCCATCTGCCCTACCCGCCCTGCCGCTCACCTGCTCCATCAGTTGGAAGGCGCGTTCATTCACGCGGAAGTCAGGGAAACTGAGCAGGCTGTCGGCACTTAAAATGCCCACGAGGGATACGCGTGCAAAGTCCAATCCCTTCACCACCATTTGCGTGCCCACCAAAATGTCTATCTGATGTTTGTCCAGGTTTTCAAGCAATTGCTCCATGCTGTTTTTTGCCCGCATAGAGTCCACATCCATTCTTGCAATCCGCGCTTCGGGAAATATTTGCTGCACTTCTTCTTCTATCCTTTCTGTTCCAAAACTCATGCTTTGCAGGCGGTTGCTTCCGCAGGCTACGCAGGTGTGGATTACGTTCGCCTTCATGCCGCAATAATGGCAAAGCAACTTGTCAGAACTTTTATGAAACGTGAGGGAAACCGCGCAGTTTTTACAGGTGGGCACCCATCCGCAAACCTTGCAAATCTGGAATGGTGCATAGCCTCTCCGGTTTTGGAAGAGGATGATTTGTTTCCTGTTTTGGAGCGCTTCAAGCATTGCTTGTTGCAACGGTTCGGCAATTAATTTGGAGCCGCCTTTTGCCGTTTTCCCTTCCGGTGGCGCAGCGCTTACAATTTCAATCACCGGCATTTGCACCCCCATGAAACGCTCTGCCAGCAAGGCATACGCATACTTTCCATGTTGGGCATTGTAAAGACTTTCTACAGAAGGCGTAGCAGAACCTAGCACCACTTTTGCGCCATGAAGCGAAGCAAGATAAATGGCTGCATCGCGGGCATGAAACCGGGGAGCAGGGTCGCGCTGTTTGTAAGATGGGTCGTGCTCTTCATCCACAATTATCAGCCCAAGCGCATCATACGGAAGCCACAATGCCGACCGCGGACCCACGATTATTTTGTATTGGTGCTGCTTCACTTTTTCCCAGATTTCCACGCGTTCATTATTGCTGAAACGGGAATGATATACGCCCAGTTCCGCACCGAAATAAGCATACAGCCTGTTTACCAATTGCGTAGTAAGTCCGATTTCAGGAAGCAATAAAATGGCTTGCTTTCCGGCTGCTATGGCTGCTTTTATCTGGTGGATGTAAAGCAATGTTTTGCCGCTGCCGGTAACGCCTTCCAGCAAGGCAACTTCTTTTTCTTCAAGCCCTGAAAGCAGCGTGGAATAAGCGTTCTGCTGTGCCTCAGTGAATTGAATGTCTTTAGGAAAACTGTTTTCTTCAATAATTATCCGGTCAACATTTACCTCTTCCGCAATGAAAATCCCTTTGTCAACCAGCGCCTTTATTTGTGCCGCATTGCCGCCACTTTGTTCTATTAATTCATTTTGCGCCACGCTTTTATGCTTTCGCGAAAGCGCCACATACGTCATCAAAACTTCGAGCTGTTTTGGTGCGCGTTCCAGTTCGGCAAAGAGCAATTGCAATTGTTCAGGCGCTGAAAAATCTGGCGACAGGTGGACTCTTTTTTCTTTTTTAGGACGATAAGATGGTTCCAGAGAATCGTTTATTTGCACGGCTCCGGCTTCCAATAATTCTTGCAGTACGGCGCTGAAATGCTTGCTGCCAATAATGTTGCGCAGGTCGGAAAGGGAGATTTCCTTTTTTACTTCCAAAGCCTTTGCTGCGGTTTGGGCTTCCTCGCTCCATGCTGCATCATTGGCGGTATCTGTCCACACAAGGCTTGTTTCACCTGCCAGTTTTAGATGTGCCGGCAGCGCAGCCTGCATCACTTCGCCGGGCCCCGCCATGTAGTATTCCGAAATCCAGTTCCAGAACTGCAACTGCAATGCATTTACCACCGGTGCCTCGTCTATAATGCTGCGGATGGGCTTCACTTCATAAGTTTCCGGCTTGTGGTGGTGCACTTTTGCAATGATGCCTGCATATTGTTTATTCCTTCCCAACGGCACTTCCACGCGCATGCCTTCCTGCAAAAGTTCCTGCATTTCAAGCGGCACGCCGTAAGTGAGCGTTTGGGGGAGATTTAATGGAAGGATAATGTCGGCAAACACAGAATTGGAGCCGGAAAACAACATGCTGCAATTTAAGGACGCGGCAATTGCGGAAAGGATTTCATCATTAAAGAACCGGGCAAAACAAATGGGAAAAGCAATCGTCTTTTTGTATGCTTATCATTGCAACACAAATCGTAAGCGGCGCGCATTTTCTTACTTTTTCTGATGGACCCGATTTTCAATTTTCTCCTTTTTATTATCACCTTAATTGGCGGCAGCATTCCGTTTTTCATCCCCAATATGGATGAGCGCCGCACCAACAATCTGCTTGCCTTCAGTGGTTCTTTTTTGTTGGGCATCACGCTGCTGCATTTGTTGCCGGAGGCGTTTGCAGAAGTCGGGAAAAAAGCGGGCATTTTATTGCTTGCGGGTTTTTTTATCCAGCTCATTATCCAGCGATACACACATGGGGTGGAGCACGGGCATATTCATCTCCCTGAAGAAAAAGCAGGGCATACGCATCATCACGCAATCTCCCTTTCTGCCATCCTGATTGGGCTTTCTGTTCATGCTTTTATGGAGGGATTGCCATTGGGTTATAACTACCGATTAGACGCTACGGGACCTTCCCTTTATTTTGCCGTAGCTGCCCACAAACTGCCGGAAGCCATGCTGCTCACCACTCTAGTAACTGCCGTGAAAGGCAAGGCGCGCGCTATAAACACCATCTTATATTTCGCTTTGATAACGCCGGTTGCTTCTATGCTTGCCGTTTTTTTAGGGCAGCATTATTATGCCGTTTCTGAAGTCATCGGGTGGATGATTCCCGTGGTTGCAGGCGCATTTATCCACATTTCCACCACCATTTTTTTTGAAAGTGGCACACGGCAACATGCCCTCACGCGCCCGAAATTGATTGCCATTCTGATTGGCGTAGGGATGGCTGCGCTTACGCTTTTGATGGAATAAGCCGATAACTTTAAGCGATGAAGCGAATAGGATTGCCGTTGCTGATTTTACTGCTGCTTACCGGACGTCTTTTTGCTTCGCCTGCCGACAGTGCATTGCCTCATGAAGCACAATCACTGCTTTGGAAAATAAGCGGAAAAGGATTGAAACAACCGTCTTTTCTTTTCGGGACGATGCACCTAATTTGCCCTGCTGATTACCTCTGGACAAACGCCATGCAGCAAGCTTTCAAAAAATGCAAAGCGGTGTGTTTTGAAATGGATATGGACGACCCGCAGGTGATGATGGACATTGCTTTGGGCATGATGAATACTTCAGGAAAAACGCTGAAAGATTATTTTACTGAGGCAGATTATGCATTGCTTGTTCAATACCTGAAAGACAGTGTGGACGTGGATGCCAGCCTTTTCCAACAATTAAAACCTGCTGCCTTGCTTTCTCTTTTTGCAATTCCGGGTGTGCAATGCAAAGAGCCCATTTCATACGAAACAAAACTTCAGGAAATGGCTAAAAAAAACGCGAAGGAAATTATTGGTTTAGAAGAAGCGAAGGAACAAATTGCGTTGCTTGATGCCATTCCGGAAGATACCATTGCCGCAGAAATCATCAGCACCATAATAACCCGCAAAAAACAGGATGAACCGGATTATCAAACACTGATTGCCGCTTATAAAAATCAAAACACTGAAGCCCTTTTTGAACTCATTGAAACCGCTGAAAAAACAGGCACCGACCTGGATGCATTTCTGGACGAGCGAAACAAAAACTGGATACCGCGCATGGAAGACATTGTAGAGCAGCGACCGGTATTTTTTGCCGTTGGCGCCGGGCACCTTTGGGGGCAAAACGGACTGATTTATCTTTTAAGAAAAACCGGCTATACGGTGACTGCCGTGCGTTGAAAAAACTATTCTGCCGTTTCTAAAACGTTGTTGAGAGATGCCGGCGTAAGCGGCTTGCTGATAAAACTATTTACAGACTTAAAACCTTTTGCCTTTTGCTTATCGCTTTCGTTAATGGAGGAGGAAAGAAGGTGCACTTTATAGTTTCTGCGGTTTTCTGGTTGCAACACTTTTTCAAAAGCTTCCAGAAACTCAAAGCCGTTCATAATAGGCATTTGGATGTCCACCAGAATAATGGTTTTGTCTTCCTCTTCGTGATTATCCCGGATGTAATTAAGCGCTTCTTCTGCCATCATGAAAGACTTGATTGAATCGCTTTTACCCGTGTTCTGAATTATCTTCTCCGCAATAAAACAATCAAGCTTGCTATCGTCAATAACTATAAAATGCAGTTTGTCTTCCATTCTCAAAAGTGTAGGTAAATAACTCCTTAATTTATTTCCCCGGTATCGTAATGGTGAAGGTAGTGCCTTCGCCTTTTGTTGATGTTACAGTAATTTCTCCGTTCAGTTTTTTCAGCGCGTCTTTTGCATTGTAAAGCCCGATTCCCGAACCCATGTTTTCAGAAGTTGCCCGAAAAAACATGTCGAAGATGCTTTTGTGATGCACCTCTTCAATGCCAATGCCATTATCTTCGATGGCAATAACTGCCGCGCCTGCCGTAACTGAAATATCCAGCGTCACAAATTTAGAAGCCTCACCGCTTCGCTGGAATTTAAAAGCGTTCGATAACAAGTTATTAAGAAGGTTCCGTAGTAATTCCTTGTCTGACCGGAAAATTCCTTCCTGATTTACGCTGGTGTTGAAATTGATGCCATCCAGTTTTGCAGGTAAAAAATACATCTCCCGGAAGTGTTGTTCTATCTCTTTAAAATCAACTTCCGAAATGGTGAGTGCTCCCTGTTTCTGGCTGTAATAAATGTGCATGTGGGTGATGAAATTATCCAGCCTGTCAACGGCAAGTTTCATCATTTCAAGAATGTTTTGGACTTCATTAAAATCGCTTGAAGCCTGTGCAATCCCGATGGCGCCGGCGATGCTTACAATGGGGCCCCGCACGTCGTGCGTCACGCTGTAGGCAAACTTATGCAGGTCGTCATAAGTCTGTTGCAGTTCGTTGCTTTTTTCCTGAAGTTTTGAGGTGGTGATGAAGAATTTATGCCCTTCTTCAATGGCGCTGCGGATGTCTGTTTCCGTCCAGGGTTTGGAGATATGCCTGAAAATATTACCGCGGTTGATGGCGGCAATCACGGTGTCGATATCCGTAAAAGCGGTGAGAATCATCCGCACGGGGGCGGGGTGAATTTCTTTTATTTTTTCAAAAAACTGAACGCCGGTTGTGCCCGGCATTTTCTGGTCGGAAATGACGATTTCAATGTCCGGGTTTTTATTTAAAATTTCGGTTGCCTCGTCGGCTGATAGCGCTGTGAATATCTGATAATCTAACCGGAAAGAAGCTTTAAAACCAACCAAGTTATTTGCCTCATCATCTACAATCAGAATCTTGATTTTATCAGACATACTGTGATGTTTTTAAAAAAATAATTATTGACTGACGGGCAAAGTAATTTCAAAGGTAGTTCCCAATCCTACTTCAGAGTTTATAGCGATTGCGCCATTGTGTTTGTGGATGGTATTGTAAACGATAGACATGCCGAGACCAGTGCCTTCGCCCACTTCTTTTGTAGTGAAAAATGGCTCAAAAATCTTTTTGCGGGTTTCCTCCGTCATGCCTGTTCCATTGTCGGAAATGGCTACGATAAAATTGTTGCCTTCCGTTTTTGTTTCGACGGTTAGTTTGCCGCCTTCTTCTTTGTTCCAGCGTTTATGGATGGCGTAAATGGCATTGCTCATTATGTTCAGAAACACCTGGTTTAGTTTGCCCGGGTAGCATTCAATCCAAGGGTTTTCGCTGTATTTTCTTTCCACCACAATCTTGTTTTCCATAAGGTTGTTGCAAAGGATAATGGTGGAGGAAAGCCCTTCATTAAGGTCTGCTTTTTTGAGGTCATCTTCATCAAGGCGGCTGAAAATGCGCAAGCCCTTCACGATTTCTGCGGTTCGGGTAGCGCCGTCGTCAATGCCTTTCAGGAGGAAGTCAATTTCTTCTTTGAGGTATTCGTAATCAATCTCCACTTTCAGGTCGTCAATCTTTTTTTGTTTTTCCGCTAAGGGCGTTTCTTCTACGCATATCGCTTCAATTTGGGAAACGGTATCAATTAGCACATTTACATCTCTCCGCAAAGGGTTTACGTTGGAGGTAACAAAATTTATGGGGTTATTTATTTCATGGGCGATGCCTGCAGTTAGCTGACCGAGGGATGCCATTTTTTCGCTCTCAACGAGGTGGATTTCAGCTTCTTTCAGGTCGTGGAGTGTTTGTTTTAAATCTTCGTTGGTGGTAGAAAGTTCAGCAGTCCGTTCATTCACTCTGATTTCCAGCGTTCTGTTTTGTTCTCTGATTATTTGCTCGTTTCTTTGGGATGTAATGACAGCAGCTTCTTGCGTGATTTCTTTTTCTCGTTTGTAGAAATTTATTTGGTCTGCCAATGCGAAACCTAATAGCATAATAGAAAGCGTAGAACCAATAAGTATTGAATTATTTGTAAAAGCATTAAATGATAAAATTCCGGTGTCTTTCATTATCCAAACTATAACGCTAAGCAAGAAAAACGACCAGGAAGCATTGAAGAAAATAGCAGCCCTAAATCCATTTCTTTGGATTTTTACACCGTAATAAAGCGCGATAAAAATCCCGATAACTGTATTAAATTGAATAATAAGTTGAGCAGCAATTTCATAATTCATGAACGTAAGCGCAATAGTAATTATATAAACGAAGATAAAAAAGTTAAGCGCACTATTTGCCCATTTCGCAAGGATTTTAAGGTTGAGAAAGTTTTTAATAAAAACAGAAGAGGAGATGCCGACCAACGCAGTCGATATAGGAATGCAATTGGAGATTAAAGAAGAAGGAGATTTATTAAAAACCATTTGGAAATACCCTTGCAAACAAAATTGAGTCAACGCTAAAAAGAATATGTAAATTACGTAGTCGCGATAGGCAATGTCCTTTGTGGTAATAAATATAAAAAGGTTATAGAAAAACATTATAAAAACAATACCTAAGTAAGCGCTAAAGATATTTTTATTGAAATTATTTATATTTAAGGCGTTTTTGATGGAGCTTGTATAGATAGGAACAGACAAAGGTTTCGTGCTTCTTACCTTCAAATAAAAAGTGTCTACTTTTTTGTCAGAAGTTATAGCAAATAACGGAGATGGGATTTTATAGGCGTAATTAATGCTCTTAATCTGGCTTTTTTCGTTTTGTCCATGGTAAATTTCTACCGTATCCAACGTCGCGTTTGCTATTCCAAATGTATAATAAGGGTCGTTGGTATTATTTTCAATTGGTATCAAAAACCAATAAGTAGAATTACTTAGACCAAAATTTCCAACAGAATTATACTTATGAAACGATGTGTCTGATCTAATTTGTTCGAAGTCTAATCTGTTGGTCGGGTCAATTAATACAAAGGTTGACGCATTTATAAGCTTAAAATCCTGTGATTTATCTTGAATTACATATTGAGAAAAGGACATGATGCCTTTAAGCATGAACGCAAGTGTAAAAAAAGGTATTTTTTAAGCGATCAGAAATCATAGATTGTTACCTGTTGATTCTTAGGTCATATTCGATTTCTATATTCCCCTTCGGACTTTCAAAAATTATAGTCTGCTGAGGATTTATCATCAGCCCATCCACTGTTTCTTTTACAATTTCCATTGCATTTTCTAAAACCGGTACATCAGGAATCACCATCGCGGTAGCCACCAAATTCAATTTTGGATAATTAAAATAACCATTACTTCCCAAGGTACGCTCAATCACAAATCCAACTTGCTTGCAAGGACGCACCGTTGCAGGTGCGCACAACGCAAAAAGCGTATTCATTTTAAGTATCCTTGCCAGCGCAACGCCTGACCATCCCAAATATATACTCCCAATTCCGTAGCCAGCAATTTCACGGGAATTCCATAATCCACAAATTTCGCCAGTAATTCCTTTTCGATGACTTTCAATAATTTCTCCAATTTTTTCATCTACGATTCTTACAGCGTCCTCAATCGGTAAGGGAAATTCTCCATCCGCAATCTGAATTCTGGCACCTCCAAGCACATGGTTATTTTCAGAAGACTCCACAATTATTACGTAGGTATTTTGGTGATCCATCCATGCAGACTTATTAGAAGTAATCATCCTAATGTCATAAATCTCCAATACTCGTCTGTGTCCAATAATAAACCGCTCACACGACTCCGGATCGTCAACTGCACGAAAAGCTCTGAATTTTAGTGTTATCATTTACAACAATTCCCCTCTAAAAAAAATTTTTTCCATTGGCAACCGATAGGATTTAACCTCCGGAGCCGCAGCGTAGCCCAACCGAAATAGAAATAAGGTAACATCCTCTGGAGCGTTCAGCCCAAAAATATTCAGAAAGTCAATTTCCAGCCTCCTGAACTCCTGTTCTGCATATTCCGGCATCGTGCCTGCCTCGCCATGCCTTAGCCGCATAAAATGAAGCAAAGGCGCCAACATCGGCTGCATTGCTAACTGATGTTTTGTAGCCGAAAGCCACACTTGCTCCACCGTTTTTCCGGCAAGCACGCAATTTTCAGGCGTAAAAGCAGGCATCGTAATTAAGCCCACCGCTCCAAAACTTTCTACTGCTTCCCGCGACATTTTTGCAAGCCCCTGCCCACCTTTCCATTTTTGCAGGTAAGGAATAATTTGCGGATCGCGCGCCAACCTTAAACCAATGGCTTCCGTAGGCGTAAAATCAAAAGTGCTCAAATCAAGCCCATCTTTTGTGGCAGCCGCATGTTGCGCATCCCACCTGATTTCTTTTTCAAAAAGATCGTAGTGACCCTGCGGAATAAAAACACGCAGCCTTTCTGACTGTGAAATTATTTCAGCAAGTTGCTTCAGTTTTCCGTCTTCCGAAATAAAATGAACCGTCGCACCCTCTTTAGAACTTGCGTTTGCTGCAATTTCGTTTAGAAGCGTTTCCGGTATTTTTTTTCCATCGCCTTTTCTACGGTTGGTGTAGCGGATAGGAATAAAAGCCGCAAGTTCGCTTTCAGGAATTTTATCCAAAGGTTTTTGAAAGATAACCGCCGCCACCGGATTTTTTTTTGCGCCGCCAGGAAACAGGTTTAAGCGTGTTTCTAAATTTTCGGTTGCTGCCGCAAGCTCCACATTTTTTAGCGCTGCGCCCAATGCCATGTAAGACGCCATGTTTTCAAAATCTCCAAAAGAAAAAGAACGGCTAACATCGTGAAACAACCAAAGTTGCCTACCGTCAAAATACCATTTCCATGGTTGGTTATTTCCTGCGGAAGGCGCCAGGGAAGCTGCTTCCATCAGTTTTTGCAAAACTGCTTCATCAGGAATTACATTGCCGGTTTCGCTTTCAGACTGAAGGGCTTTTATCGCTTCCTGCATTTCCGATTTTGTAAGTTCCGGCATGGTTTCTTCTTTGTATGCCTCTTGCTTTTTGGGGTCGCCAATCAGTTCTTCAACGTCCATGAAATAACGCCCCGACTGGTGAAACTGATCCAGCAACATACGTCTACAAATGTCCGCAGTAATGCCGCCGCCCATCGTTACGGCACTGGCAAGTTGCGGCCAGGTGTTTATGGTTTGTCCAATCTCCAGTGCAGATGCTTTCATGCGCACAGAAAGCGTTTCCACACCTGCAATCGGTAGCATGTAAGGCAGCTTTTCCTCGCTGGTTTTGAGGTCCTTTAATTTGGAAATATCCAGGTGGTCGATGAAGCCATGGAGGATGGGTCGCTCCGGCTCCAGATCAAATCGTTCCACATCAATTGTTGCGCGGTCGCTTGCTTCCATCAGCACCGGAATACGCAGTTTTTTTGCTGCCGTGCGGCACTGAATTTTTACGTCCACGCTATCGCATTCATCAATCAACACATCCAGTTTTCCGTTTCCGGTAAGGAATTCGTTCAGGTTTTCCTGCGTAATTCCGTTGTGAAAAGGCACCACTTTAAGGAAGGGATCTATCTCTGCAATTTCGCGGGCTACCAACACCGTTTTGGCAATGCCCATGTTGTGAATGCCGCTTCTTAAACGGTTGAGATTCGTGATTTCCAACTCATCAAAATCGGCAATGCGCAACTCCCCGAAACTGCGTTCCATGGCAAGGGTAACGCTTACTGATTGCCCAACGGAAAGCCCGATAACGCCAATTTTTTTTGTGGAAAGCAGTTGTCTTTCTTCCTCCGTTATTTTATTCCGGTTGCGGTTTGTGCGGAGCAATGCAAATTCCGTTTCGTCCAGGATGTGCACCAGGCGTTCGTTCCAGGGATAATATACCCACACGCCGTATTGCCAAAGGGGTGCAGAATGCGTGTGTTGCTGCACTGACTCAACTAATAATTCCGGCGTAAATTTTTTTGCGGGATTTAATGCTTTTAAGAGCTCGTTTAGTTGCGAAGCGAGCGTGTCGGAAATCCGGATAAACGGTTTTTGCTGCAGGAGCGTTTCTAAATTCTGTAGGTCATTTTTATTGTGAAGCCTGAAAAATTGGGGCAAATAATCTCCGTTGTCTTTTTTTATTTTTAGAAACGGAGGCGTGTGTGTAATGGTAGAATCAGCAGATTCAGTGGGCATCATGCGGACAAAATAATCAATAATCCTGCAAAGTTGGAGTAACGTTACAAGGTGCGCGAATTTTTTTTTGCTGTAAAAAGTTTTTTTTGTAGCAGTTTATTTATCTTGCTAAGAATTCAAACTTCCGATGGCGCCGAAAATTAATATTCTCGTTGTAGATGATGAGCAGCATAACCTCAATTCTTTTAAAGCAACTTTCCGCACCAAATACAATGTGATAACGGCTTTGAGCGGCGATGAGGCTATTAAAATTCTGGATGAAAACTACATTCAAATCATCTTTACCGACCAGCGAATGCCCAACATGACAGGTGTGGAATTTCTTGCTTCCATTTTGAAAGACCATCCTTTGCCGATGCGCGTTTTGCTTACCGGTTATGCCGATTTTGAAGCGCTTGAAAATGCTGTGAACAATGGTAAAATTCATGGCTTCCTCGGCAAGCCGTGGAGCGAAGAAAAAATTGACGCAAAGGTGGACGAAATGATGGCCATTTACAATGAGCGGATGGAAGAAATAGAAAAGACGGAGACACTTGCAGTTTCCAACAAACAACTGGAATTTCTTTTGAGGCAAAAATTGCTTTCCTGAACTTTTGCAACAACCCCATTCCATCATCATTAGCCGTGTAGATAGCATTGGCGATGTAGTGCTCACGCTTCCTGTAGCAAAGGTTTTAAATGATTATTTCCCGGAAGCAAAAATTATTTTTTTAGGGCGGGATTATACGCGTGCCGTAATTGAAAGTTGCCGCCATGTGGATGCATTTCTTGATGAAAAAGATTTCCTGCAAAAATCGGTTTCCGAACAAAAATCAACTGCCGACGTCATCCTTCACGTTTTCCCCAAACCATCTATTGCTGCTAAAGCAAAAGCGCTAAAAATCGGCACAAGGATTGGCACAAAAAGCCGGCTGTATCATTGGTTTTATTGCAACAAACTGGTGAACCTGAGCCGCAAAAACTCTAACCTGCATGAGGCGCAACTTAACCTCAAATTACTACGTGGACTGAATATTGATTGCCAGCCATCCCTGGCTGAAATGCACGACTGGTGCGGGCTTTCAAACATCCCGGCATTGCCCGAAAAGTTTCATGCGCTTATTGAACCTTCAAAATTCAATCTCATTTTGCACCCAAAATCTCAGGGAAGCGCAAGGGAATGGAGCATCCAAAATTTCATTCGGCTGATAAATTTATTGCCTCCTGAAAAAGTAAAAATTTTTGTGTCGGGCACGCGCGTAGAAAGACCTTTTTTAGAACCTTTATTTGATGCCGCCGCTGATAAAATAACGGACATTTCAGGGGAGATGAATTTGAGTGAATTCATGGCATTCATCCATGCCTGCGATGGTTTGCTTGCGGCAAGCACCGGACCGCTGCATATTGCGGGAGCTTTGGGAAAACATGCTTTCGGTTTGTATCCGCCCATGCGACCCATTCATGCAGGAAGATGGGCGCCCATTGGGAAAAACGTACACATTTTTTCAGCAAAAAAAACCTGCAACGACTGCAAAAAAAATCCGGAAATCTGCCATTGCATGAACGACATTAAACCGGAGGAAGTGGCTAAAAAAATCCTGGAAATAATTACCTGATTTCTGAAAAATAAAAACGGTTTTTTAATTAGCTGAGGAAATGGTGCCCACGCCTGAAGTGTTCGATTCAATTGAAGGAAAGCCTTTGTAGCTAATGTTCCCTGCGCCGCTAACGTCGGCCTTTAATTTTGAAAGGGCGGACAGTTTTATTTTTCCTGCGCCTGAAACTTCGGCATCAACATTCTTTCCCTTCAAGCCAAATGCATCAATAATGCCGGAGCCTGAAAGGTCGTAATTCAGGTCTGCCACTTCTCCATTTTCGATTATTGCTTTTCCATTTCCGGAGAGAGAAACATTCATTTCTTTAGCCCGCACATCCATTATGTTGGCGGAACCTGAGCCGCTTATATCCAGCGCAAATTCGGGAACGGCAATCGTTCCGTTCACCACCGCATCAGAAGCGCCGGAAAGGTCAAGCTCTTCAAGGGATGCAACTGTGATGGTGGCAAGCAAATCCTGGTCGGAAATGAGGTTTTCGTGGTCGGGTGTCGTAATATTCAGCGTGGTTCCGTCCATCTCTGTGAGCACATGTGCAAGCAGGTTTTCGTAGCCGGAAATAGTAACAGAAGCTTCCGCGCCGGGTTGCACATTAATGACCGCTTTTATGTTTGCGCCCACGTGTATTTTATTGATTTCAGAAACCGTTCTTGATTGCGAATTTATTGCGCCGCTGCCTTCGATATCCTTGCTTCCGCAAGCGGCAATAAAAAGCAGCGAAAGAAAAAGAAAAGTGTATTTCATGGAAAGAAGTATGTGATTAAAAAAACGGTCAGGAGCCAATATTATCAGGCTTTTCAGGCTTGTAGTGCTTCCACCAGATAAAACCAATTGTCCCTAAAATAGCGAGGGGAAATGCGGCGAGATAAATGATGCCGCCGTTCAATCCTTTGGCGCTTTTATCATCCAAATTTTGCGCAGTGCTTGTGCAAACAGCGCAACCTTGTGCTTTTACAAACGCAGGCGCCATCAGTCCTAAAAACAGCAAAATGAAGCACGCATTTTTCATTCCCGCAAAGGTAACGGATTGTGGAGGGAGGAATATTTGTTACTTTAGGCTTTTTAACCGTTTGGTTCAGCGTAGGATTGCTTTTCCTTCTGTGATGGCCCGGCGGTTTTTTTATTGATAATAAGGCGCGATAAAAAGATAGACAATCACTCCGGTTGTACTTACGTAAAGCCATAAAGGCCAGGTGTAGCGCGCCAGTTTTTTGTGTTTTTTAAAATCTCCGGTTAAAGAAAAATAGGCCGTGTAAAGAATGAACGGAAGGATGATGGCTGCGAGGAAAATATGGGTGATGAGAATGAAAAAATAAACGTAGCGCCACACGGGGTCTTCACCTCCATATTTCGTATCGCTGGCAAACAGATGATGCGCGATGTAGGAAATTAAGAACAGTACCGATAGCCATATTGCCGCCAGCATCATGTTTTTATGGGCAACGTATTGCTTCTGCTTAATGGCAATCATCGCAGCGATTAATAAAAGAGTAACCGCGCTGTTTATGTAGGAATTAATGGTGGCAAACACGTGCACATCAAACCCCAAATTCACATCAAGTTTTACCCGTGATAAAATAACGACTGCCGCAAAAACCACAAAGGAAACTGTGATGATAAAAAGCTTCGCAGCCTTGTCGTTTTTCTTTAAAATCGGAGCAAGCATATTTCAGGTTTATTTTCTTTTTTTCTTTTCGAGGGTTAGTAAAGAAATATCGTTGGCACATTGCGCTAAGGCATTGCTGTCAAGGCCGTCGTAATAGCCGCGGATATACCGTTGCTGGTCTACCAGAATTATTTTTTCAGAGTGGATAAAATCATCCGCACCGCCATTGCCGCTGCCTGTTGCAAGCGCTAATTCCTGCCTTGCGTAGCGATATAATTCCGGCTTGTTTCCGGTGATGAACCACCAGCGGTCGTTGTTTACGCCAAACCTTTGGGCATAATTCCGCAGTGCCGGAAAAGAATCTTTTTCAGGATTTACGGTAATGGAAATAAGCTGCACATCTTTATCCAGCGATTGAGCTTTTTTAGGGTCTTTCTGAAATGCTTGTTGTAGCATCCTGATGTTGGACGTGAGGCGCGGACAAATGGAGGGGCAACTGGTGAAGAAGAAATTAATGACGAGCACTTTTCCTTTTAAATCCTGATTTAGTGAAACGGTGTCGCCAAGTTGGTTAATGCCTTTCAGGTCGGCTACTTTATGGAAGATGGTATCGTGCACGACATTGCCATCTTTTTCAAAACTATCTAAGCCATCCACGAGATAATAACCCGGCAGTTGCAGGTGGTCTTTTTTCAGGAATTTGGCAAGCGTGTATAAAGAAAGCGGCAGCACAAGTGCCACCGCCAGTCCTATAAAAAAGCCTTTATTGTTTCGTTTGCTCATGCAGCGCAATTAAATTTTTAGCGCACGGGTGAAGTCTGATTCATGTGAAGCCAGAAACCCCCGTCCGCAAGAAATGCGATAATGAACCATATAAAAAGCGTTAATGGAATTAATACCGTAATCAGGAAATTGCGCAGTTCATCACCCAGGTGCATAAACACGGCAACGATGTATCCGGCTTTAAAAAGCGTCAGCGCCAAAAAGAAAAAAGCAACCAGCGCCTTTGGCAGGTGGTGACTGAAAAACATACCGATAACTACTTCAACTACCGTTACTGCCAGCAAAATCCAGAAAACCTTCCAGATGCGACCAATTTGTTTGCGGCTTCCCTGGCTTGCTACGTCGTGCCCGAAATGATGGTTCATTACGCCGGAATACAGTTTCGACTGGTCTCCCTCGTAAAGGTCTGTCGTGTTGCTTTCGCTATGATGTTGTGACATTGAAATTATTTTTTAGTATTAATACTCTTTTATCTTATCCCTCCAGACTTGCTATTTTATACCTGCTACTTGATACTTGATACTTGATACTTGATACTACCTTGCTTTAGACTTTTGTCTGCTTACAGCAAATAAAAACACGTAAACACAAACACCCAAACCAGGTCCACAAAGTGCCAGTAAAGTCCCACTTTTTCCACCATTTCATAATGCCCTCGTTGGTCGTAAGTGCCATTTACGCTGTTTATTAAAATCATAATCAGCAACACCACTCCGCTTGCTACGTGGCCTCCATGGAAACCGGTAATCGTAAAGAAGTAATTATAAAAGTCGTGCGTAGCCTGCATTCCGCCGCCATTGGCAAAAGCGGGGTTTGCCATATTGGTATCATTAAAAAGCCCTGAAATTGCAGATAGTGGCGCAGAAGCATCGGTGAAAGAACCCCACCATGCACCCTGATGATGAAGGTGCGTCCATTCCCATACCTGGCAACTTAAAAAGCAAATACCGCCAATAATTGTCCAGAGCAACCATTTAATTACACTGTTCCTGTCGCCATAATGCCCTGCATGAACCGCCAGCACCATAGTTACGGAACTCATGATGAGGATGAACGTCATTAAGCTTACAAATAGCAAAGGCAAATTGGCATGACCCAAAAAAGGAAATGCGTGGAACACCTTATTGGCATCAGGCCACACAGCACTGAAAAAACGCGTGGTGCCATAAGAAATCAGGAAGGCGCCAAACGTAAAGGCATCCGAGAGGAGGAAGAACCACATCATCATTTTTCCGTAGCTCACGTTGAAAGGCGAACGCCCTCCACCCCATACTTTTGGTTCGGCTGTAGTAACTGTAGCTGCTTGAGACATAATTTGGTTTAGAACTGCTGCGTGTAAAGGTGTAAAAAAAGCGGCAAATTTCGAAAGAATTTTATTGATTTACCAGAAAGAACAGGAATAAATATATCCACAATATATCAACGAAGTGCCAGTAAGAAGATACAATTTCCAATCCGGTGGCTGAATAAACTTTTACCCGCTTCCTGTTCATCCTGAAATAAACAATGGCAAGCGCAATAATGCCTCCTAAAATGTGGAGCAAATGTAAACCTGCAATCACAAAAAGAAAAGACTCGCTCGGGTTGCCACTCACCTGCACCGGCAAATATTGGTTTCCGGCGGCGCCGTCCATAATTAATTGTTGCGGGTGATGGGAAAGGTCATAAAATCCGAGAAACTGCAACACACCAAATAAAATCCCCAGAAAAATCGTGGTGGTGATAAGCGTTTTAAACTTCCTCATTTCCCGCGCTTTAAACGCTCTTAACCCTAAAAAAATAGTGGCGCTGCTTGTCAGAATAATGATGGTAGAAATCCAGAAAACAACCGGCAGGTTATAATGCCTCCAGTTGCCTGCGCTTTGCTTCACCACATAGGCACTCGTTAAGCCGGCAAACATCATGGCAATGCTTCCCATAGCCACCCAAAGCGCAAATTTGTGCGGATGAATTTTACCCGGCTGCTTCATCATCACGTTATCAATCATATTTTATCTATTATTAAAGCCAATAACACCGCAGGCAGGTAAAGGAAGGAAGCAAACATCACGCGCTTCGCGCTTCCCTGGTCGTTCTTCATAAAAAATAAAAAAGACGCGCCGAAATAGGCAACCCCAAGTGCAATGCACACCCACATTCCTATGTTTCCGCTTAATCCGGCAGCGTGCGGCAAAGTAGCCAACGGCACCAGCATCAGGCTGTAAAACATACATTGAATAGCCGTGAATTTTGAACCCCGCTCCTGCGAAGGCAACATGCTGATGCCTGCCTTCTTATACTCATCATAACCCACCCAGGCAATAGCCCAGTAATGCGGAAACTGCCAGAAAAACTGAATGCCGAAAAGTATCCATCCGCCTGCGCCAAGCGAACCTGTAGCCGCCGCCCAGCCAAGCAAAGGAGGCATCGCTCCGGGGATAGCGCCGATTAAAACAGCAATCGGGTGCACGCGTTTCATGGGTGTGTAAGCGAAGGCATAAAGCAAAAGAGAAAGAAAGCTTAGAAAACCTGTGAGCGGATTGAAATACGCGCCGAGCAACAAAGCCCCGGTAACGCCCGAGACGGTAGCAAATATCCAGGCTTCGTTAACGCTCATTCTGCCGTCAGGGAGCGGGCGCTCCATGGTGCGTTTCATCAGGCTGTCGCCTTCAGTTTCCAGGATTTGGTTGATGGTATTTGCGCCGCCTGTCACCAACATGCCGCCAATAAATAAAACAAGCAAGCTGTTCATTTCGAAATGAATGCCGGGCGCGAGCAGATAACCAGCAATGCTGCTAAACACCACCATCATGCTCAGGTTCACTTTCAGCAACTGACTGTAATCCCGCATTTTCGACATCCACAAATGCTGCTTCCTCAATTTTACCGGTTCCTGGAGCATGGTATTAATTACGCTTAAGAAATGAGGCGGCGAAGGTAAGAAAGTTAGGGAAGGGAAGTGCTGAAAAAAGGCGATAATTGTTTTAGGAGCTATTGCGTAATTTTCAGCTTTCAAAACAGTTTAACACCTTTCTGTTTTGCTTTTCAACGCACCTTTGATTTCCTAATCAGAAACTCGAAAAACATCCAGCGCTTTTTATTTTTTATTGATGAAATCTTCCGCTCACCAGTCAGGTAATAAACCGCAAAGGTTTCAGTATCGCTTTTCATTTTTTCTGGTTTCCTGCGCATTAAGCGCTTTGCTTGTTTTGTTTTTGCTGGTGGCATATTATCTCCATGTGCGCTCTGCTGAAAGCGACCAATGGGTGATTCACACAAACGATGTTCTAAACAATATCCGCGATGTAAACATTAATACCCGCGGACTTGAAGCGTCTAATCGTGGCTATGCCATCACAAAGGATCCTGCCTTTAAAAAAGATTACGAAACGGCTGTTCACAACCTCGATCTTTCCATCAAAAACCTGTATGCGCTCACTAACAATAGTACCATCCAGAAAAAAAGAGTGGACGCATTGAATCAAATGGTAGCCGAAAAAATTGCGCTGATTCGTTCCAAAATAAATGCCATGGAGGCAGGAAAGCCAACAGAAATAATTCCCACTCGCTCCATGCAGCTAAGTCGGTTAATACAGGCGGAAATCGATAAGTTTCAGCAATCAGAAAATCAGCTTCTGGCAGAGCGAACAGATAAACACCGGAAGCTCAGTAAACAACGCCTTTATGTAAGCATCGGGTCCTTCCTTTTTGTGCTTTCGTTTTTAGTGTTCACTATTTACAAAATAAGCAGTAACATTTCCCGTCGAGACAAAGCCGAAACACTGGCTAAAAAACAGGAAGCGCGATACCGGATACTGATTGAGCGGGCGGGCATTGCACTGGCAATCATCAACCAGAAAAAGCAAATTGTTTTTGCCAGTCACAGTTTTGAACACCTCACCGGTTTTAATAAAGATGAATGGCAAAGCATTGAAGCGTCGAAAATTATTCCTTTCGAACTCACGGAATTGCCGGAGGAAACCGCCGAAAACCAGCCTAACTTTTTTGATAAAACCATCGACTTTAAACTCGCCCGAAAAGACGGTTCTGAAATTTGGGTGAGCGGTAAATTTTTCCCTGTGGCGGATGACGAAGAAGGCGCTGCCGACTGGCAAATGGTGCTCTGGAATGTGGATCAGGAAAAGCGGATGAAGCTGGAACTGGAACACCTTGAAACCGAAAGCCGCGAACAGCAAAAACTGGTGCAGGATATCATCGATAATATTCCGCTGGTCGTTTTCATTAAAGACCTTGAAGGACGCTACCGCATCATCAACAACAAAATGCTGGACGTGCTTAAGATGCCTGCTTCCGAACTCCTCGGCAAGACAGACAAAGACCTTGATCTGGAAGAATCGCGCTTGCAGCAATACATGGATACGGATGCCGAAGTGGTGCGATACAAAACCACTACTTCCATTGAAGATGAATTGATGGTAGATGCCGAAAAACGTTTTTTCTGGGTTACCAAATTGCCCCTTCTTGATGAGCATAAAGAGGTGAAATACATCTGCGGGATTGCTGCGGACGTTACCGTTTTTAAAGAGGTGGAACACAAGCTGATTGAAGCAAAAGATGAAGCTGAAAATGCAAAAACAGCGCAGGAAAGTTTCCTTGCAAACATCAGCCACGAAATCCGCACGCCCATGAATGGCATCATCGGCATGTCAAACCTTTTAACCGAAACTAACCTTGATAATTACCAGAGAGAATACACTGAAAGCATCCTCGAATCTGCGCGAAATCTGCTTTCTTTAATTAATGATCTGCTCGACATTAGTAAAATAAGAAGCGGCAAATTCAAGTTTGAGTCTGCCACGTTCAACATTCCGGAAGTAATCAAAAAAGCGGTTTATCCTTTGCAGTTTAAAGCGGTGGAAAAAGGGATTGAGCTGAATATTATTTTCGAAAAAGATGGCGCACAAAATGTGTTGGGAGATCCGCTTCGGCTTCAGCAAATACTTATCAACCTGATAAACAACGCGCTGAAATTTACTTCAAAAGGAAAGGTGGATGTGCGCGTGAAAGCTGATGTTTTAAAGAACGAAGAAGTGATGCTCCACATTGCAGTGGCTGACACCGGCATGGGTATTCAGCAAGATAAACTTGCGGAAGTTTTTGACAGTTATGCCCAAAGCAATTTCAACATTGCAAGGCTTTATGGCGGCACCGGTTTGGGGCTTGCCATCGTGAAGCAACTGGTAGAAATGCAGCACGGCTCTGTGTCTGTTAGCAGCAAATACGGTGAGGGTTCTGTGTTCTCTTTTTTGATTCCTTACAAGCTGAGTCATCACATTGAAAACGGCGGCGCACCAGTAGCAAAGGAAGATGTAATTACCATTGAAGGCATTCGTGTGTTGGTGGCAGAAGACAATATCATTAACCAAAAAGTGGTGGGCTACACACTGCAAAACCGTGGTGCCATTGTAACCATCGTGAACAATGGAAAAGAAGCACTTTTTGCTTTGCGCAAGGGCAATTTTGATGTGGTGCTGATGGACATGCAAATGCCGGAGATGGATGGATACGAAGCAACCACTTTCATCAGAAAGGAAATGGAATCGACTATTCCCATTATTGCGATGACGGCTAATGCCATAAAAGGAGAGTCCGATAAATGCTTTGAAGCAGGCGTGGACGGTTACATTTCAAAGCCATTCAGCCAACAGGAGTTGATGATTGAAATTTTGCGGTTCACTTCAGGCAGGGATGAAAAAACATTGCCTCAAAAAAAAGAAGTTGCTCAAAATGAAGCCCCCAAAAATGAAATCCTTGACCTCAGTTACGTGAAAGAACTTGCCGGAAACAAGAAGGATTACATACAGCAAGTGCTCTCCATTTTTATGGAAAATACACCACCCGGATTAAAAGAATTGGAGCGGCTTATTTTCGAAACAAAGAACTGGGATAAGGTTTCCAAACAGGCGCATTTCCTGAAATCTAGCGTTACAATTGTGAAAATTGCGGGGATGCATGAGAAGCTTCAAATCATTGAAACCCTTGCCAGGCAAGAGAAAGAGCCGGAAACCATCAAACAATTATTGAAAGAAATCTCTTCCACTTTTGCACAAGCCGAACATTTAATCAGGGAAGAATTAGCCGCCATTGCTTAATAACTTTCAAAGCCAAAAATTGCAATAAGCATTTGCAAAGATTATCCGTCCATACTTCCCCTCTTTCGGAGGGGCTGGGGGAGGCTAATTAAATTCTTGCCTTCCACGCAATTTCTTCGGCGCCATGCTGATGCCCTATAAACCGCGCCAGCACAAACAAAAAATCAGACAAACGGTTGAGGTATTGAAGCACCAAATCAGGCACTTCATCCTGCGCTTCTAGCATGCTTACGCACACCCGCTCTGCACGCCTGCAAACGCACCTTGCCACATGCGCTACACTGCCGCCCGCATGTCCGCCGGGTAAAATGAAAGAGCGCATTTCCGGGAGTGTTTCATTCATTTCATCCATCCGTGCTTCCAGCCACTGCACATCTTCAGGATGCAAATCGGGCAACTTCATTTTCACTTGTTTTTCAGGGCTTGTGGCTAAAACGGAACCAATGGTAAAAAGCCTGTCCTGCACTTCCTTTATCCACGCTGAAACCTGCGGCAGCATTGCCATATCGCTTACCATCCCAAGGAAAGAATTGAGTTCGTCCACGTCGCCATAAGCTTCTATTCGGATGTTATTTTTGAGAACGCGCACACCCCCAATGAGGCTCGTACTGCCTTTGTCGCCCGTCTTTGTATAAATTTTGAAAGCCATTGTTTCCTGTGTTTTTGTTTTGATTTTTTTAAGGAGATGATGTTGTTTTCGCACGCTGTTTTTTCAAACATAAACTACACTTGTTCCACCTGCTTATCTGTTTCCACAATACCATCGCGGATGCGGATAATGCGGCGCGTAAAGTTTGCAATCTCTTCTTCGTGGGTCACGAGAAGCACTGTGTTTCCCTGCTCATGAATGCTTCCAAAAAGATCCATGATTTCTACGCTTGTTTTTGAATCCAGATTGCCAGTGGGTTCATCGGCAAGAATGAGGGAGGGATTGTTTATGAGCGCACGCGCAATGGCTACCCGTTGACTTTGTCCGCCTGAAAGTTCATTCGGTTTGTGATGCGCACGATCTCCTAAACCTACTTTTTCAAGCATAGCGCGGGAGCGTTCTTCGCGTTCCTTTTTTCCGGCACCGGCATAAATGAGCGGCAGGGCTACATTTTCCCAAGCGGTGAGGCGCGGCAGCAAATTAAATTGCTGAAACACGAAGCCTATTTCTGAATTGCGCACCGCCGCTAAATCATCATCCAGCATGTGCCCCACTTCTTTGCCATTAAGCGTGTATGCCCCGCCGGTAGGTGTGTCCAGGCAACCAATAATATTCATGAGCGTGCTTTTTCCGGAGCCTGACGGACCCATTAGTGCCACGTATTCGTTGCGCCCGATTACTAAATCAATGCCTTTTAAAACAGGCAGTTCCTGCTTGCCGAGGTAATAACTTTTGCGGATTTGGGAGAGGAGAATAACGTCGTGCATTGCGCGGGGGAAGGCTTTAAAAATAGGGATTAATTTGCGCCGCTATGCTCGCCTTTCCAAATTGCAAAATCAACATCGGGCTTCATGTGGTGCGCCGCCGTGAGGATGGTTTTCATGATTTGGAAACCGTGTTTTATCCTGTTCCTTTTAAAGATGCTCTTGAAATTTTACCTACCCAAAACGCCGCCACATTTCATCAAACCGGAAAAAAAATTGATGGCGATGCCTGCGAAAACCTAGTTTTGAAAGCCTTCCATTTGCTGCAAAATTTATTTCCTGAAAAAGTACATCCGCTCGATATTCATCTCCATAAAAACATCCCGACCGGCGCAGGTTTAGGCGGTGGTTCTGCCAATGCTGCTTTTATGCTGCGCATGATGAATGATTTCTTCAGCCTTAAAATGGAAGAAACCACCTTGCTGCAACATGCGGAAATGCTGGGCAGCGATTGTCCGTTTTTTATCCGTAAAACACCGCAGTTTGCCACGGGAAAAGGAACGGAATTAACGCACATTCCACTGGATCTTTCAGGGTATCGTTTTCAGCTTGTATTGCCCGACGTGCATATTTCCACTGCAAAAGCTTTTCAATCGCTGCACCCAAAAACGCCTTCATTCAATCTTCAAAAACTCCCTGAACTGCCGGTGGCGGAATGGAAAAACCTCGTGGTGAATGATTTTGAAACGCCCGTTTTTGCGCAACATCCTGAACTGGCCGATCTGAAAAAACAATTGTACGGCGGGGGAGCTTTGTATGCATCTTTAACCGGCAGCGGCGCTGCGCTTTACGGCATTTTTCAAAAAGGAATGAAGGCGGACATCAGGGCGAAGGGTTTTGAGTTATCCCTTTTTAGTTTTTAGATCGTGCAATTTCCCTTATACAAATGAAACTTCGAGTTTATCTTTAGAATGCTTTGAGCAAGCCTTCTCAATGATGGCTTTTTTATGTGAATTTTAGTGGTATTATTTTGAAATAAAACCAGCCAAACTCAGGATTTCGCAATCTAGAAAGTGCTTTTTCATTCCCGAGTATGTTTTCTAAAAATCAAGTTTGTTCTTTACAGTTACCCTAAGGTCTTTCACAGTTACCCTAAGGTTTTTGCCAGTTTCTCTAAAGGTTTAAGAAAAACCGATAACAAGAAGGAAAACCCTTGTAAAAACCCAAAGAAAACCCTTGGTAGAAAAACCCCTGTTTCACCCGAATCTATACCTTCTCGATAAAAAAGAGGCATTTACTGGGTCGCCTTCTTTTGGAAATATGCTTAATTAATCACTTAGTTTTTCTTCTTTTTCAACTCATAAAGGTCGAGGCGACGGTCTTTCAGATTTTTAACTGCGCCATGGTTGTGCAATTGCGTCAGTAAATCGGTATCAACGTCTGAAATCAGGATCATTTCCGTGTTGGGCGTGGCTTCGCTTTTAATGCCATTTGTAGGAAAAGCAAAATCGCAGGGGGTAAATACCATGCTTTGCGCATACTGAATATCCATGTTCTCCACGTTCGGCAAATTGCCCACGCTGCCGGCAATGGCTACAAAACATTCATTTTCTATTGCCCGTGCCTGCGCACAATAACGCACGCGGCTATATCCATTTTGCGTATCGGTAAGGAAGGGCACGAAGAGAATATCCATTCCATCATCGGCAAGCAGGCGGCTCAGTTCAGGAAATTCTACATCATAACAAATAAGCACACCAATTTTACCGCAATCGGTATCAAAGGTTTTAATTTGAGTGCCTCCGCGAATACCCCACATCTTTTCCTCATCAGGCGTAACGTGTATTTTTTCATATCGCTCCACCGTGCCGTCGCGCCTGCACAGATAACCAACGTTATAAAGCGTTTCCCCAATCAGTTCGGGCATGGAGCCGGTAATAATATTGATATTGTATGAAATGGAGAGCTTAGAAAATTCTTCTAAAAGCGGTTTCGTGAAATCAGAAAGCTTGCGCATGGCATCGCTCACGGAAAGGTGATTAAATTCTGCCATCAGCGGCGCGTTAAAAAACTCGGGGAAGAGGGCAAAATCACTTTTGTAGTCACTTAAAGCATCCACAAAATATTCTACCTGCTGCATTAAATCGGCAACATGTTTATAAGGGCGCATCTGCCATTGCACCAGTCCCAGCCGCACTATTTTTTTGATGGTTCCCGCCTTGGTGCTTGGTTTTTCATAATAAACATTATCCCATTCCAGCAACACAGCGTATTCTTTTGATACTTTATCGCCTTCCAGATACCCTTTCAACACTTTTACCGGGTGAAAATCGTTAGAAAGCTGGAAATTCAGCACCGGGTCGTGGACTTCGTTGGCTTTTACTTTATCTATATATTGTCGGGGGCTGAGGGTGTCGGAATGTTCGTGATAATTCGGGATTCTGCCGCCAAAGAGGATGGATTTAAGGTTTAGCTTTTCGCAAAGTTCCTTGCGGTAATCGTATAAACGGCGACCTATCCGCAACCCTCTGAACTCAGGCTTAATAAAAATATCAATACCATAAAGTGTATCTCCTTTGTTTGTGTGGGTGCTGAAGGTAAAATTTCCGGTAGCTTGTTTATACGTGTGGTTTCCCTCAAATTCGCTGTGATTAACGCGGATGGAGAGGGCGCAACCGGCAATTTGTCCGTTCACCTTCACCACTACCTGTCCTTCGGGAAATTTATTGATGAGGGTTTCGATATGAAATTCTTTCCAATATGCATTAGGCATGGTAGCATAAGCGCTAATCATGGCTTGTTTCAGTTCTTCGTAATCGGCAAAGGAGAGATAATTGAGGTCAATAGATTGGATGGAGGGGGAATCAGTTGTCATAAAATAAATTATTTAGTATTTACAAAGGTAAGGAATTATTTTTTAATTTTTTAGATAGAACGAATGGATATTCATCATCCTTTTTAAGTTTTTAGGTATAAACGAATGATATAGAGCCTAAACAAGTCTTTTTTTGTTCGGAAATCAATAAAATAAAACCGGTGCGCCGCTGGATTTAAGCTGTGCACCGGTTTGGTGAAGAATATTCAGATCTTACCCCGTGGGAAATAATTATTCCTTTATTTGTGCCGTGAAATTATCCACCTGGAATGGTCTGGAAGCATTGTAGAACTTAACTTCCGTAATATCGGCAGGAAGATTAAAGCCGTTTTCTTCAAGGGTCATTTTTACGCGTTTTATCAGCATACCCCTGGTTTCAAGCATCCCACGTCTAAATTCTTCCGTCTTCACCCAAAATAATATTTTCAGGTTTACGGTGCTTGCAGCCAGTTCATCTTCTACTACAAAGTTGATGTGGTTTTCATCTTCCATAATATTTTTATCTTCCCCAAAGCAAGCGCGGATAAGTTCTTTTCCTTTTTCAATATCATCTTCATAAGAAATACCTACAATAAACTCTGATCTGAAATATCCGTCTTCCGTATAATTATGTACCGGTTTGGTGAGCACATCACTATTTGGGATATATACATTGCGCCCATCGAATGTGGAAATCTTAGTGTACCGGAATTCCATTTCCTTTACTTTACCGAATACATCTTCAATTTTCACCGTATCATTTACACTAAATGGGCGATTGAACGCCAAGATAATACCTGCCAGAAAGTTTTCAGCAATATCTTTAAAAGCGAAACCTAACACCACGGCACTTGCGCCTGCGGTTGCCAATAATGCGCCGGCAATACCACTCAATCCGGCCACATTAAGGGTGAGCATGCAGATGGCAATAATTAAAACCAGGTTTATTGCCTTACCCAAAAAGCCACTCATTAAAGGGTCGTGGGATTTGCGTTTGATGCGTTTGGTTATAAGTCCTGAAATCCAATTTGCCAGCAGGATGCCGACAACAAGAATCAGAATGGCAAGGGCAAGGCGGGGTAAAATGCGCAGGAAGGTGTGGTAATAAGCGTTTAGTTTATTAAGAATGTCGTTCATTAGGGGAAATTTATTGGAGATTTTAAAAGGTGTAAAAACAATCCTGCCAGTTTAGTGGAGAGGTGTTTAGATGCGGAGTGGATGATGGATGATCTGAAGTGCATCGTTTAGCTTGTGATCTTTTAGAAAGCCAAATGGCTGCACTGATCAATAAATCTGCAAAATCATTATATTAACTTAGTTAAACGAGCTTCTAAATGCAGATGGCGAAAAACTAGTTTTCGACTTAAATAATTTACTGAACGATTGCGCATGTTCAAAGCCCAGCTCATAGGCAATTTCACTCACCGATAAATCAGTAGTAGAAAGTTTTTCTTTCGCTTTGTCAATCAGCTTTGCATGGATATGCTGCTGCGTGTTCTGCCCCGTCAGCATTTTAAGTACGCTACTTAAGTAATTGGGCGACACGCAAAGTTTTTTAGCTATCAATTCTACTGAAAGCAATCCATTATTAAGATCTCCCGATTCACAAAAGTATTCATCCAAATGAGTCTCTAATTGGTCAAGTATCCCATGATTGCTTATTTTTCTTGTTAGGAACTGACGATGGTAATATCTATCTGCATATTTCAGCAACAATTCTAATTGGGCAATTATTAAATCCTGACTAAATCTGTCAATATTGGAGTGGTATTCATGCTCAATATTTTTCATTATTGCAGTAATGGTTGCTTCTTCTTTATCCGATAGAAATAAAGTTTCATTTATCTCGTAACCAAAAAACTCGTATCGTTGAATAGCCTTTGCTAAAGGTGTGTTCCAAAGGAAATCAGGATGAACAATCAAAAGCCAACCAGAATGCCCCACTGGCGCAAGCATGCAGAAAAGGCCTCGTACGGCTGCGTGCTTGTGCACGAATAATTGCAAACATACAAAATCACTATTTTTTTTAAAATTGTTAGATTGAACATCTTCTAATTAATAATTCTGATAGGCACAAGCACCCCGCGCTATAACTCAGGCGGCATGCTTGCGCCAGATGGAGCATGCTTGCGCCAGATGGGAAAAATCAGTAGAAAAATACAGAGATAATTTATTGCGCAAATTGGATGTCAGGACAAGAATGGGATTGGGAATGTATGCATTGAGAAATGGACTTTGCAAATGATGTTCATACCTAGAACTAAAATCGTGTGCCCTCTTATTGTAATTTTAAGTAACAAAGAGCGTGTAACCGCCACAAATTTCTGTAATCCCGCTGCCGATGTCGTAGTGTTCACTTGCAACACGGCTTCTTCTGTGCCTGCATATAAAAAACTAAAAGTAGTGTAAGCAGGTTTTACTTTCGTAAACCCGCAATTACCCACGCATTCCCACTTCGGGATATAATAAGTGTACGTCCACTTCGGCACCAGCTTCGTTTGCGTGATGGTAGCGCATTGCTGCGCCGTGTCGTTCACGTATCGCCCGGGCATCAGCATCCCAAAAGGATAATAATCATAAGCTGCCATCAGCGAGGGGCGATAGCGGTTAATAGTCGTATCGCCCGTAAGGTCAACGCCCCATTTCTTATCCAGCACCACCGCCTGCACGTTGCCCAGGTGGTTGGTTACGCAAGAAGAAATTGGAGTGCACGAGTACCTTGCGGGAGACTCACGCACGAAATTTATATTGAGTATGGACTCAAGGACGGATAGGGTTTCGGATCTTTTATTCTACCTTCCCGCAGTTTCGATTATTGCATTTAATTTACCACCTTATAATAAATTGGCTTGTTATAATATGCGGTATCCTTATATCCCTGTAATTCCAGCCAAACATCAATTAATGTCCAGATCTTTCTTTGAGATTTTTTTTTGATGTTAACCGAAACTGTCTTTAAAAAATTAATGTAATGATTCTGATAAAAGACATCGTTTTTTGAATTATCGTTAATTTTAACATACAAAAACGAGTTACAATCTGGAGGGTTGGGAAAAAATATTTTTATACTCATATCTTTGCCGGTCTTTATTTCTAAAGTTTTTATATTGATTTCAGTAAGATAGCCTTGAAAAAAAAGTGTTCCTTCCTCACTGATAAACTCACCTTTTGAATTATAGTTCCTCTTATAAAAATAACTCTCAGTGTTATCATCCACAAATAAATATGATTTAATTTTTCCACTTTTGTAATATTCTATATTTTCAAAAGTTTTTTTACCATTCACATAAGTGTTAATTGATTTAATGTTTTTATTATCAAATCTTTTATAAACTATACTATCCACTATTAATGAGGTATCATTAAATATTATTTTACCAAACACGCCATTAATAAATAAGCTATCCCCAATATATTTGCCATTTTCATTTAAAAATGGTTTTATTATTCTTTGATTATCATTTTTGCAGCCTACAGGAATCTGCAAAAGCAAAAATATACCGAAAAAAATAACACTAATTCTCATCATTTGTGAAATTCTTCTAAGGATTCTTTAGATGTATTTTGGGGCGTTATTCCTTGTCCAGACGTATCATCAATTAACTTTCCATCTTGACCATATGCCCCACAGCTTTCACATTGAGAAAAACTTGAATTATTAGAGCTGCCTGTTATATTAAGATGATTAGGGTCTTGCTGATTATTGTTAGTAATTTCTAAGGCATCCTTTAAATATTTTAACATCCCTATTCCTCCACTTACACCTTGTTCTCCCTTTATTGTATTCAACCGTCCAAACATCTGGAGAACTGTTCCTGCATCTACCATTTTAGAGCCTTTAGCAGCTGAAGGATTAAACTTGTTATCACTACCTCCACCTTGAGATGAGTAAAGCATCCAGCCACCAAAACTACCCTTTATCTTTTACTTTATTATCGTCTGTTTTTAATGCTGCATACCATTCCCAACCGACTGCTGTATTTGTTTTATATTGCCCCCTCACAGTTTCAGTATTAAATGTTGCCTTGCCAGCTTTATTGATCGTTAAGGTATTGACAACAGCGTAATCATACCAATCATATGATTTACCTAATGATCCACCCATACCATCACTAGGATTATAGGCTACTTTCATTAAGCCGGGTGCGGTTTGCGTTGTAAATACAGTTTTTCCGGTTGTTTGATCTTGGATTACCCAATAGGTTGTTTTTATTTTCCCGTCTTTATCAATGTTAAATATCGGATTATTTCCTGCAAATGAATAATTACTTTCTGATGGAAATTTTTTAAATAAAGGGTCTAAGCTTAGGAAGCGTCCCACCCTGCTTTGGTATACCCTCGCTGTAAAATCCAAACTATTTCCTATCCCCGCTATCTCATTATCCTTATGCATTCCATTAAACCCGAATCTATACCTATCCCCCGCCTCATTACAAACCTTCACCAGCACCGTCTGCGGCTCATAAGTAAGCGTCCATCTTTTCCATGGTCTGAAATAAATCCACGACCCATCATTCGCATTCGCTGCCAACACCCGCATCCTTACCGTGGAGCTTGCAGCATTAAATCGAAGATGATAATCACCTGCTTCACTCACCGTTGCATTCGCAATTAAACGCCATATCCCTCCTGCTGAATCTGCTACTTCAATATTGTAATCATTACCCTCCACCGATGCCACCGGAAGCAGCCATTCTTCTTCCACGCCCGGCGTAACTGCTACAAATTTCTGTAATCCCGCTGCCGATGTCGTAGTGTTTACTTGCAACACTGCTTCTTCTGTTCCTGCATATAAAAAACTAAAAGTAGTGTAAGCAGGTTTTACTTTCGTAAACCCGCAATTACCCACGCATTCCCACTTCGGGATATAATAAGTGTATGTCCACTTCGGCACCAGCTTCGTTTGCGTGATGGTAGCGCATTGCTGCGCCGTGTCGTTCACGTATCGCCCGGGCATCAGCATCCCAAAAGGATAATAATCATAAGCTGCCATCAGCGAGGGGCGATAGCGGTTAATAGTCGTATCGCCCGTAAGGTCAACGCCCCATTTCTTATCCAGCACCACCGCCTGCACGTTGCCCAGGTGGTTGGTTACTTCATAACCCTTCATGCCCAGCACATGCTGCACGCCCCAGGGTTGCGTAAACGGCGCTCCGTAGGGCTGCGTGGAAGTGTGCGCCACGGCTTCCTGAAGCTCCTGACTATACCAGGGCGCACGGCTGTTAAGCGTCACGCTATCCACCGGCAGCTTGCCCCCCGTAGTGTCGTAGTTATACTGAAAGTAATGCTCCCCTGGCCAGTAATGCTTAATGCCAATGCGCGAGGAGCCATATAAATGGTGCTCTGCAAGGTAAAACCGGTGGCTGGTGTTCTGCCTGATCTCCTCCATAATGGGACCTAACACCGCCCCGTTTACCCCTGCATCCACCAACGCAAAGTGGTGCAAATCCTGAATATTGAACCGCGGCACGGCTGCCAGCGCAGTGTCCAGCGCCCCACGTCCGTTCGCTGTTGCATAATCCTCCAGATAGGCCAGGGCATCTCTGGCATATACCATGCTGTTGCATTAATTACCTTATAAAATTCAAAAAACTGCGGCAAATCCAAATTGATTTTCAAATCGCCCTCGGCAATTGTTTTATCACTTTCACTAAAGTAACGATTCAGCGCTTCCAAAACATTGCTTTTCAGTTCTTCCAACGATCCGCCGACGGTATAACCGGATATTTCTTTGCATTAGCGGAGTATCCCGTTTTTGTTTTTTCTACGACAACTTGAATTTTCATAAGAGTGCATTTGTTTTCCTGCTACTTTCTACACTATCCTGCAAACATAAAATACTTTCAATTAATAAGCCCCGCAAATTTTGCAGGGCTTTTAAATATTTATTAGGGAAACGAATGTATTACTCTATTTCACTTCCGCAACCAATGCCTTAAACGAAGCAGGCTCATTCATCGCCAGGTCGGCAAGCACTTTCCGGTTTAAGCCAATACCTTTTGTATTAAGCGCTCCCATAAATTTTGAGTAGCTGATACCTTCTTCGCGGCAGGCGGCGTTAATCCGCACAATCCAAAGCGCACGGTAATCACGTTTTTTGATTTTACGGCCTGTGTATTTATAACCCAGTCCTTTTTCAAGCACATTCTTAGCTACGGTATAAACGTTTTTACGCTTACCATAAAAGCCTTTAGCTTGTTTTAAAATTTTCTTTCTTCTTGCGCGGGATGCAACCGCATTTACACTACGTGGCATTTTTTATTGTTTTTAAAGGTCAAATTGCTTTGTGAAGCCTGGTGCCTGTTCGGGCCAGGGAACTTGATTTTTTTCTTGAGTCGCTTAGATAATTTAGCGGAGGCAAAGCATACGTTTCACCAGGTTTTCATTGCTTGGGTGCACATAGGCAGCCTGCCGCAAATGGCGCTTACGTTTAGTTGATTTTTTGGTAAGTAAATGGCTTTTGAAGGCTTTGTATCGGCGGATTTTTCCGGACGCTGTTACTTTAAAAGTCTTTTTAGCTCTGGAATGTGTCTTCAGCTTCGGCATGGTTTCCTTTTTTGGGTCGGCAAAAGTAAGGGTTTGGATTCTTTTTTGAGAAAAAATATTTTTATCCCACACCAGCAGTAATGTTTTTGTAAACGGAAATAAGCGAACTGCCTTGAGCTTTCAGGTATTTCCCTTTCAGGTGCCTACTTTTATCGCCTTCAAAACACGTGTTTATGCCTATTCTGAAGTTCAGGGTTTTTTGGGAAGAAGATGATCAGATTTACAGAGATGTTGAATTGCGCACCGACCAGACTTTCCTCGATTTTCATAAAATAATCCTGAAAGCCTACGATTTTGACGGCAAACATTCCGCATCTTTTTGGGAAAGCAACGACCGCTGGCAGCATCTCCGCGAAATAAATAGTGAGGTGCTGGTAAATAAGAAAGATGCGCAGTCCCTTTCCATGATGCGCACACCGGTTTCTGCACTCATTGCGAAGCCCGACCAGCATTTTATGTATGAATATGACCCCGCCAAACAATGGACTTTTCAAGTGGAGCTTATTGGCATTTCGAAGGAGGAAGATGAAAAAGAAACTTACCCGCGTGTGCTGCGTAAAGAAGGCATAGGCCCGGTGCAATATGGATACAAAGGCGCTGGCAGGGATAAAATGATGGAAATTGAAGAAAAATATGACCTCGGCAGTGATGAAATGGCAGAAGGTTTCAGCAGTGAAGGCGAAGGGGGCGGTGAAGCCATTTCTGGCGGCGATGGTTTTGAGGAATAAGGGAATCCTAATCGAAAAGTTGCGCTGCCTGCAAAAGTGTTTCCGGTTTTCCTGCGTCTAAAAAAATATTTCCCGTGTGGTTGAACCCCTTTATGGTGTGGGTTTTTGCAAAATGCAGATACACATCAATCATTGAAAATTTCCCCTCAAAAGGCATTTCTAAAATCTCCCGAGATAGCACCTGAACACCCGTAAATGCAAAAGGTTGTGGCGATGGATTGCTTCTGGAAATGCGTTGCTCACCGCTTTTTTTGTTTTCCCATCCTGTAAGATTCATGGCATCATCAAAAAGCAACTGACGGCTGGAAGATCGCTCCATAACTGCCAGCGTAGCCATTGGTTTTAAGGATAAATGTGCGGCTATCATTTTGCCCAGATCGAGGTTGGTAAGCACGTCCACATTCATCACGACAAAGCATTCCTCTCCTTCAAAAAAAGAAGCCGCTTTTTTCAGTCCGCCTCCGGTTTCCAGCACTCCATTGCGCTCATCTGAAACTTCCACCCAGCTTCCAAAACCACCATTGTCGGCAATGCAATTTTCTATCTGGTCTGCAAAGTGATGCACATTCACTATCACATCTTCAATCCCGAATTTTTGGAGGTAACGCACCGCACGTTCCAGCAGCGTTTTTCCATTCACTTCCGCAAGGGCTTTGGGGTGATGATCGGTAAATGGTTTTAAGCGCGTGCCCAGTCCGGCGGCAAAAATCATGGCTTTCATTACTTCTAAAAAACTGCTGAAAAACGAAAGTAGCAAGGCAAATGCAGTTGGCTTCATGCCTTAGTTTTGCGACCTTAAAAAAACGGGTTTAATTATGTCTTTAGTAGTGGTAGGAACCATGGCGTTTGATGCGCTGGAAACACCTTTCGGAAAAGTGGAGAAAATTATTGGCGGCTCTGCGATGTATGTAGCCTGGAGCGCGTCTGCATTTTACAAACCGATAAAACAGGTGTCTATAATTGGCGGTGATTTCCCGAAGGAAGACATGCAGGCGCTTGAAAAACGGGGGGTTGATTTTGAAGGCGTGGAGCTGGTGAAAGACGGAAAAAGTTTTTTCTGGAGCGGCCGCTACCACATGGATATGAACACCCGCGACACACTGGTTACAGACCTCAATGTGCTGGCGCAATTCAATCCGCAACTGCCGGAAAGTTATCAGGATGCGGAGTTTTTGATGTTGGGAAATCTGGTACCTGCCATTCAGAAAAGCGTGATTCAGCAATTTAAAAAACGCCCCAAACTAATTGTACTCGACACGATGAATTTTTGGATGGACACCGCGCTTGAAGACCTGAAAGAAGTCATCGGCATGGTGGATGTGTTGCTGGTGAATGATAGTGAAGCGCGGCAACTGAGTGATGAATATTCTCTGGTGAAAGCGGCGATGAAAATTATGCAGATGGGGCCTCGATTCCTGATTATCAAAAAAGGAGAACACGGCGCTTTATTATTTCATAAAAAGCATGTTTTCTTCGCGCCTGCGCTGCCGCTTGAAGAAGTGTATGACCCAACAGGCGCGGGCGACACGTTTGCCGGTGGTTTTATCGGGCACCTTGCACGTACCAAAGACATCTCCTACGAAAACATGAAAACCGCCATCATAATGGGCTCTGCAATGGCATCTTTTTGCGTGGAAAAATTTGGCCCAACCCGCCTTCAGGAAGTAACGCAGGAAGAGATTGCTGACCGAGTGAATGAATTTGTGGAGCTGGTGAATTTTGATATTAACCTGGTGTAAAATTCGGGAATTACCGACATAAAAAACCGCCTTCCTTAAATCTAAGGAGGCGGTTTTTACTTTCAGAAAGATGAATTAGTGGCTCATCTTTTCCTTCATCATTTTGTCGTCCATCATTTTGCCGTCTTCGTCCATCATGTGGCCTTTCATGTCCATCATTTCACCGTTGTGCATCATCATTTTTTTGCCGTCTTTCATCATCACGGTGCCATCGCTCATGACTTTTGTACCGTTGCTCATTTTCATGGTTTTGTCCATCATCATGGTCTTGCCATTTTTCATCATCATCATTTTTCCGTCCTTCATCATTACCATGTCTTTTTTAGACATTTTGTCTTGAGCGAAAACGTTTTGAGAAGTGGTGAACGTAACTGCGAGGAGTGCGCAAAGCGCGATTAGTTTTTTCATTTTGTTGGTTGTTTTTTTAAAAGTTTTTGAGATTTTTTTAAGCCATCAGAAAATAAACTCCGCAGTTTTTTCGATAATCAGGAATCTGTCCCTTAAACGTTCACTTTTATTGTCTGAACGTCTCAATAATTGAATCAGGAAACAAGGATGTTTTATCGGGCAAAATGGGTGCTTAGTTCTTCGGCTTTCGGGAGGAGGTGTTAGTAAACGAGTGCCACGGAGGGTGCAAAAATCACAATTATCTAAGCTTAAAATCTCACGAAAGAAAACGCGTGGCTTGCCGCTCAATGCTGCAATCCTTCAACTGCCGCAATCAATAATTTCCCGAGTGCTTCGATGCCGGTCAGGGTAATTTCTTTGGGCACGTCAAACACGTCGTGGTAAAAAGGTTTAGTCCCGTTTGTGTAGATAAAAATGGCAGGCACGTCTTGCTGCGAGAAGGGATAATGGTCAGAATTTTTTGCCTGGTCGCGCTCCGTGATTTTAGAAAGCAGATGCAACGAATCGTTCAACGCGTTCATCATTTTATAAACCTCTGATTGCTCTTTTGCATTCACCACCGTAATGCCGTTTTGCGCATCACCAATTAAATCGAGGTTGAAAACCATTTTGATTTTTGGAAGCGGAAAAAGCGGATGCTGCACGAAAAATTGCGATCCGAGCAAACCCGCTTCTTCACCGCTGAAACCTGCAAACATAATGCTGTATCGCTGCGGATGCGAAACGAAATATTGCGCCATGCCCATCATCATTGCGGTGCCGCTTGCATTATCGAGCGCGCCCGGAAAAGTGGTGTGCCTTCCCATTTTCCCAAGATGATCAAAGTGTGCAGAGAAAACGATGAAGCTATCAGGCACTTCATTGCCCGGCACAAAAGCAACCACGTTATTGCTTTTGAAAGCAGGGATAAATTTCGATTGCAGCATGGCGGAAACTTTACGCATCCGCTTTGGCAGCACGGTATCTTCTACATAAAAAATGGTGGCAGCCAGCGTGTCAGTCCCAACAGACCAAGTGAGTTTTCCATGGCGTGAGATGATAAAAAGTCCGGGCGGTAAAATATCCTTTAAACCGCGCCGGTTAAGCTTTAGCGAGGTAACAAGCGTGTCCCAGTTTTTAAGAAAGTATGCTTTGCCGGGTTTTATTTCTTCTCGAAAAGCAATCCAGTCAGCGGAATCTTTTACAGATTTTAGATCAAGAAAGTGCAGGCGCTGTTTCGGTGTTTTAATGCCATTGCTTTCTTCATGAATGATGTAATCTTCGCCGGGTTTTAAAATCTTTTTGCCCAGTTTCAAAAAAACTTCACCGGGAAAAGTGTTTACGGGAAAAGTGTAGGGCTGAAGAAAACTGCTGTCGCTGCTGAAGGATTGCAGACCTATGTCCCGAAACCTGCGCTGGAGATACAATGCCGCTTTTTGCACCCCGCCGTTTACGTATCCGCGTCCTGAAAAACTATTGCCGGCAAGTGTGTTGATTTCATGTTTCAGCCATTGCTTTTGGGGTTGGGCAATTGCATTATTCAGTGAGAAAAATGCCAGAAACAAGAAAGCTAAGCGAGTCATTAATTTTTGAGGAAGTTACTTTTAATCGTTCCACTTCTTCACCACCAGACTGCTGTTCGTTCCACCAAAACCAAAGGAATTAGAAAGGAAAAGTTCAAAATCTTGTTTCAAAGTTTCGGGGATGATGTTGATGCGGGCAGAATGCTCATCCGGATTTTCGAAATTGATGTTTGGCGCAATAAAGCCGTTTTGCATCATCAGCATAGAATAAACAATTTCGCTCGCGCCTGCCATCCAGCATTCATGCCCTGTCATGCTTTTGGTGGAGCTTACCGGAACCTTTCTTCCAAACACTTCAAAAATGGCATCCGCTTCGCTGATGTCTCCGGCCGGTGTTGAGGTCGCGTGTGCATTGATGTATTCAATCGCTTTCGCGTCCACTCCTGCATCTTTTAATGCTTTCTGAATAGACCTGATTTGCCCTTCTGCGCTCGGGTTGGAAATGTGTTGTCCATTGGAAGAAAATCCATAACCTAAAACCTCTGCAAGAATGGTTGCGCCGCGTGCCTGCGCACTTTCCAGGCTTTCCAGAATAACTGTTGCAGCGCCGCCACCGGGCACCAGTCCGTCACGGTCTTTATCGAACGGGCGGGATGCTTTTGAGGGGTCTTCCTCGCGGATAGAAAAAGTGCCGAGCGCATCAAAGTTGGGCATCGAAAAAAGATTCACTTCCTGTGCCCCACCGCAAATAATGCGTTCCTGCAAACCTTGTTTTATAAAAAGATAACCCAGCCCAATGGCATGAGAGCCGGAGGCACAGGCTGCGGAAATAGAAAAGTTGATGCCCCGCAATTTGAAGATGGTTGCGAGGTTCATGGTGACCGTAGAATTGAGCACCTGAAATACAGAGCCTGAGCCTACAAGCATGGTGTCATTCTTTTCACGGATAACGTCGATGCCATCAATAACCGGCTTAGCGCAGCTATCATTTCCGAAAATAATTCCGGTTTCATTTTTCTCTAAGAAGTCTGCGTTCAGCCCTGCCTGTTGCAAAGCTTCGGTGGTTGAAACGTACGCAAACTCTGCCTGTTCGGGCATCATTATTCTTGCCCGTCGGTCCAGCAAACCCTTTAGTGCAGGGCGTTCCACGAAGCCGGTGAGGCCTGACCGATACCCTAATTGTTTGCGGGCGGGATCTAAAATAATTCCGGATTTCCCTTCAAAAAGGGAACGGCTGACGGCATCTTTATTTTTACCGAGGGAGGAATAAATACCGAGACCTGTAAGGACGACACGATTCATAAAAATGGAGGTTGGCTAAGGGAAATAGCGATAAATTTCTTTCCTGTGCATTACTCTTACCAAAGTGACAGTATTCTTTTCAAAGGTAAATCCTATCCGATAGGTGCCTAATCTTAGCCTGTAGGCATTCGGAAAGTTCTTTAATTTTTTAACCCCGGGTGTTTCTGAAAGGGATGTTGCATCTTGCAATTCTTCCAGAATAATTTTAAGCTGGCGTTGGGCAGGCTTATCCAATTCTCTAATCGTATCCTTTTCAAATTGACGCGTGATAGTCAGGTTCAATACGCACCAAGTTTAGTTAAGAAGGAGTCCGTATCCACGGTATCATTGAGATCGGTGGTTGCCATCAATTTGCTCAGCACATAATCTTCCTGATCTTCTTCGGATAGTACACGACTTTGAAAATCATTGGCACTTAAAAATGCTTCTAAAATTGCCATTTGCTTATCAGTAGCATGGATGAGGATGGTGTTCATAATCTTCAAATTTAAGCAACCTCAAGTGTACAATCCGCCATTGATATTAATCACTTGCCCGGTTAGGTAAGCCGCTTTTTCAGACGCTAAGAATCCTACCAATTCCGCTACTTCTTCCGCTTTTCCAAATCGCTGCATGGGTATCATTTTCGATAGTTCTTTTTCGTTTAGGTATTCCGTCATGTCTGTTTTAATGAAGCCCGGTGCAATGGCATTCACCGTGATGTTTCGCTTTGCAATTTCCTGAGCCAAAGCCTTTGTAGCGCCTATCATTCCGGCTTTAGCGGCAGAATAATTTACTTGTCCCGCCATGCCCTTTACGCCACTTAATGAAACCATGTTGATGATGCGCCCGTAACGGTTTAAAAGCATGGGCGTCAGCAAAATTTTGGTGATGAAATACATACCCTGCAAACTGGTATTCAAAACATCATCCCATTGCGCGTCGGTCATCGACATTAGGAGCGCATCTTCCCGAATACCTGCATTATTTACCAACACTTCAATTTTTGCGGAGTCTTTATTTGCTTCCATCCAGCCGCCGAGCACTTTTGTAATCTCCTCCCTGTTGCCCACATCAAAACATAAAGTTGTAGCCTCTACATGGTGTTGCTTCACCATCATTGCTGTTTCATCTGCTGCTGCTTTATTGCCTTTGTAATTGATTAAAACGGAGTAGCCCATTTCAGCAAGTTTTTGACAAACGGCTCTGCCTATTCCTCTTGAACCTCCAGTAACAAGTGCATATTTCATGGACATTATTTTTTTGAAAAAAGAACATTTACCAGCCCAGCAACTTCTTCATTTTATCTCCCACTTCTGTTTGCATCATCCAGTTTTTTATGGCAAGCAATCTTTCTGAAGAAGGCGCATCTTCTACAAAAGAAGGCGCTAAAACACTGAGTTCATCATACATCCAGCGGGTGGCAGGAGAAAGCCGGGACGACATTTCCTTATGGTCGATCGCCTGGATGATTGCCAGTGCATGAACAGAAAGCACCTCAAAAGTATTCTCAATCACGCGGGTACAAAACTGCGCGGCATTGCAACCCATGCTCACGATGTCCTGATTGTCATTATTGTTCGGGATGCTGTGCACATACACCGGATTGCTGAGCGTTTGATTTTCTGCTACGTTAGAAACTGCGGGATATTGCATTCCCTGAATACCAAAATTTAAACCCAGTTTCCCGCGGTTAATAAAAGGGGGTAGTTTTTGATTAAGATGCTGATTCAGCAAAAAATTTAATTGCCGCTCAGCCAGCATGGAAAGTTTTGTTACGGCTATTTTAAGCTTGTCCATTTCAAGGGCAATGTAATCCCCATGAAAGTTGCCGCCATGGAAAATATTTTTTGCCTTGCGGTCGATAACCGGATTGTCGTTCACGGAATTTAATTCGTTGGAAAGCACGTCGGCAGCGGATTCTATGGTATCATATACCGGACCTAAAATTTGCGGCACGCAACGCAGCGAGTAGTATTCCTGCACTTTTTCATCCACAATTTCTTCGGTCACTTTTTTATCGTAGAGATGTTCATGGCGCTTGCGAAGCAATCCGCTTTTTCGGGAAATAGCCCGCATTGCCTGCGCTACCATTTGCTGGCCCGGATGTCTTTTTACGGCATTTAATTCTTCTGAAAAATGGTCATCGTAGGCTTCCATTATTTCATTCACCATCAGGGAAAAAAGGATGGTGCCGGTAAGCAGCCTTCTTGCATGGATAACGTTGATAGCGCCAATGCCCGTCATGGCTGAAGTGCCGTTCATCAAAGCCAGCCCTTCGCGGATGTGCATTTTTAAAGGCTGAAGCTGCAATGTTTCAAACACTTTTTTTGCGGGAACGATTTCCTCTTTAAAATAAAAACTGCCCTCACCAATAAGCCCTAATGCAAGGTGTGCAAGCTGCACCAAATCACCGCTTGCGCCCACGCCGCCATGCGCATAAAGCACGGGATAAGCATCCGCATTTATCAAGGAGGTCATGAGCGTCACCAGGTTTTGATGCACGCCTGAAAAGCCCAGCAAAAGCGTGTTCAGCCTGGCAAGCATTGTGGCGCGGCATTGCTGAGCGGAAAGCACATTGCCCATTCCCGAACAATGGCTGCGGATGAGGTTGTATTGAAGCGCTATCCGGTCTTCATCATTAATGCGGTATTGCGCCATGGGCCCAAAGCCTGTGTTGATGCCATAAATCAATTTATCGGCAGAAAACTGTTGTAAAAAGCGGAACGAATCATCCACGTTTTTTACTGTTTCTGCAGAAAGTTTTATTGCAGATTGCTGCAACACGATTTGCTCAAAGGCAGCCATGCCAAGCAGGGAACTGCCTAATTCCAAAGTCATCTAAAAGAGGTGATTTTATTGAAGCGGGTAAAAATAGGCAAACAAAAAAGCAGGATGTTTTTGAGCGCTTTAGCCCTTCGGTTTCCTTATCGTTTTTTCAACAATGAAGTCATGGGATTGCGCAGTTTTTCATAGTCCATGAGGTCCACTTTTATGCTGCCCACCAATATGGGACTGTCGATGCGCACAGGGATATGATTGGCATCATCCGTCACCCACACCATCATCTGGTCGCCGCCTTTAAAAATAGTTCCTTCAATAAGCAGCGGTGTAAATTTTATGGCGTCAAAAGTTCCGTATTTGGTTTTGATTTTTTCTTTTCCGAGATAGCGGATGTAGAGATTATAAACCTGATCATCCAGAAACATGGAGAAGGGAATTTTGTCGTTCACTTTGTATTTCCCAAAATCGATGTTGCGGGCGTAATAAATGGATGATAGCACATCCTGCACGCAAGCGGGCACTTTGAAAACGCCTTTTGTGCTGATTGCCTGCCCTATTTTCTGATTGAATGTAACGCTGTGAAAAAACTTGATTCCGCCTTCATTTACGTTTCTTAAAAACTTCATTGGCAGCAAGGTTTCGGCATCAATGAAAGACTCGTAACGGTCACGCACTTTAAACACCCAATCGTAGCTTTTGTAGGTTTTTCCGTCGCCGGTAACGTGCAACACTTTGCGTCCGTTCAGTTGTTCTTCATTTACGTTAAAAGCTGCTTCGCCTGCGCCCACCCATATACGCCCAACGTTGTAATAAACCTTGTACGTAAGCTTTTCACCGTCTGTAAAACTTGTGTTCGTGATGCCGCAAAAGTCTTGCTGCGCCTGCATCACAAAGGGGGAGAGGAACAAGAGCAGTGCAAAAATTTTCGTTTTCATGGGAATTGGTTTTAGTCTTTTAAGAGCCTGATTTTTAAGAGAAGCAATGCGCCGCAGACAGCCGGTATCAACACATTGATGAACCACAAAACAAGCGTGGCGCTTAATACGCCGGAAGTGTTTTCCGTAAAAGCTCCGAATAAAAACAGGCTGATGCCGCCTCTGATTCCTAATTCCGCAAATGCGATGGAAGGCATAACAGCCATTGCCCAGAAAAATAAATTGCTTAGCATAAATGCAGTAAACAAGGGCAATTCAAGACGCATCCAAAACAGCAAAGCCAAATACTGTGCCGTATAAATGCCGAAGCGGGAAATGGAAAAAAGCAGCACCGTTAATTCTTCGCGAAGCGTGAACCTGCGGAGCAATTGGGTGTACAACCCAAACCTTCGAAACCATTTTATCCTTTCAATAAAATGACTGAAAAATTCAAACTTCAGAAACAACACCACAAACCCGACGGTGAGCAAAAATGCCACGCCCAGCAAAAGCTGCAACCACAATTCCGGAAACTGAAAATTGAACCAAACAAGCCCCGTTATGCCAAAACAAAACAGCGTGATAAACTGCGCAAAAGCGCCCAAAAAGGAAACAGCAATCAGGCGCCCGGTATTTTGCTTTTTCAGGAAGGCAATGCGCGCCGGATATTCCCCAATCCGGTTTGGCGTGAGCAGGGAAAGCGCCATGCCAACAAGCACACTTTTCAGCGATTTCAGAAAACTGATTTTTTGAGCAGAGCTTGCCAACAATTTCCATTTTCCGGCTTCTAAAAACACGTTCATTGGCAGCAGCAGCAAGGCAAAAAGCAGGAACTTTTTATCGCCGTTTTTCCAAAGGTCTTTAAGGTTTATTGCTGTAAGCCGCTCCTTTGCAAGCAGCATAATGATCCATAGCAGCAGCGCCATGAACCCGATGCCCAAAAGGGTGTTCAGGAGTGTTTTTCTATTTTTGTTCAAATCGAAAGTTTGCAAAAAGAACCGATAATAATTTTGGGCGTTGACCCGGGTACGCTGGTAATGGGGTATGGATTGATTTGCGTTGACAAAACTAACATTTCACTTGTGGAAATGGGCGTACTGCAATTGGCGAAGCGGCAGAACCATGCCGAGCGGCTGGAACTTATTTTTCGGAAAATGGAAACCATCATTCTTTTGCACAAACCGGTTGCCGTAGCCATTGAAGCGCCATTTTTCGGAAAGAACGTACAATCAATGCTGAAACTTGGAAGAGCGCAGGGCGTGGCAATTGCAGCTTCTATGATGCACGGATTGCAGGCTGTGGAATATGCACCGCGCAAAGTGAAGCAATCCATCACCGGGAAAGGAAACGCTACAAAAGAGCAGGTTTGGCAAATGCTGCAGCGCATTCTTTCTTTTGAAGAAAACCCTGCTTTTATGGATGCTACGGATGCTGTGGCAGTGGCGCTAACGCATCATTACCAAATGAAACTTCCTGTGAAGCCCGACCCTAAAAAACCCACCAGAATTAGCGGCGCAAAAAAGCGGAGTAGCTGGGAGGCTTACCTCAATGCGCACCCTGAAAAACTGGGATAAAAAAGGCAGAATAAACGAAATAAAAACTCTTTTTGGAGAAGATCGACCATAGCGCATTATATTTACCCCGCAAACTTAAAAGTGCCTTTCACGCATTAATAACACATTTGCTTTCCAAATCACCAACACAATGGCTAATAAGTCTAAAATTCTGCTTATTGAAGATGATCCCACTTTCGGGTTTGTAGTAAAAGATGCGCTTCAGGACGAAGGATATGACGTGGTGCATTGCACAGACGGAGAATCCGGGTTTCAACAATTTATGAAGTACAATTTTGACCTGGTGCTGCTTGATGTGATGCTTCCTAAAAAAGATGGCACTGCCATAGCCTCGCAAATCAGGAAGAAAAATGAAACCATTCCTATTTTAATGCTCACGTCCAAAAACATGGACGATGATAAAATTGCCGGCTTCCGTTCGGGTGCGGATGATTACATCACCAAACCCTTCAACATGCAGGAATTGCTGCTTCGCATCACTGTGTTTATGAAGCGCACAAAAAAGAAGGAAGACGAAGGTCCGGTGGGCTTTTTATTAGGCGAAACCACTTTTGATTTTGATAATTTATCCCTTCAAAACCATACAGAAACCCACCAGCTTACGCAACGTGAGGCGGAACTTCTCCTTTATTTCTGCCAGAACGCCAACAAGGTGTTGAAACGGGACGATATATTGCTAAACGTTTGGGGCAAGGAGGATTACTTTTTAGGACGCTCGATGGATGTATTTATTACAAAATTGCGCAAGTATTTAAAAAGTGAACCCGATGCGGAACTGCAAACCATTCACGGCATTGGTTTCAAATTTAATGCTACCCCTAAAAATATGGTGGAAAGCTAAGAAAGCTATTTTTTCTCACCGATATTTTTTCTCGATTATTAAACTGTATTTTTCCTATCTTTTTGGCAAGATGCTGAATGCCTTATGCGTTTTTAATTTCACAGAATTTAAAAACGCACCGTCTAGTTGTAAATCGTACTTTTGCGATATTTTTGAACGATTTTAAAGTCGCTATTCCATTCTTTTCATGAAGCTTCACAGCCTGATAGCATTTATTGTTATCCTTCTTGTATCTGTCATTTCAGGGCCTGTTTTTTCACAAACCGGCAATCCGCAGGATTTAAGCAATGTGCGGGTGGATGAATTAAGTGACGGGCAGGTGCGAAAATTTTTACAGGATGTGCGCGCTTCAGGCTTAGGAGAAGATAAAATAGAGCAGATTGCCGCTGCGCGGGGCATGATTCCTTCCGAAATTTTAAAATTGCGACAAAGAATTGACCGCTTGAAACTCCAAAGCACTCCTCCTGTAAATGATAAATCAGGACGTGTACTGACAAATACTGGAGAAAGCAGCAAAGCGGCAAATACCGAAAATATTATTGCTCAAAATTCTTTAGACAGTCTTTCCCAAAAAATATTCGGAGCATCCCTTTTTGCAAACGCCAACCCTACTTTTGAGCCTAACCTACGCCTTGCAACCCCCATTGATTACCAGCTAGGACCGGATGATGAAATTCTAATAGATATATATGGATACTCCGAAGCAAGCTATCAATTAAAAGTATCGCCTGATGGAACGATTAATGTGCCCTTAGTGGGTGTTATTCCTGTAAGTGGGGCTACCATTGAGCAGGCAACTTCCCGTATCCGTTCCCGCCTTTCCAGAATTTACACCGGCATAAATAATGGCAGCACTTCCGTAAGTATCACTTTAGGAAATATTCGCAGCATCCGCGTTATCCTTACCGGTGAAGTAAAAAATCCCGGAACTTATACCCTGCCATCTGTAGCTACGGTTTTCAATGCGCTTTATTTTTCAGGCGGGCCCACAAGTAATGGCTCTTTTAGAACTATCCAGATTATTAGAGGTACAGATGTAATAGCTGCTCTGGATGTGTATGATTTTTTACTTTACGGAACGCTGAAAAATAATGTAAGGCTTCAGGATCAGGATGTTATCCGCATACCAACATACAGGAGCAGGGTGGAAATAAGCGGGGAAGTGAAGCGCCCTGGTATTTTTGAAATGAAGCCTGATGAAAGTTTGGATGACTTACTGCGGTTTGCAGGAGAATTTACGGATCAGGCATATCAGGCAAGGATAAAAGTTTTGAAAAACACCCCTACAGAAAGGGAAATTGAAGACGTAACAGCTACCCAGTTTAAATCTTACAAACCTTCCTCCGGTGACCAATATTTTGTAAATAAAATTTTGGACAGGTTTGCCAACAGGGTTACTATAAAAGGTGCATTGTTCCGTGAAGGTGCATTTGAGTTGGAAAAAGGACTTACACTTTCAGGATTAATTTCTAAGGCGGAAGGATTAAGGGAAGATGCGTTCTTAAATCGTGGTTATATTGTTAGAAAAAAGGAAGATCTTTCTACTGAAGTAATCTCTTTCGATCCAGCAGCAATAGTGAACGGGACGGCAAAGGACATTCCATTAAAAAGAGAAGATATTGTTACAATACCCTCCATTTTTGATTTAAAAGAAGCGTATAAACTTACTATTGATGGTGAAGTGCGTGCACCCGGGGTTTACGACTTTGCAGAGGGCACCACTTTGGAAGACCTTATTTTAAGAGCGGGGGGATTTACGGAAAGCGCCACCGGCAAAAGAGTGGATATTTCACGCCGCATTAGGGACAAAAGCTCTTTGAAAGATACATCCGTTACGGCGCAGATCTTTACGATTAATATTGATCAGAATTTAAAAAGTAATGTCGGAAACTTTAAGCTGGAACCGTTTGATGTAGTAATTGTACGATCAGCCCCAGGCTATGAGATTCAAAAAAATGTACATGTAGAGGGAGAAGTTTTATATCCTGGAAATTATACGATTACGAATAAAAATGAGCGTATTTCAGATGTTTTAAATCGTGCCGGTGGGCTTACCATTTACGCATACAAGCAGGGTGCTTCTCTGAAGCGAATTACTCCAATTTCCACCGAAATAGAAAAAGAACAGGAGTATATCAAACTGAGGCAATTTGAAGAATTGCAGAGATCAACAAGCGATTCTCAAAATATAATTGTAAATGATATTACAATTAGAAACAACTATGTTGGCATTGATTTAGAAAGCATATTAAAGCGACCACATAGAAGATACGATTTGTTATTAGAAGACGGAGACATAATTAATATCCCCAAACAGCTGCAAACAGTGAAAGTGAGCGGAGAGGTACTATCTCCTACTTCTATAATATTTAATCCCGCGCATAATTTTCGGGAATATGTAAACCGAAGTGGTGGTTTTGCCCCGAGGGCACTGAAGCGCAGATCCTATGTGGTTTATGCAAATGGTTCAATTTCAAGTACAAAAAAGTTTCTTTTCATAAATAATTATCCGCCTGTAAAACCTGGTGCTGAAATTTTTGTCCCTCAAAAAGTTGTGCGAAAAAACAGCTTATCTACGAGTGAAATTATAGCAATCAGTACCGGATTAGCTACTATAGGTGCCCTTATTTTAACGAGTATCAGATTATCTCAACCTTAAATTACAACTATTCCGTAAATGGCAAAAAACGAAGTAGAAAAAGATGAGGTTTCACTCAAAGATTTGGTAATTAGTATTAGAGAGTGGCTAATCTATCTATTGAGCAAAAAGAAAATTATTATACTTTCTTTATTAGTTGGGTTTGGGGTAGGATTGCTATATTCTGTGCTATCTACTGTAAAATATATTGCAAATACCACTTTTGTTTTAGAAAGTCGTAAAAGTTCCGGCGATTATTCCAGCATTGCAGTAAAATTTGGTTTAGCCACTAGTTCCGGCAGCGGACTTTTTCAGGATGATGAAAATATCATGGCATTTATAAAATCCCGAACCATGATTTCTAAATCATTATATACACCAGTAAACAGTGAAAATCCGGATAAGTTATTAGTTCATAGGTATTTTAATTTAAAAAATTACTCCGATGAGTGGGCTGACAAACCTCAACTTAAAAATATAAAGTTTCATGTAAAGGAGCAAGACAGAAGTAGGCTGGAAGATAGCATTATTAGCGTATTTCATGTCGATATTCTTAATAAATATTTAAGCGTTTCCAAACCGGATAAAGAGCAAGATATTATTGCTTTAACCACGCATACACCCGATGAGGTTTTTTCAAAATTTTTTAACGAAGCATTATTAGAGAATGTTATAGAATTTTACATCAAAGGGCAAACAAAAAAGCTTTCCGAGAATGTTGAAATTCTACAGCATCAGGCTGATTCTGTTCGTACAGAATTAAACATTGCGCTTTCAGGAGCTGCTGTTTCTACCGATGCAAACCCGAATCTAAATCCTGCATTTCAACGATTGAGAGTACCTACCCAAAAACGACAGGTTGATGTGGAGATCAACAAATCCATGCTTGAAGAACTAGTTAAGAACCTTGAACTTTCAAAAATAACATTAAGGAAAGAAACACCCTTAATACAAGTTATTGATCGCCCTGTGATGCCATTAGAGCGCAAGAAACCTGGACTAATAAAATCTACAATTGGTGGAGCTTTATTATTTACATTTATTTATATTATATTTATTAGTTCACTATACTTTTATAACAAATTAATGAGTAAGCCGACCCCATAAATGTCAGAAAACAAAAAGGTATTTTTAGTTTCCAATACAGCCTGGTCTATTTTTAATTTTCGAAAAGGTGTTATAAAGTATTTGCTGAGTAAGCAGTATGATGTGTTTTGTGCAGCACCGGAAGACGATTATTCGGAGAAACTTAGAAAATTAGGTGTAAAATTTATACATTTAAAAATTGATGCGAAAGGAATAAATCCGATGCATGATATTTTTTATTTCTTTCGGCTAAAAAAAATTTATAATGAGTATAAACCAGACATAATTTTTCACTATACAATTAAGCCTAATATTTATGGTGCTATTGCTGCTCGAATACTAGATATACCTTGTATAAGTGTAGTTACCGGGGCAGGAATTGTATTTTTGAAAAAAAGTCCTATATATTTTATAGGTAAGTTTTTATACAGAATAGGTGCTAAATGTGCTAACGAGTTTTGGTTTATCAATAAAGAGGACCAACATTTTTTTTTGAGCGAAAAAATCGTGGCGCCCTATAAAACATATCTTCTGCCAGGTGAAGGAGTGGATACCGAATTTTTTAAACGGAAATTTCCTTATGAGCAATTAAATAATGAAAATTTTAGATTTCTTTTTTCTTCGCGACTTTTGTGGGTTAAAGGCATTAATTATTATTACAAAGCTGCTAAGCGGTTACAGCATATTGGCAAGGTTGAATTTTTAATAATAGGCTTTATTGATAAGGATGATAAAGGTTCTGTTAAAGAGACTGAAATCCAAAAATGGGTAGATGAAAAAGTGATATTGTATAAGGGGGCTGTAAGCGATGTTCGTCATCTTTTAAATGAAATTAATTGTTTAGTTTTTCCTTCTTATTATAAAGAGGGTGTGCCCAGAGTGCTATTAGAGGCCGCAAGCATGGAAATTCCTATTATTACCACAAATAATGTGGGATGCAGAGATGTAGTAGATGATAAGGTTAATGGTCTGATTTGTGACGTCCAAAATGAAGAAGATGTATTTCAAGCCATGAAAACAATATTGGAAACTGATAAAGAAATACTTGTAAAAATGGGGAAAGAAGGCAGAAAAAAAGTATTAAGCAAATTTGATGAAAAGTACGTAATAAAAACTTATAAAGAAGCAATAGGAAGGTATTTGGCTCATTAATGGTTTTAAATATTTATTTTAATGTCTACCCCTTTAAAAATTCTCATCGTTTTTGGCACACGCCCCGAGGCTATCAAAATGGCTCCGTTAGTAAAAGAATTATATAAACATGCAGATAAATTTATAATTAAAATCTGCGTAACAGCTCAGCACAGAAAAATGCTAGACCAGGTACTTCATTTTTTTGAAATTAAGCCTAATTATGACCTTGATTTAATGGAACCTGGTCAGAATTTATTCCAATTATCTGCTAAAATGCTCCTTGCACTTCAGCCGGTTCTTGAAGATTATAAGCCAGATTTCGTAATTGTTCATGGCGATACTACAACTTCCACAATTGCTGCTTTATCAGCTTTTTATGCAGGAGCAAAAGTAGCACATGTGGAAGCGGGTTTACGGACTTTTGATAAGTGGGCACCATTTCCAGAAGAAATGAATCGGAAACTTACCGGCGGACTTTCTGATATACATTTTGCGCCTACTGTAACTGCATCTCAAAATCTTTTAAAAGAAGGGTGCAACCCACGTAATATAATTATAACGGGTAATACAGTTGTAGATGCACTTTTATGGGCATCCGCAGTATTAGAAGACTATGAAGACAATGAAATTATATCGCTTAAAAATCTTTTACCGGAGGAAAAACGTTTAATATTAGTAACCGGCCACCGAAGAGAAAATTTTGGAGATGGTTTTCTGGAAATTTGCCAGGCACTCAAAGAAATTGCCATCCAGTCAGATGTAGTAATTATATATCCTGTGCATTTAAATCCTCAGGTAAAAGATCCTGTTTATAAAATTTTAGGTGATGTACTAAATATCAAATTGATAGAACCCTTAGGCTATCCGGCGTTTGTGTGGTTAATGAAGAAAAGTTACTTAATTATTACTGATAGTGGTGGGGTACAAGAGGAAGCGCCAGGATTGGGTAAACCTTTGCTCATAATGCGGGATAAAACTGAAAGAGACGAAGTATTACAAAATGGTACTGCAATTCTAGTTGGGGCTAAGAAAGAAAAAATTGTAGCGCAAACTATTCAACTTTTAAATGACGAGTCGCTATATAATAACATGATTAAAAACGATAATCCTTTTGGAACCGGAAATGCTGCTAAAAATATAGTTGCGTTTTTTCTCAATGTATATGAAGAAGGAGAAAAGTGAAATTTTATTTTTTGGCATTTTTCCTTCTGAGGAAAACTTAAGGGATGGAATGTTTCAAAGAATGCACGCTATAGATCAGCAATTTTTAGAGCGGAAGAGAACATATTTGCATATTTCTATGTTTTCTAATTGCAAAAAAATATTTAATAATGATGTAGAATACCTAACAATAATTCGAAGTAATTTTTTTCTTCATTTTTTCTTCAATCTATTAATAATAAAAAAAATTAGAGTATATTATTTTCATTCCATTTATACCGTAAAAACTGCTATTCCTTATCTTTGTTTAATAAATAGTCCGAAAAAAGTTATTTTAGATGTTCACGGAGTTGTTCCGGAGGAGCTGGCATTATTGAAGAAAAGGTTTCTTTCGTTTATTTTTTCATTTTGTGAGAAATATATCTTAAAACGTACAACTATTTGTATTGTAGTGACAACTGCCTTACAAAGACATTTGACTAAAAAGTATACCAATATAAGTTGTAAATTTGTCCTTTATCCTATATTGCCTTCTCATTTAGAACCTATTTCACTAATTCCAGCAACTGAAACAGAGGAGCGCCTAACAGTTATATATAGTGGAAATGCGCAGCCATGGCAAAATTTGGACTTAATGTGTAAAATTATTAGCGATAATATTGCCTCGAAGGTTTGTTATATTATTCTTACAGGTCAACTTGAAACCGTAAAAGAAATTTTAAAAAATAAAAACTTATCGGGAAATCCTAATTTGCACGTAGAAACTGTTAAACCTAATAAGTTAAATTATTATTATAATAAAGCACATTATGGTTTTATCCTCAGGGATGACATTATCGTGAATAATGTTGCTTGCCCTACAAAAATGATTGAATATATGAATGCCGGAATTATACCCATTGTATTAACTCCTAATATTGGAGATTTTAAAGCTTTAGGATATGAATATATAAAATACACGGATTATTCGGCTAACTTGCCAGTTAGGAAAAGCGAGAAAAACGTACGCATTGTCTCTAACATTATAGAGAATTTATCAACAATTAAACTGGAGGAAATTATATAGCGATTGCTATTCTTATAAATGTGGCGTCGCAGCTTAAATATTATCTTTACTTACGCTCGAACAGATTTCGCACGGTCTTCTTTTTATTCGGCATTAACAGCTTTTATAAAAATATGCACCGCGTTTGGAATGAGCAAAATTATTGCTATTTATCTAGGTCCAGAGGGTTTGGGGTTAATAGGTCAATTAAATAATTTTATACTTATTGCTACAATGGTAGCAGGTGGATGCATCAGTACAGGTGTAACAAAATATATAGCTGAATTTAGAAAAAATGAACCAGATAGCGTTGCCCCTTTTATATCAACTGCATTTCGTATTATATTATTCACTGGATGTTTGACTGCTTTAGTGCTCATTTTATTTTCAGAATATATTGCACGATTAACACTTTTAAATGTAAACTACCAATATATATTTTTAATTTTTGGATCTACAATTCTATTATATAGTGGAAATAACTTTCTTATATCAATCTTAAACGGGTATAAAGAATTCAAAAAGTTTAATGTAGTTAATTCTGTAACTAGCTTAATAGGATTACTTATATCTTTAACATTAATTTATATTTACAATATTAAAGGTGCGCTTATCTCATTAGTAGTAAATCAATCTTTGGTGTTTGCTTTTACCATAATATTTGTAAGGAAAGAACCATGGTTTAAGAAAGAATTCTTTTTTAACAATTTTAATTACCTACATTTTAAAAAGCTATTTAGTTTTATTTTAATGACATTAGTGTCTACAGTATGTGTGCCATTAGTTCAGCTTATATTAAGGAGATATGTTATTGAAAATTTTTCCTTAACCCGTGCAGGATGGTGGGAGGCAATTAACAGAATTTCCAATGTTTATTTAATGTTTATCGTTACTACCCTAACAACATATTATTTACCAAGGCTATCTGAGATAAATCAAGAAGGCGAACTTCGTAAAGAAATTTTGAAGGTCTATAAAGTCGTAATACCTTTCATTTTAATCCTTTCAACAATAATTTATCTATTCAGACATGTTATAATTGCTATTCTTTTTACACAAGACTTTCAGCAAACTGAACAATTATTTCTTTTCCAATTAATAGGAGATATATTCAAAATTGCATCTTGGTTATTAGCTTTTCTAATGATAGCAAAAGCCATGACCACACGCTATTTAATTACAGAGGTGTTATTTTCTGCAACTTTTTTACTTCTTTCAATATTTTTGCTTAACAAGTTTGATATTATTGGTTTGACATATGCCTATGCAATAAACTATTTATTGTATTTTATATCTATGTGTATGATTTTTAGAAAAATTCTTTTCAAGAAACGGATTTGATGAGAGTTGTCTTTTTTTACCCCTCAAAAGTGCTAGGTGGGGCAGAGATCCTCTTTGTTAGGATGGCTGAATCGTTATTTAAAAATGGTATAGATGTACTTATACTTGATCATGCTGACGGCATATATCGTTCACTTACTTCTTCAGAAATTACAATTGAAGTTGTCTCAATTATTCGAAAGTTTGCGTGCCGGGGATTAGACATTATCATAATGCCGCCTGTAAATTTAAAATCAATTAGAAGATATGTAATGCCAACTCTTGAAACTAAAATTCTATTTTGGAATATCCATCCTTATAATAGTTTTAAGATTCTCCCATATTTACTTACGGATTATCAATATAGACGTTTAAGTTGGGTGAAATTAGTTAACAGAGGCTTATTTGCACGCCATTTTCTTTTATCTAAAAAAATCTTCGCTCATAGTGCTAAACACAATGGTATAGTTTTCATGGATATGGAAAACAAGGTCACGGTAGAGCAGTTTTATAATTTGAATTTTGGCGAGCATGTCTTCCTACCGATTCCAATAAATTCTAGCCATTTCTCCGCAAATACAAACCATAAATTTAATATAGATGTTGTCTGTATCACATGGATTGGGAGAATAAGTGATTTTAAAGTAAACACCTTATTATTTATCTTAAAAGAATTAAACAAAATTAACTCCATAAGGGTGGAATTTTCAATTATTGGCCGTGGAAAATACACAGAAAGAATACAGAGTTACATTTCCAAACTTTCATCAAACATAAAGGTCAAAATGCTTGGACAACTTTCGCCTTCAGCATTGCAAAAGCATTTAATTAGTAATACAGGTCTGGTTTTTGCAATGGGTACTTCTGCATTAGAATCAGCAATTTTTGGAATGCCTACTTGTTTGGTTGATGCATTCTATGGAAGTGTGCCAGGAAATTATAAATTCAAATGGCTTTTTCAATCTTATGGTAATAACCTGGGCCGGATTTTAGATAATAAAAAACTTAGTGGTGATGGTTATGTTATGAATAATTTAATTGAACAATTCCAGACAAATGCACCTAATATCGGAAAACGCTGTCGCGATTATGCTATTGATCATCACAGTCTAGATAATGTTACCCGCAAGTTTATCAAATATCTTAAAAATTGTAGCAATCGCGTGATAGATTTGCCATTGCCTTAAAACTGACATATTATCACCACCAGGTATAGAAAGGAAAAAATATCTTGTCCCCGTAAAAACACTTATATATCTTCATAAGTGATAATGAAATTATTAAACTATATCCTATAGCTTTTTTATCAAATAGGTATATTATACTCGGGTATAAGCATATTTGCACGATATTAAAAATCTGACTTACTCTAGCTGCTAGCACAGGAACCGGAAGGAAAATTAGAAAACTAAGTATCGAAATTATATTTATCTTAAGCATCAAGATAAAATATTTATTCTTTGGAATGAATTGATGTGATTTTAAAAGAAAGACAATGGTGAAAATTAAACTTAACAATACATTGAAATTCCATATGCTTAACTCCTCATCAATTCCTTTTTCTGCCCGCATCATATATAATTCTACTTTCGGAAAAAGAAATCCAATACCTGAAACTTGTAAAATATTGACTTTAAATGTCGCCAATATATAAGCACCTATTATTGCAAAGAGGCTAAGGTTTTTATGAATTTTATATCGGTCGAGAAAATATACCGGAAAGAATAAAATACTTGAATAATGAAAAAAACAAGCAAAAATTATTAACAATATAAACGGAAAAAATTTTCTGTTATAAACATACCTTAAACTTAATAGTAGAATCCCGGTAGCAACGCCTATCCGTATTTGAGTCATCTCATGCAGAAAGTATAAACTACTAACATAAAAAATAACCGATAAAAAGAAAGAATTAGATAAATAAAATGATTTAAGTTTAAAATATACCCCTAAAAATGCAAAAATGCTAAAAGTAAGGTATAGATAATAACTTTCACCCACTAAGAAGTGACTTATAAGCGGAATAATGTAAAATGATGGCTCATAGATGGCTATCCTGTTAAAAGTAAGATATTCCACTTGGCTGCCTAGAAGCTTTTGAAAAATATCGACATACGTAGGGGAATCTCTATCAACATAAATTCCCCGAGATGCTGCAAATACAAACAAAACAAAAAAAACTATTGGAAAAATTAATTTTTCTATTTTTCTATAAAATACGGGTAAAGAAGATAATAAAAATGAAAGAATATACGGTATAAAGTATGGTAACATTTATATTTATTTAAACAAAAGAAGAGGAAAATATTTAAGAATATTCCATCTATACTTCAACTTTATTTTCAAACTGTTCTGACTTGCAAAATCGTTTATTGCCACATGCGTAACATTATTTCCATGCGACCTATACAAAGTTAATGGGATAGATAAGAATGTTGTTTTAAAATGCATCTCCGCTACCATGCCCAACCACCAGTCGTGCCACTGAACATCTTTCGGAAATGGGAGGGCTTTTTTTAAAATTTTTTTTCTAAAAGCCATGCAGCAACCAGTATAGGAATTAACCCTTAAGTTTCTAATAATTCCAGGTTTAGCGCGCTTAGGAAATTTTTTAAAATAGGACTCAAGCAAAATTTCACCCTTATCATTTACAATAGAATGATCGCAAACCACTAAATCTGCTTTTGCCAGAGCACTACACATGTGCATCACTTTACCGTCTCTCCAAAGGTCATCTTGATCAGAAAGAAAAATTATATCGCCAGAGGCTTTATTAAGGGCAAATTCAAAGTTACGAAGAGGGTCACGAAAGAGCTGATTTGCAAAAAGATTTATCCGCTTATCTTTAAATGATCGTATAATCTGAACAGTTTTATCTGTGGAAGAGTCATCAGAAATAATTAATTCATCAGAATTGGATAACTGCTCAAGAATGCTGATAATTTGTTGATGAATAAACTTTTCTCCATTATAAGAGGCCATGCACACAGAAATCATAAATACTTTGTTTGCGTATAAAGCTTAATGAAATCTATCGTCTTAAATTTTAAGGTTAATTTTCCAAGATGTAAAATATCGACCAAAAAGTAACCAATATAATCCTTTAAACTGTTACGTTTGCAATTTGCAATGTCTTTCAAGAAGATATTATATCTAAAAATGGCTTTCGATTTATCACTTTCTTCTTGAGAGGAACTATGCCAGCATTCAATTGGCAACAATTCAAACTTATTAGTATGTTTTTTGACACGGTCAATAAATTGATAATCAGCAAAATCTAATTTAATATTTTCATTATAACCTCCAACTTTTTCAAAAAAATCTAAATTAATAAATATGCCGCTGTTTACAAAGTTATACGTATTAAGATCGTAAATGCCCGGTTGGAGTTTTCGCAATCTTACAGCACGGTGAAAAAAATGCTTAAGAGGAGAAAAAATTTTTTTATTAATTCTTAAAATAGGAACCTTGATAAGAATATTATTATTAATTTGTAAAGAATCGCAATACTCTTTTAAACTATTGGGAGGGAGCTTTGTATCCTGGTCTAAAAACAGCACCCACGTAGCCCCTTGCTTCCGCGCTTGATAAGCAATAAAATTATATGCTACAGAGATACCTGGATTTTGCGGATTATGATAATAGCTTACTCTTTCATTGTCAATTTCTTCTAAATCTCCAACTTTATCTCGATTATCGGTATTGTCATAAACAATTATACTATAATTATCTACATTAGAAATATTTATGGATTCTAGTATGGATTGATAGGTAATTGTATTACAATAGCTTTCTCTAAATGTTACTATACCTATAGCTATCTTCATATTACTAAATGAGACCTACTACTAAATTTAACTAAAACTATTTATCACTTGGCTTACTCTTCCAATATCCTCCACACTCAAAATTGGATTTAATGGCAAACTCAATACATCCTGATGAATTTTCTCCGTCAATTCTAAATTATCGACATTTAAATTTTTATATGCTTCTTGCTGGTGTGGTGCAATGGGATAATGAATCATTGTTTCTATATGATTATCTTGCAGATGTTGTTGCAATGCGCCTCTGTTTGAACAACGCACTACATACAAATGCCAAACGTGTTCATTTTTACTTGACGGAAAATTCGGTAAAATTACTTTTTTATTTCTAATTTTATTGGAATAAACTGCTGCGAGTTCCCTTCTTTTATTATTTTCTATATCTAAATAAGGGAATTTTACATTTAATATTGTAGCTTGCATTTCATCTAACCTACTATTTAAGCCCTGAAACTTATTGACGTATTTTTTTTCAGAACCGTAATTTGCCAAAGCCCGAATTGTTTTTGCGAGGTGCTCATCATTTGTAGTCACAGCTCCGGCATCTCCTAAAGCACCTAAATTTTTCCCCGGGTAAAAGCTAAAGCCGGCGGCGTCACCAAGATTACCCGCTTTTTTCCCACTCCATTCTCCGCCAATTGATTGGGCGTTATCTTCTATAATTTTAAGATTGTATTTTTTAGCTAAGTTCTCTATTTCATCAGAAAAAACAACCCTGCCATAAAGATGAACCAGCATAATTGCTCTAGTAGAAATTGTAATCTTTTTTTCAATTTTAGAAATATCAATGTTATAAGTTTCCAAATCAGGCTCTACTAAAACGGGTCGCAAACCGTTATCAGTAATGGCTAATAATGAAGCGATATATGTATTAGCAGGTACAATTATCTCGTCGCCTGTCTTCATAATTCCTAACTCGATATAACCACGTAAAATGAGTCGTAAGGCATCTAAGCCATTGGCTACCCCAATTGCATGAGGCACATTAATATAGGAGCTTAGTTTCTCTTCGAACGTCTTAACGCTATTTCCTAATAAATACCATCCAGAATCTACTACCTTGGTTATCCCATTCAGTAGTTCATCACGATGTAGGGCATTTATTCTTTTAAGATCTAAAAATTTAATTAAATCCGACATTCAATTAATTGCTATTTAATTCCCAATTTTCATATCCCCTTCCTTCCCAAGGCATTCCCCTATCAAAATGTTGCATCCACGGATAATACGATTCATCAGGATATTCTTTCGATGAAATTTCCCGAATATCGCACTTTCGTTTTGCTGGGGATCCAATAGCAAAACTATAATCTTCAATATTTTTTGAAATAACCGAATTGGCTCCTATCAAACAATTTTCTCCCACTTTTACTCCTGGTAAAACACAACAATGAATAGTTATAACCGAATAATCTCCAATTTGTGAACCAATTAAGGTATTAGATGGTGGTTGAGGGTCATTTGTAAAAATAGTATAGGGAAAAATAAAGACATAATTCCCAATGTTTGTTTTCTCTCCTATATGCACATTACTATAAATACGCGTATAATTCCCAATACGGCAATTATTTTGAATGTCCACCAACGTGCTTAATAAGCAATTATCCCCAACACTTACCCCTTCCCGAACCGTTGCCCGATGCCCAGTAATTAAATTTTTTCCAAAGTTAGAACCTGCATAAATAATAGAATGACTTCGTATAAATGCATTTATTCCAATACTTGTAAGAGGATTTTTGTAATTTTTAATATCTTTATAATAGGATGAGGGCGGCTCGCCAATAACACAATCGTTACAAATAATACTATTGTCACCAACCTCTACATTATCATAAATAACTGTATTATCCCCCACTTTTACGTTTTTTCCAATCTTAGCTTTTGGGCTGATAAAAATATTTCGATTATTAAACTTCATCCTATCTATTCCTTTGGTGGCTTTACGACCGAAAAACCACTTACAACTAATTCATTATTTTGATTTGAAATATCCGATTGAATCTTAAAAAAACCTTTTTCCAGAATTTCTATCAGCTCCAGAGTTACCGTCACCGTGTCTCCAATAAAAACCGGCTTTTTAAATTCAAGGGTTTGACTAATATGAATTGTACCCACTCCAGGCAAATGCATTCCTAAAGCGGTGCATATAAAGGAGGAAGTCAACATACCGTGCGCAATGCGTTTTCCAAAACGGGTTTCACTGGCATACACCTCATTCACATGCATTGGATTAAAATCTCCAGTTATGCCCGCAAACTGATAAATATCTGATTCTGATATCGTTTTGCTAAATGTTGCTTTATCGCCTATTTTAAAAGCCATGTTATAATGCTAAAAACTGCTCATATTCCCGCACATAATCCGCCTCCTCATAAAATTCCGAAGCCAGCACAAGGCAAATGGCGCCAGAAGAAAAATTGACTTCCGATGCCCAAATACCCGCCGGCACATGCAATCCATAAAACGGACGATTCAATAAAACCTGCCGCTTCACTTTTCCATCATCCAGCATCACTTCAAAACTTCCGCTCGCCGCTATCAAAAATTGCTGACATGCTTTGTGTGCGTGCGCCCCGCGCGATTCGCCGCCCGGAATATCATACAAATAAAATATCCTCTTTATTTCAAAAGGCACTTCTTCGCCACTATGTACAGGCGTAATGTTTCCCGCGCGGTTCTGAATCCGTGGCAACTCTATAATTGAACAATCAAAAACAGTTGGTTTAGCCATTCCTCATTTTCAAAAAAGTGTCATAATCCCGAACGTAATCCCCCTCATTATATTTCTTGCTTGCCACAATCAGACACAAAGAATTTGTAGAAAAATTCTCCAGTTGCCGCCACAAACCCTTTGGCACATAAAGCCCGTAATAAGAGCGGTTCAACTGAAATTTTTGCTGCTCTTTTCCATTGTCCACCACCACGTCAAAACTACCGGCAATGGCAATAATTACTTCCTCCAGTTCTTTATAAGCATGCCCGCCGCGCACAGCCCCCCCCGGCACGTCATAAATAAAGTACAGCCTTTCAATGGAAAAGGGAATTTGCTTGTCGTTTTCAAGGAAAGACAAATTGCCGCGGTCGTCAATAATTTTGGGAAGGTCAATAATTTTCGCCTCGTTGCTGTTCACTCCGGTTTGTTACTTAAAAAAAATAGGCGGCAAAGATAAGTTGCAAACGGCTATTTTTTTGCGAGTGGATGCGGTGTTTTTTTACACAAAAACAGGCGTGCTTAAAAGTGAGTTTTCAACAGAAAAAACGGGCGTGGGGAAAATATTTTTTCGATTTTTCAATTGATAGTCAATGCTTTGCATCGCCGACCCAAAATTTTTTAATGATTTTTTTGGTGGAGAAAATAAAGGCTTCTACATTTGCCGTCCCAAATAAGAAAATGTAAGGCCGCAATGGTTTTTTTCAAAGGCGGGAAATCATACAAAAATACCCCGAAAGGAAAACCTTTTTTACAGAAAATGAGACACCTCAGTTTTAAAACAAAATCAGCAAACGAAAAGATTGTTGTCCGTGATTGGTATGTGGTAGATGCTACGAACCAAACCCTGGGCCGCATGACTTCTAAAATTGCTTCCGTGCTGCGCGGCAAAAACAAAACTTATTACACGCCCCATTTTGATTGCGGCGATTATGTAATTGTACTGAATGCCGGCAAAATTGTGTTGAGCGGCAATAAAATGGAAGACAAGGAATACCTCACGTTTTCAGGATACCCTGGCGGGCAAAAAAAGGAAACTGCTGAAAACCTGATTAGCCGCCGCCCCACGCAAGTGGTGGAAAGAGCCGTTCGGGGCATGCTTCCTAAAAACAGACTGGGTCGCGCCATGTTTAAAAAGCTTTTTGTTTATGAAGGGGCTGAGCATCCGCACAAAGCGCAGCAACCTAAAGAATTTAAGTACTAAAACCTCTTTTTAAAAAATTTAATTCCAAACTTTAAATGGAAAAACAAATAAATGCCGTTGGTCGTCGTAAAGAAGCCGTAGCAAGAGTTTACCTCAAAGGCGGCGCTGGCGAAATCACCGTTAACGGTAAAGAATACAAGGATTACTTCCCGCTTATGTACCTGCAAAACCAGGTGGAGCTTCCGTTAAAAACGATTGATTCCCTTAATGGCTTTGACCTTACCATCACCGTGAAAGGCGGCGGACAAAAAGGCCAGGCAGAAGCCATTAAACTGGGCATTGCGCGTGCGCTTTGCAAGGTGGATGCAGAACATCGCCCCACGCTAAAAAAGGAAGGATTAATGACCCGCGATTCCCGCTCCGTAGAGCGTAAGAAATTCGGTAAGCGCAAAGCCCGTCGTAGCTTCCAGTTCTCTAAACGTTAATCACAGGTTCCTTTTTACCTTTTTAAAAACAAGAAATCAAAACCATGGAAGAAAATAAAAGCCTTCATCAGCAACTCCTCGAAGCCGGTGTGCATTTCGGTCACCTCCGCAAAAAGTGGAACCCAAAAATGCTTCCGTATATTTTCACGGAAAAAAATGGTATCCACATCATCGACCTTCATAAAACAATTGAAGGCCTCAATGAAGCTGCTGCCGCATTAAAATCTATCGCAAAAAGCGGTAAGAAAATAATGTTCGTAGCCACCAAAAAACAAGCAAAAGAAATCGTGGCAGAAGCGGCAGCAAAAGTGAACATGCCCTTCGTTACAGAACGCTGGCTGGGCGGCATGCTCACCAACTTCCAAACCATCCGCAAAAGTGTGAAGAAAATGCAGGCAATTGAAAAAATGCTTGCCGATGGCACCATGGATAGCGTTACTAAAAAAGAACGCCTGACGCTCACCCGCAGCAAAGAAAAAATGGAAAAAGTGCTCGGCGGTATTTCCAACATGCCCCGCGCGCCACACGCCGTTTTTATGGTGGACATCAGCCATGAGCACATCGCACTGGCAGAGTCAAAACGCCTCGGCATCACCACTTTTGCCATGGTGGATACCAACAGCGACCCTAACAAAGTGGACTTCGCCATTCCTGCAAATGATGACGCTACAAAATCAATAGCCATCATCGTTCAATACCTCACAGCCGCCATTATGGAAGGCTTGCAGGAGCGCAGCGAAACCAAAGAAGAAGAGCAAACAGAAGAAAACACCGAAACTTCAGAAGTGGACATGAACATGGATGAAGACACCGAAAATAAAGACCGTGGCGAAGGCGGCGGAACAGGTCGCGGACGCGGAGCAGGCAGAGGCGCAGGCACCGGCGGAACACGCGGCGGCGGTCGTGGTCCCGGAAGCGGCGGCGGAGCAGGCGGAACCCGCACTGGTGGCGGCGCTCGCGGAGGCACACGCACCGGAACTACAGGTGGTGGACGCACAGGCGGCACCGGCACAACACGTTCTTAAAGCGGCAATTTTTTCGAAAAAATAATACTGAATTAAAGCCCCTTTTTTGGGGCTTTAACCATACTGAAATAACCTTTGACTTTTTTATAAAACAATAACCACTAAAACCAACAAGAAATGAGCGTTACAATATCCGCAGGAGAAATCAACAAACTGCGTCAGCAAACAGGCGCCGGCATGATGGATTGCCGCAAAGCCCTCACCGAAACCAACGGCGATTTTGAAGCCGCAATAGACTGGCTGCGCAAGCAGGGTCAGAAAGTAGCCGCAAAGCGCAGCGACCGCGAAGCAAAGGAAGGTGTCGTGATTGCAAAAACGACCGCCGATAACAAGACCGGAATCATCGTGTGCGTGAGTTGCGAAACCGATTTCGTGAGTAAAAATGCCGACTTCGTAGCCTTTACCCAAAGCATTGCAGATGCTGCAGTTGCCAACAACGTGAAGTCAGCAGAAGAGCTGAATGAAGCATCCGTAAACGGTACAAAAGTGAGCGAAATGATAAACGATAAACTGGCTTCTATTGGCGAGAAAATCGGCATCGTCCGTTTTGAAAGAGTGGAAGCGCCTTACGTTGCTGCATACATTCATGGGGCTAACCGCATTGGCGTGTTGGTGGGGATGAACAAAGACGCAGCTGATGCAGGCCGCGACGTAGCCATGCAAATTGCAGCCATGAACCCGGTAGCTTTGGATGCCGACAGCGTATCGTCTGAAACAATTGAGCGTGAGCGTGCCATCGTGATGGACACCATGCAAGCCGACCCCAAAATGGCAGGCAAGCCGCAGGAAATGCTTTCTAAAATTGCAGAAGGCAAACTGAACACTTTTTTTAAAGAGCAAACTTTGTTAGCGCAGCCCTTCGTGAAAGATGCCGGCAAAAGCGTAGGCGATTATTTAAAAAGCACCGGCGATGTTACCGTTACAGAATTTAAGCGGGTGGCTTTAGGGTAGTTTCCTTTTTATTTTTTTTTGAAAGAAGAGGTTGCTCAAAAGGGCAGTCTCTTTTTTTTTGAGAAAAATATCAGCTTGATAAAAAACACTGAAAAGTGTGCAAGCCTCTGAAAAATAACAGCTTTTATAGTCGAAGCTCCTTCATTGGCTAATTGCCGAATTGATTTCTACTTTCAATAAATCATTTTCAAGCTTAAAAACCATAAAAATCAGCGTTCCTTCCCTTCATTGGCTCATTGCCTGATTATCGAATTGCCGAATTGATTTCTGCTTTCAATAAATCATTTTCAAGCTTAAAAACCATAAAAATCAGCGTTCCATCCCTTCATTGGCTCATTGCCAAATTATCGAATTGCCGAATTGATTTCTACCTTCGAACCCCATGCTTGAAACTATTGTTGCCCTCGCTACGCCGCCCGGCATTGGCGCCATCGGTATTGTGCGGATGAGCGGCGAAAAAGCCATTGAAATTGCTGCCCGATTTTTTAAAGGTAAAGACCTTCGGAAGGCACGCGGACAATCACTACATGTAGGCGCTTTGCTGGATGAAAATGGTGAACTGCTTGATGAAGTGGTGGTGAGTATTTACCGCGCACCAAAAAGCTACACCGGTGAAGATTTAGTGGAAATAAGTTGTCATGGCAGCGATTTCATTCTTCAAAAAACGATGGAATTGTGTACAGGAGCCGGCGCGCGCTTCGCGCGCGCCGGAGAATTTACCCAACGCGCTTTCCTCAATCAAAAACTCGACCTCACGCAAGCGGAAGCCGTAGCCGATGTAATTGCCAGCGGCAGTGCTGCTGCACATAAAGCAGCCATCCATCAGTTGCGCGGCGGCTTCAGCCATGAGCTTAAAGAAATGCGCGAAGCGCTGATAAACTTTAGTGCGCTGATAGAACTGGAACTTGATTTTTCAGAAGAAGACGTAGCCTTTGCAGATCGCAAGGAACTAGCTGCGCTCATCGAAAAAATAGCTTTTTCTACCCATCGGCTCATTCATTCTTTTAAATCAGGGAATGCCGTGAAAAACGGCATCAGCGTAGCCATCATCGGGAAACCGAACGCCGGGAAAAGCACGTTGCTCAATAGTTTGCTGCAGGAAGAACGCGCCATCGTTAGCCCCATTGCCGGCACCACCCGCGATAGCATTGAGGAATTGCTGAATATTGACGGGATGCTTTTCAGGTTGATTGATACGGCAGGCATCCGCGAAAGCAAGGGTGATGAAATTGAGGATATTGGGATGGCGCGGGCAATGGCAAATGCGGAGAAGGCAGACATCATTATTCATTTGGTGGACATGACGGATGAATCGGAAGGTGCTGCTGATTGGCTCTATTTATACCGTTCTAAAATTATTACCCTGCTTAATAAACAGGACATTTGGAACGACTATCTAAATGAGCGCGGTATTGTAGTAGATATGCCACCACACCCATTCATTTCAGCTAAAAAGTCGAAAGACATGGACAAGGTGAAAAGTCTTTTAGTAGACCGCGTGAAGGAGGATGGCATAGACACCGAAGGCAGCATTGTTACCAACATCCGCCATTTATCTATCCTTCAAAAAATAGCTGTAGCATTGGAAGATATAAAGCAAGGCATGGCAAACGATATACCCGGAGATTTAATAGCCCTCGACATCCGGCAGGCACTGCATTACATTGGTGAACTGACGGGCGAGGTGCAAGTGGACCGGGATATTTTGGGGACTATTTTCGGGAAGTTTTGTATTGGGAAGTAAAAATTGTTGCTATTTCAAAACACTAATTATTATATTCCTATACTGCTTTGCACTACCCCTAATGTTTCACTATTTTTGTCGTGTATAACTTTTCGAATAGAAGAAACATCGAACAGTAGTATATATTAAGATTTAACCAATATAATTTTTACTAAAACAAGAATTTTAATGAAAAACATATTTAAATTACATGAAGAAATTCTTTGCGATTACAAATTATATATTGACAGCTTTATCAATATTTATGATAAAAAAATACTTGCTGCAGTTAAAAAGGATTTTGATTCTGGCAATTTATATCCCGAGCCATTAATTCAATTTAACCCTTCCTTTGAATCTGGTGGCAGTGTTGAAGATTTAGTTAATGATGGGGTATTGGTAAAAGAGTTTAATAATATTTTCTATGATGATGAAAATATTTCATGGTCGATATATAAACACCAAACAGAGGCAATAGTCAAAGGCAATGAGGGTAAAGGTTTTGTTGTCACCTCTGGTACTGGTTCGGGTAAGAGTTTAACTTACATCTCAACCATTTTCAACCACCTTTTTAAAAACCCAAATAAGCCAGGTATTAAGGCAATTATTGTTTATCCTTTAAATGCCTTAATTAATTCACAGGAGGCTGCATTATTAGGCTTTGAGGAAAACTACAGAAAACGAACTGGAAGCAGTTTACCTTTAACTTTCGCAAAATATACCGGACAGGAAAAGCAAGATGACAGAGATAAGGTAATTGCAAACCCTCCCGATATTCTACTCACCAATTACATGATGTTAGAACTCTTAATGGTGCGTAAGGCAGATGAGGGTTTAAGGAAATCATTTTTGGATAGCATTGAATATTTGGTTTATGACGAATTGCATGTTTACAAAGGCAGACAAGGTGCAGATGTATCTTTATTAAACAGAAGAATTAAATCAGCAGCTAAAAATAAAAACATCATTTGCATCGGAACATCGGCAACGATGGCTACCGGCACAATTGATGAGCAGAAAAACGAAGTTGCAAAAGTTGCAACAAGATTTTTTGATACTGATTTCTTTCCGGAAAACGTAATTGTAGAATCATTAACGTATTCAACAAATGAAGTAATTCCATCAAAGGAGGCATTAATATCAGCTTTTAAAGCAAACATACAAGACCTCTCAAAAAAGGCAATACTTGAAAACTCAATAGCAATATGGCTTGAAAGAACGATTGCTGTTAGAATCGAAGATGGGCATAAAAGAAGAAATGACCCAAAATCCTTAAAATCAATTGCAGCAGAGTTCTCACTTGAAACGGGAATCAACGAAGTAGAGGCCGAGAAAAAAATTGTTGAAGTTTTAGTTTGGGCTGAATCTTTAAATATTGAAAGTGCAAGAGAAAAGAAAACAAATACTATCCTGCCTTTCAAATTGCATCAATTTATTTCTCAAACAGGTTATGTATATGTAACACTCGAAGATGCGGATAAAAGGCATATAACCTTGGAACCAAATCCATTTGTCAAACTTTCCGAAAGCGAGCAGGAAATCCCTGTTTTTCAAACTGTATTTAGCAGAGTTAGTGGTGTGGAATTTATTTGCGTTAGAAAAGATTTTGGTGAATCAAAACTAATCTTTAGAGACTTCAATGAAAATCAAAATCCGAAGAACGAAGATGATTTAAAAGCCAATGATGGCAATAAAGTAAAGAAAACAAAAAGCCGCCTTCAGGATGATTATAAGGATGGCTACATTCTATTTGATAGAGGATACCATTTGGATATAAATGATTTTATTGAACTATTGCCTGCTGCATGGATAAGCAAATCAGGAAAAATAAAAAACTCAAAAGATTTTCTACTTCCAAAAGAAATATATGTATCAAAAAATGGTTCATTTACAAAAACACCCAATGGAGGGGAAAAAGCCTGGTTTATACCAACTCCCTTAATTTTCGACCCAACTTGTGGGTTAATTTATTTGGAGCCCAAATTAAGTGAAAAGTCAAAACTTATTTCTTTAGGTATTGAGGGGCGTTCTACCTCCACAACTTTAATAACTCTTCAAACTTTATTGGCTCTTTATAGAAAGTACGGTTATGAAAACTTGAAAGAGCAAAAGTTGATGAGCTTTACCGATAATAGGCAGGACGCCTCATTACAAGCAGGTCATTTCAATGATTTTATTCAAGTAGTTCATTTACGTTCGGGTATTGAAAAAGTTTTGAGTAACGCTTCGGAACCCTTAACATTATTTCAGTTAGTTTATAAAGTTGAGGAAGAATTAAAACTTCCTGAAAGAGATTATGCTGAATATCCTGCTAACAATCCATTAATCCCTAGTGAAACAAATAAAAAAGCACTTCGAAATTATATTTCGTATCGAATTATACAAGATTTAAAAAGAGGGTGGCGTTATATATTGCCGAATTTAGAGCAAACTGCCTTACTTAAAATATCATATCAGAAATTAGATGAGTACGTTGGCAATGAAACACTCTGGGCTAATATCTATTTACTAAGTGGGTTTTCTGTAGAATATAGAAAGTCTTTTATACTTCAAGTATTAAACTACTTTCGAAATGCCTACGCAGTTGATATTGAAATACTACGCTATGAAAATCGATTACGAATTCAGGATGAGTTAAATAATGCATTAAATAAGAATAAGCTTTGGTCGCTTGATAAGGGAGAGAAAATAGATGCCCCTAACTCGCTTTCATTAGAAGGTGCAGACAAGGCCACAAGAGAAGTATTCATTCAAAGTATTGGACATATGAGTCGATTAGCGAAATTTGTTAAACATGAATTTAGAAAGGCAACCGGCATACAACCTAACACACAAGAGTATTTGGACTTTATGAATTCTATACTGAATCTGTTATGTGATATGAATTATCTAAAATCCCAACTAATTCATGGTGAGAAAGGTGATAAAATTACTTTTCAATTAAACCTTGGCGAGGTACTTTGGGAAAAGGGTGATAAGATAAATGTCGCTACAGATAAGACATCAAATATTTTCTTTGGTGAGGAACACAAAACAAAACCTCATAGCTATTTTCAAAAGCTATATCAAGAAGATTTTTCTAAACTTCCAAAATCATACATAGCAGCTGAGCATACTGGCCAAATTAAAAACGAGGAAAAAATTGAAAGAGAAGATAAGTTCAATGAGGCAATTGAATTAAGTGCTTTGTATTGTTCGCCTACAATGGAATTAGGGATTGATATTTCTTCCCTAAACATTGTTCACATGCGAAACGTACCGCCAAGCCCGGCTAACTATGCACAGCGAAGTGGCCGTGCAGGTCGTAGCGGGCAATCTGCATTGGTGTTCACTTATGCTTCCAAAGTTTCACCTCATGATAAACACTATTTTGCAAATCCTGTCAAAATGGTAGCAGGTATAGTTCAGGCTCCAAGAATTGACCTCACCAATGAAGAACTGATCCGTTCACATATCAATGCAACGGTACTATCTTTTTTAAACGCAGAAGAATTTAAACCTTCATTGATTGACCTCATTGATATCGCTGGTGGTACATACAAATTAAAAAATGATATAAAAGCAAAATATCATGATGTAATTGATTCCAGTTTTACCGACATAAAAAATTTAGTTTTAAGAGTAGTTGCCAGTATTGATTTTAGAGGCATCCGTTGGTTCAACGATGCATGGTTAGAAACCCAAATAAAAACAGTTCCAGATAAATTAGAACATGCCTTGCTACGTTGGCGTAAAATGTATTTGGATGCCTTGCGTCAAATGAACGAGGCACACGAAACACATATAAGCCCTGTAATAAAAGATGCAGAGCTTAAAAAGCTGGCAAACATTTCTTACATGAGGGCAAAGGATAGAAAAAGCCTATTGGAAAATCAATCAGATAAAAACAAAAATTCAACATTATCTGAGTTCTACACTTTCCGTTATTTGGCTTCTGAAGGCTTTCTGCCAGGATACAATTTTACACGTTTGCCAATTCGTGTTTTCTTAGGTGGCAAAGATAGAAACGAAGCTATTTCAAGACCACGTTTTATTGGGTTGAAAGAGTTTGGCCCTAACAATCTTATTTATCACAATGGTGGTAAGTATAAGGTAAACCGAATTACTCCCAATGATGTCTCGTTGGACTTGACGGAAATAAAAATATCGAAGGAAACCAATTATGCTTTTCTTGGTAAAGATGAAGGGAAAGGCAAAAATCAAGACCCAATTACCGAAACACAATTCACTGCAAGCAATATTGAGTTACATCAGAACCTGCTCGAATTAGAAGAAGCTCAGTCTGAAAACTCCGAACGCATTTCTTGTATGGAAGAAGTGCGAACCTCCGAAGGGTATGTTACAGAACTTTATCTAAACTCAGCAGATAGTTTACTTGATGCCACAAAAATTAAACTGACAGTTGATGGCGATGAATTGATGAAATTGTTTTACGCACCAGCAGCAAAGCTGATTTTGCTAAACAAAAAATGGAAGCGAGGCCGTGATGATGGTTTTGATATTGGTACTAAGACAGGCTTTTTCAAAACCAAAAAACAATTGGAAAAACCCAATCCGGAAGACCCAATTCAAAACATCATGTTGTACACTTATGATACTTCTGATGTATTGTATGTGCAACCAATAAAATCATTGGGTTTAACAGAAGAAGGGGTTGTAACAATGCTATACGCTTTAGAGAAAGCGATTGAACAATTATACAATATTGAACCTGTGGAAATTGATGCACGATTGATGGGCAGCGACGAAAATAAAAACATCTTGTTGTACGAAGCTGCCGAAGGAAGCATAGGTGTACTAAAAGATGTTGCAAAAAATCCAGTAAAATTACGTGATATATTTTTGAAAGCTTATAAAATATGCGGCTATGACTATGCTACAAAAGAAGACCTATTTCCTACACGGCCTAAAGCAAGCTATGATGATTTATTGTCTTACTACAATCAAATGGATCATACAAAAATAGACCGTCATTCCATCATTAAAGCCTTAGAATTATTAATCGTATCCAATCCTGATGATACGGTGGGCGGAACTTATGAAGAGAAATACGAGGAGCTAAAAAAAGGATTACACCACCACAGCCCGGGCGAAAAAGCACTATTGGATTATCTGTTTGAACATGGTTACAGATTACCTGATTTTACCAATCACAATATGGAACAGTTTTATGTGCAACCTGATTTTGTATATGAGAAAGAAAAGGCTTTAGTATTTGTTGATGGCGGGATTCATAAGAAAGCCCTCAATAAAGCAGATGATGAGAAGAAACGAAAAACGATTGAGTTAGCTGGTTTTGATGTGTTGGTTTGGGATGATACTTCAGAACCAGTTGCAGCATTCGTAACAAGGAGACAAGACATTTTTAGAAAAGTACGCTAAGCAATATGATAGACAGTAAATTAAAAAAGCCGGGTAAGCTCGTAAAGTTCAGAGGAAGAAGGTGTGTTGTACAGCCATCTTCTGACAATGAAATAGTATTGCTCAAACCGCTTGGTAGTTCTGATGATGAAATGATTTCAGTGTTTGAACCTGTATTGCAAGCCTTTGATAAATTGGAAGATGACCAGTTTGAATTACCTGATAAATCAGACTTAGACAGTTTTCTTACAGCAAAACTTTTATACGATGCAGCAAGGCTTTCTTTCCGTCAGGTAAGTGGCCCGTTTCGTTGTATGGGCAAACTATCGTTTCGTCCAAGATCATACCAAATAGTACCGCTAATAATGGCATTAAAGCAATCTGTTACCCGTTTATTAGTGGCAGATGATGTGGGAGTTGGTAAAACCATTGAAGCCATCTTGATTCTGCGGGAACTGCTGGAACGTGGAAGAATAAAATCCTTTGCAGTTTTATGCCCTCCGCATTTATGCGAACAGTGGCAAAAAGAATTATCAGATAAACTAGATATTGATGCTGTAATCATTCGTTCTAGTACGGTTGCTGGTTTGGAGAGAAAGATTGTTGGAGATGATACGCTGAATGTATTCAACTATTACCCTTATCAGGTGGTGTCTATTGACTATGTAAAAAATGGCTCGGCTAAAATGCCTGCCTTTTTAAAAGATGTTCCTAATTTGGTGATTGTAGATGAAGCTCATACCTGTACCAAAAATCTTGATTTTAAAAAGGCCGGTCAGAGCCAACAACGATATGAACTATTGGAGAAAATTGCTAAAAACGGCCAGCAACATCTGCTTTTACTCACTGCAACTCCACACAGCGGAAAGGATGGTGAATTTAAGTCGCTTTTAGGGTTGGTTAATCCTGAATTTGAAACCTACGATTTTGCCGATTTAGAAACATCAGAAAAAAGAAAGGTAGCATCCCACTTCATACAACGTAAAAGAAAGAATATTGAAAAGTGGTTGGATGAAGAAACCCCTTTCCAAAGCGAACAACAGAGGAATTGCCCTACACCCTTTCTGCCTCCTCAGATTATTACAAACTCTATCAGGATGTATTAAAATTTGCAAGAGGCATAAACACCGAAGGTGTTACAGAAAACAAAGCAAGGATAAAATACTTTGCTGCTCTGTCATTATTGAGAGGTGTAATGAGTAGCCCGGCTGCTGGATTTGAAATGTTACAAAAGCGTAAATCAAAAATTACCGAGCCAGATGATATTACGGCAGATGAGGTGAAAGACAACCCCATTGTGGAAAAGTGGGACGAGCAAAGTGATTCTGAACAGATTGAAATTATTGACCGTGCTGGCCTGTCTGAAAGCGAATGGAATATTTTACATAGGCTTGCTCAAAAAGCTGCGGAGTTAACCAAAATTGAGAAAGACCAAAAGGTGAAACTTGGTGCAGAGCAAATCAAACTTTGGATTAATAAAGGGCAAAGCCCCATTGTTTTCTGTCGCTTTATTGCCACTGCACAATATGTGGCTAAAATTCTAAAAGAATACTTACCAAAGGATGTTGACGTGCGTGCCATCACCAGCGAATTGAGTGATGAAGAACGCAGAGAGAAGATTGATGAAATGGCTAATAGCCCCAAACGGGTATTGGTTGCCACCGATTGTTTAAGTGAGGGTATTAACCTTCAAGATAAATTCAATGCCATCCTGCATTACGATTTGCCCTGGAACCCAAACCGTTTGGAACAAAGAGAAGGTCGTGTTGACCGATATGGTCAACCAGGATGGATTGATAAAGAAGGAAATCATCAAAACACCATTGATGTAAAAGTGCTGTTTGGAGAAGATAATCCGATGGATGTCGTAGTGCTTAAAATAATAATTGAAAAAATACAAAGGATACAGAATACCTCAGGTGTAAGTATTGCTCTGGCGGATAATAATCGCTCGGTGATGGACAAGGTTCTAAAAGAAGTATTATTAAATCCTGAACAGGCGCAAAACAGATTTTCAAAACAAATACGATTAGATTTTGGAGCAAGTCAGAAATTAGATGAATTGGATGTTGAAATTACCAATGAGATTGAAGCAGCAAGGGAAAAGGCTGAAAAAATCCGTTGTATTTTTGCCCACGAAAGCATTATGCCGGAGGATGTTAAAAAAGATTTACACGAAGTAGATGAAGCCATTGGCGATGTGGCCACCTTAGAAGCATTTGTGCTGGCAGCAGCAAAGCTATTAGGAGCAAGTTTTGATAAAATACAAGGCGGCTACATTTTTAAGAAATTGAATATGGATGATTGGATGGCATCTGCATTGGGTCAGGGCGACAAAATTCATATTTCATTCCAGTCACCTACTCCGCAAGGCTTCCGTTACATAGGCCGCAACCATTGTTTTGTAGAGCAGTTATGCCACCGCATTATCGCCAACTCCCTTGATAAAGAAAGAAAAGACAATAAAGCATCAAGGGCATCCGTATTCCGCACAGATGCGGTTCTTACGCAAACAACCTTAATTCAGTTCCGTGTTCGTAATGTTATTCGTGAAGTGAGCAAGCAACATGAAATGGTTTCTGAAGAAATGTTTCTTTGGGGCTACGAGCAAACACCTGATGGCATTCACGCTTTGGACATAGATAATTGCAAAAAACTATTGCATACTTCAAGTGCATTAGATATTAGCAATGAAAGGCAGGAAATCATTTTTGAAAAAGAACTGCAACATTTTGAAGCATTACACCCTGACTTTATAGCGGTAGTAGCAAAACGTTCTGATGAATTGGTAAATGCCCATACCCGTTTTGCAAAGTACATTGGCGCTAAAAGGTTTGAAGCAGTCACTCCTATTTTGCCTCCTGATATTTTAGGGGTATATGTATTAATTCCTAATCCTAAATTATAATTAAGAATGTGGAAACAAATTTTCAGCAAAAGTGGGATGTCACATATTTCGATAAGATTTGTGACAGAATTTTGGATCAAAGACCTGCTAAATGTATTAAAATATAAATCTATTTTTGTCGCAAATAGTTACTAAATTTGTGACAACATAAAAAGGTATCTTCATATGCAAAGCATTGAAAAACAAATAGAAAAATCAATTAAAAGCAAACCAATGGGAACTTTGGTATCGCCATACGACTATTTAAGTTATGGCTCATCGGATGCCATACGAAAATCTTTGGAGCGTTTGCAAGATAAAAAGGTGATTGTAAGGGTGGCACAAGGCATTTATGTACGACCTAAAATAAGTAAATTAATAGGGCTATTAGTGCCAACAGCCGAAGAAGTAGCAGAAGCCATTGCCAAACGAGACAGAATAAGAACTATTCCTACAGGAGGATATGCCTTAAATGCTTTGGGACTAAGTACACAGATTCCTATGAATATTGTCTTACTAACCGATGGATCACCAAGAGAAATTAAGGTAGGCAAGCGGAAAATTAAGTTTAAAAAAACTACTCCAAAAAACTTGTTGGCAAAGGGCAAAATAAGCAGATTGGTTATTCAGGCATTGAAAGAAATTGGCAATGGAAAGGTAAAGGAGGAAGAAGAGAAAAAGATTATTGCCTTACTAAAAAACGAAGATGAAAAGGACTTGAAACATGATATTGCTTTAGCGCCAGTATGGATTCAAAAAATAATGAGAAAAACATTCCACAATGGCAAAAGTTGATTTTTATAAAATAGATAAGGCAGAGAAAGAAGCAATTTTTAATGCTATAGCTACCGAAAAGGGAATGTCACCCTTTGCTGTAGAAAAAGACTGGTGGGTTAGCAGAACATTAGAAATCATCTTTCAGATGAATATTGCAAAACATTTGGTTTTCAAAGGTGGTACATCCCTAAGCAAAGCATGGAAACAGATAAATCGCTTTTCAGAAGATATTGACTTGGCAATTGATAAGGAGTTTTTTGAAGGCTATAAAGGGGATATTTCAAAAACACAAATAGGCAAATTAAGAAGAGTAGCTGGGATATATACAACAGGAACTTTCTTTGAAGAATTGCAAGAAGCGTTTTCGGCAAAAGGTTTTAATGAGCTTGATTTTAAAGTAATTAATAGTGGAGAAAGTGATCAGGATCCAAGGATTATTGAAATCTATTACCCCAATGTTGTCACTCAACCCTCTGAATATATCCTACCCAGAGTACAAATAGAAAACAGTTGCAGGTCGTTGAGGGAACCTTTTACTACTCAAACTTTTGGTTCATTAGTAGATGAATTTTATGCAGGGAAAGATTTTGCAGAAACTTTATTTGAAGTGCCAACTGTAAACCCGAACGCACCTTTTTAGAAAAATTATTTCTACTACACGAAGAGTTTAACCGTCCGTCAGAAAAAATGAGAGTGGATAGATTAAGCCGTCATCTATATGATATTTACCATCTAAAGAAAGCAGGTATTGCAGAAAAGACAATAAGTGATAAAAAATTATATGAAACCATTGTTGCACACCGATACAAGTTTTCAAGAGTTGGCGAAGTCGATTACAATTTCCATAATCCCAAAACGGTGAATCCTATTCCAATTGCTGAGAAATTGGATGAATGGAAAGCTGATTATACAAAAATGATGGAGGACATGATCTATGAAGAAAGCAAACCTTCTTTTGATGACCTTATTAATAATCTGAATGAGTTGCAAACCAAACTTCAGGCTTTGGAATGGCAGTTTGAACTAACCTTTCCAATTCCTAAATCGTAATTGAAATGAACTTTCCATCAATAGACATACAAGGTTCCATTCTATCCATTGACTTGCTGGCAAAAATCCGCAGTGAGCAGGCAACCTTTCAGCAGGGCAAAGATTTTAATCCTGATTTAACCAATGCCAAGCTAAAGGATGAAATAAGCCTGGCATGGCAGGAAGCTAAAGGACAATGGACTATTTATAAAAGCAAACTAACCCGATTAAAAGAAGGAGAAACCGGCACAACTGAAACCCGTAATTTTTGGATTTCCCCCTTACTTACCAATTTGAGTTACAATCTCACTTTTGATCGGAAATCAGAAGACATCAATGGCAAATCATTTCCCATTGGTTATCGTGATAGTAATTTAGATAACTTTCCTATTTATGTCGGTGGGTACAATGAATCGTTAGATAAAAGGCCCGAAAACAAACATCTTCGGATTTCACCCCATGCAATGCTGCAGGAATATTTAAATGCATGTGAGCATTTATATGGGATTGTTACAAATGGAAAGTTTTTAAGAATTCTCCGCGATGCCACTCGTATTACCCGGTTAAGCTATATCGAATTTAATCTGGAGAAAATGATGGAAGAGGATCTGTATTCCGATTTCGTTATTCTTTACCGTGTGCTTCATGCCAGCCGTATGCCCAAAAAGGTGGATGCCGGGGCTGACAGCATCATGGAGAAATACCATCAGGAAGGTTTGGAAGCTGGTAGTACCATCCGCAATAAATTAGGCGAAGCAGTAAAAGGTGCAATTAAAAACTTAGCCAATGGCTTTATCAACCATCCTAATAATGCAGCTTTACGTGAAGCTGTTGCTGCCGGAAATATCAATACAGATGAATATTACCGCCATCAGTTGCGTATCATTTACCGCTTACTTTTTCTTTTTGTAATAGAAGAACGTAATCTTGTTTATGCTGATAGTAAGACACCCGAAACTAAACGCTTTAATCACATATATTTTAATTATTATAGTTTATTACGATTAAGAAAATTAGCTAAGAAATTGCTTCCACACGAAGCCAACCGCCATTACGATTTATGGCAAAGTTTAGTAAGTACCTTCTCTTTATTCGAGAAAAAAGACATTGGCGAGAAGCTCGGCATCATGAGCCTGCAAGGCGATTTGTTTGGCTACCATGCCATAAGCAATAATCAATACGATTTGCACCAATGTTACCTGAGTAATGCGGTTCTCTTAAACATCATTAAGTCACTTAGTTATTTTGAAAATGACAATGGCGTATTAATAGCTGTTAACTACGGCGGGCTGGATGTAGAAGAATTTGGCTCTGTGTACGAAGGCTTGCTGGAATTAAAATTGGAGTTCAACAAAGTAGAAGGCTCTGATAATTATTCGGTAAACTGGCAAAAGCAAGCAGGTGGCAGAGAGTTTCAATCTCACTACACACCCGAAGAATTGGTGCAGCCTTTAATCAAACATTCTTTAGAATATCTCATTGAAGATATTTTGCTGCTGAATGCTCAAAAGAAAGTTAACAAGGAAAATACGATAAAGGCTTTGTTGAAATTAAAAGTTTGCGATGTTGCCTGCGGCAGCGGACATATATTGTTGAGTGCAGCCCGTAGAATTGCATTGGCGGTGGCAAGGGTAATAACCGATGAAGAACAACCCAACCCATTATCCATTCGCAAAGCGATGAAAGATGTGGTGCGGAATTGCATTTATGGTGTAGATAAAAACCCATTGGCTGTTGAGCTTTGTAAAATTGCCTTATGGCTGGAAGCATACAACCCCGGAGAACCACTTAACTTTTTAGACCACCACATTAAATGTGGCGATGCCATTGTAGGCTTAGCACATCGCAGCGAATTAGAAAAAGGCATAGCCGATGAAGCCTTTAAAACTCTTGCGGTAGATGATAAAGACATTGCCAAAACATGGCGTGATAAAAACGTAAAAGAACGCAAAGAAAGAATTGCCAAAAGTTTACAATTAAAAGCGGAGTTTGAAAAAAGCACCGAAAACTCTGTGCAGGAAGCAATGGCAGAATACAAAACCTTTAACCAACTGCCAGAAACCACACCGGATGAAATAGAACGCAAGTCAAAAGCATACAAAAAATTTATTGATGGCAAGGGCTTTACTTTTTTAAAGGCGATGGCCGATACGCAGTGTGCCCAATTCTTTATTCCTAAAACCGAAGCCAATAAAGATTACCTGATGACCGATGCAGATTTCCGTTTGATATTAAGCGGTTATAAAGGTTGGCAGGATAGAAAAGTGGCGAAGGCAACAGCAGTGGCTTTAGAGCAAAGGTTTTTCCATTGGTTTATAGAGTTTCCGGAAGTATTTGATGAAGGGGGCTTTGATTGCGACTTAGGTAATCCGCCTTTTTTAGGCGATAGACGATTGAAAGAAGTATATGGCGAAGAATTTTTAGAATGGATACGTTACAATTTTACGGAAGGTGCAACTGTTGATTTGGTGGTTTATTTTTTCCTTAGAATTAATTCTATACTAAGAGCAAAAGGGTTCCAATCATTAATTTCTACCAATACTGTTGCACAAGGCAAGGCAAGAGAATTTGGACTTGAAAAGCTAATCGCAAATGGGTCTGTACTTAACCATGCAGTAAAGGGTATGAAATGGCCTGGCTTAGCAGCCGTAGAGGTTTCTTTGATTACACTTTATAAAGGTGCATGGGGTGGTAAGTACTTCTTAAATGGAAAGGAAACCAATCAGATTTCACCTTTTTTAGATACAGCAGATAATACCGGCACTCCTTTTCCATTATCATTAAATGATGGGAAAAGTTATCAGGGTAGCATTATTCTTGGCAAAGGTTTCGTTTTAGAACCCGATGAGGTCGAAGGTTTATTTTTAGAAAGTGATAAATATAAGTCAGTAATATTCCCATATTTAAATGGAGATGACCTAAACAATAATTCTGATCAAAGTCCAAGCCGTTTTGTAATTAACTTCTTTGATTGGTCGGAAGAAAAAGCTGCAACATTTAAACATCCATTCAATATTCTTTTAGAAAGAGTGAAGCCAGAAAGGCAAAGATGGAAAGAAGATAAAAGTGGAAATCCTATAGTTGGCGAATATGCCCTAAGACATCCTTTGCCTGAAAAATGGTGGCATCATTGTGAAAAAAGAACTGCTCTTTATAATGCCGCAAAACAACTTAGCCGTGTATTAGTTTCCTGTCGTGTTTCAAAATATGTAAATCAATCATTTGTTGAGGCAGGTGCAATATTTGATGTCGCCACTTCTGTTGTAATGAGAAGTGAATATTGGGAATATGCTTTTTTACAATCTTCATTTCATAGTCATTGGGTTTGGAAATATGGATCAACAATGAAATTTGATATTCGATATACGAATCGAGATTGCATTGATACCTTTCCAATTTCTGAAAGTCTCTCAAATGAAATTCAGAATAGCCTTGAAAACATTAGCGAAGCCTACCACGAACACCGCAGGCAACTCATGTTGGGTATGCAATTGGGGCTTACCAAAACCTATAATTTGTTTCATAGCAATTCCATCACAGCCCAAAACATTAATGCTAAAGACAAGCAGGTCGTATCCCTGCAAAAGCATTTAGATAAAACGGCTAATACCATTTCATTTGATGAAGCCATACAGGGTATCCTCAAACTCCGGCTGTTGCATGTGCAAATGGATGAAGCGGTGTTGAATGCTTATGGGTGGAATGATATAGCCTTACAACATGATTTTTACGAAGTGGATTATTTGCCGGAGAAAGACAGGGTGCGCTTTACCATCCATCCCGATGCCAGGAAAGAGGTGTTGAAACGGTTGTTGGAGTTGAACCACAAGATACATGGGGAGGAAGTGAAGGCGGGGTTATGGGATAAAAAGAAAAAACTTTCAGCTAAAGAAAAAACGACGCAGCAAGGTGCCGAAAATGAAACTGATTTATTTAGTCTCTAAAATTCAAAACAATAATCCCACCGTGCCCCTCCTTTTTCTTTTTTTAATTACACTGCTTTCATCGCCCGCATCCGCCCAAGCCCCACCCGGTTTTGGCATCGAAATAAACACCTACGCCGGTAAAATTTTAAAACACTCCCCAAAGCTCAAAGCCGACGTTCCGCCACTCTCCACTGCTTTGGAAATCAATTTTATCCAGCAGACAAACGGCACTAAAGACTGGCAGCAGCGGAGGCATTTCCCGTTAGTAGGTGTCGGCGTAACGCTTACCAATTATGGCAATAATGCCGTGTTCGGCAAAGCGATCAGCATTTACCCAAACCTGCAAATACCCATCCTTCATTCCCAAAAAATAGAATGGACGGCGCGTGTAGGTTTCGGGCTGGCTTATATTTCAAAACGCTACAGCCGCGCGCCCGAATGGGACACGCTGAACACCGCCATAGGCAGCCATTTTAATAATTTTACCCTGCTTGCTACCGATGTTCGCTTTCACTTAAACAACCATTGGGACATACAAGTGGGTGCCAATTTTTCACACATCAGCAATGCCGCTTTTAGGGTGCCTAATCTTGGGTTGAACATGTATGGCGGGCATGTGGGCGTCAGGTATTTTCCTACTACATCCAATCCTTTTAAAACCCTCCGTAGCCTGAAACCGCTGCCCAAACGCTGGCTTTTGCAACTCCGCGCCGGCATTAGTGCCAATGAATACGGAACGGCTGATGGTCCGCTTTATCCTGTTTATCTTTTTTCGGTGTATGCCAGCAGGCGGTATCTCAGCAAGAATAAAATGTTTGCAGGCGTGGATTATTCCTTTCATCCGGGCATATATGCCTTCCTGCGCAACAATGAAATATTGATTGGCAAAGAGCGCGAAAACAGTTGGAAAAGCAGTGTGTTTGTGGGCAACGAGTTTTTGGTGGGTCGCATTGGTATTATGCTGCAGGCAGGGGTTTATTTAAAAAATGCCTACCTACGGTTAGATCCTTATTACCAAAAACTTGGCGCGAATGTGTACCTCCGGCAGTCAGAAACCGGATTGTTTAAAGAAGTTACTACTTCGGTATTATTGAAAACACACCGCTTTCAGGCAGAACTGGTGGAGATTGGTTTAGGCATTGGGTTGTAGCAATTTTTCAGGGTTTCCAAAATTTTACTTTTCAGGTGCAAATCTTCCCTTTACTTTGCATCACTAAATCTCTTTAAAAAATGAAACAAATTATTACCTTCTTCTGCCTTGTTTTAATGGCAACAGCAGCATCTGCGCAGCAAAAAAACTGGTTGCTGAAAAATCAAAATCCGCAGCACCGGCAGCATCTGGAATATATGCTGAGCCTCAACCCGCAGCCGGAAGCCAAAACCACCGCCACCGCTAAGCGCGTAAAAGCAGAAAGCACTTACGATTATAATCAAAACGACACGACACGGAGTGACACCACGCATTATCAATACAGCGGCAGCCGCGGTTCTGTTTTCAATTTTAATTACATGGTGTACCGCAGCATTTACCAGCCTGTTGTTAATCCTTCGGTTTATCCTTATGATAATGAAAATCTGGAAGTGAAGGCGGATACGGTGCTGCTGTTAACGAAGGCAGGAGCTAACCTGAAGCCGGCAGATCTTCTTGTTTCAGATTACACAGCCTTCAATAAAATCGCAAAGCAAGATCATTACTACTCAATTACTTCGCCCTTAGACAATGCTGTTCGTTATGTGGTGGATTACAATACGCAGGGCAAAGCCAGCCTGCTGCACGTGCTCACGTTCAATACCGTTTCCGCTCAATTCGATACGTCTTTCCGCAGGATTACGACCTATAACACGCAGGGTCAGATAGCTACCGATTCTGTTTATACTTACGATTTTGGAGATTACAATCCGCAGCAAGGCATTGTGTGGACGTATTTTCCAAACGGTAAAATCGACACGATTAAAATTGCATTTTACACCGCCGCTTCTGATTCCTGGAGTGATAACATCCGCTACACACACGAATATTACCCCAATGGCAGCCTTCAAAAAGTGATTGCATCGCAAAATTTTGGAGCCGGATTAATGCCGGTAATTAAAGACACGTTCTCGTATGCAAACTCCGCAGGCAGCTTCTGGACCACTTTGGAAGAAAGCACTTTTGGCGGACCAAACACATGGGTGCCATCTCAGCAACTTACCAAACATTTGAATGCAGCCGGGTATCCTGACACGATGTATATACAAGCGCCTGATGCATCTAACATCTACCAAACGGAAATTAAAATAAGCTTTGAATACAATTCAGTTAATTTGCCCGTTACAGCCCAGGAGTGGGATTTACTGGCAGATTCTCTCCAACCCGTTGCGTTGTTCCATTATTATTACGAAGATTATCAAACGGCTTCCATCAAAAATACGCTGTCAAACCGCAACAGTGATTTAATGATGTTTCCAAACCCTGTAGAAAATACATTCACTATTCGTTCTAAAGAAATGATGGGCAAAAAACTTTCGCTTACACTTTCTAACATTTCAGGGCAGCGGGTGCATTCCCAAACAATGACCTGGCAGCGCGAAGAAGAAATCATTTCGGTACAAAATCTTCCTACAGGTATTTATTTGCTTACTGTGCAGGATGAAGCAGGAAGCCTGATTTTTAATCAAAAAGTAATCAAGCAATAAAAAACTTTCTATCCGCGGGGTAACTTTTCCTGTTTGCTAGCGATTTACTTCAACAACATAACTAAAAAATGAAAAAATTTTTTATCATTTCCGCTTGCTTGCTATTTGCGATGACGACTTTTGCACAAAAGAAAACGTTCACAAAAGCGGATCTCCTGAAATTTAAGGATCATCATTTATACATGATGCTTAATGTCGTGTCCAGTAACGCATCGGCTAAAACAACTGCCATTGAAAAGCGCATTAAGGCAGCAAGCACTTATGATGTGCATAACTTTACCGTTCCGAAAATTGAAGATACCACACATTATCAATATACCGGAAACAGAGGTTCTAAATTCAATTTTGACTGGATGGTGTACGACGGGCATTATCAGCCCGACTTTCCGGTTATTTACCCTTATGATTTTGTATCCATTGGCGTATATGCCGATAGCATTCTCACTTTTACACGTCAGCCCGGCGTGGGTATTCAGCCTTTTGAATTATTAGCCAACACGTTTACGGCAACAAACAAGCTGGAGGATCAGAAAAATTATTTCAGCAACGCAGCTTCGCTGGATGATGGCGTTCGGAACATCGTGCTTTACAACGGCAATCAGCAGCCACAATTTATCTATTCCCTCAATCTTGACAACGTAACCCTTGACTGGGATACTGCCAGCCGTGATAATTTTTACTATGACGCGCAAGGAAGGCTTATTGCTGACACTTCTTTTTCTTATGATTTTGGGGATTACAATGCGCAATTTGCCATCGTTTTCAGCTACTTACCAAATGGCAATGTAGATAAACTAGAGGGCTTTTTGTATGATCCAACTTTAGACAGTTGGTCTGCTTTTTTAGAATTTGACCATACCTTCTACCCCAATAAAAACCTTAAAACCCTTACCACCTCCCTTGATTTTTCGGGAGGCGGAAATTTGTTGCCTTACTCTTTGGATACGTTTACCTACACCGGTAACAACACATTTTTCACCAGTTTTCAGGAGTTTATAGATCAGGGTTCCGGTTTTGAGCCATCTGAGCGCTATCTCAAAACCTTGAATGCCGCCAACTTGCCCGATACTTTTTATCATGAGCTTTATAACTCTTCCGATCTGAATTATGAAACAGATTTCCGCGCTTCCTTCATCTATAATGCAGACAAACTTCCCATCAATGCTTATGAATATGAAGTGTTTGATAGCCTGGAGTTAAGCACCGTTTCTGCTTATTATTATGAAGATTACCAAACTACTTCTATCATCAACCCCATTCCGCAAGCTAATGTTTTAATTTATCCAAACCCAGCCATTGATGAAATAAACCTCAGATGGCGGGAAGGCATAGGTCAGCAAGTGAATATTGTGATTACCTCCGCTATCGGACAAAAAGTGCAAGCTCAATCATTCAAATGGTTGCGCGGGGAAGAAGCATTTTCTTTGAAGGGGATAGCACCGGGTATTTATTTCCTGCAAATGAAGGATGCGAAAGGAAATATATTGTTTGGGGAGAAGATTGTTAAGGAATAAGGGAGCGGAGCGTTATTCCCGCTCTTTTTAAGGTAAAAAGCCCTTTTAAGTGTTTTGCAAATCGTAGAAATAACCCTCCGATCCTCATGTGAGTGCTACAAATCCGCGTCTGAATGCTACCAACCCGCGTCTGAGTGCTACAAACCCGCGTCTGAGTGCTACACTTTCATTTCTGAACACTACAACATGATTTCTGAGCACTACAAACCCGCATCTGAGTGCTACAAACCCGCATCGGAGTGCTACAACACCATTTCCGAATGCTCCCAATGATTTCTGAGTGCTACTATGCCATTTCTTAGTAATACAAGGATGTTTCTGTCGTGCATTAGTCTTCCAGAAGGGTCTCGCGCACTTTTTTAAAGCTTACACCACCACATTAATCATCCTCCCTTTCACGAAGATTATTTTTTTCGGCGCCTTGCCTTCCAGCCATTTCTGAATAGTGGCATCGGCGAGGATGGTTTGCTCAATTTCAGCTTGCCCGGCATCCATCGGGAATTCCATTTCGAGGCGGGTTTTTCCGTTCACAGCCACGGGGTAAAGTTTGGAGCTTTCCTGCACGTGCTTCATCTCAAAATCAGGAAACGGTGCCTCGGTTACGGAGCCGGTATTGCCCAACGCCACCTGCCATAATTCCTCCGAAACATGGGGCGCAAAGGGTGCCAGCAACACGGTTAGTTTTTCGAGGATGGCGCGTTTGTGGCAATTGGCGGCGGTGAGTTCGTTCACGCAAATCATAAACTGACTTACGGCGGTATTCAACGAAAACTTCTCAATGTCGTCGCCAATTTTTTTGATGGTTTTATGGAGGATGCGGAGTTCATTTTCATTGGGCGCATCATGGGTAAGGATGCTGCCGTTTGCTTCGTCATAAAACAACCGCCACAGTTTTTTCAGGAAGCGATGCACGCCTTCGATGCCCTTAGTATCCCACGGTTTGCTGACGTCTATGGGGCCTAAAAACATTTCGTACATGCGGAAGGTGTCGGCGCCGTATTGGGTTACAATGTCGTCGGGATTTACGACGTTGTACTTGGATTTGGACATTTTTTCGACTTCACTCTCCGTGTGGAAGTTTTCATCGTATGGTATAAGTTTTAGGTCGCCCCATGCTTTGTAATGCTCCTGAAACTTTTCTCGATTCAACAAAAGTCCATCAACCAGACTGACATCTATTCTAAGACGCATTGCACCTACGTAAGAATCTGTATGCTCAGGAATTTCAATGCCAATTTCTTTACAAATTTCGACAATTAGTTTTTCGCGGACTTCTTTCGATTTATCAAAGTAATCGGATGAAATGAAATAAAGATTAGTTGGTTCCTGATAGCGCAAAACATCCTCACCATCTTTATAAAATTGAAGGTTAGAAATACGATGTACGATTCTCGAACTCCCCTGTATCATCCCCTGATTAATCAACTTTTTAAAAGGCTCTTCAAAACCGATGAAACCTAAGTCATACAAGGCTTTCGTCCAGAAGCGGCTATACAATAAATGCCCCACTGCATGTTCCGTTCCGCCGATGTACACATCTACTTCCCGCCAGTAATCGGTAGCGGCGCGGCCGGCAAATGCATTTTCATTATGCGGATCCATGTAGCGAAGAAAATACCAGCTGCTGCCTGCGTATCCGGGCATGGTGGAGGTTTCACGGGTGGCATTAATTACATCACCTTCGCCACCTATATTTTCACCAAAAGTTACCTCACCCCCGGCCCCTCTCCAAAAATGGAGAGGGGGGACTTCACCGACATTTTGGGCGTCAGGAAAGGATTTTTCTTTCAGTTTTAATTTGATGGTATCAAGCACTTTTTCACGCTCTTTCAACACCTGTTCGTTTGTGAAACGCAGCACTTCAAAGCCAATTTGGTTCAGTATTTCTGTGCGCTCTTCATCCCATTTTTGCTGCGCATCTTCAGAATGATAACCTCCGTCAACCTCAATAATCAAAGCCTTTTCAAGACAAACAAAATCGGCAATAAAATCTTCAATCGGGTGCTCTCTTCTGAATTTTACTCCTAAATTTTCGTTGCGCAGCATTTGCCACAAAATGTCTTCCGCATCGGTATTTACTTTTCGGTTTTGGCGGGCAAATTCAAAAGCCTTTGCATCCTGAATGGAATATTTGGGAATGGGCTTTTTCTCTTCGAAAAGTTTTTGCGACGGAGCAACTTCCCTCTCCGCGCGGGGAGAGGGGTTGGGGGTGAGGTGGTCGTCAGCTTTCCCTGCTAGTTTTACATTCACCCAATCCTCCACATTCGCCAAAGGCCCTTGTCCTTCTGGGCCCGGTTTATAGCTCTCCACCATCGGCAGTTCTACGGGTAATAAATCGCTGTTGTCGTGCTGTTGGTGGGGCGTATTTTCCGACAGTTCATCAATGGCGTAAGGCGTTCCGTTTACATACACAATCGGGAACGGCTCGCCCCAATATCGCTGCCGGCTAAAGCCAGCATCGCGCAGTTTGTAATTCACTTTTGCATTGCCAATGCCTGCTGTTTCCATTTTTTCAATGGCTTTGGGGATGGCTTCGGCAATGGACAATCCATTCAGGAAATCGCTTTCAGAAAGCACACCTTCTTTGGCGGAATATGCAAGCTCGCCGGTGTATAGCGCTCCGAAAATATTAGTGATGGGAATGTTGAAATGCCGGGCAAAGGCATGGTCGCGCGCATCGCCGGAAGGAACCGCCATGATAGCGCCGGTGCCATAACCCGCCAGCACATATTCTGATATCCAGACGGGAATTTTTTTGTTGCTGAAAGGATGGATTGCGTAGCCACCGGTGAAGACTCCGGTAATCTGTTTCACCTCCGCCATGCGTTCGCGCTCTGAGCGGCTTTTCACATAATCCTTGTAGGCAGTGATTTCATTTTGCTGCGCCTCTGTAGTGATGGAATCCACCAAAGGATGTTCGGGCGCGAGCACCATAAAATCAACCCCAAAAATGGTATCGGGGCGGGTGGTGAAAACCTTTATCGTTGCTTTGTTTTGTTGTTGCGCATTGTCGATTTTAAACTCCAGTTCTGCACCAATGCTTTTGCCAATCCAGTTGCGCTGCATTTCTTTCATGGCATCACTCCAGTCTAAATTTTCAAGACTGCTGAGCAGGCGGTCGGCATATTCCGTTATCCTCAAAAACCATTGCCGCATCCGCTTGCGCTCCACCGGAAAACCACCGCGTTCACTCACGCCATTTACCACTTCATCATTCGCCAGTACGGTTCCTAAACCTTCACACCACCACACTTCTGCATACCCTTGAAAGGCAAGCCTGTATTGCATCAGGACGTTTCTCTTTTCGTTTTCAGAGAAGGCATTCCATTCGTTTTCATCAAACTTCAGTGCTTCATTTTCAGGGCATAGAATGGCTTTGTTGCCGGAAGTTTCAAAGTGATTTATGAGTTCTGAAATGGGGTTTGCTTTCTGCGCTGCGCGGTCGTACCATGAATGAAAAAGTTGCAGGAAAATCCATTGCGTCCACTTGTAGTAAGCCGGGTCAGAGGTGCGCACTTCGCGTTCCCAATCGTAGCAAAAACCGATGTTGTCGAGCTGCTCTTTGTAGCGTGCAATATTTTCAGAAGTGGTGGTTGCGGGGTGCTTTCCGGTTTCGAGTGCATACTGTTCAGCAGGCAACCCGAATGCATCAAAACCCATTGGATGGAGGACGTTGAAGCCGCGCATTTTTTTATAGCGGGCGTAGATATCAGAGGCGATGTAACCCAACGGATGACCGACGTGCAAGCCTGCGCCGCTTGGGTAAGGGAACATATCGAGGACGTAGCATTTGGGCTTGGAGGGGTCGTTATTTACCTTGTAAGTTTGGTTGTCTTTCCAGTATTTTTTCCATCTTTTTTCTATCTCCTGAAAGTTGTATTCCATGCGGGTTTTTATTGAGGCGCAAAATTACAGGGATGCCGATGTTTTGAGGATGCGCAGATTGTTATGATTTTGGAATTGACCTGTGTTAATGATGATGCCGCAGCTATCAAAAATCTTGAGGATTCAGAATAGTGCTTTGAAAAACCTTTTAACCAATAAACGCAAAACTGCTTCATGCCAACTCTGGCACTGACAAAGGGATTGGCTTTATTTAGCTTTCATTTGGTTGCCTTTTGCGTTATGCGTTACTTCTGCCAATCCCAGTGCTTCCATTAAACGCCTACGCCTTCTTTCTTAAAAATTATATTTATCACCTTAAACACCCTTTCCATATCCGCATCCGTAAGGTTGCTGCCGGACGGGAGGCACAAACCCTGCTCAAATAGTTTTTCAGCAGTGCCATCTCCATAAAAAGGCGCATTTTCAAAAATGGGCTGCAGGTGCATAGGTTTCCAAAGTGGGCGACTTTCAATATTCTCTTTTTCCATGGCCAGGCGCAATGTTTCCCTGCTAATTCCACCGGTTGCTTTTTCATCAATTAAAATGGTGCTAAGCCAGCGATTGCTAAAATAACCTTCAGGCTCATGCACCAATTGAATGCCTGATATATTCGCAAGTTGCGTTTCGTATTGTTTATAAATAGCCCGGCGTTGTGCAATTCTGTCGTTCAGCACTTCCATTTGCCCACGACCAATGCCTGCACAAATATTGCTCATTCTGTAATTATACCCAATGTGCGAATGTTGGTAGTGTGGGGCAGCATCGCGTGCCTGCGTAGCAAGGAACCGCGTTTTATTCACTAATGCTTCATCATGACTAACTAATGCACCTCCACCGGACGTAGTAATTATCTTGTTTCCATTAAAAGAAAGCGCAGCCAAAGCGCCGTAAGTGCCACACATTTTTCCGTTTATATGGCTTCCTAATGCTTCAGCGGCATCTTCCAACACGGGAATTTCATATCGGTTGGCAATTTCCATTATTGCATCCATTTTTGCAGGCATACCGTATAAATGCACAGGAATGATGGCTTTTGGCTTTTTACCCGCGTCCATGCGGCTTTTGATAGCTTTTTCCAGTTGGATGGGACACATATTCCAGGTTTCCATTTCGCTATCTACGAAAACGGGTGTGGCACATTGATAAGCAATGGGATTGGCGGAAGCAGAAAACGTCATGCTTTGGCATATAACTTCATCGCCTGCCTGAACGCCCAATAAAATAAGTCCTAAGTGGATGGCAGCAGTGCCCGTGGTAAGTGCGGCTACGTGCATATTATCTTTCAGAAACGAAGCAATATCTTGCTCAAAATTATCCACATTGGGGCCTAAGGGCGCTACCCAATTGGTATCGAAAGCTTCATTTACAAATTTTTGCTCGTTGCCGCCCATGTGTGGGGAGGAAAGCCAGATTTTTGGTTGCATATGTATAGATTGGAGGTTGCAAAGATAGGTTTGTTATTGAAGGAAAGAGAGGGAAAGTTTATAAGGGGGTAAGTTTATAAGTTCATAAGAGGGTAAGTTTATAAGTTTATAAGAGGGTAAGTTTATAAGTTTCTGGAATAATTTTATAAGAAAGGAAAGGCTAATACTAAAAAGGAGGATTCAGCAGTTCCGGTTTGAAGGTTAGCATCAGGTAGCTCCTGGTATTTATTAAACAGGTGGAAATCACTCCACAGCTATAATTTTTTAGATAGATTAATTGCCGGGAAAAATAAGGATTGACGAACATGGCTGCTAACGTTATTATTTTTTGTTTATAGGAAGGGGAATATCTTCGCCCGCATCTTTTAATTCTGAACTTCTTTGAATAATGGAGGATAGCGTAGCCTCTTTTAACATGCCTACCGTTTGGTTACGCACTTCTAAAAAAACATCCCGAATGCCGCAATACGCTTCTGTTTTGCATTCTTCGCAGCGCTCATAATATTTATAGGTCACGCAGGGAAGTAGTGCAATGGGTCCATCCATGAGGCGCATTACTTCAGCAATATTTATATCATCGGGGTGTTGGTGAAGGTAATAACCGCCGCCTTTGCCTTTTTTGCTACTGAGGATACCTGCTTTTCTTAATTCTAATAATATGGCTTCAAGAAATTTTTGTGGGATGCGTTCGTCGGCAGCTATGTTAGCAATTTGAATGGGATCAGTTTCTCCTTTATTATGCTTTCGGGCAAGATAAACGAGGGCGTTAAGGGCGTATTTAGCTTTTTTAGAGAGCATTAGTGGCAGGGGGAAAGTACATAAGTAGGTAAGTTCATAGGTTCACAAGTTTGGACGTTCATAGGTTGGGAAGTGGATAAGTATGGATTGGTTGAAAGATAAAAATTGGTTGATGAACGATAAGGATTAGAAGGTGTAATATAAAGACTAGATATTGTGCAAAAGGGATAGAAAATGAAAAATATTATATCAAGTATGATAAATATTTAAAATTATACGATAAGTAAAAATATGAAGATTAGAAAGCTTATCTAATTATTATACTTACAATATTATTTCTGCCTGCTAGATTGTTCCAATTTAATAGCATTAGGATTTTTGGATTTTTTAATTATGGAACTCGTGTTTGTAACATTGCTGTTTACGGCACTTACTTTTAGTTCTGCTTTTGTGGCTGCTGCGGAAGATAACATGTCTGTATCAAAATCCGGATTTTCTATATTCCAGCCATCAAATTGTGCCACTTTCTTAGCATCACTCCCTGAAAAATATTCTTTCGGAACGTACACATAATTGTTTTTCCAAACAGCATTTCCATTCGGCTCTAAATCAATTAAAGCATTTGCAGGATTTATTTTTGCATTGGTGTTCGCTGTTTTGCTGCCGATAAACTGATTGTTTTCAATAAGCACTTTTTTCATTCCGGTTGCAGATTCCAGCCAACTTCCGCCTTTATTAAAAGTAAATTTATTGTTTCTGATAATGACCTCAGAATTATCCAGATTAGCTTTTTTAGTGAAACTTGCAAGAGAAATAAAACCATTGGCATTCACTACATTATTTTCAAACAAAACCCCACCTTTAAGGCTGATGCAAAATTTATTCGTTGCCGAAAATCCGGAAGCTGCATCATAATCAGAAAGAATGCAACTATCAACGTGAATGCCATAATATCTAGTGGGATTGCCCCCACAAACGAACTGTCCACCCTTATTAGCAATGAAACTGCAATGTTTAAAGGTAATATTGTGCGTTTTGTCAGTCACTCTGATGGTTCCTTGCTCTTCTGAGCCGAAGTTTGGTTCTACGTCACATCCTGCAGAGGGATTAAAAGCCTTTCCACCTCCTTGCCCTGTAAATCTAAATATGCAATTCTCTGCCAGAAAGTTGACGCACTGTATTATTGATATTCCTTGACGACCATTATATTCACTAACACAATCTTTCATGTAGACATTGTGGCATACTTGCTGCACAGTTCCTCTAATATCAGAAGTAAAATTAAAGCCATCCACAGTACCGTGTTTCGCCGTACAGTTCAAAATTTTCACGTCGTCGCATGCGCGAATTCCAAAACAATGCCAATTACCTGCGCCAACTTTTGCAGGGGTTTGGGTTACATTATTTTGCCCATCTACTGTAAGATTTTTAATGGTAATTTTTTTACAGTTTTGAAAAAGCATCTTCACCATCCGCTCCTTGCGTTCATCTTTTAAAAAGTTTCCGTCGAAAGTTATCGTGGCGCCATTTCCATCTATAACACAATTATTTAAGGCATAAAAACCTAAGTCGGTTGGGTCGAAGCCATTGGTGCCGGTGGTGCTTTTAGATGAGATGAAGTAATTTTTGTTTTTTCCTAAAGTAATGGTGCGGATGGTGGGCGAATGGAGCGTGGCGTAATCGGTGAGGGCTTTGAAGGCGGTATAATCATTCGTTGTACCATTGCCCGCAAGTCCGAAAGCTGCAACGTTGAGGTTGCCTTTTGAATCTTCTTTATCTCCGCGCGTGGTTGTAGTGGGGGGTAATGCGTAACCTGCGCGGGCTTGTGCCACTTCCCCCTGATTATTTCGATTGTTTGTGTTGTTTCTGTTAGGGTTAGCGCCATTGCGATTTTGCCGTTGTGTATGGTTGGGATTATTGGCGCCCGTCCCGTTTTGGCGTTGCTGCTGGCGTTGCTGCCTTTGCTCCAGCTTCGCCTGACGTTCAGCGGGGGTCAATTTTCCTTGACGGTTAGCCTGGCGGTTTTGCCTTTGCGGCGGATTAGTAGTCTCAGTTTTCTGAGCAGCGCAACTGCTGAAAATGATTAATAAAATTACTGAAACGAACAGATACTTTTTCATAGCTAAAATAAATTTTGAAGTGAAAGCACATGCTTACCTAATTGTGTGCCATTTAAAATGTTTGTCTCTAACACAAAAAAGAAGCACAAATGATACCTACTTAATTATCAGATTTTATAGGAATTAAATATGTTGTTGAAAATATTCCAACGTGCGTTTCAATCCTTCTTTGCGGTCTACATTGGGTTCCCAACTTAAAATTTCACGTGCTTTCGTGATGTTTGGCTGGCGTTGTTTCGGGTCGTCTTGTGGTAATGCTTTGTAAATGATTTTTGATTCACTGTTTGTGAGGGCAATTACTTCTTCTGCAAATTGCAATAAAGAAATTTCAACCGGATTACCAATGTTTACGGGCTTTGTGTAATTAGACATCAGTAAGCGATAAATACCTTCCACTAAATCATCTACATAACAAAAAGAACGGGTTTGCGAACCATCTCCGAAAACGGTAACATCTTCATTTCTTAAAGCCTGACTCATAAAAGTGGGCAATGCGCGACCATCGTCAAGCCTCATACGCGGACCGTAAGTATTGAAAATTCGAATAATGCGAGTATCTACTTTATGAAAAGTGTGGTAAGCCATGGTAATAGATTCCAAAAATCGCTTTGCTTCATCATAAACACCACGCGGACCAATTGGATTTACATTGCCCCAATATTCTTCTGTTTGAGGATGAATTAACGGGTCGCCATATACTTCAGAAGTAGAAGCTACAAGAATACGGGCATTTTTTGCCTTTGCCACACCTAACAGATTATGTGTTCCTAAAGCACCCACCTTAAGTGTTTGGATAGGCATTTTCAGATAATCGATTGGTGAAGCGGGAGACGCAAAATGTAGGATATAATCAATTTTACCGGGCACGTGTACAAACTTTGTTACATCGTGATGATAAAATTCAAAGTCTTTGCGGGGAAAAAGGTGTTCGATATTGTGGATATTGCCAGTCAGTAAGTTATCCATGCCTATGACACGATGCCCCTCTTTCAAAAAACGGTCGCAAAGATGAGAACCTAAAAAACCTGCTGCTCCTGTGATTAATACGTTGCTCATAAGAATAAAATTTAGTTTGCTTTACTTCCTTTCATCATTGTTATCACAGGTCGTCTGCAATACCGCGGTCGCGCACCAAACGATGTGTTGTGTTTTCCACAGTTTCTTTTATCCGCTCATGGATTATCTTGCGCCCCATGGATTCATAATAAAAATTAAGTGAGTCCATTTTTTCAAGCGTATATACATTTCTGCCGTCAAAAATGGCGGGGTGTTTCAAAAGCGATTCCATCCTTTTAAAATCCGGATTTCTAAATTCACTCCATTCCGTTACGATAATTAAAGCATCGGCATCCTGCAAAGCATCATATTGGTCTTTGGCGTAAGAAATCTGGTCCTTCATTATCTTCTGCACATTCTCCATCGCTTCCGGGTCAAAAACCTGAACCTGCGCACCAGCTACTGTAAGTTCTTTAATAAGTTCTAACGCTGGCGCTTCGCGGATGTCGTCCGTTTCGGGTTTAAACGCAAGTCCCCAAATGGCAAATCGTTTTGTGGAAAGGTCGTTGCCAAAATACTCTTTCACTTTGCTACCTAAAATGGTTTTCTGACGGTCGTTCACTTGCATCACGGTCTTCACGATCTGAAAATCATAATCGTGTTGCAAAGCTGTTTTTGCTAATGCCTGCACATCTTTCGGGAAACAACTGCCGCCATAACCTACGCCCGGAAAAAGGAAACGCTTGCCAATCCGGCTATCGGAACCAATGCCAATACGCACCATATCTACATTCGCTCCTACACGCTCACAAAGATTAGCCATTTCATTCATGAATGATATCCGCATAGCCAGATACGCGTTTGCAGCATATTTTGTCATTTCAGAAGAACGTTCGTCCATAAAATACACCGGATTCCCCTGGCGCATAAATGGCTGATATAGTTCGTCCATTATTTTACGGGCTTTATCAGAAGAAGTACCAATTACTACGCGGTCAGGTTTTAAGAAATCATCTACCGCTACGCCTTCCCGTAAAAACTCCGGATTGGAAACAACATCGTAGAGGTTTTTATCCAGGTTCAGCGCCAATACCGCAGATACTTTTTCAGCTGTGCCAACCGGAACGGTGCTTTTATTGACAATTACAATGTATTCCGTAATTATGTGGGAAAGCTGACTAGCCACATCGAGCACAAACTGTAAATCAGCAGAACCATCTTTACCGGGCGGCGTAGGGAGTGCCAAAAAAATAACCTGTGCATTTTTGATGCCTTCAGTTAAATCAGTAGTAAAACTAATTCTTTTTTCCTTGATATTTCTTTCAAGTAAAACATCTAAACCCGGCTCGTAAATGGGTGTTTTGCCTTCGCGAAGCTGAGCTACTTTTTCTTTATTATTATCGATACAAACAACATCGTTTCCGGTTTCTGCAAAGCAAGTTCCTGAAACGAGCCCAACGTATCCTGTTCCTATAATTGTTACCCGCATTTTCTAAATTTAAAGAAACTTCCCGCTATGCATTTCTGTAAACAATTTCCATTTTTTCTATGTATGGGGAAAGGTTAAATTGTTCACTAATAGTATTAAATGCATTATTTCTAACATCTTCGTAAAAATGATAATTTTGGTATACATCTACTAGTTTTGCTATTACTTCCTGCTCATTCAAATCATTATTGATAAAAAACCCATTTTTTTCATCATATATTAGCTCGTTTAAACCGGCAATACGAGTAGTTATTACAATTTTCCGCATCGCCATCGCCTCAATCATAGCTAAGGGTAAACCTTCGTTAGAGGAGAACAACAATGATACATCAAAATATTTTAAATGAAGTAAAGGGTCATGAAGGTGACCCAATAATAAAACATCATTGTGCATTTGCAGTTTATGGATTAGCAGTTTCAAATTTTCCACCTCCGGACCTTCTCCAATTATCACCAATTTAATTTTTTCTGATGCAAATTGGCTTTTAAACTTGTGAAAAACAGTTATGGTAAAGTTTAAATTTTTCACACCAGAAAGCCTCCCTATGTATCCAAAAATAAAAAACCCATCATTTTTTAGCCTTTTTGTTATATTGTCGTCAGTAATAATCTTCTCCACATCCTCAAGCGCCTTGAAATCAAAACTATTGGGAATATAAGTGATTTTATCGGGACGAATTGATGAATTGTGATCTCTATAAAAATTATAAACGTACTTTGAGCACGCAACTGACACATCTAATCGCCTTCTTATAAACTTGTCGACCAACTTAAACATTGTCATCTTTTCAATCCATTTATAGCAGAGATGTATATGAGAAACAGTCTTTATATTTTTCAGTCTTCTGCTCACGAAATAGGCATAAATACTCGCCCGCAAATCATGCGCATGGATTACCTCAAAACCTTCTGCCTTAATATACTCTGTAAGTTGCTTCACCGTGGCAAAACTGAAATCCATCAGGTTCATCACCTTCACCTTCAATCCCGCATCCTGCATCAAAGTAGCCAATGTGCCACCCGCGCAAACAACAACAACCTTATAATTGAGTGCATTTTGGCGCTTTGCCATATCGAAAACCACACGCTCCGCCCCGCTCAGTTTTTGAGTAGGCAACAGATGGATAACGGCAGGTTTTTCGTTTTTAAAACTCATGGTTATTTTTTGAGATTGTAATTACACAATCATCCCCGCAGCTACGGTTTCATTAGTAGTTTCATCAATAAGAATTAAACTTCCCGTGTGGCGATTGGTGCGATAGCTGTCAGCAAAAATAGGTGCGGTGGTGCGGAGGCGAATACGTGCAATATCGTTTGCTTTAACAGTATTGTCATCTGCACGTTGCAAATTGCTTATATCCATTTTATAAACCACGTCTTTCACCATCGCCCGAACATCTCTTGAAGTATGGCGAAGCAAATATTTATTACCTACGTGCATCGGCGCAGGATTGAGCCAGCACATCATGCAATCCACATCCTGACTGCCCTCAGGTTTGTTATTCACCCGCACAATCATATCTCCCCGGCTAACGTCTATATCATCCTCCAATTCCATGGTGACGCTTAAAGGCGCGAATGCTTCTTCAAGCTCACCATCGAAAGTATGAATGGTTTTAATTTTAGAAGTAAATCCGGAAGGCAATATCGCCACATCATCTCCTTTTCTAAAAATACCGCCTGCTATGCGACCTGCATATCCCCTAAAATCATGATGCTCATCAGAGTGCGGACGGATAACAGTTTGAACGGGAAAACGGCAGTCAATATGGTTTTCATCAGATGAGATATGAATGGTTTCCAACAAATAAATAAGTGTTGGACCGCCATACCAATCCATTTTCTGCGAACGATTTACTACATTATCACCATGCAATGCAGAAATTGGGATAAAACGAATGTCTTGAATATCAAGTTTGGCAGCAAAGTCTTTGTAATCACGAACGATTTTATCATATGCTTCTTCGCTATAATCCACCAAATCCATTTTGTTGATGCAAACCACCACGTGTGGAATCTGCAAAAGCGAAGCAATGAATGAGTGACGATACGTTTGCTCCAACAAGCCATTCCGTGCATCCACTAAAATCAGCGCAAGATTGGCTGTGGAAGCACCTGTCACCATGTTGCGGGTATATTGAATATGCCCCGGGGTATCGGCGATAATGAACTTACGTTTCGGCGTTGCGAAATAACGATAAGCTACATCAATCGTGATGCCCTGCTCGCGCTCATCTTTTAAGCCATCTGTTAGCAAAGAAAGGTCAATATGTTGAATGCCTTTTTTCTCACTGCTGCGTTTTACAGCTTCAATCTGGTCTTCAAAAATGGATTTCGTATCGTATAGCAAACGACCAATTAAGGTGCTTTTACCATCGTCCACACTGCCGGCAGTCGTGAAACGCAGCAATTCCATATTCAGGTAGGCGTTGTTGTCTATTGATTTATTCATGGTGTTTTGGTTGAGTAGAAAGTCTAAAGATTAAGGTCTAAAGCTTTCAAATCTGAAATAATAATTTTATTTAGTTCTTTTTTTAGCTAGTTTGCGTTATTAATATGGACGCAGCATAGCTTTATACTTTTGTCTTTAGACTTTTATCTCCTCTAAAAATACCCCTGCCTTTTCCTGTCCTCCATGCTCGTTTCAGAACGCTTGTCGTCCGCACGATTCCCTCTTTCCGTTTCGCGCGACGACGCTACTTCCTGAATAATTTTTTCAAGCGTATCAGCATCACTATCCACTGCACCGGTAATCGGCATATCGCCACAAGTACGATAACGCACCGTGCGACGCTCCACTTTCTCATCACCACGCACATTCACATAATCACTCACAGAAATCCAGGTATCATTTCTCCAAAAAACATCGCGCTGATGCGAAAAATAAAGCGTTGGTAAAGGAATGTTTTCCAGAAGAATGTATTGCCAAACGTCCATTTCCGTCCAGTTACTGATTGGGAACACGCGGAAATGCTCTCCCATTGCCTTCCTACCATTAAATATATTCCACAATTCAGGACGCTGATTTTTTGGGTCCCACTGCCCGAATTCATCCCTGTGAGAAAAGAAACGCTCTTTCGCCCTGGCTTTCTCCTCATCCCTGCGCGCACCGCCCATGCAGGCGTCAAACTTATTTTTTTCAATGGTATCAAGCAAAGTTGCGGTTTGCAAGGCATTTCTGCTCGCATTCAATCCCGTTTCTTCTTTGCTTCTGCCCACGTCAATGCTCTCCTGCACACTGCCAACAATTAGTTTCACGCCCAATTCCTTCACCATATTATCACGGTATTCCATTGTTTCAGGAAAGTTATGACCGGTGTCAATATGCACTAAAGGAAATGGAATTTTTGCAGGATGAAATGCTTTGCGGGCAAGATGTGTCAATAAAATACTGTCTTTACCGCCCGAAAAAAGGATAGCCGGATTTTCAAACTGTGCAAACACTTCGCGGATAACGTAAATGGATTCAGACTCCAGTTCCCGCAAATGATTCAGGTAATAATGATTGCTATGCATAACTATATTTTTGTACTCCTGTTAGTTTTTAATTGAAAAGAATATTTTTATAAAGCCAGTTTTGTGCGGATGGTGTCCAGTATTTTTTGCAGACTTTCTTCGGTTGGTTCTGCATCAGTATGCACTACAACATCTGCATGTTCAGGCTCCTCAAAAGGAGAATCAATCCCCGTAAAATTTTTAATGATCCCCGCGCGTGCCTTGCCGTAAAGCCCTTTCACATCCCGCTTTTCACACACTTCCAACGGACATTCAACGAACACTTCAACGAAATTATCACCGCCAGCCAGTTCCCTTGCCAACTGCCTGTCGCTGCGGAAAGGAGAAATAAAAGCTGTAATCGCCACTATGCCTGCATCTGCAAAAAGGCTCGCTACTTCGCCAATGCGCCGGATGTTTTCCACCCTGCCCGCCTCGCTAAAATCAAGGTCTTTATTTAATCCCGTGCGGATGTTATCTCCATCCAAAATATACGTTTGTACCCCTTCTTCCTGTAATCTTTGTTCTAATAAATTCGCCAGTGTGCTTTTGCCTGAACCACTTAAACCCGTCAGCCACACCACGAATGAGCGGTGATTATTTTTCTTGTTCCTCGCTACACGGTCAATTTTATGTTGGTGAGGAATTATATGCAAATCAGACATTGAGCTTTACTTTTTTGGAAGATAGAACGCAGATTTTAAGATTCTGATGGTTTAAAATAATTTTTCTTTAAAAAACCTTGACCTTATTAACCAAATAATCAATCGAAGAAGAAATTACTTTAATCCTTAGGTTTGTGTTTGTGAGGCTTTAAGTCAGGATGTTTAGGTTTTGTTTCTGGTGTAACACGTCTTCTTTTATCGTCTTTGCCGTCTTCTTTCTTCGGTTTCGGGCCTGGCTTAATTGCTTTAATACTACTCATAACTTATTTTGTTGGTTTTACTTACTTTTGTTTTTTTCAAATTTGTAAAAGCTATCCAATTGCTGCTGCTCCTAATATCCATGCAGACTTGATACTTGATACTTACTACTTGATACTACCTTCCCCCCTCTCCACCACAAACCACGGATTCAACAAATTCTCCTTATTATATTCCAAATCCTTCCCCGTTTCGTAATTATATACCCTGCAACCCGCAAACCTTGCTACACCCTGCGCCGCCGCCGTGTCCCACTCCATAGTAGGTGCCAATCGGGGATAAACGTGTGCCTTCCCTTCAGCTACCAGGCAAAGCTTAATGCTCGAACCCGAAGAAATCATATCAATATCTCCATGTTTTTCCTTCCGCTCCGCAATAAAACTTTCCGTTTCAGGGCTCATATGGCTGCGACTTGCAACAATCGTATAAGTGTCAGGCAGCGTATTTTCATCCAGTCTTTGTGCGGCGTTCATCGCTTTTTCAAGCATTTCATCCGTAGCATTTTCAGGAATCGTGCAGGCAAAAGAACCGTAATCTTCCATCCCGAAATACATTTTGCGCGTCACCGGTACATACACCACACCCAGCGCAGGAGCCCCCTGTTTTATCAGTGCGATGTTCACTGTAAACTCCCCGTTTTTCTTAATAAATTCCTTCGTGCCGTCCAGTGGGTCAATCAGCCAGAACGTTTGCCAGGCGCTGCGTTCCGCATATTCAGTTTGCTTTCCTTCCTCACTTAAAATAGGATATTCGGTGCCGAGGTGTTCTTTAATTACATCATTGCTGCGCGTGTCGGCAGCCGTCAGCGGACTTTCATCCTGCTTAAACGTTACGTTATGTTCATCATTATAAATAGGGAGGATGGCTTCACCGGCTTTGAAGGCAGTTTTAAAAGCAAGCAACAGAGTGTGTGGAGACATAAAGAAAACCGCGTTTCAGATTTGCGGGCAAAAGTAATCTATTAAATTGGTAGGACAAAGGGATTTTTGATTTTTGGTGTTGTGTTTTTGTGAAAAGGAAATATCTTAACCAAATAGGGGGAATTTTACAGGATGAAATAATGGTAGAGAAGAGCTATATTTGCAAAATGAAGCTTTACTAACTAAAATTTCCTAAAAATCTTGATCGATGAACCCTTCCTTATTTGAAATAACCTCTAGACAACTGTTAGAAAAATTTGGCGTAGGAAATCATATACCTGGCTCTGGAAGCGCCGCCGCCTATCAAGGAATGTTAGCCTCCCAAATGGTAAGAACCGTTATTGAACTAACGCTGGATCCTAAACGAATAAAGCAATATAGTCAACATTCAGCTAAACTGTCTTTAATAAAAATTGAAATAGATAGTAGAATTTGTGATGAATTACAATCTTTATTTGTGCTTGATTCTGAACAATTCGATGACGTAATACGACTAAGGAACCTCCGAGATGATGAAAAAGATTGGAAAAAGAAGCGAGAATATACGATTGAAGCACAAGATGCCTTATTAGTATCTACTGAAACTCCTTTAAAGATCGCAACCTACTGTATTGAATTAGCAAAACATGCGACTTTCGTATTTGACAATGGTTTTAAAGCCGCTAGAGGTGATTCAAGTGTTGCACTAAATTGTGCTATTTCAGCATTGGCTGGATGTTTAAGTATAGTTGAACTAAACCTTACTAAAGCTCCATTAAAAGAAAAAACTAGAGAAATATTGAAACAAAAACTAGCAATTAAACTTGAATTCGAAGCTTTAGCCGAAATTTCTCGTCGCTTCCTACAATTATTAGAAAATGAAGCATCCAGAAATATATCATTTTTAGAAAGTGTTGAAAAGTTTCGGCAAGGCAATTTGGCAGATAATGTAAACAGCCTATCAGATATTGAAAATATTGCAAGGAACCTACAAAACACACTATGGGAGCAAAAGGAAGAAATATGGAAAAATAATAAATTAAAATCCTATTTAGAAGTATTGGATCCTATTGTGGTAATAAAAAAGGTTATGGGATATACCCTGCAAAATAAAAAGTTATTGGGAAATTTTGATTCAAAGGGTATCCAAGCTTACGAAATCGCGGGCATAATTGATAAAAAGGAGAAACTTATTCAAATATCGGAAAATTTTTCTCTAGAAACCCGAAATTTTACTGCCGCACATGAGTTAGGACATGCCATTTTGCACAGGCAAAATATTTTACATCGTGATAAACCATCTGATGGATCGGAAATGATTTTAAAAAATCGTGAAGAAACTGAAGCTGACAAATTCGCTACATATTTTTTGATGCCAAAAAAATGGGTAATTGACTTTTTTTTGGAGATCTTCGGAACAACAAATTTTAAGATTGATGGACATTCTGCACTCTTACTAAATAAAAGCACAGAATCAGCCCTTCGATACGAATGTAAAGATAAACGTGGTTTAGCGCGTATGTTATCCTCGCATAACTATTATGCTGGTAAAAAGTTTGTTCCTCTTATTAAAATATTCAAGGTTTCTAAAGAGACAATGGCAATCCGCCTTGAAGAATTAAATCTATTGGAATTTTAAATTTGTTTCTTGAATTCTAAAATAACGGAGGGTAACTTTTTTAGAAGGAAAACTAATTACGGCCGAACCACAACAAAATGGATTACATAAATTATTTTTTTCGTGCGTGAGTCTCCACAGGGACTCGCGCACATTCAAACTATTATTTCCTGCACAATCCTGCTTTTAAAAATTCAAAACCCCCATCTGAAATTACTTCCGACGCATCCGCAAAACCTTCCGACTTATCCGCTGGCATTCGCCGCCCAATACCTATTTTTGAAAATAGTTTCCCATAAAAGCCAAACAAAAAACTTCATCCCCCCATGAAAAAATTACTGCTCCTCTCCATCGCGCTTTGCAGCATTTTTAATGCCTTTGCCACCAACAAATATGTTTCGCCCTCCGGCAATAATTCCTTCCCGGGCACGGAGTTAAAACCCTGGCGCACCTTCCAGAATGCAGCGAATAAAGTGCACGCAGGCGACACGGTTTTTTTTAGAGGAGGCGTGTATAACGAGAAGGTGAGCATCAACGTTACGGGCACGGCAAACGGCGGTTACATCACTTTCATAAACTACCCAAACGAAACCCCCATTATTGATGGAACGGGCAAAAATGCGAAGAACATAATTGAGGTTTACGGACCCGATTACCTGCGGTTTATAGGCTTTGAAATCCGCAACAGCATTGGCAACGACCGCAGCGGCATCGTGATTGAATATGGCGCACACCACATTGAAATTCTCAAAAACAACATCCACGATATTCATTTCGATGCCAACCCGAATGCTACCGTTGGCTATGCAAAAAATGCCCACCCCATTATTATTTATGGCGACCACCCGGGCATTGCCTGCAGCAGCATTTTGATTGATAGCAATGAAATTCACGACTGCCGCACCGGCTTTAGCGAAGGCATTTCTCTGGATGGGAACGTGAGCAATTTTGTGGTTTCCAACAACCATATTTACGACATCACCAACATCGGCATTGTGATGGCAGGGCATTATAAGGCATCTCCCAATGCGGCTACAGACCAGGCCAGGAGCGGCGTTTGCCGGAACAACGTTGTGTACGATTGCGGGTCCGCCTATGCAGAAGCAGCAGGCATTTACGTAGATGGCGGCAAGGATATCATCATCGAAAAGAATGAAATTTTCAATTGCCAGTATGGTATTGAAGTGGGCTGTGAGGAAGGCAAAAATGCGAACGGCAAAAACGTGTACACCGCTTCCAATGTAGAAGTGCGCAACAATTGGCTGCATCATAATTCCTCCGGCGGCATTGCCTTTGGCGGTTACAATTATCCCGCATCGGCAGGGCGTGTGGTGGATTGCAGTTTTCACAACAATACCCTGATTGCAAACGATACCGATACGCTTGACGACCTGCATGGTGAAATCATTTTGACTGCCAGTAAAAACTGTGAAGTGAAGAACAACATCATCAGCGCAGGCGGCAATTATCTGATTGAAAGAGGGAACAAATACGCACCCGGTTTATTGTTTGATTATAACCTGTGGTTCACGGCGGGCGGTGCTGCAAATGCCATTGTGGTGTGGACGGTGGGCAACAACGTGTTTCAATACAATTCCTTCCAGCAATACAAGAATGCAACCGGGCAGGATGATAGCTCCTTGTTTGCCGACCCGCAGTTTCAGAGCGGTGCCAATAATGTTCATTTGCTGCAAACGTCACCTGCTGTAAATGCCGGCGACCCTTCTTTTATTGCCGGGGCAGGAGAAACAGATTTTGATGGCGATGCAAGGATTTTTGCCGGACGCGTGGACATGGGTGCGGATGAATCATTTGCCGGTAGCAATCGCGTTTCTGCTGTTGCAAATGCGTTGAATGTTGTTCCTGAATTGCGGGCGTATCCTAATCCTGCTACGGATTTCATCCATATTGTAAGCTCAAGAGAAGATGCGGGACGTGCCGTTTCATTCAGTATTATTTCTTTGAACGGGAAGGAAATGTTTAGGGGCAAGATGCCATGCGTGGTGGATGTGCGCCAATGGGAGCAAGGGCTTTATGTTGTTCGGAGTGAAGATGGAGGCTTGGTTAAGATTTGGGTGGAGTAATGCATAAAACAGAGTGGCAACATAACAATGGTATTTTTGGATAACTTTTTTTAAAAACAGCTTTCCTATGCGCGCTTCGCTTCTTTGCTTTTTCTTGTTTATAGAAACAATGGCTTCTGCGCAAACCTGGCAGGCAATGGGTCCTGATGATTTTATTACGCCCACGGCCGGGATAGCGGGGGTAAATTTGGTGTATACGCCTTACCTTTTTGCAGGAACGAAAAACCAGTATTTTATTTACAAAGACGTAGCTAACGGGAATGGATTGACGGTAAAGCAGTTTATAAATGGCAGTTGGACAACTTTAGGAACAGCAGGATTTACGCCCCTTTCAAACTCCTTTACATTAACTGAAGCGAATGGTCTTCCGTACCTTTTTTACGCTTACAATTCTAACAACTTAGTGACGATGCAGAAGTTTACAAACGGGGTATGGAGTTATGTTTCGGGGCTTCCTTCTAATTGCGGTTATGGCCAGTTAAATTCAATCACGGACTTTAGTAATAAGCCGGTGTTAACTTATGCGGACTACTATTCCTGTTACGTGTACACTTATTTTAAGGCCCGGAGATTTGATACTTCCGCCACTTCCTCCTTGCTCCTCAATACATCAAGTCCTGTTAAGCCCTCAGGGGCGCGACTAAAGCTCGATAAATACGGGTCAATTTGGGCTAATCTTATTACTTCAGATGATGAACTCCCGACCATTGCGCATTTAGTTGGTGCTAACTGGACGTATGAATACCATTCTTAACAGGAGGGAGCATAGCGATTGATACGGTTCAGAACATAGTTTATGTTTCAGGAGATAGCGTGATAAAGAAGCGGGTTAATGGCGTTTATTCAGCCATATCGATGACCGGATTTCCTTACACCATTTACCATACCCTGGAAACGGATTCTCTGGGAAATCTTTACATCGCATACAAGGACCCGACTTCGCAAAAAGCTGTAGTGAAGCAATTTGTAAACAACCAGTGGCAACCATTGGTGGGGACCACAGGAGAAGTGAGCGCAGATAGTGTAGCGGGCACTTCACTATATCGAATTCCGGGCGGGTTGATGGTAACTTATAGTTATAGTGGCGGACAGGTGTTTGCAAGAAGCCTTTCATTCGCGTCTTTAAATGCGCCTTCTGTAGCCATCTCTGCAACCGACACAACGAATATTTGCCCAGGCTTGCCGGTAGTGTTTTCAGCTTCCCTCACCAACATTAGCACAACACCGGTTTATCAATGGTATAAAAACAATGTTCAGGTAGGATTGAATAGCGCAGTTTATACCGACTCAACGCTAACAACGGGCGACAGTGTTTATGCAGCCGTAACCGCCGCCGGTTCAAACACCGTTTCAAGCAATCTGCTGCACGTTACGGTGGATTCCGTTTATCAGTATATCGGTCCGCTGAATGCCATCGTAAACTGGAGCCAGCCGGGCAACTGGTGTGGCGGTCATGCGCCTGATTCTACAAACAATGTCGTGATACCGGCGGGTGTTACGATGACAATGGATGTGGCGGTTGGAAGTTGCAATAACCTGACTGTTTCCGTAGGTGCAATTTTAAACTTTCAGGGCGCCAATACGCTCAACGTTTACGGAAATTACCTAAACCAGGGAATAACAAATACAGGGGGTGGGAATTTGGTGATTGTGCCGTAACTACATTACCATTGTTTAGAAATCCTGCCAATTAAAGACCCTCACCTCAAATCCACCACTTCCACGCCCGGGTGCGCTTTGGCATTCCAGGTGAAGGTTGCATCGGTAACGGCGGGGTTGGGCGTAAAGCCACTCACTTCATAGCGGTATTGGTTTCCGTTTTTCTCATACACATTGCCGCCCACAATAGTGTTGGAAGCCTTATCCACAGCCAGTTCCACTTTTGAAAACTGCTTGCCGCTGCTGATGGGCACAAGCTCAATAATGTCGCAGTTCTTACCGTTCACTTTTTTGGCGCCGGCATATTTGTAGCGGTATTCCTTATCGTAAAAATTGGTGAATAGCTTAGCGGGAGAAATGGTTTGTTCGGTGGGATTGTAATCGCTCACCTGCACTTCATTGCTTGCCTTCACGTATGTCCAAACGGTGTTGTTATCGCAGATGATTTCCTGGTCGGCAAGGCTTACTTTATATTTTGAGCCTTTTAAAAGAAAAGTGCCTTTTTTGGATGCAGTGGTTTTGCCGTTTCCTGCCATCAAATGCAAAGCAAAGTTGGCTTTCAGAGATTTTAAGGCAGCCATTTTTTTACTTACCGCTTCTAAAATTGTTTTGGCTTTAGCGTCTGTTTGTGCCTTCGCGGGCGCGGCACTCATCATTACTACTGCTGCAAAGAGCATCATCAGTTTTTTCATGGGGAGGGGATTTTTTTTGGAAGATTGCAAAAGTATCCGGCATTAATCAAACAACCTGCCAAAATTGAACAAGGCAAAATGCAAAACAGGCGTCCTCAAAAGAGAATCGCCTGTTTTACCAAAATTATGTAACAGCGGCTTTTACCGAATCAGGGTTACATCTCCCTTATACAATTTTACTTTGCCGCCAGGCAATGCTACGCGAATGAGGTAATGATACACGCCAATATCCTGCGGAATGCCCTGGTAAGTGCCGTTCCAGCCTTCCTGTGGGTTTGTGGTTGAAAATACTTCCTGACCATAACGGTTAAACACGCGGAACTCCTGCAACGATTGAAACCGGATATTCCACACTCCAAACACATCATTTCTGCCATCTCCATTCGGTGTGAAAGCATTCGGGATAATCTCCACCATGTTGAAATCCACATCCACATGCACATACGCCGTGTCTTTGCAGCCAAACTGATTTACGCCAATTACCTGGTAGGTTATAGAATCAAGCGGCGTAGCCGTCGGGTCGCTCGTATTCGGGAAATCAAGGAAGGCAGTAGGCGTCCACACGTAGTAATCACCGCCGTTGGCATTTAATTGCAGGGAGGTTCCGTATTTCACAATGGTATCAGCCGTTACGTTTATCAGTTCAGCAGATGGTTTGGAGCGGATGGTAATGCTGTCTGTACCCGTGCAACCCAAAGGCGTTTGCACTGCCAAAACGTATTTATAGTCAGTTGGTATGCTTGCGAAGAAGAATGGTTCCTGGGCGAATGGATTATCTAAGCCCACGGTTGGCGTCCACACATAATTGTATTGCGAGAAAGTGTCCGGTTGCACGTCACTGGTTATTTGCATCGGCGCACTAAGGCAAATGGTGGTGTCTTCCGTGTAAATATTGACGACAGGGACAGGCTCAATAGTAACCTTAAATGATTTAGTAACCGGCGGGCAGGTAAGGAAATTTGCCGTAATGGAGAACACGGTGGTATAAACAGGATTTGCAATCGTCATGGTATCAAACGGATTTTGGATGTTACCCGATGCCGGCGTCCATGCATACGTAAAATACGGGTCTCCGCTTACGCTTAACTGAATAGGCGCACCTCCGCAAGTGCCGGTATCCACATTGTTTAGGGTTATTTGCAGAGAGTCATAAATCCGGATTTCCACACTGTCGATAGGTGTTTTGGTGCAGCAGTTAACGCGGGAAATGATCAATGTTTCATAACCGGGCTCTGCAACACCATCCTGAATAGGAATCACGGGAATGTCCATGAAAGGCGTAAACGGCGGAAGTACGATAGAATCAGGAAGTTGGAGATAATCGGTGCCGTTAATGGCAGTGCCTCCGTATTTAAAGCAAAGTTTTTTAGGTCGTGGTGTGGTGGTATCTCTTGAAACCGTAAATTTTGTGGAGTTGCAGCCTTCGGCTATGTAACCGCTGTCGGAGGAAATGATGTTGGTGAAATCGAGGTTTACGTCATCTACTTTAAAGCTACCTTTTTCGAGGAATACCGCGGATTGCAAAATGTTGTCGGTAGCATTTGCTACAGCTAGCTTAATATGATAGGTGTCACATGGACTGACTGTAGCAAGGGCTTCTAATTTCGTAGTGAAACCATTGTACGTTACTGTCTGCCCGTTTAATGTTTGATTATCGATGAAATAAGCTGGAAAAGGTGAGCCAAGACCGAGGCTAGTACAGTTAGAATTTGTATTCTGTCCGTTATTTATAGAATTTATTGCAACCGGAATTGTCGTACCTGGCACCAAAGCCACATTAACGTTCGTTCCAACTCCCGGCCCGGTAAGCAAAAAAGCGAAAACATCATTATAAGCGCTACAAGCGTAAAAATTATATTCTTCCGAAGCAAAAGAGTAATTGAAACGTAACGTTGAAATGGTATCAATATCAGGAACAAAATCGAATTCCAAAATACAGGCGTCGTTTGTTTGATGGGTAGATATAAATGTTAAGTCAGGATCGCCGGCTGACTGTGATGCCTGCCCTATGCTGCCATTCCAGGGACCGCTTATTCCATCTCCAAAACCTGTCGGACTAGCAAGAACAGTACCTGTAGACAATATAATTCCATCACCAATAGTAAGATTGCTGGAAATGTTTTGAAAGAAGCCATTGTGCTCTGCCGTGCAATTTAGGGTAGGATTCAAGGTGGCGACGTTTGTACCAACTAAGTAATCTACTAATTGTTGCGCGGTTTTATTATCCTGTGCATTTAATTGGGCGTGTATTTTATCTTCAAAAAAGAAAACAACCGCAAGGCTGAGAAGCAGTCTGGTAAATATTTTATTCATCTCGTAAAGTGTAAAAGGGAAATTTTGGATTGTAGTGTATTATAGACGCGTAGCGCTTCGCTTAGGTTGGGCTAAAGTAAGCAATAAGCATTAGTTGATGCATTAATTTTTTAAGAGAAGGGGAAATTGTAAAAGAAAATTTTTTCAAAAGGGATTTTTCAAACGAAATTTTGAGCGCCTGTAAAACTTGCCGCTTTTCAAAGTTTCCATCCGGCTTTTTTTCAAAAGAAATGACTATTCCCACCCATTTTCCCATATTCCAAAACGCTCGTTTTTCAAAATGAAACCATGCTTTTTTATCCACCCCTTGTTTGGTAACAACCTGTGGATTCACTCATAAGAACCGTGAATTAAATCACGACTTGCGTTCATAACCGTTTTATTTCCGTACATTTTCAAGGAAAACCCTTGTGGATTAAATTGTGAACAGGAAATAACAGAAACTTGAACCTTCCATCTTTTTGAGGGCTTATTTTCGGTTCCGGCACCGGCTTAATGTTCCCGTAACATAGAACGCAACCCCAAAACCTGTCGCCAAAATCCATTTTTTACCCCTTACTAATTCGCAGAAAAAAGCGCACACACCCATGCCATTAAACATCAAAAAAGACCTCTCCGCCCCCCGCAATCGCAAGACAGACTTAAGTTCCATCCTTTACGGAAAAGTGCCGCCACAGTCGCCCGAAATGGAAGAAGCCGTGCTCGGCGCCGTGATGCTGGAGAAAGATAAACTGGCTGAAGTGCTCGAAATTATCCAAAGCCCTGACTGCTTTTATGTGGATGCCAACCAGAAGATTTACGCAGCCGTCCGCCGCTTGTTTGACCGCGGCACGCCGGTGGATTTGCTCACCGTAACCGAAGAACTCCGCAAGACTGACGAACTGGAAATTGTAGGCGGCGCGTATTACATCAGTCGCCTCACCATGAGCGTCGTAACAAGCGCCCACGTGGAAGCACACGCCCGCGTGGTGATGGAAAAATTCATTCAGCGGGAACTGATCCGCATTTCCGGGCTGGTGATTAGTGAAGCTTATGAAGACAGTACCGACGTGTTTGATTTACTGGATAAAGCAGAAAGCAACCTTTACGAAATAACCGATAAACACCTCCGCAAAAACTTTAAAAGCCTGAAAGAAGTGCTCGTGAAAACCGTGCATGAAATTGAGGAAGCGAAGAATAAAAAAAGCGACCTAACAGGCGTTCCGTCCGGCTATGTTCCGCTCGACAGGCTCACTTCGGGCTGGCAAAAAACAGACTTAATCATTCTTGCAGCCCGTCCCGCCGTGGGTAAAACCGCGTTCACACTGAACCTTGCCATGAACGCCGCCATGAATGCCAACAAACCCGTTGCCTTCTTTTCACTGGAAATGGGCGCGGGGCAAATCGTGAAAAGATTGCTGAGCGCGGTAACGGAAGTAAGCATGGATGCCATCACCAAAGGCAGAATGCAGGAGCATGAGTTTATACAGATGACGCAGCGGATGACCAAACTGGCATCGGCGCCCATTTTTTTGGACGATCAGGCAGCGCTCAACATTTTTGAACTCCGCGCCAAAGCAAGAAGACTGAAGCAACGCCACGACATTGAACTCATCATCATCGACTATTTGCAACTGATGCAGGGCAGCTCTGAAAAAGGCGGCAACCGCGAACAGGAAATCTCCAAAATATCCCGCGATTTAAAGGCTTTGGCAAAGGAACTGGAAGTGCCGATTATTGCGCTTTCTCAACTGAACAGATCGGTTGAAAACCGCAAGGAATCAAAGGTTCCGCAATTATCTGACCTTCGGGAATCGGGCGCTATTGAGCAGGATGCCGACATGGTTATGTTCCTTTATCGCCCGGAATATTATGGTATCAACAATGATGAAATGGGGCAACCCATAGATGGCGAAACGCACATCCACATTGCCAAACACCGGAATGGAAGTACCGACACCGTGAAAGTGCGCTTCATAAAAGAGTACCAGAAGTTTGTGGATTTAGAAGATGGAACAGGCTTCGACAGAGGCAATGGAGGCGGATATGGCGGCGGCAATCAGGGAGGTGGATTTGGCGGCGGAAAAGGTGGTGATTTTGGCGGCAATAAGGGCGATGATTTTGACCGCGGCGGCACGGCTTTCAAACCCAGAAAAGACAATCCGCAGGCAGGCATTCGCCGCGACCCGAGCGAATTTGGCGGCTCTAAACTCTATATCCCCGGCGGCTTTCAAACATTGCCTTCCAAAGCAAACGACGTGAATCTGGATGATGATGACATTGCACCTCCTTTTAAACAAAGCAGCGATGAACCGGAGACTGATTTGGAGTTTTAAAAACTACTTTTTGTCGATGGAGTATCTGCCGGGGCCGGTAAAAAATAATCCCAGATAAACAAAGCCAAGCTCGATAGCGTGAGATGCGCCCGATATGCCGTCGCCACTGCTTAAATGCATGGTGGCGGCTACAATCATCGTTCCGAGCAAGAGCAACAATGCAGGGCGGGTAAACAGTCCCAACACCAAAAGCAAACCACCAACGCCTTCTGCAAAAGCGGCTGCAAATCCCCAGGCTGCAGGGTAAGTGTGTAACCCAAAATTTTCCATCGCTTTGCCTATTTCTGCCCATTTTTCAGTGCCGCCCGTCAGCTTTGGAACTCCGTGAAACAACATCATTACGCCAACGCCTGCGCGCAGTATCAATAAACCAAAGTTGCTGTATCGGGAAAGTGCTGAAAAGATTGCCATTGCGTTGTTTTGTGGGGTTGAAGCTATTGTTTGTTTTGATTTAATGATGCCTGTTGCGCTTTTACTTTTTCAAGATTCGCAGCTTTGTATTGATGCAGTTTTTCCATCAGCGCCCCATCATTTATTGCGAGCATTTGCACCGCTAATAAGCCCGCATTCATGGATGCATTTATCGCAACAGTAGCCACCGGAACACCATTCGGCATCTGCACAATAGAAAGCAAAGAATCCCAGCCGTCAATAGAATTGGAAGAACGAACAGGAACACCGATAACCGGAAGCGTTGTGATAGCTGCCACCATTCCGGGCAAATGCGCTGCGCCGCCTGCGCCTGCAATAATCACTTTTATGCCCCGGGCTTCTGCATCTTTTGCATGGTCAAACATCAGTTGCGGACTGCGGTGGGCGCTCACAACTTTAAATTCAAAAGCGACACCGAATTCCTTTAAAATATCCGCAGCAGGTTGCATTACAGGCGCATCGGACGCACTGCCCATTATGATGCTGACAACTGGTTTATTCATCGTCTTGTTTTAAAAGTTTGCGTACTCCCTGTGCCTTTGCCACTGCAGCTTCCAGCGTTTTATCCATCACGGTGATGTGTCCTAATTTCCTTCCTTTCCTCGCTTCTTTGCCGTACCAATGTAAATGCACATCCGGCATCGCCAATAGTTTACTTAACACCTCTTCCGGTAAAAGGTCGTGTTCCTTCCCAACAAGATTCACCATTACGGAGGGAGCCACAATATTGGTTTCACCAGGCTGGAGGTTCAGGATGGCACGCAGAAGCTGTTCGAATTGAGACGTAACGCAGCCTTCAATGGAATGATGCCCGCTATTGTGCGGGCGCGGGGCCATTTCATTCACCAATAATTCTCCGCTTTTTGTGAGAAACATTTCAACCGCAAGAATGCCCACCAACTGCAGCGATTCCGCAATGCCGGATGCCATTTCTATTGCCTCTTTTTTTACACTTTCAGAAATCACTGCAGGGCAAAGCTGGTAAGAAAGGAGGTTCATTTCTTCATCAAAAACCATAGCTACCGGATCGAAGCAATGCACCGCGCCATCTGCATTCCGGCTCACAATCACCGAAATTTCCTGGTCAATATCCACAAGGTTTTCAAGCACGGAGGGCGGATTGAATGCCGTTTCTAAATCCTGCGCTGACCGAAGCATCATCACGCCTCTTCCGTCGTAGCCATCGCGGCATAATTTCAACACAGCAGGAAGGCGCGAAACATGGTTTTTCAATTCCGAAGGTTCGTTTATCAAAACCCCCGCAACAACCGGAATCCCCATGGATTGGAGAAACTGTTTTTGCTTCCATTTATCCTGCACCATTTCAATAATAGCTGGTTGCGGAAACACTTTTTTACCTTCTTTTTCAAGCTGATGCAAAGCCTCCACATTCACTGCTTCAATTTCAATCGTAACAATATCGCATTGCCTTCCAAAAGCTAAAACATGCCCATAATCCAGCAAACTGCCAACGGTAAAATCATTGGTGAGGCGCGAGCAAACAGCATCAGGGTCTTTATCGGTTACTTTAAATTTTAAACCGAATGAAATGCCCGCCTGCAGCAGCATAGCACCTAATTGTCCGCCGCCAAGAATACCGATGCGTGGTGTAGTCATTTAGTTGAAATCGATTTTTAAAACGCCCATTTTACGGCTTAGCGCGCCAGCCAGTCGGCAGGGTTCAGTTTTGACGACTGATTATTTTTTCCCACTTTCCAGATTTGAAAATTCAATTGCGTAGCACCATCATCATTCACGCCAACAAGCCCTATGTTTTGTTTGGTGCGCACCTGGTCATCCCGCTTCACGCTAACGCTGGAAAGCCCGCTGTAAACAGTAAAAAATTGTCCGTGGCTGATGAGCACCACCCAACCTGCACCATCAATGTATTGCGAACTCGTGACCTTTCCTTCAAACACAGAACGCGCTGCAGCCCCGGGATTTGTGCTGATGGTGACACCATAATTTTCAAGCGTAACCTTTGATTCAGTGGGGTGCTGATAATTGCCGAAACCTAAAGAAATGTAGCCCTTCTCCACCGGGTATGGAAGCCTGCCATGGTTGCTTTCAAAACTGTTGGAAAGCGCTGCTGCTTCGGGCGTTAAGTTGGAAATATAGGATGCTGTAGATTTCGGTGTCGTCTTCGGAACGTAAGCAACGGCGGGCGTTTCAGCAGCAGGTGGCGGCGAAGTTTTTGGAGTGCTTGTTTCGATTTTTTCGCTTCCGGGAACGGCAGGACGGGTACCTGAACCGGTAGCTACGTTTACGCTGTTTGCTCTCGCTGCTGCGGCGGCGGCAGCCAGTCTTTTCTGCTCATCAAGACGTTGTTTTTCTTCCTCAATGCGCCTGCGTTTTTCTTCCTCTTCGGCTTTCTTCCGCGCAATTTCAATCTCCCGCTGGATGAGGCGCGAGATGGATTGGTCCACTTGTTTGGAAGCTTTGATGTTCTTTTTGATGTCCGCTGAAAGCTCTTTTTCTCTTCCCTTCAGGCTGGTAACAACGCGGTTCTTTTCATTGGTTTCCCGCTCCATCACCTGGCGTTGCTGCTCTTCTGCACTTAGCAATAAATCCTTTTGCGCTTTCACGTTATTCAGCTCGCCAATTTTCATTTCGATGGTGCTTTGCGTCTTCCTGATTTCCTGCGCCTGTTGCTTGCGGTAGTCGCGGTATTGCTTCAGATAACGAAGCCTGCGCACGGCGGTATTAAAATCGTTGGCAGAAAAGAGAAACGCCAGCATATTGTAGGAACTGCGGTGTTTGTAAGCATACCTCACCGATTGTGCGTAGCGCGCTTTCAATTGCCCTAAATTGTTGCGAAGCAGCGAAACTTCCTGTGCTGAAGCAGAAATATTCTGGTTGATGGAACTGATTTCCTGGTTGATGTTTCCGATAAGTCGCTGGCGTTCTGAAAGCTTGTTTTGCAGCGCCCGTAGTTCGGTGAGCGAAGCGGTTTTATCTTTTTTAATCAGTTCCAGTTGTTCCTGCGTCAGGCGGATGGCTTCCAGAATGTCTTTGCGTCTTTTCTCCAGTTCGGCGCGTGAATTTCCCGTTTGGGAAGCGGCTATGAGGGAGCAGCAGCAAAGAAATAAGGTCAGGAATTTTCGCATTCAGGGAGAAGCTTTAGAAGGTGCGGGTGTGCGGCAAAAATAGCCAAATAAAGAAGCGGCGCGGCATTCAGTATTCTTTTTAAGAACGCTTAAACGACTTTTTCCACAATCGCACTCCTTGTTTTTTTTATTGCACCTGCTTACGGACTTTTGTGCGAAATCATTTTGTATGCTCTATTCAATGACGGGCTTTGGCCGTGCAGAAGCTTTGGTGAACGAACGCCAGGTGGTGGTAGAAATAAAATCACTGAACGGAAAGCAGTTTGAAATGATTATCAAATTGCCGCCGCTGCTGCGTCCTTATGAACTGGATATTCGCTCCATGCTTAGCGCTTCCATGATTCGCGGAACGATTGATTTAAACATCGCCGTTAGGCAGGAAGGAACCGCAAAACCAATGGTTATCAACACTGCGCTTGCGGTTTATTATTACGAAGGAATGAAACAGATTGCGGATAAAATTGGCGTGCAGGAAGACAATGTGCTTTCTACGCTTATGCGCATGCCCGAAGTTGTTGCCGCAGAGCAGGATGTGATGCCCGAAAAGGAATGGCTTGAAGTGAAAAAAATAATTGAAACGGCAGCACAGGATTTAATGATGCACAGAAAAGAAGAAGGCGCTTCGCTGCATCACGATCTCACGGAGAAAATAACCAACATCGAAACCCATCTCGAAGCAATTTTACCCCTTGAAGCGCAGCGCACCGGCAAAATCAGAAACCGCCTGCAGCAGGCTTTGAAAGATGGCGTAGGCGGCGAAAACGTGGACACGAATCGCTTTGAGCAAGAGCTGATTTATTACATTGAACGCATTGATTTTTCAGAAGAAAAAATAAGGTTGCGGCAGCATTGCACTTACTTCACGCAGGTGTTGAATGGCGATGAAATGGCGAAAGGCAAAAAGCTCAATTTTATTTTGCAGGAGATAGGGCGGGAGATAAATACTTTAGGCTCCAAAGCAAACAATGCCGACATCCAGCAGATAGTTATCGGGATGAAGGATGAACTTGAAAAAGCAAAAGAGCAGGTGCTCAATGTGATTTGATAACGAATGCTTCAACCTTTGCACGCACACTCTGTTTCCATGAATAACTGCCGCTCCAAAATTATTTTACCCACGCTTTTTGCTGCCTTGTTTTTACTTGCCGGATGCCTTCCTTCGCCTTACTATCAGAAAACGGCACCCATCCCGCAAAGCCAATGGGAATACGGGTTTCAGCCTTCTTTTAAGTTTGAAATAAAAGACACTACTGCCTTCTACAATCTTTACTTCCTCATTCGCCACACAGAGGTGTATCCCTTCTCCAACATCTGGCTTCAGGTGAATACCAAAATGCCCGGCGACTCCGTTTTTCAGCACGCCCGAATCGAAATTCCTTTGGCAGAACCCACCGGCAAATGGTTGGGCAGAGGCATGGGCGACATTTGGGAACAACGGATGCCTATTTCCCGGAACGATGCCGCGGCTTTATTTAAAAAGGCCGGCGTCTATGAAATCAAATTTGTGCAGGACATGCGCGTAAATCCTTTGCCGGAAATATTGCAGGTAGGCCTTCGGATTGAAAAAATAGGAAGCCGAAAAAAACCGTAGTTCATGCGCCTCTTCAACACCATGTTTCTGCTGCTGTTTGTTTACATCATTGCAGCCCTTCTTTTTTGGGGCTTCAGCTTGCACAAACAAAGCGAACGCATTTACAATCAGGAGTTAACGCACCTCCGCAGCTTCAACGACAGCACCCTGCATCCCGAAAAATTCAGCGAGCGAAAAAGTTACCTCGAAAACATGCGGATGCGGCGCTCCCGACAATACATTGGCGAAGGCAGCTCTTTCATCCTCGTGATTTTTATTGGCGCTGCCGTGGTGTGGACTTCCTTCCGCAGAAGCATTCGTTTATCGCGGCAGCAAAACAATTTTATGCTCTCTGTGACGCACGAACTGAAAAGCCCCATTGCCGCCGTAAAACTGAATTTGCAAACCCTCGAAAAATACCAGCTTGAGGAGGAACAAAAAAACACACTGCTCACCAAAAGCATTCAGGAAGCAAGCCGGCTAAATGACCTTTGCAACAACATGCTTTTGGCTTCGCAGATGGAAGGCCGGCAATACAAATCGGTGAAGGAAAAACTGAGTTTCACAGAGCTTGTGGAGCGAGCATTTAAAGACTATGACAACCGCTACCCGGGCAGGTTTGAAGCAGAAATAACGAACGAAGAAAACCTGCTTTTCGGCGACCGTATTATGCTGCAAATGGCGGTAAACAACTTGCTGGAAAATGCCGTGAAATATGCTTCATCCGAACAGCCTGTGGTGGTGAAATTGTTTGAAAAAAACAAGCAGACATGCCTTCAGGTAAAAGACAATGGCATTGGCATTCCTGACCATGAAAAACAGAAAATTTTCCGCAAGTTTTACAGGGTAGGAAATGAGAATACACGCCGATCCAAAGGCACCGGCCTCGGGCTTTATTTAGCCCGCAAAATCATCCGCTCGCACAAAGGGAAAATCAGCGTGAAAGACAACAAACCGAACGGGGCTTGCTTTGAGGTGCAGTTGCCGGTGATGTAAGAAAAGCCGTTTATTTTTTCAATTAAACAAGGGCGTTTCATGCTTTTATTTTCTGATTTTATCCCATCAAAAAGCTTGAGACTTTTGTCTTTCTACATAATGATCTCACTCCTGACCCGCTCCAAAAATGGAGAGGGTGACCATGACGGATAAACTTTTCGGATTCTTTCCGACGCTTGAAAGCTTGAAACTTTAGCCTTTCTACTTTAGACCCGAAGACTTGATACTTGCTACTTCCTACTTGATACTTAAGAAATGCTCAGCTACTGGGAACAACAATCTTTCCTGCATTACAACCACATTGTTGCAGGCGCCGGAATTACGGGATTAAGCGCCGCCATTGAAATCAAAACAAAGCAGCCGCAGGCAAGGGTTTTAGTGCTTGAACGGGGTTTGCTGCCAACAGGTGCCTCTTCCAGAAACGCAGGCTTTGCGTGCATGGGCAGCGTTACGGAATTGCTGGATGATTTAAAAACCAACCAGGAAAATGAAGTGGTTGCATTGTTTGCCGCACGCAAAACAGGATTGGGAAAATTGCGGGCAAGGCTGGGGGATGAACGCATAGGTTATCAGGAAGACGGCAGCTTTGAACTGATAGCTCCTGAAGATGAAAACGCGCTGGAGCAAATAGATTATCTCAACCAATTAATACATCCCGTTGCAGGAAAAAATGCGTTCAGCATTCGCTCCGAAAAAATAGCCGGCTTTGGCTTCAATGCCCATGCTGTAAAGCATTTGGTAGAAAATAATTGCGAAGGCAGCATCCACACAGGAAAGATGTTACGGGCATTGACGGACTATGCTATTGCGCAGGGAATTGAAATAAAAACCGGAGCAGAAGTGGTGCGGTTTGAGGAAGAAAATAAGAGCGTAACCGTGATTGTAAATGACCCTTTTCGGAAGCAAGATTTAAGGCTGCAATCTCAAACATTTTGCATCTGCACCAATGCCTTCGCGAAGCAACTTTTGCCGGATGAAAACCTGGTGCCCGGCCGTGGGCAAGTGTTGGTTACGACGCCGATTTCAAACCTTCCTTTTCGCGGAATTTTCCACATGGAGCGCGGTTATTTTTATTTTAGAGAGATTGATGGGAGGGTGATGATTGGCGGCGGCAGAAATTTATTTTTTCAGGAAGAAGGCACGGAAACTTTTGCCTTAACGGACGGCATTCAAAACGCTTTGGAGGAAAAACTGCGGCGTGTGATTCTCCCTGAAACAGCCTTTGAAATAGAACAACGCTGGTCGGGCATCATGGCATTTGGAGAAAATAAACATCCGGTTGTGCGGCAGTTTTCACCGCGTGTGTTTGGTGCTTTCAGAATGGGCGGCATGGGCGTGGCGCTTGGCAGTGAAGTGGCGGTGCGTGTGGCAGAGATGATGGATGCAAGCAAGTTCAGTTAATCTACTAGCAGCGAATCAAGCCAGTTATCATCATAAGTTTCTTGCAACTGAAACACGCGGAAAGCATTTTTGTTTTGTATAATTATTGCTGGTGTTTTATCGATTTGGAGGAGGTTGAAAAATCCATCCTCTGAATAAGTTTCCTGTAAAAATTTGTCGGAGGATTGTGGGTCGAAAAAAACTGAATCGCAATTGGGGAGGAGGGATTTCATCAGCCGATTTTCTTTTGTTGTGTAGTATCCGTTCATTTTAGTTCCGGAAATAGCGAAATAATGAAAGCTATCAGCATGTTGCGCGCGGAATATTTTTATTTTTTCATCAATATCCTTAAAGCAAGAAAGGCAATTCCGGTTGTTTTTCAGGACGTAAATAATGGGTTTGTCCGCTTGATTATTTGCAGAGATTTTTTCCGAATTTTCTGAATAAAAATAAAAAAGCGGTGGCGGTGCGTGGAAGCAGCAAAAGCAGCTAATTAATAGCGAAACGATAGACATGTACACCTTTTTTTTCGGGGTTATTTTCGAGATAATTAATTACGGACTTTTCTAAATCCTTAATCGTTCCTTTTTTATACGGCACATAGGTTTCAGAGAAAAAGAGCCAGCCTTCACCGATATGAAAATTTGCGGAATTACCCCAAACCACCGGAAACTGCTCCACGCTTTCGTTGGAAAAGTTGTTGTAATCCAAATCGTATTTAAAGTTAGAAACTATTTTTTTGGCATTGCGAAAGGAAATATCGAAAACGTCCATCAGTTTATACTCAAACCGTTTATCCTTCACTTTTTTAATAATTAAAATCGTATTGTCGTTCAGAAAATGAATTCGTTCAATTCTATTAAAATCTTCGTCTGCCTCAGCTACTTTTTCTATTATTGGTTTCACCGGGCCGCTTCGTTTGTTGATGTTCAATACTTCCAGCGTCCGTAGCGTTCCCGAATCATTGCGTAGGGAATTATCTGCATATTCGCTAACTATTTGGAATTTTGGGTCATAGATTTTGAAGTTATACGTTGCCGTTTGTGTCATCGCAATTTTTCCGGAAGGATGCACATCTATAAAAGAACCAATGAGGTGCGTAAAATAAATATTATCAAATACTGGGAATGCCTGACGAACAATTTTCTTTGCTTTTAAATCAAAAATGGCAAGGGATGTTTTTTGGGGATAGGGATAATCAGATGGATGGGCGTTGTAGTTTCTGAATAATACAAGGCGATTATCGGTTAGTAGCCTAACGTTGTCGAAGTCGATTTTTTCCGTAAAATAATAGGCATATTTTGCTCCAAACCTTTGGTAAACGGCAATGGAATGAAACCTGTGCACGACGAGAAAATCCTTGTTGATTTCTATTTCTTCCACATCATTTAAGGTGTCTGTGTTCTTTATGGTGAAGGCAGTAATTTGTTGGGTTAAAACGTTGTAAGCGTTGATGGCTATTTTATCTGAATAAGGTTGTTCGTTTAAATAATAGACTTTGTTTTCGAAGGAGGTAAGCGGAATTAAACCGATGTCGATATTGGTTTTTAAGACGTTTTGGAAGGTGAAGTTGATGGTTGCACAGAAGGCAGCATTCGCAGTTAGCAAGAGTAGTCCTCCCAAAGCCAGTAGCTTATAATGAAGGAATCGACTGTTTTTAAGAAAATGCATTGAATAAGACGCTTATTTTGGAATAAACAAATCAAGCGGCAAAATAACCTCTTTTAAGTCATCCTCATTTTTTCCAAAACGAACGGAAATTAAATTCACGTTCGGGTGAACAGAAATTGAAGAAATGTTTTTAATAGAGCTGAAAGGTGATGTGAGGTTTATCGTATTGGTGGACGTAAAGTTCTCATTGAATTTAAGCAGGTAAAATTCCTCATTCAATTTGTAGGTTAGGTAATAGGTGCGTTCCGTTGCAAATTTGTCCAAATGCAAAACTCTAAACCGTTCGGAATTCATGCTGTAATCAGTAATTTTATTGGACGATATCGATTTGTATAAAGAGTCGTTTATTACATTGAAAGACTTTTTAGTAATCAGGTTTGTAATAGTGTTATCTAGGTTATTAACTAAAAAGGGATACTCACTGTAGCCCGCTGTTAGTTGGTTATAATTATATTTATTTTTATGAATCGCGGGCATGTCAACGTCCAACCATCCTTCGTAAAAATAGCTACCGTTTTTAAGAGGGAGTTTAGTTATGTATTTTCTTTTTTGAGTCAATTTTATAGCGTCAATACTTGAATCCAAATCATACGCATAAAGGTATAAGTTATCATCAGGTGCAAGCATGAAGTTGAACTCATAAAAAACAATATTATCAGGCATTGAAATGGGCAGCACATCCTGAAGTTTTCCTGATTTATCATAAACAAACATTGCATACTTATCATTTATGTTTTCGGAAATACTATCAGGCGTAGAAGAGTACTTAAACAACATAAATAATCGCTCATTCTGAATACGAAATGAGAAGAACTTAGCATCAAACCCGTTCATCTTGTGGTTGATATACTCACCATATTTGTCTAGTTGCAATTTTTCTTTGCCTTCCAGTTTTTCGCTGATTGATTTTAAGCTAACGGAACTTGAATTAATGGTATAAAGCAAGTCATCAGTCGCCGCATTGGATACAGCCATTTTTCCTAAACGGGAATTGAACTCATACTTTGCTCCGCTTGTTATTTTAATTTCATGATTACCACCGGATTTTTCAGCGTATTTGGTTATAAAGTTTTTGACCGCTGTATCATTTTTAGCTGTCAAAGGCACTTGAAACACTACTTTCCCTTTATCGTCTAATCCGACTACACAACTTGTATTTCCCTCACAATGAATTTTTTTTGTCCATACGGAATTAAAAATTAATGCAATGTTGTACTGTTGGAACTTGCCGTTGTATTCAATTTCTGCGGAATCAGGCTTTGATGATTCAGGAAAAATGGCGTAGCAAGGAATTCCAGTAGCATCAGGATTAAAAGCGTTTATGGCACCGCGACAAGTAGAGCAGTCGTTGAAATTGATGTTAACCAAAAGACATTGAGCAGACGCGCAAAAGCTCCAAAAACAGTTACAGAGAATAAGTATTTTTTTCATAAATAAAAACGGAGGCTTTAAAGGCCTCCGTAGAGATTTGTTTTAGTTAGGTTTTATTATAACTAAATACTCAGTTTCCCAACATTAGTGGCTAATAATCCAGTTATTTACTAATACTTGTTCAGTTTGGCTTAGACTAATGAAAAGACTCAAACAACTGGTATTGAAATGGCGAATTTTCTCGTCCGCTACAACTATAGGTTTTCCGTCTCTTCGCAATTGTGCCACTTGATTTGCTGGAATCATCGTGTAAAGTTCATCGCTAAACTCACTTGTCGGTATTGAATGCGCTTCCATATACGTCAATAAATCCTCAAACAAAACCGGATGAACAGTAAGAGCATCCGCAGGAACGGTTTCACAAATACAACTTGACAGTCCAAACGAGGTAGATGCTCCGCAACTGGCAGGGGGCGTACAGCACGTGCAGCAGGAAGTGAACGAACCTTTTGCTTTGCATAACGATTGACTACTGGAACAATTACATGTTACACCACTAGATGACGTATTTGCTGTGCCTGCAAAACAACTTGCTGTGATTACAAGCAAACCAATTAATAAAAAACCCTTTTTCATTGTGTAAAAAAATTTGTTAGTTAAAAAATCCTTTTAGCAGTTTACTAAAAAGAACTACTAAGCAATTCGTTCCATTGGCGCCCTCAGAACTCCTAACCTTTTGCAGGGACAAAATTATTTACAATTAAAGCCGTGCAATCAAGGCGGAGGAATATTTTATTCCCACCGTAAAAAAACTCGCAAAAATACCAAAACACAAATTATCTTCGACGTATATTTTACTCTAACTCACTCTTAAATTTAGGTCATGAAAAACGTTGGAATTCTACTTAGCAGTCTGCGCATGTTCAAGCGCATGAAACAAGATACTATCGCTAATAAGTTTGGCATTTCTCAAGGAGAGTATAGCAAAATGGAAAATGGTCACCGATCAATGACGCTGCACGAATTCCTGAAATTTTCTACACTAATCAGAATTGACCCCCGCGATTTACTCGAATGCATTATGATGGCGGAAACAGATGCTGAAGATGCCATTAAACGCGCGGTCAAAATCCTTACAAACCAAAGCGTTGATGCCTTTAAACTTGAAGAAAACGCAACTCCCGTGCAGGTAATTAGCGACTTCATAAACAGCAAATCATTTCCCATCATCAGGGCTCTATTCCACATTGTGGGCGTCGAAAATATTGATAAGTTGCGGGAAATTATGCCAAAGAATAAGCCTAAAAAATGAAGTTGGAAAATGCATTTTATTGGTTTTCAGATTCCCGCAACCGCTCCACAACCTCTCCCACCGGCAGCCCCATAACATTGTAATAATCGCCTTCTATTTTTTCAATCCCAATCATCCCAATCCATTCCTGAATCGCATATGCACCGGCTTTATCAAACGGTTTGTAACGCTCTACGTAATGTAGTATCTGTTCCTTTTTAAGTGGCCGGAAATAAACTAAGGTAGAAACGGAAAACGCTATTTCTTTTCCACGCTTTAGCATACAAACGCCGGTTATTACTTCATGCGCTTTGCCTTGCAACCGTTGTAAAATATGCACCGCATCGGCAGCATCTTTTGGTTTGTTGATGATTTTATTTTGAAGTAAAACAATGGTATCCGCAGCAATAATTAATGCATTAGGGTGCACAACGGAGACTGCGTGAGCTTTCTTTTTTGCAAGAAACTCAGGCACTTTTTGAGAAGCTAAATTTTCCGGCGGCGTTTCATCCACATCCGCAACCACGATTTCAAAATCCACTTCTGCAGCCTCCAAAAGTTGCTTGCGCCGCGGCGATTGTGAGGCTAAAATTATTTTATCCATTCGCTTCTAAATAATAAAGAAAAAGGGAGCCGATACCCAACACCATAATTATTTTCAGGCTGCGGCTGCTTTGCCCATAATGCAGGGTGGTAACAGCTTTCGGAAGTTTGTATATCCAGAACAAAAGTGGAAACACAAGTGCGCAGAGGGTGTAAATTCCAATCAACCAATCTCTTTTAAGCATCAAACCAACGGCTGCTGCGGTTAGGAAAAACAAGGCAACAATCCCTAACGCCATCGTGAAAAAACTTGCCCGCTGCAAACCCCACTTTATCGGCATGGTGAGGCAACCTTCGGCAGCATCGCCTTTGTAATCTTCCATATCTTTTACAATTTCCCGCATCCAGGTGAGTAAAAAAGCAAAACCGGCATAAACCCCTAAAACCCACACCGGATTGGGGACAGCCGTTCCGTCTTTTCGCGCCACAAATCCATCCAACGAAAAGAAGGAATGCAAAGCCGGTTCATAAACAATCAACACGATAATTGTTAGCGCCGTAAGAATTGCCACCACCACATTCCCAACCATAAATTGCCGCTTAAAATGCGTGGAATAAAACCACAAAAGCAGGGTGCATCCAAATTGCCAGAGCATCCACCAATAACTGCCGCCGCGCCTCACAATCAGGAATACCAATAACATGGCAATGATGTTGAGCAAATTATGCAGGATGATGCCCGTGCGCCGGGGAATTTTTTGCTGGAGAATTACTTTTTCAGGTTGGTTGATGGAGTCAATTTTTACGTCGAAATAATCGTTGATGATGTAACCGGCGGCGGCAATCATCATTGTGCTGAAAGCAAGCAGTAAAAAGTTTGGGACGGTTAGCAAGTGCGGCGCATCAGCAAATTCCTGCGCCGGGCGGATAACGCAAAGCCACACAGCCGTTTGCGTCAACAGCACAATTAACAGGTTTTTCCAGCGGATAAGTTGCAGCCACATGCGCATGGAGGAACGAATGGTTTGGTGGGATTTAAAAGGATGGTTTCAGGCATTAAAAGTTTCGTCGCCACTCCGCTAATTGCGCCGCATCGCTTTCGCTGATGATACCTTTTTCTGTAGCAATTTCCTGCAGCGCTTCATAATTGCTGATGGTATGCAATGGCACGTTTGCTTTTTCAAATGCTTCGCTTGCTTCCGCAAATCCATAAGTAAACAACGCACACAAACCAATTACTTCCGCGCCTTCCTTTCTTAAAACTTCCACCACATCCAGACTGCTTTTTCCGGTGCTTATCAGGTCTTCAATTACCACCACTTTCCAGGCTTTTTTCAGTTCGCCTTCCACCTGGTTTTTAGCACCGTGTTCTTTGGGTTTGCTGCGCACATAGCAAAAGGGAAGTTTCAGCAAATCAGCCGCCATCACGCCATGCGGAATGCCTGCTGTAGCCACGCCTGCAATGGCATCTGCATCCGGGAAATGCTCCAGCACCATGTTGGCTAATTCGCTTTTTATAAAATCGCGGAGGTGCGGATAGGAAAGCGTTTTGCGGTTGTCGCAATAAAGCGGGGAAAGCTTGCCGGAAGCCCACGTAAACGGCTGTGCCACATTGATTTTCAGCGCGTTTATTTGGAGCAGTTTTTCAGCAAAATGGTGTGCGGTGGTCATGCTGCCAAACCTACGCCAATCAGGATGAATGCTTAAATTGCCTTCCATGCCTTTTACCCAAAAAATTTATTTTAACGACAAGCCGCTGATACTGACTACCGATGCGCTGACCTACCAATATTCCAACCCGATTGCTGCCGGTTACTTGAAATTAACCGGTGCATTTCCGCGCAGTTTCAGGCTTGCATCGGCGCACCTTTCACGCCCAAAAGCCTTGGGTGCCATCATTGAAGATGCTAACCAGAAATATCTCGAAGAAGAACTGCATGCGCTTTATGAACCGGTGGATGCTGGAGGCGGCGTGGTAGAAAATGAGCGGGGCGAAATACTGATGATTTACCGGCGAGGAAGGTGGGATTTACCGAAAGGAAAACGCGACGACGGCGAAGAAATTGCTGCTTGTGCGCTGCGCGAAGTGGAAGAAGAAACGGGTTTAAAAAACGTGAAGCTGGGCGAAAAAATTTGCGACACCTGGCATGTTTACACGCAAAAAAACCAAAGCCTGCTGAAGCAAACAAGCTGGTATAAAATGGAAAGCCATTCTGCTATGCCATTGCTGCCGCAGGCATCGGAAAATATTTTAGAGGCAAAATGGATTGCGCCTTCGGCGATGGCACACTTCACGATGAATACTTACGAAGCGATTCGTGAAGTGCTGCATCATTTAAAGCCTTAAAAAAGAGAAGATTTTTGGAGTATTTAGCGTTGAAAATCTAGCGCATCGGCTCTTCTGCCGCAAGATTGAATTCACGGGTTGCTTCCGTCATGGCGCCGTCCACTTTATTGCCGTCATTATCCATTAACCGCAGCATGATGGTATTTTTTCCCATCGGCAATCCGTTCAGGAAATAAGGTTTCCAGTCCGTAATCATCATTTTTTGGTCGTTGTTGATGGTTGCTTCCACCTGATACTTATCCTGCGCTAACGGTGCATTCCAAACATAAAAATCGAGGAGCAGGTTTTTAGTGTCTTTCCCTACGTAATCTCCTTTTGGGCGACTGTAAAAAACCATGGGCGTTTTGGGGTCATCCATTTTCAGCAGTTTTCCGTTTGCATCCGTTTTGAAATGATAAAGCAGCGCGGCGCCTTCATGCTTTAACGACATATGGTAGCTGCGCGAAAGAAAAGCCATCAGGTAATGCTCCCTTCCTTTTAAAACAGTAACGCTGTGTTTGGGTTCATAAAGTGCTGCGTAAGGCGCATTGTCGAGGATGAAATGAATGTGCTGACCTTTTTCTGAATTGCTGCATTGTTTGGCATCGGCATCAGAAGTTTGCATTTTAAGCTCGTAGTTTTTTACATCGAAGGCAAAATCAATTTTCACAGAATCGCCTGTGGGCGTGGCTTTCACATCTTTTAAAGATAAACGCGCGTCTGGAAATTCTGGCGCATCGGGAACGTCGCTCAGGGTTACTTTTTCGGGAACTGTTGCAACTACAGTGGTGTCATTTTCTGCGGCGTTGTTGTTTTCATTTCCGTTGTTGCAGGAAACGAGTAAAGCAGTTGCGGTAATTATCAGGAAGTGTTTTGAAAGCATGTTCATGGGGTGCTGATTTTTTTCAAACCTAAGAGAAAAATGGAGAATTTTTTTACCACAGTACATTGGGAAGATAAGAGGAGAATATTTTATCGTTGGAAAGTAACAACAACTTATGTTGTATTGCCTGCGCTATAAGCATTCTGTCAAAAGGGTCACGGTGATGAAAAGGTAAGGTTGAAATTAAGAAAACGTCAGTCGTAGAAACTGGCAAAATTTCGAATCCAATCTCTGTGATTTTTGCAAGCAGTTCAGAAAGGGTAAGCCCTAAGACAATCTTATGAATACTCAGTTTTATAGCAATTTCCCACAATGAAGCTATGCTAACATAATTTATCGTCTCCTTGTTGTCGATTGTGAGCTTGACTTTATTTGAAAGCCTATCGCTCCCTTCCAGATACCATAATATTGTATGGGTGTCGAGTAAATTTTCTTTTACGCCCCTATTCATAATCAGCAAAATCTTCCAACGGGTCATCAAAATCTGGACTCATCTTAATCCTGCCTTTGAGTACGCCGAAACCAGACGGTTTTCCAGCATAACCAGTAACATCATTTTCTTTCATTAAAGAGTCAACAAAATCCTCAACCTTTTCTTTTAAATAGTCAGGGAGCAATTGGATTTTTGATGCAAGATGCAGATTTTCCATTGTTCTGTGGTTTAATCAAATTTACTGGTTAGCTGTGTTTAAACAATGCAGACAATTTCTTTTCAGAAAATTTTAAGCCGCAATCATTCTATCCCAAAACCCAACCCCGCTACATTTGCTATCCACGAAAAACCACAGATAACTTATGCCCGGATTTGAGCTTTTTGGAGATGCAGAACGCAAAGAAGTGAATGATGTTTTAGAAACCGGTATCCTGATGCGCTATGGTTTTGATGGCACCCGAAACGGCATCTGGAAAGCCAAAGAATTGGAACAGGAAATCTGCACCACTTTCGACACGAAACATGCGCAGTTGGTAAGCTCCGGCACTGCTGCTTTAACCACGGCACTTACGGTTTGTGGCATTGGCGCGGGTCATGAAGTAATAGTTCCCACCTTCACTTTCGTTGCATCTTTTGAAGCCGTTTTAAGCGTTGGTGCCATCCCTGTTTTAGTGGATATTGACGATACGCTAACCCTCGACCCGAAAGCCGTTGCCGCTGCCATCACCGAAAAAACAAAAGCAATAATGCCCGTGCACATGTGTGGCAGCATGGCGCAACTGGATGAGCTGAAAGCACTTTGTGAAACCAACCATCTCATTTTGCTTGAAGACGCGTGTCAGGCAATTGGCGGCACTTACAGAGGAAAGGCATTGGGAACAATCGGCGATGCGGGTACATTTTCATTCGACTTTGTGAAGATTATTACCTGCGGTGAAGGCGGCGTGGTGATGACGAATGATGAGACGATTTACAAAAAGTGTGACGAATACAGCGACCATGGACACGACCATTTAGGGAAAGACCGCGGCGCAGATTTGCATCCATATATCGGCTACAATTTCAGGATTTCAGAGCTTCACGCAGCAGTGGGTTTAGCGCAGCTTCGGAGGCTTTCTGCATTCCTATCTATCCAACTGAAAAACCACACGGCTTTTCAGCAACCTTTAAAAAATATTGAGGGCATTTCATTTCGCCGCATCCCTGACCCACAAGGCGATACAGGGTCTTTCCTTTCCATTTTTTTACCCACAGAACTGCTGACCCGCGAAGCCGTAAAAGCGTTGCAGGCAGAAGGCATTCCATGTGCTTATTGGTACGACAACAATTGGCATTACATCCGCAAATGGGAGCATCTGAAAAATGGAAGCTGGATGAACCGTTATTATGAAGCGCAAAAACTGGAAGTAATGCAACACAGCAACAAATCTTTTCCTGCTTCTGATGCTATTATCAGCCGGTGCATTTCCTTCCCAATCAGCTTGCTTTGGAATGAAACAGAGGCGGCAGAGAAAGGGAAAAAAATTGCAGCCATCCTTCAAAAAACTTTGGTTGAGGAAACCATTTTATAACTGACCGACACCTCATCTCACCGCACAGACTTGATACTTGATACATACTACTTGATACTTACAAAATGCTCACCACCTCCGAACTCTTAAAACGCGTCAGGCGCATCGAAATAAAAACCCGCGGTTTGAGCAACCACATTTTTGCGGGAGAATATCACTCTGCGTTTAAAGGAAGAGGCATGAGTTTCAGCGAGGTACGGGAATACACCCCGGGCGACGACATTAAGAATATTGACTGGAACGTAACCGCCCGTTTTTCGCATCCGTTTGTGAAGGTTTTTGAGGAAGAACGAGAGCTTACGGTGATTCTGATGGTGGATGTGAGTGCGAGTTCTTTATTTGGAATGCATGAGCGGCTGAAGCGTGAACTGATTACGGAAATAAGCGCCGTTCTTTCCTTTTCTGCCACCACCAACAATGATAAAGTAGGCGTCATTTTCTTTTCCGATAAAGTGGAGCAATACATTCCGCCGAAAAAAGGGCGAAGCCATATTCTGCGCATCATCCGCGAACTGATTGCGCTTGAGCCACGCCAAACCGACAATACAAATGTTGCTGCCGCGCTGGAATTTTTAAACAATGTGCTGAAGAAAAAAACCATCACGTTTATCCTGTCCGATTTTATTTCCAAACCGTTTGACAAACCCTTGTTGCTTGCTTCTAGAAGGCACGACATAGTGGGTATGCAGGTGTATGACGATGCAGATAAAGAATTGCCCGCAGCGGGATTGGTGCAATTGATGGATGCAGAAACCGGCAAACTCCGTTGGTTGGATACGGAAGATAAAAACACCCGGAAACATTATGCCGCAGCCTTTTTATACCATCAGGATTATACCAGAAACGCTTTCAGAAAAAGTGGTGCTTCCATGCTTTCGCTCCGCACCAATGATGATTATGTGAAAGCGCTGCAAGGTTTTTTTAAAGGAAGATGATAATGCAGGAAACCACACGAAACGGAATGAAATTTTGCACGCGCTTTTTAGTGTTGTTGTTCTTGTTTTTACCGTGCATGATGCAGGCGCAACAGGCTTCCGTTTCTGCAAAATTGGATGGCGCACAAATCGTAATCGGCGACCGCGCCAAACTTTTTATTGAAGCGCAGCAGCCGCAGGGAACACGCCTTGAATGGGCATCATTACCGGACACTTTTAATTCCCTGGAAATTGTAGAGAAAGGAAAAATTGACACCATTCCGCAAAACGGATTTACGCTTTATAAGCAACGACTGCTCCTTACCGGTTTCGATTCAGGAGCGTTTGTAATTCCTGCTTTCACGTTTTCTGCCATCCCGCAAACCGGCAATGCTTACACTTTGCAAACTGATTCTTTTTTGCTTACCGTAAGCACCGTTCCGGTAGACACTTCCCAACCTTTTAAGCCCATAAAAGGCATCATGAATGTGCAGAGCGACTGGCGGGATTATTTGCCTTACATGCTTTTGGGCGCAGCTATTTTAGCGCTTATTGCAGGCATCATCATCTACCTGAAAAAGCGAAAGAAAAAAATGCCCGTTGCACCGCCATTGCCTGCGATTTCTCTTCAACAAAAGACACTTTTAGAATTAGACGCGCTGGAAGCAAAACAACTTTGGCAAAAAGGAAAAGTAAAGGAATACTACATCTCCCTCACCGACATTTTAAGGGACTATTTGGAAGCACGTTTTCGCATTCATGCCATGGAACAAACCACCGACGAACTGCTTTCCCAAACAGCGCGTCACAACCAACTCCGGAAATACCATGACGCACTGGCAACCATTTTACGTACTGCCGACCTTGCCAAATTTGCCAAAGCCCAACCCACCCAACCTGAGCATATCCAAACGCTTGAAGCAACCAGAGATTTTGTAAAAAACACGCCACTGCCAACTTCTGAAACCCTGCAGCAATAAACGTTCATGAAAGCACTCACCTTCCTGAAAAGCATTTCGTTTGCGCATCCGTGGATGTTTTTGTTGCTGCTGCTTATTCCTTTTTTGGTGTGGTGGCAAAATTCAAAAAGGCGGAGCGAGCCTGCGCTGCGGGTCACAACTTTGTTGGGCATACAGACTGTAAAGTCCGGTTTTAAAGTGCGTTTTCGAGCGGTGTTGCCGGTGTTGCGGGTTTTGACTTTGGTGTTGCTGACCATTGCCTTAGCGCGTCCGCAAAGCAGCAACGTGAATGAAACCATCGATAGTGATGGCATCGACATTATGCTGAGCATCGACGTGAGCGGCTCCATGCTGGCAGAAGATTTAAAACCAAACCGCATTGAAGCAGCCAAAAAAGTAGCCTCCAATTTTATTGAAGAACGCCCGACCGACCGCATCGGACTGGTTATTTTTTCGGGTGAAAGTTTTACGCAATGTCCCATCACCATCGACCATGATGTGCTGCAAAACCAACTGGCAGAAATTAAAAGCGGCATGTTGGTGGATGGTACTGCAATTGGTGAAGGACTGGCTACGGCTGTTGACCGCATTCGCAGCTCCAATGGGAAAAGCCGCATCATTATTTTGCTTACAGATGGCGTCAATAATCAGGGGAAGATTGGGCCCGAACTGGCATTGGAAATTGCAAAGGCTTATAAAATCCGGGTTTATACAGTTGGTGTAGGAACGAGGGGCGAAGCGCTTTATCCTGTGCCGTTGCCGACGGGTGGTTTTCAAAAGCAGATGATGCCGGTGGAGATTGATGAAAATCTACTTCAAAAGATTTCAAAGGAAACGGGTGGAAAATATTTCCGCGCTACCAACAATGCTTCGCTGGAGACGATTTATGGAGAGATAGACAAACTCGAAAAAACCAAAGTGGAGATTTCTTCTTTCAAGCAATATGCAGAGTTGTTTTTCCCTTTTGCGATGGCTGCCATTGTGTGCCTTTTGGCGGAGATGATTTTGCGGTACACGATTTTTAGAAGTGTGACGGCGTAGGGTTTTTCGATGCGTCGAAAGCGTCTCGTAAGCGAAGTAAAGTTTGTAAATTTGAAAAAACAGAAAAGATGGTTATTGAGATAAAAAAGGGTGCTACTAAAGAGGAAGTAGAGCAACTTTTAAAACAATTAAAAAAGACTGAAAAGCCAACTGAAAAACGAAAACTGTCAGATTTTTTTGGAACAATGAAAGGCATTTTTGGTGACGGCTTAGCGTATCAAAAGAAGGTTCGAAGTGAGTGGGATTGAATTTCTAGCTGACACAAACGCTTTTATCGGAATTATGAATGGCGTGCCGTCTGTTCAAATTTTTAGTTACGAGCAATGGGGTTATTCGTTTATTACCCGAATAGAATTATTAAGTAAAAGAAATTTGGGCCTACAGGAAAGTGAAGAGATTGAGGCTTTGCTGTCTTCGACCGTACTTATCCCTTACAAACTTTCTACTGAAAAAATAGCCATTGAATTGCGCAAAGACTTTTCTATAAAAATCCCCGATGCTTTTGTTGCGGCAGCAGCAATTGAGAATTCAATTCCACTCATTACGTTTGATAAAGACTTTGCCAAAATTTCCCGTTTGAACACAATTTTGCTACACCATTAGATGATGGGAAATATTGAATGCCTCACCCAAAAAACCTCTCCATCGCCGATTTCACCTACCCACTCCCCGACCACCGCATCGCCAAATTTCCATTGCCGCAAAGGGATGATTCCAAACTACTGATTTACCAAAACGGAGCGATTGAAACCACTGTTTTTAAAAACATTTCCCACCATCTTCCCCACCAATCCTTTTTAGTTTTTAATGAAAGTAAAGTAGTCCCTGCAAGGCTTTTATTTACAAAACCTACCGGCGGCGTAATTGAAATTTTTTGTCTGGAGCCGCACACGCAATATGGCGACATGCAAACGGCAATGAAACAATGCGGAAGCGTAAAATGGCTTTGCATGGTGGGCGGACTGAACAAATGGAAAAATGAAACCACGCTCACAAAACGCTTGCCTGCAAACGGTTTCAGCCTGCACGCTTCCCATGCGGGACAATTAAACCAACTCCACGTTATTGATTTTTCATGGGACGATACAAGCCTGAGTTTCGCTGAAATTATCCAGTCATTTGGACAGGTTCCTTTGCCGCCTTATTTGCATCGCGAAGCCGAACCTGAAGATGCCAGCCGATACCAAACGGTGTATGCCAAAAGCGAAGGCAGTGTGGCAGCGCCAACAGCAGGATTGCATTTTACAGAAGCCGTTTTTAAAAGCCTGAAGCAAAAGGAAATTACCCATGATTTTGTGACGCTCCATGTAGGCGCAGGCACTTTTAAACCTGTGAAGTCTGCAACAATGCAGGAACATGAAATGCACGCAGAATGGATAGACGTCCCAACTGCTTTGCTGGATAAATTGCTGGCGCAAAAAACGATTGTTGCCATTGGCACCACTACCGCGCGAACGCTTGAATCGCTTTACTGGATGGGTGTTCAGCTATTGAACGGCACACTGCCCGATTTTGAAAACATAGCCGTCAGCCAATGGATGCCTTACGAATCAGAAAGCCATTTCACAAAAAAGGAAGCCATTGCCGCCCTCAAAAATCATCTTCAAAAACAAAACCTTTCCCGCCTCATTACCCGCACCCAAATCATTATTGCACCGGGTTATGATTTTAAAATAGTGGACGGTTTAGTCACCAATTTTCATCAGCCGCAAAGCACCCTTTTATTGCTTGTAGCTGCACTAATTGGCGACGATTGGAAAAGCGTGTATGACCATGCGCTCGAAAATGATTTTCGCTTTCTCAGTTACGGTGACAGCAGCCTGCTTTGGAAAATTTAAAAGAGGCTTTTCCGGAGGCAATAACGTGCTGCTTAGCTTTGCCCGCTTATGGATAACCAAACATTTATTGCAGCGGCACTTGCGGAAGATGTGGGCGCCGGTGACTTCTCCACCCTCGCAAGCATTGATGCAATTGCTACCGGCGCAGCCGTCCTGAAAGTGAAAGAAAACGGCGTGCTTGCAGGCATGGCATTGGCGCAGCAAATTGTGCATCATCTGGAGCCTGAGGCGACGTTCCAAATCTTTAAAAAAGACGGAGAAAATGTAAGCATCGGCGATGTAGCTTTTGAAATGAAAGCAGGCGTCCACACCATCCTTAAAGCAGAGCGTTTATTGCTCAACTGCATGCAGCGCATGTCGGGCATAGCAACACTTACAAGCCAGTTTGTAGCAAAAACAAAAGACTACCGCGCCACTATTCTCGACACCAGAAAAACGACTCCGCTCTTCCGCAAATTTGAAAAGGAAGCAGTGCTTTTGGGCGGAGGCGCTAACCACCGGATGGGGCTTTATGACATGGTGATGCTGAAAGACAACCACATTGATTTTTGCGGCGGCATAGAGCAGGCAATCATCAAAACAAACCAATACCTCGAACAAAAAAACCTTCCCCTGAAAATAGAAATTGAAACCCGCAGCCTGGCAGATGTGGAACGCGTTTTAAAAGTGGGGAAAGTGCAGCGCATCATGCTCGATAATTTTTCGCCTGCGCAATTAAAAGAAGCGATAACCCTGATTGATGACCGCTTTGAGACGGAGGCTTCCGGCGGCATTCACTTAGGAAATGTGGAAGATTATGCAGCCACAGGCGTACAGTTTATTTCAGTAGGTGCCATCATTCATCACGCCGTGAGCCTCGATTTGAGCCTGAAAGCAAAAACCCTATGACCAAAAAGCATCTGGTTTTTATCATCAACCCGAAAAGCGGAGTGGACCGAAAAAAACCCATGCGGCAAACCATCGACGAAGCGCTTAATCATGCGCAGTTTTCTTACGAAATCCTCCACACAAAATTTGCAAAGCACGGCATTGAGTTAGCTTCGAAAGCCGCTGCTGACGGCGCTTTTGCAGTAGTGGCTGTTGGCGGCGATGGCTCTATAAATGATGTGGTGCAGGGGTTGATGGGTTCCCACACTGCGCTTGCCATCATCCCGAAAGGAAGCGGAAATGGCATGGCGCGCACCCTGAATATTCCACTTCACGACCGCGAAGCCATTGAGCTGATAAACAAAGGCAAGTACACGATGATGGACCTTGCTTTTGCCAACGGAAAACCCTTTATTTCTACCGCCGGTGTGGCGTTTGATGCACTGATTTCAAAGAAATTTTCGACCAGTAAAAAACGCGGTTTCGGGAGATATAGCTGGCTTGTGTTTAAACACCTCTGGACGTACAAAGCATGGCAATGGCAAATAAAAATGGATGGTGACGACAAAAGCGAACGTGCCTTTATTGTGAACATTGCCAACGGACAGCAGTTTGGTTACAACTTCATAATAGCGCCCGAGGCTGACTGGACGGATGGTTTGCTTGACGTAATTGTGGTGCACAAATTCCCGAAGCTTTACGGCGCGGTGCTGATGTTGCGGGCACTGACCGGCACCATTACATCAAGCCGGTATGTAAAACATTTCCGCGCCCGGGAAGTAATGGTTTCGCACCCTGAATTAAAATGGATGCATACAGACGGCGATGTGCATTCCTGCGAAAATGAAGTGCGGTTTACGGTGCAGCAAGGAGCGCAAAAAGTGTTGGTACCCTAAAAAGGGAATTTGATAATTCGGCAATTAGCTAATGGGACAGAACGCGGATTTTTATGCTTTATACCAACTGGACATCTATATTAGGCATGGTATTTGTATCTAATTCTGCATGGCTAAAAGACTTTTAATTACGGTTAACGAGAGCGAAGCAATGCTAAAGACGCTTTACAGAAAGGCTTCTTTCCATCATCGGCCCCGCCTCAAAATGCTTCGTTGCATTTTAAACGGCGAAACAGCATCAGCAGCGTTGGCGGCAGCTACAGGTTCCAGCACTGATTCTATTGCACTCTGGAAAAAGGCGTATCATCAAGGCGGGCTGCAGGCGCTGCTAAGTGACGGGCGGGGCGGAGATTTCCGATCAGGGATGAGCGAAGAGCAGAAACAGAAAATTGAGCAGAAGCTCCACATTGCCGAAGGTGCGCTTACCTCCTATAAACAAGCGCAACGCTGGCTTAAAGAAGAGCTTAATCTGGATAAGAATTATGACGCCGTTTATAAATACCTGAAGCGAAATCATGGCACCAAACTAAAAGTGGGACGAAAAAGCCACGTAAAAAAAGACGAAGCGGCGGTAGCCGTTTTTAAAAAACCTACCCCGGCTGCTAAAACACATTAAGAATACGAAGTTTCCACTTTCTGATACTAAGTCTTTGTCCGTTTATTTGATGGATGAAAGCCGTTTTGGCTTATTGTCCATACAGCGGCGTTGTTTAACAGCGAGAGGCATAAAGCCTATCGTGCCTTATCAGCACCGTTTCAAAAACTTTTATCTTTTTGGTGCCTATGCCCCCGTTAGTGGCGACCATTTTACGCTTGAAATGCCTTACTGCAATACCGATTGCTTTGAAGCGTACCTGACAGCCTTTTCTGAACGAAGACCGGATGAATTTAAGGTGCTAATACTCGATAACGGAGCGTTTCACAAGGCAAAACGGCTAAATATTCCTTCAAACATAGCATTGCTCTTTCTGCCGCCTTACAGCCCTGAACTAAATCCTGCCGAACAAATCTGGCAATACATCAAAACCAGAATTGCCAATCAAATATTCGATACCCTCGAAACCCTCGCCACCACAGTAGGCCGTATTGTCACCAACCTCAAGCCCGAAACTATTAAATCAATCACAAGCAGAAAATTTTATACACAATACGGAATTTAGATGTCCAAATGGTATTATAGGATTACAAATGATGCCTATTGATTCATTTATATTATACCAAATAGATATCTAGATTATCCATTCGGAACGTCATTGCGAACGCAGTGAAGCAATCTGAAGAAACGGGGAGGATAGACGCAATCTTAAGTTGACTTCAGATTGCTTCGGGCAAGCCCTCGCAAAGACGTGGGGACTAGTTTGGTACTGCCACTACCGGTCGGTACCTCCACTAAAACAATCCGTTTACTGCCACTACCGGTCGGTACCTCGACTAAAACAATCGGTTTAATGCCACTATCGGTAGGTACCTCGACTGAAACAATCGGTTTAATGCCACTACCTGCTGGTACCTCCACTAAAACAATCCGTTTACTGCCACTACCGGCCGGTACTTCGACTGAAACAATCGGTTTACTGCCACTACCGGTCGGTACCTCGACTAAAACAATCGGTTTACTGCCACTACCGGTCGTATTTTGCTCTTAAACGATTCATTTACTACTGTGTACGGCTGTAGGTAGCTCTGAAAAATTCCATTCAGTGCCGTGTACGGCAAAAGGGGTTTTTTTAAGGGATATGAACATCTACAATTTTGCTCGTGTCGATGCCTAAAATATCTACCACTTTCACCATTGCCTTATAATGCCCGGAGGCTTTGTAAGTGTGGGCAATACTCACAAAATCAAGTTCAGGACTGCGCTTGGTGCGGAAGCTTTGCCATTCATTTTCAAAAAGATAATTACCGGTCCATTCTTCTGCCAAGGTGCCATCTTCCTTTATTGTTTTAATAATTTCTTTTTTGGAGAGGTAATCGAAATCTATCGCCCAGTAATCGATCCAGTCATGCCAGTTTTGGGTAAGCAAAGTGTGGGTATTGATGCCGTTTTTATTTTTTTCAATTTTTATTATCTCCCCGTTTACAATGGCTACTTTGCTGCCCGCTCGCATGGTTTGCTCCAGTTCGGCTAGGTCTTCCTGCGTGTAGCGGGTCACGAAATCGGTAAGTTCAATGGTTACAGTTTTGCCTTTTATTTTTTCTTTGGTGTTGAGGTAGGCTACGTCAAAGAATTTTACCTGCCCTTTTTCAACCGCCCGCTTATCGAACACATCTTTCGGAATCCATTTTAGGGTTACGGATACGCCTTTTTCTTTCAGTTCCTGAATGAACTGCGGGGTGAGGCCCATTTCAAATTCAAAACCAAGCACATCCACTTGCGTATAAAGCTTTTGGCGGCATTCTTCAAAAATTTCGGTAAGATGGCTTTGGGTAACCGGCACATCCAGCGGGCCCACGTTCACGAACCTGCCGCTTTTGCTGCCATGGAGGGTGCTGTGGCCTTCTATGCGTTTGGCTTTGTAAGCATCAAGTATTAAATCTACGTACACGGTTTCTTTTGCTTTTCGGGTGCCGTTGCTTAGGTCGTCCATAAAAAACTGGCGTTCATATTTGCCGAGGTTGAGGAGTTCGAAAGCGCGGAAGTTTTGCCCGGAGGATTGCATTTGGCGCTGCACGCCGATGAGGCGCTTGCGGGCGGTGTGGATGGAAAAGCGGCCCAGGTCGGTAGTTATCCATTTGCGACCCAGCTTTTCAGCTACGGCGGCTGTGGTGCCGCTGCCGCAAAAGAAATCGGCTATTAGGTCGCCTTCGTTGCTGCTGGCTTTGATGATGCGTTCGAGGAGGGCTTCGGGTTTTTGGGTGGGATAATCAACACGTTCTTCCGCCATGGGGTTGAGCATATTAATATCTGTCCAGACATTTGAAAGCACATTGCCTTTCAACTCGTGTAAATACGTTTTATATTGTGGATATTTAGCGCCTTTACTCCACCTCACTTTACCTTCTTCCTCTAACCTTTTATATGTTTCTTGAGAATAAGTAGCAAGTGTATTCCAATAGTAATGTCCGTAATTATCTTGGTCTTTGAATCTTGCTTTGTAATCTTCACTAGGAGGGGTATATTGCTTGTGAAACAAATAGTTTTCTCTTTTTTTTACATAGCACAAAATAAAGTCGCAAAGGGTTGGATACTTATTCGCAATAGCCTTACTGCTGCCAACTGTTGTAGACCGCTGCCAAACTATTTCATTAAAATAGTTCTCATTTCCAAATACATCATTTAATACGAGTCTTAAAAAACTATTCACTCTCCCATCACAATGCACATAAATACTTCCATCCTCTGCCAAAAGGTTGTGCATTAGTTTTAGGCGTTCATACATCATGGAGAGGTAAGAGGAGATGCCTTTTCCCCAGGTGTCGCGATAGGCAATTTCTTCGATGACGCTTTGTTTTTTCTCTGCGGTTTCGCCGCCTATTTCTATATTAAAGCTGAAGTCGGCACCTACGGCAAATGGCGGGTCGATGTAGATGAGTTTCAGTCCGCCTTCGTTTTCGATTTCGCGGCGCATGGGCCCGTTGGCGAGGGAGGAGAGGATGAGTTTATTATCGCCCCAAATGAGTTTGTTGGTCCATCCTTTCAGTTGCCTGCCGCGGTGGTCGGTTTCAAACATTTTGAGGGGTGCGCCTTCGCCGGTTTTTTCTTGTCGTGGTTCGTCAATATGTTCTATGGAGTGGAATGGGAGTGCAATGTTTGTGGTGTCTTCGTTTCGTCCGTTCCAGAAGAGGAACACGTCTTCTTCATCGGCAAAGAGCTTATAGATAAATTCTTTCGGGAGGGGTTGGTTGTTTTGGATGAGGGCGAGGATTTGGGCTTTTTCTGTTTGGGAGAGGTTCATGATAATTTTTTTGTGGGGAGCCTCTTCCGCCCTTGTGATGGAGGGAAGATGTGGGCGGAGGACTTCAGGAATTAATTGTTACAATTTTTAGTTCAGAAGTGGTAGAAAGCAGGAGATTTAAAAGCTTAAACAAGCGGTAAGTGGGTAATAATCAATGGCTTAAATTAGTTTTCCGAATTGGAGATAAGGAGGAAATGGAATTGTTATAAGTTAGTGGGATGCATAGCGATTGTAGATTTTGTGTTAGTTTACATCAGGTATTTTGCCGTGTAAAGCGTAATTGCCTGTGTGGTGTTTTACTTTACCTAAAACTATGGCGGGGTTGATATTTTGCTTTTGGGAGAATTCGATTATTGCAGTTAGCTTTTTAAATCCTTTAGAGGTGATGAAGAGGTTCCAGTCATCTTGATTCATCCATTTACTGTTAGCATATTCATCGGCTTGTTGTTCTTCTTTTGAGTTCTTATAATCAATATTTGCTTCTTTAGAATCGAAGTCGATAAACACCGCTTCTGGATTATTTTTTAGATGCATGAAAACGTGACCTAATTCATGCATAAGGGTAAACGCAAAATTATCAAGACGCTTATAACGCATGGTTAGGGCAATAGCAGGGTTGGTACCGCTCATAAAGCTAACGCCATCTACAGGGCACTTTTCAGGTTTTTCAAGAAGCAACAGCTTAATACCTGCTTGCTTTAATATTTTTGTGACATTAGATATTGTGTCAGCATTTTCCGATATTGCAGTTTTAAGTTCGCCGATTAGCTTTTTTTCATCCGCAGGCTTAAATTCGGGCACATTTAGTTCACTCGCTTTGTACATTGCCAGGTATTGCCAACCCAGCAGGTTTATTTTTTCTTCCTGTAATTTATCGCTTTTTCTAAATCTTGCAAATTGGGGCTTGCTAAACAATCCTACTAATTCATCAATATTAGGAATTGAATAAATTTTGTAAATAACCGGAATATCCGTTACAGGATCTCCGGAAATAATCCCAAGTTTGCGGAAATATGTTACGGGGATGTATTGTTTCAACATGTTCCACAAGTCTAAAGCCATCAGGCGTTTATTGGTTTTCTCTGCCAATTGTGCTTTTTGCAAATGATATAAGGTTTGAAGATTTGTCCAAATAGTCACCTCCATTTGTAATGCTTTGCTTAAACTTAACGCTATATCAGGGCTTATATCTCTCTTGCCTTTAATAATTTCATTAAGGTGAGTAGGTTGAAGTCCGGTAAGTTTTGCAAGGTCTTTCTGAGAAATGTCTCTTGCCAGTAGTTCATCTTTCAAGATACCGCCGGGATGAATGGCTTTGGCAGGAATGAAGGTATTTTTTTGAGTGAGGTTTGACATAATTGCTGATTTTTGTTGTGATTAAAAAATTATTCGTAATGCTTACTAATTTCTTTAATATTTAATAGAACAATATGCAGTGGGTTATCAACAGATGCTACTTCTTCAAAAATCAGCCTGTACTGCATATTAATGCTAACGGCATTTTTTCCTTTTAGATTGCCTTTTAAACGTTCGTAGCGTAAACTTTTTATATGATGTAGGAATTCTATTTGATCGGCTGATATTAACAGGTTAATTGTTTTGATGTATTGGTTGATCAAAGGTTTTTGATACTTAAATTTTTTGTCTTTTATTTTTTCTCCTTCAAATAGTTGTCGGAGTTTTTCATCTTTAAAATGAATTTCCATTGGGTAGGTTTATGGGTGAAATGCGGCGCAAAAGTAAGAAGATTTATTCACAAAATTGTGAACAAATTTTAGAGTAAACAGGAAGGACTATTATGCTGTTCGAGCTTGTTGCTTTTAATTAGCACACCAAACAGTCAGAAGAGTCGCAAAAACATTTGCGGATTAAATTTGGGCATCTAAGGTTTTTTTCGTGAAAATCCGATCTTAATTTACCTTAAACAACTTACAAACATCCTCAAACGATTTCAGGTCTTTTTTCACTTCCTCCCATTTTTCCTGCACAATGTAAACGGCTGTGTAAGTGTAATCTTTTTGGGCGGCGTTTATATCATCACACCAAATTTTGAGGCGTTTAATTTTCCGGATGTCGTCTAAATCTTCGCGTCCTTTGGTTTCTACCATAAAAAAAGTGTTGGGGCTTGTTTTCACAAAAAAGTCAAGGTAGTAAGGTGCAATATTTCCGTTTTCTTTTTGATATTCAATACTGAAGTTTACGCCGCCATCGCCCATGGTGTTTTTAGCAAAAGCGAGCACATCAATAAATCTGTTTTCACAAAAGCCGGCAAATTCCAGTTCAAAGTCGTTATCGCCCACGATTTTATTAAACACTGATTTTTTAGGAATAAGGAATGGTTGGTTTTCTGCAATTTTCGGTTTGGTAAGTTTCAGGGAGATGAAGTTTTTCACTTCTGCGGTTCCTCTGTCGCTTACGGTTAGTTCGTCAATAGCTTTTTTAAACGTGCTTTTCAGTATTTCCTTGGTATGGATTTCTGACAGGTTGCGCATTGTTTGCGGGTCGGCGAGGGCTGCTTCTTTGCTAAAAAGCCTGTATTTAATAAAGCTTTCCACTTTTGGATATAAAATATTAAATCCACTAACTAGCCTGCTTTCTTTCAAAATAGCTTCGGTAAAAAATGCAATTACGTTGCGGTGGTCAGAAACTGTGTTTTGAAAAATGGTAGTGTGGGAATATTCGCCTTCAATATTATTGAAAACTATTTCCTTCAGTTCATCCGTATTAAAGGTTTTGAAAGGCGCTTTTTCGTTTTGCAGCTTGCTAACGTCTATTAGTTCCAGGTTTTTATATTCCCTGTAAATGCGCGGCTCCAAAACAGGGATGGGAATGTCGAGCGCATCTAAATCCTTGTCCGGGTTTTCTTTATCTATTTCTATAATTATGGGCGATTTTCCGCGCGTGCCTGCGCCCATCGGGCTATATTGAAATTCCACGCCTTCGGTGGTCAGGCTTTCTACAAATTCTAAAAAAGCGTGCGTGCCGACCACCACCAGTTTTTCAGGCGTATCAAGGGAAAACATTTTGCGCAAGCCCCTGCCAATGGTTTGCTCCGGCAGAATTTTTGAAACGGCGCCAAAAGGGCGGAGGCCTACAATGGTAGTTACGTTGCGCACATCCCAGCCTTCGCGCAGCATCAACACGGAAACCACGGCTTTGTAAGGCGAATGGTCATTATCTATTTCATCCGCCGCTTTCCGTAGTTTTTCTAATGCTTCTTTATCTTTTTTGCTAGATGTGCTTTCTTTTATTTCTCCAGAGTTATTCGTGTGGATGGTGAGCACTGCATTTTCTAACAAAGGATAAGTGCTTTCCAGAAATGCTGCCGCTTCGTCTGCTTCCCTTGTGCTCATCGTCATCACAAAAAGTATGGGCGTTTTATGGTTTTTCAGTTCTTCATATTGCTGCTCCCATTCAAGGTAGCCGAGGTGCAAATGGTCGCGGTAACGTTCCACGAAGTCAGCCGAATCTTTTTCCTCAATGTTAGCGCGGGAAGCAATGTCGGGCAAGACGGGTGATTTTACTACATTTTGTTTTATGGCTTCTACCAGTGGATAATCGCAGATAGTTTGCACGAAAATAGCTCCGTTGTTGTGTTTTGGCGTGGCTGAAAAATCTGCCTGTAGCGCAATGCCGTTGCCGGTTTTCAGTTTCAGTTTGTTGCTGATGTCTTCAATATTTTTAAACCAGGCCAAACCAGCATCGTGAATGTGGTGGGCTTCATCGTTTAAAATAACAAGGTCTTTTATTTTATCGCTCCGCATCATTTTGCCCAAGTCTAAACCTTTGGAAGTATCTGCATCGGGTTTGGGCTTGATGCCGAGAAAAGTTGTTTCAAGCGTTTCCTCCGGCGTTTCATTAAAAAATACGCGGTGGATGTTTGTAAGGAAAATATTTCCGGATTCCGTTATTGGTTTTAGTTCATCCTGAATGTGGAGGGTGAGTTGAAAATCGTTTCGCCAGTCTTTATCGTCGTAGCCATTATCAGGGAAAAAGGGTTCTTCAAAAAACATTTTCAGCCCTTCAAAATCTTTGCGCAAGCGGTTAAGCACAATAATGTTAGGCGCTATTACCAGAAAATTTTTGGAGAGCGGACTGCCGGTTTCGTAGCGTTTATGAAAGTAAGACCACACGAGCGCTAAACCCATCACTTTAGTTTTGCCCGCACCGGTCGCCATTTTAATAACGTAGCGCGTCCAGTTTTCATCAAACATGCCGGCGCTTACGCGTTCCGATGCATCAAACTTCAGCAGCTCAAACTTATCTTTTGCATGGGCAATTTCATACAGGTAGATGAGAGATTCAATGGCTTCACGCTGCGAAAAATAAAAGCTGAATTTTGATTGCCCGATATAATGCGCTTCATCAAACCAAAATTTCAGTAAAGACTTAGATGTAGCCGAGGCGCCTGCATAATCATCATCCCGCCATTCTGCCACTGCCAGCCTGATTTTATAAACCAGCGGCGGCAATAGTTTTTCATACGCATTTTGAAACGCGTCCATTTGGCTTTGCGAAGGTGCCCAGCGTTCATTCGGAGAAAGAATTTTAAACGGATTTGAGGTAATCATTTTGAAACTAACTATTGTGTTTATTCATCTCTTTTAAATCAAACCCTTCAAACTTGTCAACACTCTACCTCAAAAACAGCAACTCCCGATACTTTGGCAGCGGCCATAGCTTATCATCCACTATTAATTCAAGCTTATCGGCGTGGTAACGGATTTTATCGAAATAGGTTTTCACCTCATCACAATATTTTTCTGCACGAAGATGGCTTTCTGCTAATTCATTCGCTTCTTTCCGCGCAGCAATCATCGCTTCCACATTGTCGTTTATCTCCTGAATATGATTGCTTATCACTTTTAGCAGGTTCATTTGGGCGCGGTAGGCATCATCTCCCAAACCTAATTCTTTCAGTCCACGCACGTTTTCGATAAGCGTGTTCTGATAGTTCATTGCCGCAGGCAAAATGTGATTGGTAGCTAAATAACCCAACAAACGCGCTTCAATCTGCACCTTCTTCACGTATTCCTCCAGCATTATTTCATGCCTTGCTTCTAGTTCACGCGGATTATAAATGCCATTGTTGTAAAACACTTTTTTGGAACTGTCGGTAATGTATGCCGCTAAAGCTTCGGGGGTTGTTTTGAAGTTATTGAGTCCACGTTTTTTAGCTTCCTGTGCCCAATCGTCGCTGTAATTATCACCTTCAAACCTAATTTTTTTAGAAGATGCAATAGAAGCGCGCAGGGTTTGGAGAATGGCAATTTCCTTTTTTTCACCACCTGCAATGAGGGCATCTACATCGGTTTTAAACTGCTTCAAAGTTTCGGCAACGATGGTGTTTAAGACCGTCATAGGCGCGCCGCAGTTAGCAGTGCTGCCCACCGCGCGGAATTCAAACTTATTACCCGTGAAAGCAAAAGGAGAAGTGCGGTTGCGGTCGGTGTTATCCATCAAAAGCTCTGGTATTTGCTTGTGGATGTCGAGCTTCAGAATGACTTCATCCTGCTCTGAGAAATTTTCTTTTACGCGGCTTTCAATTTCATCCAAAACCTTTGACAAATAGCTACCGATATAAACAGACATAATAGCCGGAGGTGCTTCGTTGGCTCCCAAACGGTGGTCGTTAGAGGCAGAGGCGATGGCGGCGCGCAGTAAATCGGCATAATCATGTACGGCTTTAATAGTATTGATGAAAAAAGCCAGGAACATAAGGTTGGTGCGTGGCGTTTTTCCGGGGGAAAGTAGGTTGATGCCCGTGTCGGTAGCCATGCTCCAATTATTGTGTTTGCCGCTTCCGTTTACGCCGGCGAAAGGTTTTTCATGAAGCAAAGCGCGCAGTTTGTGGCGGCGGGCAACTTTGTCCATAATGTCCATCAGCAAGGAATTATGGTCGACGGCGATATTGCATTCTTCATAAATAGGCGCACATTCAAACTGACCGGGGGCAACCTCGTTATGACGCGTGCGCAAAGGGATGCCGAGCTTATATGCCTCCTGCTCAAAATCCTGCATGAAAGCAAATACTCTTTCAGGGATGGAACCGAAATAATGGTCTTCGAGTTGCTGCCCCTTAGCCGGCGCATGACCCACAAGCGTTCTGCCGCACATTAATAAATCGGGGCGGGCATTGGCGAGGCTTTCATCAATAACGAAATATTCCTGCTCCCAACCGAGGGTGGTAATAACTTTAGTAACATTCTTATCGAAATAATTACAGACATCCACCGCAGCTTTATCAAGTGCAGCGATTGATTTTAGGAGCGGTGCTTTATAATCTAAAGATTCACCGTTATAAGCAATAAAAATAGTGGGGATGCAAAGGGTTTTTCCAAAGCCGGTTTCCATGATAAATGGCGGGGAAGAAGGGTCCCATGCGGTGTAGCCTCTTGCCTCAAACGTAGCGCGGATGCCACCGTTCGGAAAACTTGATGCGTCAGGCTCTTGCTGAATAAGCGCTCCACCGTCAAACAATTCAAGCGCAGTGCCATCGGCTTTTATGGTGAAGAAGGAATCATGCTTTTCAGCAGTGGTTCCGGTGAGGGGTTGAAACCAATGGGTGAAGTGGGTGGCGCCGCGTTCTTCGCTCCAGGCTTTGAGTCCGGAGGCAATCTGGTCTGCCATTTTGCGGTCGATTTTAGCTCCGGCTTTAATGGAGGCAGAAAGACTTTTAAAGGCATCGTCGCTAAGAAATTCTGCAACTACGCGACCGGTAAAAACGTTGCTATTGAAAATGGTAGAAATACGCTTGCCATTGTAATGGCTGATTTTGCGTTCCTGCGTGCGAAGCTCCTGCAAGGCAGGGAAACGAAGTGCTGACATTGAATTAAGTTTTGCGCAAACTTATAGCTTTTGGTGAGAAAAGCAAGGAATTGTTTGGACAATAACTAAAAACTAAAACATTTTTTGAAAGGCAATGAAAGTTAATGCGGGTGGAAAATGTGGTTATGAATAACTATTGCCAGGCTGAAATCGGTTGCAGTAAAGGCTTTTATGGAAATAGGATTCTTCAAGGCAGTTAATATCATTCTTACATCAAAAAGGGTGTCATGTTCGTTCTCTGCTTTCTTTTCGATAATAAGATGTTCGCGAAATTCTACGCCTCTCCTGCCCTGCCATTTGTATGCAGCTTCTTTCACGCTCCAGGCTTCGGTTATTTTTTTTGAATCGTTTACAATTATTTTTTGCTCCGCATCGTTGAGGAATTTGTGCTGCAGTGTTTCCATGCGCGGATGCCAGGTTTGGATGTCAATACCACACTCCACATGCGGACTCACCACTGCCGCCACGTAAGGATAAGAGTGCGAAATGGAAAAGTAAAAATCATTGTTCGGCAAGCGGGGTTTATCATGCGCATCGGGCGCAATGTGCAGCAATGGAAAATCGACTTTCAGGTATTGCAGCAGAAACCTTCCGGCAAGGTGCTCCATCCGGCGTTTTTCATTTTTAATGGCAGGTTGCAGTTTTGTTTTTTGGATGAAAAAATCTTCCGGCTCTTCAATCTTCCAGATGGCTGCAAGGCTGAATGCATCAGAAGTCCATTCTCTGAAAAGCGGCATTTGATAATTGATTTTGGGTGAAGTTCGGCAAGCGATTTTGTTGTTGGCATTTGCTTTGCTTCACGGAAGGCTTCAACCTTTATTTTTGCCTTTATGAAAATGAAATTACTCCTCTCTCTGATGCTCTTAGCCGCCACCTTTTCCTTCGCGCAGCAAAAAATAGATTACAAGCTGAAAGGCGCGCCCATGCCACCTTTCAAGATAGAAAAAACAAGCGGTGGCTTTTTCAATCACACCATGGTGCAGGCTGGCAAACCGGTGATGATAATGATATTCAGTCCGGAATGCGACCATTGCGAACACATGGTTGACTCGCTAAAAACTTTGGGTTCTAAAATCAAAAACACGCAAATGATTTTCGTTTCTGAAGGAAGGCATAAGGATGCGATGAAGGGCTTTATTTCCAAAACAGGCATCGGTAATATTCCTCAGTTTCAAAACATAGGCACAGATGCGAGCAACCTTATTTTCTACGTTTACACCATGAAAATTCTCCCCCAAATCACGTTTTACGACAACCAGCACCAGCTCTTAAAAATCCTGGATGGCGATTATTCTTTGAAGGACGTAGCGCAATATCTCCGGTAAAATCCGCGCAGCAAAAACCTTTTTCCCTTCCCTACTTTTGGCGCCATGATTTTATCAGACACGCGCATTCTGGAAGAAATTGCATCAGGCACTATTAAGATCGAACCTTACGACCGCAGTTGCCTCGGGAGCAATAGTTACGACGTGCATTTGGGCGACACACTCGCTACTTATAAAGAACACATCCTCGACGCAAAAAAGCACAACACGATTGAGCCGTTTGAAATTCCCGAAGATGGTTTTGTATTGTATCCGCACATTTTTTACCTCGGCGTAACGCAGGAATACACAGAAACACATGCACACGTTCCGTTCCTGGAAGGCAAAAGCAGCACGGGCAGATTAGGTATTGACATCCACGCTACAGCAGGCAAAGGCGATGTTGGTTTTTGCGGAAACTGGACGCTCGAAATATCCGTGAAGCAGCCGGTGAAAGTTTATAAAGGCATGCCGATTGGCCAGTTAATTTATTTTCCCGTGGATGGTGAAATTGAAGTGAAATACAACCAGAAAAGCAATGCTAAATACAGCAATCAGCCCAACAAACCTGTGGAGAGCATGATGTGGAAAAATGCTTTTTAAGCGCCTACAAAAAAAATTGCTTTAGCGGATGTAACCCAGCAGTTTCAACATGCTTTGCGGCGTTTGTTCCTTTGCATAAAGCCAGTCTTCCAGTTTGCCTTCTTTGTTGAATTCTAACACTACGTGTTTGGGTGAAGGGATCATGCAGTGTTTGATGCCGCCGTATCCCGCTAACTGATCCTGATAAGCGCCCGTGTGGAAGAAGCCGATGTAAAGCGGTTCTTCGCCTTTTTCTTTATCTAGTTTGGGAAGAAACACGGCGTTTATGTGTTCTTCAGACGTGTAGAAATCATGGCTGTCGCAAGTAAGTCCGCCGAGGTGCACTTCCTGATATTCCTTATCCCATTTGTTGATGGGCAGCATCAGAAATTTTTCGCCAATGCCCCATGTGTCGGGCAAAGTGGTGATGAAAGAAGAGTCGATCATGTACCAGGTTTCGCGATCGTTTTGCATTTTCTGATCCAGGATTCCATAAATCACCGCGCCTGCTTCGCCCACCGTAAACGAACCAAATTCTGTGTAGATATCCGGCACGTCCACTTTGTTTTTCTTGCAGACTTTTTTCACGTTACTGATGATTTGGTTGACCATGTAATTATAGTCGTAATCAAAGCCCAGCGAGTGTTTGATGGGAAAGCCACCACCAATATTTAATCCGTCCAGTTCGGGGCAAATCTTTTTAAGCTGGCACCAAAGGTTCACTACTTTATTCAGCTCGCTCCAGTAGTAGATGTCGTCTTTAATGCCTTTGTTCATAAAGAAGTGGAGCATCTTTAATTGAAAGCGGTTGTTGCCTTTTATTTTATCCACGTAAAACTCTAAAACATCCCTACTACGAATGCCTAAACGAGAGGTGTAGAAATCGAAAGTGGGTTCTTCTTCACTCGCTACGCGGATGCCAATTTTTACGGGGTCTTTAGCGCGTATGCTTTTCTTGTAATCATCAAACTCATTCTTGTTATCCAGCACGGGAATCACGTTTTGAAAACCGGCGTTTATGAGTTGCGAAATATTGCGGGTGTAGGCTCTTGTTTTAAAACCGTTGCAAATGATAAACGTGTCTTTGGTTATTTTCTTCTTTTTAAAAAGCTGTTTGATGATTTCAATATCGTAAGCAAAGGAAGTTTCGATGTGCACATTTTGTTTCAGCGTTTCTTCAACAATAAAAGAAAAATGGGAGCTTTTGGTGCAGTAGCAGTAATAGTATTTACCGTCGTACCGGTGCTTTTTTATGGCGTCGTTAAACATCTTTTTTGCCTTTGCTACCTGCGTGGCAATCTTTGGCAGATACGTGAGTTTGAAGGGCGTTCCGTATTTGTCAATCAGCCGCTTTATGTCCACATCGTTGAATTGCAGATAATTGTCCTTTACATTAAAGCCTTCCTGCGGAAAATCAAAGGTTTGCTTAACGAGGTCTGAATAAGAATTGTTCATTAAAATGGAGTGGGGAGCAAAGTGGTGTTTAGGAGAGGCTTTGGAAGAAATTTTCCGGGCAATCAAAAGTAAGTTGTAAGAACAAATTTTGGGGAGGAAATGCAGGGCTGCATCTTTGCCGCAATCAGATAGTTCATGAAACAGGCATTGTTGCAAATGCACGCCGCTGTGTTGCTTTGGGGGTTTACCGGAGTGCTTGGCAGGGCAATTACGCTGGATGCGCCGGTGCTTGTGTGGTACAGAATGTTGCTCACGGCAATCATCATTGCAGGCATTATTACTTACAGAAAAAGGTGGGTAAAAATTGATAAAGAAGATTACCGGAAGCTTGGCTGGGTGGGCGTTTTAATGGCTTTGCATTGGGTAGCTTTTTATGGAGCTATCAAGTTTGCAAACGCTTCCATTGCATTGGTTTGCCTCAGCACCGCGCCGGTTTTTACAACGCTTTTTCATGTGCTCATCAACAAAGGAAAATACGCCTGGAATGAGTTTTTGCTGGGCGGTGTTGCATTGGTGGGCATGGGAATGATTTACGGCTATCAGCAATTTTATGGCGCAGGCATTTTAATGGGCGTTGTGGCTGCCATTCTTGCTGCGCTTTTTACTGTTTTAAATAAACGAATTGCACACAAATATCCGGCACGCACCATGGTGTTTTATGAAATGGGGACCGGCTGGTTATTGCTTTGTGTAGCATTGCCTTTTCAATTTTATTATCTCCCTGAAACCCGCTTCCTGCCATCGCTTGGGGATGCAGGCTGGCTGTTGGTTTAAGCCTCTGCTGCACGGTGTGGGCACAAAGCCTTGCATTGAATGCGCTGAAGCATATTTCTTCTTTCACGGCTACGCTTTCCGTAAACCTGGAGCCGGTGTACGGTATCATTTTAGCCTTCATTTTTTATAAAGAAAATCAGGAACTGGAGTGGGGGTTTTTTGCCGGAGTGGGGTTGATTTTTTTGAGCGTTTTATTGCAAATGCTGCGGCTGATAAAACCAAAAGGAATTTCTGCTACAGGCATTAAAGAACGGGGCGGACTCGATTCATAGTTTTCATGCTTTTCAAACTGTCCAAAACTTTGTACTTTCCACAGGCAGGCAATTACCTTTGCCATCCAGGAAATGCAAAAGCCTGCACGCCATATCCATGCAAGAATCAACAACACAAAATGGAAGCCGCCTATCTTTTGAAGAATTTCAGCAAGAGGTGCTTAAAGACTATCGCATAGCCGTTGCCAGCCGTGAAGCAAGCCTGATTGGAAGGCGCGAAGTGCTTACCGGAAAAGCAAAATTCGGCATCTTCGGTGATGGTAAAGAACTGGCACAGATTGCTGTTGCAAAATGCATGCAACCCGGCGACATCCGCTCCGGTTATTACCGCGATCAGACTCTCATGTCCCCAGGAAACCTGCACACGCCTGAGAAGTTTTGGGTGTGTTTGCCTGCCATGCCGAAGACAAACTGGCAGATTGAGGCCAGGCTGCCATGATTCACATGCACGGCTCAGCGCAGCACAGCGGCGCTGGGGATGCTGGCCTGGACCTGCGACGAGGGAACACAAGAATGACGCACCCAGCGCCGCCATCTTGGTGATGGTGCCCGCAGCCAGAGGCCGGGATGCGGTGCGGGCGACCTTCTTGTCCAGGTCAGCGTCCCACAGATCGTTCACCTGCAAGACCAGCACACTGGGACAGTGCATCTGCTACGTAGGGATGATCACGGTTCACATTGAGGGGCATGGCAGCGGATGGCAGTCCCTTTCGGCAGACGGTCAGTGCTGCTGATACTGTATCACATCCTCATGGTACAGCCAGTGCTACTACATATCGTGGCATCGTGGCATCGTGGCAACCATGACAAAATCACAATGCCTAGCAATTGCAGCGGCCCGTTGCTTGCACCGGGCAGCCGGCACCACACAACAGCAGCCCCCGCGCGCCAACCGGGCCAGCGAAATGAGTAAAAGGTTTCGTGTCAAGCCGCAGCCTGTTGTTCCTACCATGCAGCCGGCGCCGCGCAGCAGCAGCGCCCCAGTGCCTAGCAGGACACCCAGTAATTCTCATAATCGGTTTTACGCGCAGCAGCCCATTATTCCCACCGTGCAGCCGGCGCCGCGCAGCAGCAGTGCACCCGCGCCGAACAGAGCCAGCAGCGTCGTGTCGGGGGCGGCCCCCGGCGGCGCGGCCAGCGCGATGGACCAGAAGCACGGCCACGCCAGCAGCCAGGTGCCTGCCGGACAGCAGCGCCAAAATCAGGTTCTCGTTGTGCAGCAGTGATGCCTGCTGCGTGCAAACCTTCAGTCCCCCATGCAGCCGGTGCGAGAGATCAGCAGATCAGTTATTTGAGTACAGCGTGGTGATATGCTTCAATTTGCATCACTTTACAAGGAAGGTGAGGTGAGGTGAGATCGCTGTCTGGCTCGCAAGCTGGTGGCTGGGGATCCCACAGTAACATCACACCTATGAAGCACACCTATGGGCTTGTCGAGTCGCATGAGCTGCGCATAGGGCAGCAAACTGCGCGGGCAACGCTGCTCCAGCCAGCTGTCAGGAACAGCCGCTGACGTTCTGCCGCTGGTCTCGTCCATACCCGAAGACCGATCATCAGCTGCGTGTGCTGTGCTGGTGCGCGCCTGTTCCTGATGGCTTGGCTGTGCACGTTGTAGTGGAGGCGCTGGACCCACAGGGCTGCTGGCAGTGAACTCAGTACTGCCGCTGCCGCTGCCGCCGGCATTGCTGGCATACCATCGCCGCTGTTGCACGAAGGTTGCTGATGCTTCCGCCTGCAGAAGTGATGCTGCGAGACCGCATGTCAGCTGCGGCAGCGCAGCATTCTGACAGCTGGCTAGTTGCACCGTGCGAAGAGCCCTTGAGCAGTCCACGCCCCTGACATCGGCAAGCTTGCTGCTGCTGCAGTCGCTGGGGTGGTCCTGACACGCAGACTGCAAGAGCGTGGGCGGGCAGTGGATGGTGCTGTAATCATCAGGTGACGCCGGCTCGACAAGACCGCTGCAGTTTGCGGTGCTGGCGGCTGCCAGGCATCGCAACGCTGCTCCGAAGGCGCTGTTGCTGTCACAGGCTCCGCACCCGGCATTGCATTGCCGTGCGGCTCGGCACGACTGCAGCAAGGCAGCCTGCAACAGCATTTGGCTGCGGTGGAACATTGCTGCTGCAGAGCTCGCAATGCAGATCAGAGTCTCTTCAAGTCAGAGGCAGCGTGCTACGCGACACAGTCGATGGGATTGAGCTGCACACATGTGGCGCAGCGCCAAAATTGATGGGGCATATGCAACGGGAATTGTTGTGCGCTGTGCGGGATCCGAAGCGCAGATGTGATATGCGGATGGTGTGCAGACTGCAGACTGTGTCGTTAGGAAGACTGCAATATGCAAGATGCAAGTGGGGTTTTGCAGCTGTGCTTTGAGATTTGACACTCGCCTGTTGCTCGACCTGAGGTCACATTGCAGAATTGCCTGACAATGCTGCAAACCGTCATTTCCATTGGTCTGCAGACTATGACTGTATGAGGCGCTGGACGTGTCGGCGTTGCTGACGAGCCAGCATCCGAGACCTGGTGTGCATCAGTTCAGCCCAAGAAAGCTGTCGGACTGCGTAGCCGTGCAGTGTACGTGATGCCTGGTACACCTGCTTGTCACAAGCGGCACAGCTGAATGCAGCTCCGCCACAAAGCAGGTGCACCGCGCACTCGGCATATGGGATGCATGCATCACCAGCTGCGCGCTGTGCAGCATGCCACTGGCATCTACGCTGGACATGGTGATATGAAGGCACTGCCGGGCATCAAGTCTTGACGTTTGCGGCAGCGTCCGAAAGATTGCTGTGTCAGATGGCAGCTGGGCATGGACGCTGCTGCACCGCCGCGGGCTGCCCTTGTGCGCCCTCAAATCCTCAACTGTTACCCGAAGTGTTCTATCTACATGTGTACATAGGAACAGCAATGCGCAGCCTGTGAGCTGGGATGGGCAGCAGCGCCGGCGGCAGTGCGCCGCCGCCTGGGCGCTACTCACTCCGCCGCCGGGCCGACTCCAGGTGAGTGTGCATCGGAGGCACTCCAGCCGTCATTTGATTTCGCAGCTCGGGTAGCTCCAAATGGGATCATCAGCTGCCACTACCATCTAGTGCTCTCCGACGCCTTGCCGTTGCGCCACATCTGCCGTCCATCTGGTCGTGCATCAGGCTGACGGTTTGCAATTTACTCATCGCCGAGACATGGTGTGTGTGCGTAGCGATGATAGCGTGCTGATGCAAGCAGGCTTTATTCTGACTCCGTGATCGGCTGTCATGCCCGACAGGGGCGTCGCCGGGACTCGCAGCGACAACGGCGAGCTGGCCAAGCTGCTGGAACTTGCTGCAGGCTGCTCCAGGGTGGTCGTCTTCTCCGGCAGCGGGCTCTCGGCGCCCTCAGGTGCAGCACCTGTACGGCACCACAAGACCAGAGCTCAGCTGACCGGCTCTCGCGCCAGAGCACAGCCTGTTGCACTGATTCGGTGAAGAAGCAGTGCTGGGAGAGGCTTGGGAGAGGCTGTCATGAGTGGAGCCAATGATTTGTCTTTGTTTGCCAGGCATGAGCACTTTCAGCACGAAGGGCGGGCTCTACGAGCGGGCGGCGCGGCGCTTCGGCCTGGCCGACGGCATGCGGCTGTTCAGCTACGCCTTCTTCGACAAGCAGCGCCTGGAGGCCCTGGTGGGCT
>CBDCKE010000009.1:0-133264 GCA_965218185.1 Flavipsychrobacter sp.
CGATTTTATATTCTCTTCATCGACCGGAATAGGCTGATCGGTATGCAATTCAAATCCATAATCGTTCATCGCAATTGAAAAGGTAATGGGCAAAAGTTGTGACAAGCGATAAGCAAGTAATGAAGCCATAGATTGATGCACCAGCCTGCCTTCAAAAGGATAAGCAAAGAGGTGAAAACCATCGCGGGTTTTGATGAGTTCCACCAAGGTTTCACCGTCTTTAGGAATGTAACTAAGCGCCTGTTGTTTTTCAAAAAGCGGGGTAAGAAACTGAAGCAAAGGATGCGATGATGCATCATTAGCCGCAGTTTGATAGGTATGCCTCAAAACCGCTCCCAGATTGGCAGACAGCGGCAAACGCCCACCCAACCAAGCGGGGATAATGGCCTTTTTAGAGTTGCTTTTTTTCACAATCGCCTCCATATCTTTTACCATCAAAAGCTCCAGCCTTTTACCCGCTAAAATGAAAGCGTCGCCCAGTTTTAAACGCGAAATAAAATACTCCTCGATAGTACCTACATAACCGCCACTGCGGAATTTCACGCGCATTAATGATTCACCCACAATAGTGCCGACATGCATTCTGTGGCGCATCGCTACCCTTCTGTTTATCACCCGATAAATACCATCTACCAGAGTGACTTTATGATAATCATCGTATCCCTGAAGCGTGTTTCCTCCATGCGTAATAAATGCTAAAAGCCAACTCCATTCTTCCGGTGAAACGTCGGCGTAACAATGGGTTGAAAGCACTTCCTGGTAAAGCGTTTCGCTGTCAAAGCCCTCGCCAACAGCGCGCGTCACCATGTATTGAATCAGTACATCAAAAGCCATCACAACCGGCTGCCTGCTTTCAATAATTTGCTGATGATAGGCTGCTTCCAATGCCGCACCTTCCACTATTTCAAGAGAGTGCGTCGGGATAAAATAAATGTTGCTGACCTCATGCGGACTATGACCACTTCTGCCGGCTCTTTGTAGGAAACGCGCTACGCCTTTTGGACTTCCGATTTGGATTACCGTATCCACAGGTCGAAAATCTACACCAAGATCAAGACTGGCGGTGCAAACCACCACTTTTAAACTGCCCGAATGAAGCTGATCCTCCACCCAGGCGCGGGTTTCACCTTCAATAGCACTGTGATGCAATGCTATGATTCCAGCAAGGGAAGAATCAGCTTCGAGCAATGCCTGATACCAGATTTCTGCTTGCGAACGAACGTTTGTGAAGAGCAGTGTTGTTTTGCTTTGATGAATAATTGGGAGGACGTGATCAATCATTTTTACACCCAAATGCCCCGCCCAGGGAAAGCGCTCTACTGTTTCCGGAAGCACGGTGCGCAAGGCGATTTTTTTCTGTAAATCTGCCTTCACAATTGTGGCATTAGAATCCTCGCCCATCAACACTTGCAACGCCTCATTTAAATTTCCGATGGTAGCAGAAATGCCCCAGATGCGAAGTGGAATTTTTGGATTTACGTGGCTTTTTTGAAGCTTGTTTTCAGGAGTAAAAAGTTTATCGGCGTGTAGTTTTTTTAGGTGTGCTAACGCGAGTTCCACCTGCACGCCCCGTTTGCTTCCGAGCAATTCATGCCATTCATCTACAGCGATGCATTTCAGGTTTTGAAACAATTGCGGATAGCCTTTTGATGCAAAAAGCAGGTGCAAACTTTCTGGCGTGATGATCAGAATTTCAGGCGCATTTTTCTTTTGTTTCTGACGATCGCTTAAGGAAGTATCTCCATTCCGAACCGCCACACGCCAGGGAATCTGCATTTCATCCAAAGCAATTTCCATCGCCCGCGAAATATCTTTTGCAAGAGCTCTTAATGGCGTAATCCACAGAAGCTGCAAGCCTAGCTTTTTTTGCTTGCGGAATGTTTCTGGATGCTGGTTTATAAAGTCGATAATTACCCCGAGAAAAACCGAAAAGGTTTTACCAAAACCGGTGGGTGCATTTACGATGCCGCTTAATCCTTCCACATATAGTTGCCAGGTTTCTTCCTGAAACGGAAATGGATGTAAGCCTTTACCGGCAAGCCATTGGCGGATGATGGTGAAGCCGTCCGTAGAAGATTGAAGTGATTTTTTTGTGGGCATCTTTTAAACAAAAGAACATTAAGCGGAGAAACGAAATTTTGCTTCAGAATACTGTCATTGTTTCCCATATTGTTCCAGCAATTCCTTCAAATCTTCAATCGTGTTAATTTCCGAGACATTTTTATCAAAACGCTGCCTCACAATTCGCGGAAAGCGAACAGCCACGCCGCTTTTATGCCTTCCTGATGCAGCAATTCCTTCAAAAGCAATTTCAAAAACGAGTTCCGGTTTCACGGTTTTTACTGGTCCAAATTGTTCCAGACTATTTGCTTTTATAAACTTGTCAACCACGCCAATTTCTTTATCGGTTAATCCGGAATAAGCTTTAGCAAAAGGCACTAGTTTTTCACCATCCCGAACAGCAAATGTGTAGTCAGTATAAAGTCCGTTTCTTTTACCGGAACCTTTTTGAGCATAAATCAAAACAGCATCGGTTGTTAGCGGCGCAATTTTCCATTTCCACCAGTCACCGCGCCGCCGCCCTGCCTGATAAATACTCGATTTCCGTTTAAGCATAAAACCTTCACAACGCCTTTCCCGTGCGGTTTTCATAAGCATATCCAGCGCTTCCCATTCCTGAAAAACAATCGTTTCAGAAAGTACGAAATATGGGCTGTGAATATCCTTTGCCAGTTTTTCAAGCATTGCGCGACGCTCCTGCATTTCACGGTTCCGAAGGTCTTCTCCGTCAAATTCCAAAAGGTCGTAAGCCATGAAAACAACCGGTGCATCAGCAAGCTGCTTTTTATTGAGCGATTTTCTGGTGACACGCGTTTGCAGATATTGAAATGAAAGCGGCAAACCGTCGCGATAGCTTAGCACTTCTCCATCCATCACAACGCCATCCGGCAACATGGAGAAAAGGGATTCGATTTCGGGGAATTTATCAGTGATTAATTCTTCTCCTCGCGACCATAAATATAATTGTCCATTTCGCCGAATTAACTGACCTCGAATGCCATCCCACTTCCACTCTACCTGCCATTCATCAGGCTTTCCAAGCGCGGCAGATTCTCCATCAATGGCATACGCAAGGTAGAAGGGATAAGGCTTTGAGGCATCTGTAACAATAATATCATCGTGCATCAATTCTGAAAAATTGATAGAAAAAGGATCCCAGTTTCCGCTGATTAAATGCGCCACCGCCTGCGCATCTTTTCCGGTAAAATGCGCGAGTGCTTTCACAATAATATTCTGAGATACACCCAGCCGGAAGCCACCAATGATCAGTTTATTGAACAGTAAACAAGTTTCGCGCGGCAGCATTTTCCAATGCTCCAAAACAAAAATTTTCTTTTCATTTTCTGAAGCGGTTTGATGCTGCTTTATTGCTTCCATCATTTTATGAAGCTGCCTATTTTCTTCCTCATTTTCATGTTCGGGAAGCATAAGGGAAATGGCTTCAGAAAGGTCGCCGGTGTGATGATAACTTTCATCAAAAAGCCATTTAGGCAAACCGGTGATTTCCATGCACCATTGTTTTAAAAGCGTTGTGTTTATAAGCCTTCGGGGCCGCCGGTGTGAAAAAAGTGCAATGAGCCAAACCTTATCAGCATCAGGTGCGTCATGCAGATACCGAACCAATGCGTCGCGTTTATCGTTGGTTTTTGTGGTGTGGTTAAGCTCCTGAATTAATTGCGCAAAGCGCTGCATCGGTTCTTCAATTTAAGGCTAAAAAAAAGCAGCATTGCGAAATCACAATACTGCTTTTATGGTACTTCCTTTCGTAAGAAGGGATCTATTTGTCTGATTTTTTACCAGAAGAATCGAAATCATTATTACTGTCTTCTTCCAACGCTTTGTCTTCATCAGCCATCAGCGCTTCCTGATTTACGGTTTGTGCAATTCCGGTTAGCAATTCATCCGTTTCGGCTTCCTGATCCAGGATTTCCTGAAAAATTGTTGTGCATTCATCAAAGCCCAAGCTTCTTGCAAAAGTCCGCAATGAGCCATAAGCAGCTATTTCGTAGTGTTCCACTTTCTGAGCGCCAACAATCAACGCAGCATCCAACGCGTGTCCTTTATCCATTTCTGACATGTGCTCATCTCCCTCTTCAATTAAGCCATCCATAGCAGGGCATTTTTTGCCCTGAGCCTTCAGACCAAGCATTTCAAAGGCAGATTCCAGTTTTTCAATTTGCCCGTTTGTTTGCTCCAAGTGCGTCATGAAGGCATCCTTCAATTGCTGATTGGTGGCAGCTTTGTTCATCTTTTTCAGTGCTTTGACCAATTGCTTTTCGGCGTAGTAAATGTCTTTCATTAAATCCTTCAACACATCCTGCAATCCTTCGCGTGGAGAAGAAGCGGCGGTAGATTTTTTTGACGATCCTGATTTTGAACCGCTTGCAGATTTTGAAGAACGTCCGCCCGATTTTGGTGAAGCAGATTTTTTTGCAGTGGCTTTTGGCGAAGTGGGTTTAGCAGATTTTGTTGCGCTTTTTTTAGAAGGCGCAGCAGTACTTTTTTTACCTGAAGAAGCAGTTGCCTTTTTAGGGGAGGAGGTAGCTGCTGATTTGTTTTTTGAGGCTACAGATTTTGAGGCTGTTTTCCTTTTGGAAGATTCTGTATCATCCTTTGAAGCGCTTGCCTGCTTTGATTTTAAAGCGGCAGGAGATGCAGATTTTTTACCCGCTGCTGCTTTGGTAGTTGTGGCTTTTTTTGAAGCTGGTTTTTTCATGAGTTAAGTTGTTTTTGAGATTAGTAAAGTAAAAGAATTCCTTTCCATTTTCCTAAAAAGGTTATGCCAGTTAAGCGCAGCCTCTTTTTTAAATTTTCAGGAGCCTTCCTTTACCTTTACGCTCCCAAAAAAAACGCAGGATGGAGGAGCTATTTATTCTTATTGCCGAGGATGATTCTGACGATCGGTTTCTCCTGAAATGTGCGTTTGAAGAAAATGGGTTTAACGACCGGCTTCAGTTTTTAGGTAACGGTGTGGAGGTGTTAGAATTTTTAAACTCATTGCCCGATAAAAAAGCACACCCCAACTTTATTTTGCTTGACCTGAATATGCCTAAAAAAGACGGGCGCGAAGTGTTGCGAGAATTAAAGCAGAACGAGGTTTTCAAGCACATCCCGATTATCATTTTCAGCACCACAAATAATGAGCAGGAGATGCGCCGCTGCTACGATATGGGCGCCAATTCTTACATCACCAAACCCAATAGTTTCGACAGTCTTTTAAAAACGATCGCTGCAATCCGCAGTTATTGGGTGCAACCCGGCAATCATCCATCCCCCCACTGATCGCCATATTTCGGTCAGTTTTCTCCACACAATTTTTTGAAGGCATTGTCTTTGCAATTGGGTACACGAAGCTTACAATTTCGCCACCTTTTTTTTAAAAGAAAAGATTTTTGATTGCACTTTGTTTTCTTGCGAAGCCCTGAAGTGTTATGACTGTTACCCAACCTACATCCCAACTGAAAAAAGTCCTCATTATTGATGATGAGATTGACCTGTGTTATCTGCTAAAAGGCTATTTTTTGCGTAAAAATTTTGAAGTTTATTTGGCTCATACATTGGAACAAGGTGTATCATTTTTGGAAACATTGAAACCGCACATCATTTTTCTGGATAATAATTTACCGGATGGAACAGGTTGGACTTTGGCCCCTACCATTGCAGAAAAATACCCGGAAATGCAGATTAACCTCATCAGCGCTTTTCATCCTGCACAGCCCGAAATGCCCGCCACTGCTGCTTTCCGCGTGATTGAAAAACCTATCAGTTTGAAAGACCTCGACTTGTCTTTTGCCAACTAATTTTCAGTAAAAATTTTTCAAAAGCTTTCCATCTATGAAAAAGAAGAAAAATTTAGTGCAATAGAGGAAAGGTGATTATAAAAGTGGTGCCTTTTTCAATTTGCGATTGCACTTCAATATCGCCTTTATGTCCCTGAATAATATTGAGTGTGGAAGCAAGACCTAACCCCATTCCGTTTCGCTTTTGCGTGAAATAAGGTTCAAAAAGCCGGCCCACATTTTCTTCGCTGATGCCGCAACCATTATCCATTATTTTCAAAACTGCCAGCTCGTCTTTTGCTTCTAACGATATCAAAAGCTGTCCTTTATTTTCTTCCATTGCCTCGATAGCGTTTATCAGGATGTTCAGTAAGGCAAGGGTAAGTTTTTCTTTGTCTGCTGAAATCAGCAATCCCTCTTTTGGAAAGTCTATTTGTAATTTGATGTGCTTTAGGGTAATCCTGTCGAGCGCTACGGAAATAACTTCGTCGAGAATGGATTGCAGGAAATGATTTTCTAAAGTTATTTCCGTGGGTCTTGACGTGTTTAGTAGTTCTGAAATCAAATCGCTGATGCGCTTGCTATTCCTTTGTATTATCTCCAGGAAAGACGTTGTTGCGTCATCCATTTCTTCCTGCAATAACTGCTCTACGGATAGTGAAATATTATTCAGCGGGTTGCGGACTTCATGCGCCAGCGTTCTTACAAGCCTTCCGGCTGCTGCAAGTTTCTCTGCCTGGAGGGTGGTTTTTTCAATTTTTTTGAGGTTGGTAATGTCGTGGATGATGCCTTGCACGTATCCGGTGTTTGCAGAAAACTGTTCAAAAGTTGCTGAGAAAATGCACCATTTCTGCTCCCCGTTTTTGCTGTTAATTACGACTTCCAAATCGTTTATTTCTTTACGCGCCTGGATGGCATGCAACAGGTATTTTTTATGTTGGGCATGGTCCAGCAAATCGCAAAGGTTCATTTGCATCAACTCTTCTTTGGAATAACCAAGCAATGAAACTGCAGCATTGTTTACGTCTTTAAAATCAAGCATTTCATCCGTCAGGAAAACAATGTCTTTTGATTTTTCAAAAATGCTGCGATACTTGCGCTCATTATCTTTCAGCGCTTTCAGATTGGCAGAGCGCTCCAGCGCATAACGAATACAGCGCTCAATTTTTTCTTCGTTTAAATCCGTTTTTATCAGGTAATCCACGGCACCGAGCTGCATCGCTTCAATATCAACTTCATAATTGCCTTTGCCTGTCAATAAAATAATAGGCGCCTCGCAATGATGCTCCACTGCCTCTTTCAATAAATCAACGCCTGACTTAGCACCGAGCCTGTAATCCACGAAATACAAATCGTAGGCAGCATTTTTCATAAACTGCAAGGCATCATCGTATTTATGGCACCAGTCAATTACCGGAGCTTTGCCGGGAATTTTGCGCATGTGCATGCTCGTGAGCACAAAATCATCTTCATCATCATCCACAATAAGAATTCTGATTTGCGCTTCGGCTGACTGCATAAATTTTATTTAGGAGATAGAATAGTTACAACCCGCTTTTAATCAAGCTTAAACTCTTTAAACTGACGCATCTTGTTGTAAAGCGTCTTCCGGTCTATGTTCAGCAGTTTTGCCGCTTTGCTTTTATTGTAGTTTGCTTCTTTCAGCGCCCCAAGAATCACTTCATATTCTGCATCCAGATTGGCGGTTTTTAGTTTGTTTTCGTATGACGCGTCAGAATCTGTTTCATCATTTTCTCCTGCTTCGTTTTTGGATTCATTAAGGACTTGCTGCGATGCCTCGTCATCTTCATCATCAAAGCGCAACCGCTGGAAATTGGTAATCTCAAAAGGTAATGATTTCGCTTCCACATAATCTCCTTCGGTCAATAAGGTAGCGCGTTTCACCACATTTTTCATTTCCCTGAGATTGCCATACCAAACGTAATTTTTGAAAATTTCCTGCACTTCGTCTGAAAAGCCAAGCACGTTTTTCTCCAACTCTTTGTTGGTCATTTTCAAAAAATGATTGGCAAAAAGCAGGAGGTCTTCTTTGCGTTTACGAAGCGGCGGAACGGTGATGCTGAACTCATTAAACCGGTGATACAAATCTTCCCGGAATTTGCCCGTCCTTGCAGAATCCCATAGTTTTTCATTGCTTGCTACGATGATGCGCACATCCAGTTTTATGTCTTTATTCCCCCCCACTCTGCGCATCTTTCTTTCCTGAACTACGCGCAGCAACGACACCTGAATATCATAGGAAAGATTGGAAATCTCATCGAGGAAAATGGTGCCTTCATTGGCTATTTCAAAGCTGCCGATTTTTTGATTCAGCGCCCCGGTGAAAGAACCTTTTTCATGACCAAACATTTCACTGCCCGCAAGCTCTTTAGAAAGTGCTCCGCAATCAATTGCTACAAAGGGTTTTTTGGCACGTTTGCTTTGGTGGTGAATCTGTTGCGCGATTGCTTCCTTTCCACTCCCACTCTCTCCATAAATAATAACGCTGAAATTGGTGGGCGCCACCAAGTCTATCTGCTTTACGATTTGCTCAAAAGCGGGGCTGTCACCAAAAATATACTGGTCGTTTACAAACGTTCTTACTTTGCCTGCACTGGCAGAACCCGCTTTAGGCGCAGGTTTCGAGGTTTCTTCTTTTTTCTTTGATGATTTTGGAGCCGGCATTTCATCCATTCCGTTTTCTGAAAGCGCTTTCTTAATCGTCAGCAATATTTCATCAGGAAACAATGGTTTGGTTACGTAATCATACGCGCCCAGTTTCATCACTTCAACAGCATCTTTCACGTCGCTATATCCGGTAATAATAATCACCGGTGTGCCCGGATGTTTCTCCTGAATTTTCTGAAGCATTTCTGCGCCATTTAAATCATCCAGACGAAAATCACAAAGTGCCAGAAGCGGTGTGTTTTTTTCCATCCAGGCTATTGCTTCTTTGCCGCTATTTACGGTGGTTGTGGGGAATCCCTTGCGCGTCAGGAAACGACTCAGCAAAAGGCACATGTCGTTATCATCATCAATGACGAGTATTTCATTCATAAGTAGCTGGTTTTGTAGTAAAATTAAACCGAAGGACCATTAAGCCCAAACGGCTCTGATTTGTGCAATCGGCACATGCATTTGTTCGCGGTATTTCGCCACCGTGCGACGCGCAATATTGTAACCCTTCTCTGCAAGAATGTTCACCAGCTGCTGGTCTGTGTAAGGGTGCTTTTTATCCTCCGCATCTATGGCTTCCTGAATCACGTTCTGTATCACTTTGTTGCTGATTACGACGCCTTTTTTATCAGCAATGCCTTCGCTAAAAAGGTTTTTAAGATAAAGCAAGCCGAAGTGTGTTTCAGCGTATTTATTGCTCGTAATTCTTGAAACCGTGCTGATGTCCATACCTGAAATGTCGGACACATTTCGCAGCACCATCGGCTTCAGCAGGCGGATATCTCCCTCCAGAAAATACTCGTGTTGCAACTGCACAATGCATTGCATAATGCGCATCATCGTGTCTTCCCGCTGCTTCACGGCATTCACAAACCATTGCGCCGACTGGAGTTTGCTTTTCACGTATTGCTTTGCGCCGCGGTCGTTTTTGCTTTGGCTGCTCAATTGGTCGAAAAGCGATTGATTTACGAAAACAGAACTTGCCTTTGTGGTGTGCAGATTCACTAAAATGCTGTCGCCAAAACGGGTAATAATGTAGTCAGGAATGATGGTGTTTTTCGGTTCGTATTCTGAAACGTTTTCCGTGACCGGATAAAATTTTAAGGTGCCAATCAGGTTCAGCACAACGCGCAATTCTTCTTCATTTACGCCCAAAGCGTGGTGTATTTTCTCAAACTGGCGATGGATTAAATCATGGTAATGAAGCTCAATTAACTTTGTGGCGCTGTGAATATCCTGCCGGCTTTGGTCCATATTCTGCAGCTGAATGAGCAGGCATTGCTGAACGCTTGTAGCCCCAATGCCAAGCGGGTCAAGGGTTTGAACGATGGTAAGCGCTTCGCGAATCTTTTCTTCCTCCACAATGGTTTGCTTCATGAAAGAGAAATCTTCCGCCACTTCATCCAGCGGTTTGTCCATCAGGCCGCTGTTGTTCAGCACGTCAATTATATAGGAAGTCAGTTCATGCATTTCGTCCGATAGCTCCAACATGCGCAGTTGCTGTTTTGCTTCATCCTTAAAATGATTAAAGCTGCTGATTGGCTTGTTGGGCACATCTTCCTGACTAAAATAATTCTGGTATTCGGCTTTATAATCCGGGTTGTCGTCGTAGCGAAATTCATCCCAGTCCTGATAATCCTGAACGTCCGTAACCGCTTTTATTTCGCCGTCTTCCGATTCGGTGTTTTCCTTTTGTTCGAGTATGGGATTTTCCTCCAGTTCTGTGGCAATGCGTTGCTCCAGTTCCAGGGTGTTTAAAAAGTAAAGGTTGAGAAGTTGGATTTGCTGAGGTAATATCTTAAGCTGTTGCTTTTGCGTTTGCTGTTGTGATATCATAAAATTGGAGGCTTCAGTTTTGTATGCGGCAGCAAATAAGCAACCTGCAAGCCAGAATTTTTTTCCGCCTTCCGATAATTTTCATTCCACGTCTGAAAGTCAATGCAGGCAAAGGTTTCACAAATTCTCGTCTTCACCAAAAATCCGCTCACACCAAATACTACACTTCAAAAAAATAGCGGACGTGGGGAAGGAATTCTACAATTGGAAGTAAGAAGTAGCAACTAATAAGAATCAAGTCTGCACGTCGAAATAATTATAGTTTTTTTGTCTGAACATTTATTCGTGCTGCTTCCGTTTGAGAAATTTAAATTGCAATACGCATCATTTCGCTCGGTTGTATATTTAATGTATATTATAATTTTAAACCGGAAATGATCATAGTTCACAACCTCCCACACTCACAAATAATACCCGTCCATCAATCCCTTAAAAGCAGTTGTGTAAGTGCCATCTTCCTCCTTAATGCATAAATATTCCATCGCCGTTTCTGCCATAAAATTTGCTTCGCAAATGCACACCGCGCGGTTTGGCTGCGCCTCCTTTTTAGGAAGAATGCATAACTGACGTTTTATCCCCCACCCGTTTTCCTGAAGCAGTGTGCGCCATCGTGCAACATCCCTGAAGGGCAATAAAACCGAAGCGTAGCCGCCATCCACAAGGCATTGCCGCATTGCCGTCATTAAATCTTCCAAAGAAAAACTGCCCTCGTGCCTTGCTGCATTCCGCGCGGCATCGGGGCTTTGCAAACTGTTTTTAAAAAATGGCGGGTTACAAATAAGCAGTCGATATTTTTTTTCGAAAGCATAGCTGCGCGCATCAGCATGATGGATATCGATACGGTGTTTAAAAGCAGACGATGCAACATTTTCACGGGCATCGCGCACTGCTCCTTCGTCTATTTCAAAAGCATCAAAACGCGCGGTTGCAAGGCGTTGCGCCAGCATCATGGAAAGCAAACCGGTTCCTGCGCCCACGTCTGCCACCTGTTGGATTTCATTTTTTACCGGCGTCCAGGCACCTTGTATGCAGGCGTCAGAACTCACTTTCATGGCAGCATTTGCCTGTGAAATCCGGAATTGTTTAAAATCGAAAAACGAATTGCTCATAGCCATTGTGCGCGCGCCGCAGGAGCGCAATCAAGCCCCGCAAAATCTGCTTTCAGAAACTTGAAATAACCCGCCATCCCAATCATTGCCGCATTGTCAGTGCAATATTCAAAAGCTGGAAGAAACACGTTCCAATCCTTCTTCAAACCTGCTTCCTGCAAGGCTTTGCGCAGTCCGCTGTTTGCTGATACGCCTCCGGCAATGCCTATGTTTTGGATGCCATAATCATCGGCTGCGCGTTCCAGTTTTTGCAGCAATGTTTTAATGATAGTGTGCTGGATGGAAGCGCAGATATCAAATAGGTTTTGGGTGATGAATTCCGGGTTTACTTTTTGGTTTTTTTGAAGAAAATACATGACGGCAGTCTTAAGTCCGCTGAAAGAAAAATCGTAGCCCTTAATATCCGCCACCGGAAACGGGAAGCGTTTGCCATTACCACCAGCGGCGTATTTATCAATCAGCGGCCCGCCCGGGTAAGGTAGCCCCAGCATCTTTGCCGTTTTGTCGAACGCCTCACCAGCAGCATCATCAAGCGTTTCGCCAAGTATTTCCATTTTCAGGCAATCGGTCACTTTTACAATTTGCGTGTGCCCACCACTCACTGTGAGGCAGAGGAAGGGAAATTCCGGTTTGGGTTCATCAATAAAATGCGCCAGCACATGCGCCTGCATATGGTGAACAGCAATAAAAGGAATACCCAGTGCCAGCGCCAAACTTTTGGCAAAGCACGCGCCCACCAGCAGCGAACCGAGCAAACCGGGTGCTTGCGTAAAGGCAATGGCAGAGAGTTCCTTTTTATCGACGCCTGCATTTTTCAATGCTACTTCCACCACCGGCACTATGTTTTGCATGTGCGCCCGCGACGCCATTTCAGGCACCACGCCACCAAATTGTTCATGCACTTTCTGGGTGGCAATAATGTTGCTCAGCACGCGTCCATCGCGCAGCACGGCAGCAGCTGTATCATCGCAGGAACTCTCAATGGCAAGGAGGATCATTTTGATTTTCAGATGAAATAAAAGAGTTGGAAACTCGCGTAAAAATAACCGGTTAGTGGTTTTGATTCCGGCTGTGCAAATGAACTGTGAATGACTATTTTTGCCGCATTCGTTTTTTAAACAAAATCTCTAAACAGCATTTTATGGCAATAGTGGATCTGGTAATGCCCAAAATGGGCGAAAGCATAATGGAGGCTACCGTTCTTAAATGGCACAAGAAAACAGGCGACACCGTGAAGATGGATGAAACAGTGCTCGAAATAGCGACAGATAAAGTGGACAGCGAAGTGCCTTCCACTGCCGAAGGAACCATCACCGATATTTTGTTTGCAGAAAATGATGTGGTTCCCGTGGGCACCGTGATCGCTAAAATTGATACTGTAGCCGCCGGAAGCACCGCCTCTGCACCACCAGCATCAGCTCCCGCCGCCGCCTCTGCGCCATCGCAGCAGGAAGCGCCCCGCCCGCAACCTTCTGTTCAAAATGCTGCACCGGAACAAGCGTCCGTATCTTCTGTTTCTTCCGGCGAAGCCAATCGTTTTTACAGTCCGCTGGTATTGAATATTGCAGGTAAGGAAGGCATCAGCATGTCGGACTTAGAGCGCATGCAAGGAACAGGAAATGAAGGGCGCGTTACCAAGAAAGACATTCTCCAGTTCGTAGCCCAACGCCGGAACGGAACTTCACCCACACAATCTTCATCACAACCTGAACCAGCACAACAAACTATCCAAATGCCTGCTGCGCCAGCATCACAACCTTCGCCTGCTGCATCATCTCCCCAACCTGCTGCGCAACCACAAGCTGCCTCACCGGAAGTAAATAAATACGGCAACAATGTGGAAATCATTGAAATGGACCGGATGCGGAAACTCATTGCCGACCACATGGTGCGCAGCGTTTCCACTTCTCCGCACGTTACCTCCTTCACCGAATGCGACGTTACCAACATTGTGCGCTGGCGCGAAAAAGCAAAAAAGGAATTTGAGAAGAAATACGGCGAGAAGATTACCTACACCCCCATTTTTATGGAAGCCGTTGTGAATTGCATCCGCAACTTCCCGATGATTAACAGCAGCGTTGACGGCGATAAAATCATCGTAAAAAAAGACATCAACATAGGCATGGCGACCGCGCTTCCTAGCGGCAATTTGATTGTGCCGGTTATAAAAAATACAGAAACTAAAAACCTGCTGGGGCTAACACGCGATGTAAACAGTCTTGCTAATGCCGCGCGCAGTAACAAACTGAAAGCGGATGACACACAGGGCGGAACGTTCACCATCACCAACGTAGGCACATTCGGCAGCCTTATGGGAACGCCTATTATTAACCAGCCGCAAGTAGCCATTATAGCCGTGGGCAGCATTAAGAAACGCCCAATGGTTTTAGAAACTGCTGATGGAGATGTGATTGCCGTGCGCCACATGATGTACCTCTCCTTGAGTTATGACCACCGCATTGTAGATGGCTCTTTGGGCGCCAGTTTCTTAACGGCAGTCGCCAATGAACTGGAGTCGTTCGACACGAACCGCGAACTATAAAAAAGAAAAAGGTTTAGATTTTCAGGAAGCAGCTTGTAATTCAGGCTGCTTCTTTTTTGTGCGTAAAAAACGGAGGTACACGAATCCGCATGTTCCTGCAATGGCAGAAGCTATGATGATGGCAACTTTTGCGGTGGTGATAGCTTCTGGATCTTTAAAAGCCAGTGTTGCTATAAAAATGGACATCGTGAAGCCTATACCTGCAATCAGCCCAATACCAATTAGTTGCGGAAACGACATGCGATGCGGCATTGAGGTTATTTTCAGCTTTACTGCCAGCCATGAAAAAAGGAAAATACCCAGCGGCTTGCCCAAAATCAATCCAAACAATATGCCGTAAACAACAGGCGAGGCAAGCACTTCAGTATAAGAAGAAGGCAAAAGAATGGCTGTGTTTGACAAAGCAAAAAGTGGCAGGATAATAAACCGGACGGGATCGTGGAGTGCATGTTCCAATGCTTCAATGCGGTAAAGCGGAATGGTGAAAGCCAAAAGCACACCGGCAATTGTAGCGTGTATTCCAGAGTTTAAAACCACGTACCAAAGCGTGGCGCCGAGCATAAAATAGAGGTAATGCCTTTGAATTTTAAAGAGGTTCATCAGCGTGAGGATGAACAGGATGATAGCTCCAATAAAGAGGTACATAAACTTGATTTCACTGGCATAGAAAATAGCCATCGTGAGGATGCCTCCGAGGTCATCAATAATAGCAAGCGCCGTCAGGAAAATGCGGAAAGAAACCGGAATTCTTTTACCGAGCAAGGATAGAATGCCGAGAGAAAAAGCTATGTCGGTAGCCATTGGGATGCCCCAGCCTACGCTGAACTGCGTGCCGCCACACCACAAGTAATAAAGGAAAGCCGGCATCACCATTCCGCCCAGGGCAGCAATTAAAGGAAGCAACGCTTTTTTAAAATTAGCGAGTTCACCCACCAGTAATTCCCGCTTAATTTCAAGCCCAACCAACAGAAAGAAGAACGCCATCAAGGCATCATTCACTACATGTAAAATGGTGTGTGGAAACTGCAGTTCCGGAATGGGCATGTTTAGTTCCCGATCCCAGAACTGAATGTAGCCTGCGCCCCAGCCGCTATTACTTATGACAAGAGAAATGACCGTGCAAACCAGCAATACAATTCCAACGGCGCGGCTATCGCAAATAAATTCGCGGATGGGAGAGATTATTTTCTCGCGGATCTTACGAACGGGTTTCAGCATCGGCGCCGAAATTACAAAACCGGCAGGCGCATTCTTTTAAAAAAGGAACAAACCTATCTTTAGTGATTGATGCAAATACACATTTCATGAGACGCCCATTTTCCAGTCTTTTACTTTTCATACCGCTTGCATTATTTGTTTCCTGCCAGAAGCATTATTATCTGAAAAGCCACTCAGCGGAGCTTTATACAATAGCTGATACGGCGCGTAAGAGCCAACCTTTGGTAACCATGCTTCAGTATTACAAAATAGGCGTGGACACTGTGATGCAGGAAGTGATTGGCACAACCGATATTCCATTAACGAAAGCACAACCGGAATGTTTGCTCGGAAATTTCATCACAGACGCACAACTGAAAGCAGCCAAAAAACTGGATCCGAAAGTGGTGGGATCTGTTTGTAATTATGGCGGCATCCGGCAATCGTTTATTGCACCCGGCAACATCACGCGCGGCAAAATGTATGAGCTAATGCCGTTTGATAACATGGTCACGATTGTAGAAATTTCAGGCGCCAACCTAAAAAAGCTTTGCGACCTGATGGCAAAATCGCGTGGATGGCCCGTGAGCGGCATTTCTTTTAAAATAAAAAACAAGGAAGCCACGGATATTTTATTGGATGGCAAACCGGTGAACGACCATATTTATTACAAGGTGGTGATGAGCGATTACATTGCCAAAGGCGGCGACAACTGTGATTTCCTGATGAGCTCTTCTAAAAAATTTACCAGCATTTTTATCCGCGATGCCATGATTGACTACGTAAAAGAACTACAGGCGCAAGGCAAACCATTACATCCGGAAATAGAAAATCGCGTGAGCTATGATGAATAGAAGACACTTTCTGAAACGCACTTCAATTGGAGGCGGACTTATTCTTGCAGGCGGGTTTCCCTTTGAAAGCATTGCCCGGGAAGACATACATCGGATCACCATTTTGCATACCAACGATGTACACAGCCGCCTCGAAGCATTCCCCGCCGATGCCGGAAAACTTGCAGGAATGGGTGGCGTGGCGGCACGTGCAGCGTTAATTTCAAAAATCAGGAATAAGGAGGAGCATGTTTTGCTTTTGGATGCTGGAGATATTTTTCAAGGGACGCCCTACTTTAATCTTTTTAAAGGGGAGCCTGAAATAAAAGCTATGACCGGCATGGGCTATGACGCTGCAACGATGGGCAATCATGATTTTGATGCAGGCGTGGAAGGGTTTGCAAAGCAATTAGTGTATGCGTCTTTCCCGATAATCACCTCAAATTATGACTTTACAGAAACGCCGCTGGAAGGGAAAACAAAACCCTACATCGTGGTGAAAAAAGGCCCGATAACAATTGGCATTTTCGGTTTAGGCATTCAGTTGAAAGGATTGGTGCCTGACGATGCCTACGGCAAGACGAAATACATTGAACCGGTGCAAACCACAAAACGCATTGTAGAGCAACTGAAAAAAAAGGAACACTGCGACATGATTATTTGCCTTTCGCACCTTGGCTATGAATACAATTACAACAAAATTTCTGACCTCACACTGGCGAAAGAAACGGAAGACATTGACCTGATAATTGGCGGGCACACGCACACTTTTCTGGATGAACCCACAGTGCTGAAAAATAAAAAAGGAAAGGACGTGGTGGTGAATCAGGTGGGCTGGGCGGGGGTGAGATTAGGACGATTAGATTTTGTTTACGATAGCAAAAAAGAATCCAAACTGCTGAATGCCCACACTGTAATAATTGGCAAACAAACAATAGGCTGAGGATTTTTTTTTTCCACAAAATGTGAGCACTTTCGTCTTCCTGCCAATCTCTGGCACCATTGTTCGATATGCAAAGCGCAGAAAGGATTTTACGAGGCATCTGATGCAATAATTCACAGGATTCGGAAAGAAGATAAAGACCTGATAATCAATACCTTATCGGGCGTAAACTTGTCGGCTTTACAATTCCTGAAAACCATTAATTTTTTTGATTACCCACACGCTCTAAAACGTTACAACCGCATGGATCAACATCTTTACAACGACCCGTCAGATAATCAGATCACCGATGCTGAAGCGGTTTGGAAAAGATGTATGGACATCATTAAAGACAACATTCCCTGGCGCAGTTTTCAGACATGGTTTGAACCCGTAAAAGCGGCAAATCTGAAATCGCAAGTGCTTACGCTTCAGGTGCCAAGCCAGTTTTTTTATGAGTGGCTTGAAGAGCATTATGTGGATCTTCTGGGGAAAACAATCAAAAGAATTTTGGGCAAAGAAGGAAGGCTTGAATACCGCATCATGATGGAAAGCAGTTCCTCCAAAAAAAATCCTGCTTCCGTAAATATTCCCGGCAGCACATTCAATCGCTCGTCTAAAGAATCCAATTTCGTGGACATGCCTATGAGGTGGGATGATATCAACAACATCAAAACGCCTTACGCCATTCCGGGATTGAAACGCGTGCAGATAGACCCGCAGTTAAATGCCAACTACACTTTTGAAAACTTTGTGGAAGGCGAATGCAATCGGCTTGCGAGGTCTGCAGGTCTAAGGATTGCCCAAAAACCCGGAGAAACTTCCTTTAATCCCATCATCATCTTTGGAGATAATGGCTGGGGAAAAACGCACCTGGTGCAGGCAATTGGCAATGAAGTGCGTCAATTGCATCCACACAAAGCGGTCCTTTACGTTAGTGCGGATAAGTTTATCAACCAGTTTATCGATCATTCAAAAACTAATGACGTAAATGATTTCGTCCACTTTTACCAGTTGATTGACGTGCTTATTCTGGACGACATTCACCTCTTCATGAAAGCCCCCAAAACACAGGATGTTTTCTTCGCCATTTTTAATCATTTGCATCAAAGCGGAAAGCAGATAATCCTTACCAGCGACACAGCCCCCCGAGATCTGGAAGGTTTGCAGGATCGGCTGTTGAGTCGTTTCAGATGGGGATTAAATGCTGACATGACCGCGCCCGATTTTGAAACCCGCCAGGAAATTCTACAGGTAAAAATGCGCCGCGAGGGCATGGAAATACCGGAAGAAGTGGTGAAATACGTATCCTATAATGTTTCCGGAAACGTGCGCGAATTGGAAGGCGCTGTAATTGCATTATTTGCTCAGGCTACGCTCAATAAAAAAGAAATTGATCTTGACCTGGCAAAGAGAGTGATGAAGAACTTTGTGCGCGCCAAAGACCGTGAACTTACGGTAGACAATCTCCAGAAACTGGTGTGTGATTTCTTTTCTGTGCCTTACGAAGAATTGCGGATGAAGGTGCGGAGAAGAGACATTGTGAAGGCGCGGCAGATCACCATGTTTTTAGCGCATCAGCACCTCAATGCATCCCTCAAAGAAATTGGGTCAAAACTCGGGGGCTTTGATCACACTACGGTTATCCATTCCTGCAAAACGGTTTCTGACCTTATGCAGTCTGACCCGTCTTACAAACAAGAGGTGGATGATCTTCAGCAAAAAATAAAGCTTACCACCCTGTAAAAAAGGCTTTCGAAAATTCTTTTTGATTTTCGCGCAGGATTTTTATCTTTGCACTCCTTTTCAAAAAGGAAAACGTTCTTTTTTTATCGCCTTGTAAAATGTTTTCAGCAGGTCAATTTATTTTGTTCTGGTGAGGTGGGTGAGTGGCTTAAACCAATAGTTTGCTAAACTGTCGTACGGGTTAAACTGTACCGGGGGTTCGAATCCCCCCTTCACCGCGAAATGTTTGCCTCAATCTGTTTTTGAAGCAAGCCATTAAGCAAAAACTTTTGCAAGGCGAAGCCGGTAAATTTTCCGTTCGGGGAGTGGCGCAGGCCGGTAGCGCACCTGGTTTGGGACCAGGGGGTCGCAGGTTCGAATCCTGTCTCCCCGACTTTTTTTTCTGCAAATGCCATCTGATAATTTTCGGGTGGCATTTTCATTTCAGGGATGCCCAACAATATCTGGCACGAAATTTCCTGAACCGTTTCTAAAATTCATTTTTACCACACTCCATGAAATTATTTTCTGCACTTCCAATCATCACGCTTAATTTTTGCCTACTACTCTTTTCCTGTGATTCTTTAAAAAGTAATTCCGACAACGTCATCAATGCTGAAAATGCTGCTCCTCAAAAAGAAGAAGAGCCAATGCCGGAGAAAATGGACATTACCTACCACATCCTTAAAATGAAAGATAGCGGGATGAAGATGATGCGCAAAAATTATGAAGTTCCTCAACAAGCTATCATCCTCGCCTTAAACCGAGTTGACAGAGACCATGTATCAGGCTTGGATTCCATTGTTGTGCCCGACACAATGCTTGCAAACCTGATGCAATACAGTCCATTTCCTTACGAAGTACCTGCCCTAAAAGACGTTCAGAAAATCATTTACTTTTCTTACCACGACCAGGCATTTGCAGCCTATGAAAATGGACGCTTTGTTAAATGGGGACCTTCCAACATGGGGCGTGAAGATGCGCAAACGCCACGCGGTGTTTATTATGCTAACTGGAAGGGTGAAGAAGTGCAAAGCACCGTAGATGATGAATGGATTTTGAAGTGGAATTTCAACATTGCCAACAAGGAAGGAATTGGATGGCATCAATATTCTTTACCCGGCTATCCTGCATCCCATTCATGCCTGCGCCTTCGGGAAGAGGATGCCAAATATTTGTATGACTGGGCAGAGCAATGGGTACTTAAAGGAACAGATAATATTTTAGCGAAAGGCACGCCCACCATTGTTTTTGGGGAATATCCCTTTAAAGGCGAAAAGCCCTGGATGGCCCTTGCGCGCAATCCGAAAGCGCTAGACTTAACGCCACAAATGATGGAAGAAGCACTCAACGGAAAGCTGCAGGAAATACTAGCCAACCAGAAAAAACTGGATGAAGAAACGGCGTCAAATCCCCCAACAGAAAAAGCACCTTAGTCCTCTTTAAAATTCGCTATTTACTAGCCGTTTAGCGATTCTGTGTACTTCTTAAAATTGTCGAGAATAGCCTGCCAGCCGGTTTTTTGCATTTCGGGAGCATTCATTTTTTCAGGCTCAAAAGTTTGGGTAACAACAGTTTTACCCTCTTCTTCTGAAAAAGTATTTTTTACTTTTCTTCCGTCTTCAAGTGCATATTGAATTTCTTTTTCGGGGATTACCGAAGTATAAGTGCCCGCAAAATCAAACCCGAAACTGCCATCTTTTGCTTCCATTCGGGTTTTAAACTTCCCCCCAATTTGCAAATCGTTTTCAGCATTTGGAGCATGCCATTCATCGCTAGCAAAATACCATTGGGTAATGTGATTGGGATCATTCCAGTAACTCCAGACTTTTTGAAGAGGTGCATTTATTTTGGTTGACACCAAGATGGTAGATTTCCCGTCAGAAAAAGAATTCATGAACAACAATTTGAGGTGCGAAAATAAATAAACAGCTTAAAACCCTCTTCACCGGTTTAGATACACCATTGCCACCAATTTAATTCCGGCACCCTTCTCACGTACCAAAGGTTTCAGGTTGGGAATTCAGGAACCACGCAAACAGCCATTACCGGCGCAACGAACAATTATTTCGTGTTGCAAAATCCTTCTCAAAGCACAGATTATCTCGTCTATATTTCTGACGCACTTTGCAATGCTTTTTCAAACCCCATTTCTGTAACAATGACACCAACGTAAAATCTCAAAGTTCTTCGCTCCTTGTTTCAGATGCAATAGGGTGATGATGCTGAAAGAAAATGTGGTATTGAAATGTGCAGATAACGTAATTGATTTGCCTGTGAGAAACCTTCCCGCAGGGGTTTATTTTGTTCAGATAAAACTGCAGGACGGAACTACAAAAACACTTCGTTTCGTAAAAGAATAAACGATTGTAAAAATCAGGCTGGCACTATTGTTTCTCTTTTTCTGAAAACACTTTTTTATGAAAATCAGCACCGTACTAGGATTTGTAGCGATTGGAACCGTAATCGCATGGTTTCGCTATGCCCCAAAAGGAAAATCTGCAAGAAGAAAAATTGCGCACAAAACAGGAAGCCTATACAAAAGCCTGAAAAGAAAAGGCGAAGAATTATTGCCCGGAAACGAAGCCTCGGAAGTACACGAAATTTCGGTATCGTAGCTTTTGAATCACCAAAATCCAAGACAATGAAGGGTTTCCATTTTGCGCTATTGCTGTTTATTCCAGCGTTGCTTTTTTTCGGCTGCACAAAGATGGACGTAATAAACAGGTTGCGTGTTCTCAGCAAGCCTATCAGATTCCCTACCTCTATATTGCTTTTAAAGGATTTGCTGCGGAGGATGTGGATACCCTTCTTTTCCGCAGCTATGATGCACAGAGTAATTTCTCGAACCTGCTGAAGACAGACACCATTACTTGCAAAAACGTAGTATTCACAAGCGATACAGGATGGTGTGATTCTGTCTATAACCCATTTCAGTACATAACGCGCGGTGTGAATTGGGAAATTGAACTGTCTGGCAATGGTAAAGTATTCCGGTTGTCAAACGATAGTTACCCGAATCCAACAATCACGTGGATGGAATACGAATCGTGCATGTCAGGACGGGTATTTGTGCAAACAATGAACAGCATTGCAATTGACGGTGTACAAACGGGTGTTTCCACGTTATCCGATAATCGAGTAATCATTTACCTGCAATAACGCTTCTCCTTTCTACCTGCTGTAATTAGGTGCTTCCTTCGTAATCACCACGTCGTGCGGATGACTTTCAGCCATAGAAGCTGCGGTGATTCTGATAAATTGAGCATCGTCGTGAAGTGCTCTAATATTCTTTGCTCCGGTATACCCCATCCCCGCGCGCAAGCCGCCAACAAATTGTTGCACCACTTCATTAATCATTCCTTTGTAAGCAACCCTGCCCACAATTCCTTCCGGCACCAGTTTTTTTATGTCTGCCTCCACGTCCTGAAAATAGCGGTCTTTTGAACCTTCCTGCATCGCTTCCACACTGCCCATTCCGCGGTAGGATTTAAACTTTCTGCCCTCGTAAATAATTGTTTCTCCCGGGCTTTCTTCTGTGCCTGCAAAAATGCTTCCTGCCATTATGGAACTAGCTCCTGCGGCAAGCGCCTTCACCATGTCGCCCGTGTAACGAATGCCACCATCGGCAATCACCGGAATACCTTGCTTTTTCAACGCTTCAGCACATTCCATAATGGCGGTTAGCTGCGGTGCGCCTGCTCCTGTTACCACGCGTGTTGTGCAAATAGAACCCGGGCCTACACCCACTTTCACGGCATCCGCTCCCGCATCGGCAAGCGCTTTTGCACCGGCGGCAGTGGCAATATTCCCGGCAATTACAGGCAGCGTTTTAAACGTTTTTTTCACGAGGCTCACCATGTCTATCACGCCGCGCGAATGACCGTGGGCACTGTCAAGCGTAATCACATCAACGCCTGCATTCAGTAACGCTTCTACCCTGTCGAGCGTATCAGCGGTGATGCCAACTGCTGCGCCCACAAGCAATCTTCCGGTATTGTCTTTGGCAGAAAATGGGTGGCTTTTTAATTGCAGGATATCGCGGAAGGTTATCAGCCCAATCAGCTTGCCTTTCTTATCCACAATCGGCAGTTTCTCAATCTTGTATTGCTCCAGAATTACTTCTGCTTTTGCCATCGTGGTGCCTGAAGGTGCTGTTACGAGATTCTCTGAAGTCATTACTTCCTTCACTTTCCGCTTCATTACTTTTTCAAAACGCAGGTCGCGGTTGGTTAAGATGCCCACCAAAATCTGGTTTGAGTCAACAATGGGAATGCCGCCAATTCTATTTTCCTGCATAAGCTTTACGGCATCACCCACGGTGGCAGTCGGAGCAAGCGTCAGCGGGTCTGTAATCAATCCGCTTTCTGAACGTTTCACTTTGTAAACCTGCTCTGCCTGCCGCTCAATAGACATGTTTTTGTGGAGCATTCCGATGCCGCCTTCGCGTGCTAAAGCAATGGCTAGACGCGCTTCAGTAACGGTATCCATTGCTGCGGAAACCATGGGAATGTTGATGGAAATGTCTTTGGTAAGCTGTGTGGCGATGGTGACATCGCGGGGAAGCACTTCAGAATATGCAGGAACGAGAAGCACGTCATCGAAAGTGAGTCCTTCTCCGTAAAACTTTGATTTTGCAGCCATGCGCAAAGGTATAAGCTGACTTCTAAAAATGGAAACGCCAAAATGAAGGTTCCGTAAACTTCCGAAACGGCAATGCTATTTTTACGACTTCATGCCTGCCGATTTCTGCCCCGAACTTTCATTTCAATCCCTGCCTGAACAACAAGCATGGCAAAGCAAAGCGCTGATTGCGTTAATACAGTATTTCGAACAATATTCCCCTTTTTACCAAAGGCTTTTTAAAGAGAAAAACACCCCGCTCCAATCCATTCATTCTATCAGCGACCTGCAATTATTACCAACCACTTCCAAAGCCGACTTGCAGCAGCATGAAGCAGATTTTCGCTGTGTTTCCAAAAAAGAAGTGCGCGAAATAATGTCCACATCAGGAACTATGGGGCGACCGGTTTCTATTGCACTTACCGAAAATGATCTGCAGCGGCTGGCTTACAATGAATCCCAGTCTTTCATTTGTGCCGAAGGGAAACCCTGTGATGTTTATCAGTTAATGCTCACGCTTGACCGGCAGTTTATGGCAGGCATCGCTTACTATCATGGCATCCGCAAAATGGGCGCAACGCTTATCCGCACCGGCGCCGGAATGCCGCAAATGCAGTGGGAAAATATTTTCAGACACAGCACAACAATCCTCGTAACGGTTCCTTCTTTTTTACTGAAAATGATTGATTATGCTTTGACTAAGGGCATTGATTTGAACAACACTCCGGTTCAAAAAGCAGTGTGCATTGGCGAAGCCATTAAAGACGAAACACTAAACTGGAATGCCCTGGGCAAGAAAATAAAAAACCAGTGGAATATCAATTTATACAGCACTTACGCTTCTACTGAAATGCAAACCGCTTTCACAGAATGCAGCGCACAAAAGGGCGGACATCTACAGCCTGATTTATTGATTGCTGAAATACTGGACGATGCCGGAAACGCCGTGCCCACAGGCAATTGGGGCGAATTAACCATCACTACTTTAGGCATTGAAGGAATGCCATTGTTGCGCTACCGGACAGGAGATATTTGCTCCTTTTTAGAAACGCCTTGCAGTTGCGGCAGGCAGTCTATCAGAGTAAGCCCGGTGAAGGGAAGAAAGGGGCAAATGATAAAACTGAAAGGCACAACACTATATCCGCCTGCATTGATTGATGCGCTGCAAACCGTCCCCTTTGTGCAATCATTTTTAATTGAAGCAACCCTTGACGAGCAAGGAATGGACGCACTCACGGTTCACTTAGTTTTTTCCGGAAAGGAAACCGATTGCAAACAGCAACTAACGGAAATATTGCAGACTAAAATTCGCGTAACACCACGCTTGCAATTCCATACGGAGGCATCATTCAATGCAATACAACCCGCAGCAGAAGGGAGAAAAGCAATCCACTTTCTGGACTTAAGAAAAAATGGTTAGAGTGCTTTCAATGCCTTGCCTACAGCACTTTTCACTAAAAGAATCAGCAGCAATGCACTAAGTAAAGCCACTGCAATAACTGGCAAACCAATCAGTTTGGAAAGATGCAATTGCATACTCACCACCCACCCTGCTGCAAGCCATTGCATCACCGCAGCAACAAGAAAAGAAATTAAAACTGCCAGCAGCATCAACGGCAAAAAGCGCCAAAGCATAAACCGCTTCAGCAACGCAGGATGATACCCGATTTGTAAAAGCAACAACAACGATGGCTGCGCACGCGCAATGGTAAGCTCAATAAAAAGCACAAACCCCAACATGCTGATGCCCATTAAAAGCAAGGCAAGCAAACCGGTGCAGCCCGCAATAACTTCCACAATGCGCCTGATTTTGTTCCAACGCAATTGCTCTGAATTGGCATTGTAATGATGCGCTTCGAGGTAGTTTCCAAATGCTTTGTCTGACGGGTCGGTAACGTTTACCATAATCCTTGAAGGCTGCGTCACCACTGCCTTTCCATAGGTTTCATTGGCAAACTGCATAAACGATTGCGGCACTAAAACGGAAGTAATCCTGTCAGAAAAACCGACTACGCGACCGGTGTAGGTTTCGCGGTTTTGCATGTCGCCGATTACAAGGTCGAAGGAAAGAGAGCGGATGGAAGCCTCTGAAAGTTGCGGCAAACCCTGGCTCAGTGCAAACCCATAATTATAGAGGTTCAGGAATTCTTTTGAAAGAATGATGGGCACTTCTTTACTGCCTTCCTGCCAAAACCAGCCTTCCGGTTTCTTATCAATAAATGCATCGGGCAACGATTCCAGAAAAATTTCGGAAGAAAAACCCAGCGCACTTTGCAACGTGATGTAAGCCGGAAAACGATTGGAGGTAAGCAACCCTATGCTCCGCACACCTTGCAATTGACGCAGAGAATCAAGCTCTGCATTGCTGAACAAGGTGGTTTCAGGCCTGCCCATGTTGGCATCAGTTACCTGCTTGCTCAGGGTGATGTATGTGCTGCCCAGACTGTCGTTTGATGCATCACTACCATAGAGCAGTTGTTGAAAATTCCACCAAATCATCACAGCAAGAAGCAACAGCAAGGTGCCCGCGCAAAGGCTTGCCCACGAAAGCCAAAGCCGCGACTGACTTTTGGAATGCAGCAATAATTTCTGAAGCAGCGAGCGTTGTGTAATCACCTTAAAGAAGCAGGGTTTTGTGGTAAGGGAAATATGGGTTGTCTTCTAAATCCGCAAGGAGCAAGCCTGCTTTATTGTTTGCTACCACTTCTGAAATCAATGCGGTTGCCTTGTCAATGTTAGCATCGTCCAGATGACTGAATGGTTCGTCCATCAGCAACCAGTCGAAAGGTTGCAGCAGACTGCGGATGATGGCAATGCGCTGTTGCTCCCCGTAAGAAAGGGTTTTGGCAAGCGCATATTTTTTGTGAAGCATACCGAGGCGCTGCAACATGTGCTCTACGGATTCTTCGGTGGCAGTGTTGGTGATAACGCGTTTCACTTCCAGGTTTTCCCATGCAGTGAGTTCGGGGAAGAGGCGCATATCCTGAAACACAATGCTGATGAAAGTAGCCCGGAGATGCGCCATAGCTGCGGCATCCAGCTTGCTGATGTTTTGTTCATCCCAAAGAATGCTTCCTTCAAAATCATGACGAAGGCCATAAAGCATGTGCATTAAAGTAGTCTTCCCGGTGCCGGATGGCGCTTTAATAAACACGATTTCTCCCTGCCTTATTTGCAATTCCTGCTGCCACACACCCGACGCATGTTTGCGCAGATTTTCTTTTAAAGGAACGGGCATCAGTTGTTGAAGTTGAAGGAGCATTTGTGCGGTGGAATAATGGTGAAACTGCTGCGGTGCGGTTGCTTTTTAAAATGGATTGGGTAATTTGTAAAAATGATTACGCGCCTGTTTGATATTATCTCCCAAAGAAAAAACGAAGCCCCGAATGCACCCATGCTTGCAGCTAAAAATGCTTCGGGAGTTTATGAAACGCTTTCCTGCAAAGAGGTGTGGGACGCCGCAAAACTACTTGCCGGAGGTTTAAAATCATTGCAGATTGCCACTGATGTTGCCGACCCGGAGCGACAGGAAAAAATTGCCATCATCTCCCTGAACCGCCCCGAATGGATTATTACCGATGTGGCTTGTCAGCTAAGCGGCACCATCATCACGCCCATCTATCCCACCGCAAGTCCGCACGATGTTGCCTTTATTTTGAATGAATCGAAAGTGCGCATTTTGTTTATTGAAAATGCAGAAATGCTGAAACGCTTTAAAGCCGTATTGCCCGAAGTGCCCACGCTGCAACATGTAATTTCTTTTGAGGAAACCGAAGACGCGCAACATTGGAAAACGCTTACAGGCAAGGGTTTGGAGCTTACAGAAGCAGATGCCACACACATTCTCCCCCACTCCATTGCGACTATTATTTACACCTCCGGAACCACCGGCGACCCAAAAGGCGTGATGCTAAGCCATCAAAACATTGTGAGCAACGTGGACAATTGCATGCCCGTTTTTTCCTTTGCAGATGAAGGCGAACGCGCGCTGAGTTTCCTCCCGCTCAACCACATTTTTGAGAAGATGGTGAGCTATGTGTATCTCCGCTCCGGCATTGCTATTTATTATGCTGAAGGCATGGAAACCATTGGCGAAAACCTGCGCGAAGTGCAACCCATTGTGTTTACCACCGTGCCGCGTCTGCTCGAAAAAGTGTATGAACGCATCCTCGGCAAAGGCATGGAGCTGACGGGCATCAAACGAAAATTGTTTTTCTGGGCGCTGGAGCTTGGTAAGCAATTCGACAACCGGAAGCCCGGCAGCCTGTGGTATCAACTGCAATTAAAACTCGCCAACAAAATCATCTTCAACAAATGGCGCGAAGCGCTGGGTGGGAAAGTGCGCGCCATCGTTACCGGCTCTGCGGCTTGCCAGGAGCGGCTTATACGCATTTTCTCCGCCGCCGGAATCGTGATTATGGAAGGCTACGGACTTACCGAAACATCGCCCGTGGTGAGCGTAAACCGTTTTGAAAGTGAAGACCGGATGATGGGAACGATAGGCACGCTCATCAACAATGTGCAGGCGAAACTTGCGGAAGACGGGGAGATATTGGTGCAGGGAGAAAACGTGATGGCAGGTTATTACAAACGCCCCGACCTGACGGCTGAAGCCATGAAAGACGGCTGGTTTCACACCGGCGACATTGGGCAATGGGTGGACGATAAATTCCTGAAAATAACCGACCGCAAAAAGGAAATCTTCAAGACCTCGGGCGGGAAATACGTGAGTCCGCAGGTGATTGAAAACAAGATGAAGGAGAGCGTTTTTATGGAACAAATAATGGTGATTGGCGCCAACCGGAAATTTGTGAGTGCGCTGATTGTGCCTGCTTTCAGCACGATAGAAAAATACCTGCGCGACCGGAAAATTGAAGTGCCTACATCGCATGAGGAACTAGTGAAAATGAAGGAAGTGAAAGCGCTTATCCGCAAGCAACTGGATAAATACAACGAGGCGTTTAACCACGTGGAGCAAGTGAAATTGTTTACGCTTTTAGATGCAGCCTGGACTATAAACAGCGGGGAACTAACGCCTACCCTAAAAGTTCGGCGGAAGGTGGTGGAGGCGCGGTATGAAAAGGAGATTGAGGGGATGTATGATTAGATTAAGAATCGGTTGGTCGCGCTTCGCGCGACCAACCTACATGCACCTTAAGATTAAACCATGGGAACATACAAGGAGCGCTCCGATCACTACTGCGCCAGAAAGAGATATAAAAAATGCAAGGTTCCTCTGCAGAGACATTACCATCAATTTTGAGCGATTAAATATGGAGGATCGCGAGTCCAGGAACAAGCACAAAAATTATATATAGCTCCCCAAGCGGGCTGCATGGGCACCGTTTGAAAGCATTTGCTCTCCATGCGGCTGCATCGACACCATTTGTAAGCCATTGCTCTTTCCGCAAAACGCAGACGCGTCATTTGTTAGCCGTTGCTCTATCCGCAAAACGCAGACGCGTCATTTGTAAACCATTGCTCTTTCCGCAAAACGCAGACGCGTCATTTGTTAGCCGTTGCTCTATCCGCAAAACGCAGACGCGTCATTTGTTAGCCGTTACACCATCCGCGGATTGCAGACGCGTCATTTGTTAGCCGTTGCTCCATCCGCGGATTGCAGACGCGTCATTTGTTAGCCGTTGCTCCATCTGCGAAACGGAGACGCATAGTTTGGCAGCTTTTGCTCCATCCGCGAAACGCAGATGCATAGTTTGGCAGCTTTTGCTCCATCCGCAAAACGGAGACGCATAGTTTGGCAGCTTTTGCTCCATCCGCAAAACGGAGACGCATAGTTTGGCAGCTTTTGCTCCATCCGCAAAACTAAATCGGCAACATTGGCAGTGCTGCGATGCTATCTATCAAAAAAATTTTAAAGAAATGAATGCTTATGCGGGTAAAAACACACGGAAGGCAGCGCCTTGGTCGGGCATGGAAGTAGATGAATTTTGAACAGGTCGGGTCGCGCGAAGCGCGACCCGACCTTTGTTTTTAAGGAGATGAAGAATTAGCAGGTATTAAGGGAACGAACTGTGAGAAGATTCAGGACCGCTGCGCTAACTGTTACGTCTAAAAGAAAACGGAATTATTCTGCCGGTTTGCTTTTCTTTTCCGCGCCTCCAAGCTTCAGTGAAAGGCCGCCGCTGATGATGCCTTTGTAGCCATAACCGGCTTCGGCAAATGCTCCAAAGGTTTTGCCGTAGCGAAAGCCAATGGGGGTGATTTGATAGATAAGCTCAGACTTGCCAACTAACCCAATTTGTCTTTTCTCAGGGTAAATGGAAGAAGGACTGGACGAAAATGCTGTGTAGGTAGTTTGTGTAAAAAATATCCCGAAGCTGATGCCACCATACAGTTTTAATTTTCCGTGAGCACCGTAAACAATTGTAAGCTCCGGGGAAAAACCTAATGCTTTGATAGACCAGTCGTAATGACCGGCGGCGAGTTCCACGATATAACCATGGCGTTCTTCAAAGCTAATTACGACCCCAATCGAAAATTCTTCAGCGGGATGATATCGATAGCCTATAAAAGGAACTCCGTAAGAAGTAGAACTGGTTCTTTCGTTTGCTGCCGGAGGAAAATATGCATGGCTAAACGGCTTTACTTGCTCCTTTTTAAGAAGGTTAGCGCTTAGCTGTCCGTAGCCTAAACTTATTTCTGACGCATGACGCCATGCTTGCGCATTTACAAAGGTTGCATTTAGGAGGAGGAATAGAAAGAGGATGCGTTTCATGGTTGTTTTTAATTAGCTTGAAGTTTGTGTCGGAGCGATTGCGTGAGCGATTGTAGCGGAAAGCCCACAGCGAGGCACGAGCGAGGACTTGGAGCGGAAAGCGCGACGCGAGGAACGAAGCGGCACGCCCAAAATAATTTGGCAATTCGGCAATTAAACAATTAGACAATTCCAAACGGCTGGAAACCCTGACTGTGCCATTTGCACATTGCCGAATTGGCTAATTATCTAATTGGCTAATTCACTTCACTCCAAATGCTTTCTGCACGGTCTTCACGTAGTCCAGTTTCTCCCAGGTAAAGAGTTCCACTTTTATGTTCTTGGTTTTGCCGGCAGCGGAGCGGAAGGTCTTGGTTACGGTTTCCGGCTCGCGACCCATGTGTCCGTATGCGGCGCATTCGCTGTACATCGGTTGGCGCAGTTTCAGCCGCTGCTCAATAAAATAGGGGCGCATGTCAAACACTTCTTCCACTTTGCGGGCTATTTCGCCGTCGTTCATTTTGACGTGTGCCGTGCCGTAGGTGTTCACGTACACGCCCATTGGTTTTGCCACGCCAATGGCATAGCTCACCTGCACCAATATTTCGTCGCAAATGCCTGCGGCTACAAGGTTTTTGGCAATGTGGCGGGTGGCATATGCTGCGCTGCGGTCTACTTTGCTGGGGTCTTTTCCGGAGAAGGCACCGCCGCCGTGTGCGCCCTTTCCACCGTAAGTATCGACGATTATTTTGCGTCCTGTTAAGCCGGTGTCGCCATGAGGCCCACCAATCACGAATTTGCCGGTGGGGTTGATGTGGTAATTGATTTTGTCGTTAAAAAGTTTCTTGTATTGCGGGTATCTTTTGATGGCGCGGGGAATGAGGATGCTGAGAATGTCTTTGGAAATCTGCTCGCGCATTTTTAGTTCTTCGGCAAAATCATCGTGTTGTGTGGAGATAACGATGGAATCGATGCGGACGGGTTTGTTGTCGTCACTGTATTCAAGGGTTACCTGGCTTTTTGCATCGGGGCGGAGGTATTTCATTTGCTTGCCTTCGCGGCGGATGGCGGAGAGTTCGCGGAGGAGCATGTGTGCCATGTCGAGCGCAAGGGGCATGTAGTTTTCGGTTTCGTTTGTGGCGTATCCAAACATCATCCCCTGGTCGCCGGCGCCTTGTTCTTCTTTGGAGCTTTTATCTACGCCCTGGTTAATGTCGGGCGATTGCTCGTGGATGGCAGAAAGCACGCCGCATGAGTTGGCTTCAAACATGTATTCGCTGCGGGTGTAGCCGATTTTGGAAATTACTTCGCGGGCTATCTGCTGCACGTCAATGTAGGTGCTGCATTTCACCTCTCCGGCCAGGATTACTTGTCCTGTTGTGACAAGGGTTTCGCAGGCGATTTTCGCATTAGGATCCCAGGCGAGGAAGTTATCAACAAGAGCGTCAGAAATCTGGTCGGCTACTTTATCAGGATGTCCTTCGGATACGGATTCGGAAGTAAAGAGGTAAGGCATTGAAGCGAATGTTTTTTGGGGATTAATTTTTTAAAAAGGAGGTGCAAACTTAAGGAACAAAAGAAAAGCGCAAGGTCAGGTGGACGATGCGCTTTCTGTAAGAAATAATGTGGTTATTCTACCGTTACAGATTTTGCCAGATTGCGCGGCTGGTCGACGTTGCAACCTCTGAGAATAGCAATGTGGTAAGAGAGTAATTGCAGCGGCACAATGGTGATGAGTGGGGAGAGCACTTCTTCTGTTGCAGGCACTTCAATCACATGGTCGGCAATGGTGCGGATGTGCGTATCGCCTTCATTCACTACGGCAATTACTTTTCCTTTGCGGGCTTTTACTTCCTGAATGTTGGAGATTATTTTCTCGTACGCGCTTAGGTTGGTAGCGAGGAAAAGCACCGGCATTTCTTCATCAATCAACGCAATGGGGCCGTGTTTCATTTCGGCAGCGGGGTATCCTTCGGCGTGGATGTAAGAGATTTCTTTGAGCTTCAGTGCGCCTTCCAATGCCACGGGGAAATTGTATCCACGACCGAGGTAGAGAAAGTTTTTAGCGTCCTTATAAATCTCCGCGATTTCTTTGATTTGCGCATCCAGTTTCAGGGTTTGTTCAATCTTCTTTGGGAGGGTTTCGAGTTCCACTAAAATTTCGCGGAGTTTGGAGGCTGATACCGTTCCTTTTTCTTTTGCGATTTGCAAGGCAATAAGCGTGAGGATAGTGATTTGCGCGGTAAATGCTTTGGTGGATGCCACGCCAATTTCAGGGCCTGCGTGCACATAACTTCCTGCGTGCGACATGCGTGCTATCGATGAACCAATAACATTGCAGATGCCGTAAATCAGGCTTTGTCTTTCTTTGGCAAGACTGATGGCAGCAAGCGTATCGGCAGTTTCTCCGGATTGGGAGATGGCAATTACTACATCCTTTTCCCCGATTATCGGATTGCGGTAACGGAATTCAGAAGCATACTCTACTTCCACCGGCACGCGCGCTAAATCCTCAATTAAATATTCACCAATCAGCGCAGAATGCCAGGAGGTTCCGCATGCTGTGATGATAATGCGTTCCGCGTTGTCGATGCGGTTGATATATTCACTCAGTCCGCCCAGTTTTATCCAGCCTTCAGAAGCGCTCATTCTGCCTCTTAAAGCATCGGCTATCACTTTGGGCTGCTCGTAAATTTCCTTCAGCATGAAGTGTTCAAAACCACCTTTCTCAATCATCTCAAGGCTCATTTCAAGCTTTATGATGGCGGGCGATTTCTCTACGTTGCCAAGGGTTTTAATCATGAATGTTCCATCGCGGTTGATGCAGGCATATTCCTGTTCGTCGAGGTAAACAACATTCTTTGTGTATTCAATAATCGGCGAAGCATCAGAAGCGATAAAGAATTCATCTTCGCCAATACCAATAACCAGTGGACTTCCTTTTCTTGCAGCAATCAAAGAGTTATTGTCGTTGATGTCCATCACCACAATTGCATAAGCACCGATTACTTCGTTCAAAGCCGTGCGCACTGCATCTTCCAGAGAAAGGTTGTCTTGCTTTTTTACTTCTTCAATCAGGTTTACGAGCACTTCTGTATCGGTATCAGAATGGAACACGTAACCGCGCTTTTTCAGGATGGCTTTTATAGAGTCGTAGTTTTCGATAATGCCATTGTGTATTAAAGCCAGTTGCCCGGAATTGGAAAGATGCGGATGTGCGTTCACATCATTCGGCACGCCGTGGGTAGCCCATCGTGTGTGCCCTATTCCCATGGTTGCGGAAACGTCTTTGCCGTCCGTAAAGCTTTCAAGCTCGCTTACTTTGCCTGCTTTTTTATAAACATTCAAAGAGCCGTTGAGCACGGCAATACCGGCGCTGTCGTAACCGCGGTATTCAAGTCGTTTTAAGCCTTTCAGTAAAATGGGGAATGCTTCTCTCTTGCCTATATAGCCAACAATGCCACACATAAACTATGTATTTTTTAAAGTTTTGAATAAACGATGTTCAGTTTAATTCTGAATTGCGGGTCGCTGTAGGTGCTTCCTCCTGCCACTAATCTGTAAGCTCCAGGAAAGCCTGACGCGCCGCCGATGCGCAAATGTAATGTATCTTTTCTTTCAACTATTGTGCGTTGCACTTCCCTTGGGATGTTAATAACATACTGCGCATATACTGCACCATTCACAAAGATGTCTCTGCGCTTTCCATCAATGAAAATCAGGGGCTCAGAGTTTTGCACATTTCCGCGGTCAAGAATGGTGTAGTTCGTGCCGTCCGCGTTTACGCCCACGGGAAACAATCTTTCAGGCGGGGAATAAGTAAGCCTATCGGCAGAAGGAATTTGAGTGATGATGAGTTGGGCTTTATTAATTGGCGCTTTCGGCAGGTTTTTAAGGAAAGGAATTTTCAGGTCTGCTACGCCGCCGGGTTCGTTTTGAATAAGGAATGCAGAATCGGTAAGGGCGGTAGAAGTAATGAGGTCGTGGGCAAGTGTTCCGGTATAATCGCGGGTTATTTTATTGAAGTGAACGCCGAAATCGGAAATGTAAAAGAAGGGATAGGACTGCACCTGCATAGCAGTGTCGGTGTAATAAAATAAAACGGTAGGCCGTGTATAATCCGAAGTGCCATCAAGCTGGAAATAATGCAACACATTCCCCATTGTCGGGCCTATTGGCGCGACATACAATCCTCTGAAAAAACTTAGGAAAGCCGCATTGCTTGCAAAGGAACCACTGCCGGAAGTTGCCTCCGCTTTTATCTTGTCTATAAATGCCTGTGATAAAGTAATTCTGAGGTGCGGAGCTTTGTTTTCGCCGTTAACCATCATGGAGTCTTTCAGGGTTTGGTATTGAATCGTGGCAGTTCCAAGAATAGTTGGCTTCACGGCAACGTCCGACTTACTGAAATAAAGCGAATCGCGAATCAATGAATCCTGAATTTCATAAACGGCTACCATTTGGTCCATCGGTGCCATCGTGTCTCCCCAGCTAAAATTGGCGTAAGGCAACACCAGCACTGCGCTTGTAGGGTTTTGTGCAAAAGTGAATGAAGTGGTGGGCGGGATGATTTGAAAATAAAAACCTGCTGTTGTTTTGCCGGAGTAAGGGTCGGTAGTGAGGTTGCCCAAGGCATGATTTACCGGAATGCCCGATATGCTTAGGCTCGTAACAATATCATTATCGAAAAAGGTTTTGGAAAGAATGGTAATGGTATCCGTAAAATCCGTTGAAATGGCATCATCCAAAGGAACAACTCCGGCATTGATAATGGAATCTTCCTTACAACTTTGCAGAGAAAGAACGAACACCAGGCAAACGGAAATCGGGAGCAGGCAATACTTAAAAATCTTCAAAGAAATAGCGCGTTTTTAGGCTGTGCGAATGTGAAACAAATTGGACTAAGAGTCTGTTAACTTCTTATATAAATCGAACAAGGGCGTGGTGTCTTCCATCCAGGTTTCATCCCATTTAATTACTTTTTTCCCGCGGCCCGGCTTCACTTCATCCCCTAAAATGTCGGCAATGTGTTCATCACCCATTATCACCACGTCTGAACATTTTGCGGCGCCCATCGTCAAGGCTTCATTAGTGCCGGGTTTGTAGCAGGTGAGGTCTTTCTCTTTAATGTCAGAACTTATCAGGGCTTTACGGATAAAATTATCGTTCAGGGTTTCAGCAAACTGCGGACTTTGAGCCGTGTAAATAGTTTTGGAATAACCGAAAACGGGTTCTTTTTTATAAACAGTTTTGAGGTACATCGGCACCAGAGAAGTCATCCAGCCGTGGCAATGGATAACGTGAGGAGGCCAACCGAATTTCTTCACGGTTTCCAACGCGCTTTTGCAGAAGAAAACCATCCTGTCAGCATTGTCTTCAAAAAACTCCTGATGCTCATTTCGGAACACTTGTTTGCGCTTAAAGTAATCCTCATTCTCCATGAAATAAACCTGTAGGCGGGCGTTAGGCAATGAAGCTACTTTAATAATCAGCGGATAATCATCTTTGTCAACAATTATATTGATGCCCGAAAGCCTCACTACTTCATGCAACCGGTGGCGGCGTTCGTTAATCACACCAAAGCGCGGCATGATAACCCTTATTTCAATCCCTGAATCGAAGGTTTTGATGGCAAGCTGGTTCAGAATGTAAGCGAAATCGGAAAATTCGAGGTACGGAGATAATTCGTTTGCGATGATGAGAACACGTTTCTTAGTGTCTTGAGACATGTGCGATGTAGGTTAAGCTCCCTTAAAATTGTCAGGGATAGATTTCTAAATTGGTCGGCGAAATTACGGAAATATAAAATCCCATCCCTTAAATTGCGCCCAAAGTTTTATTTCGCCGCATGAAAATATTCCGGAAAGCAGCCGAATTGCAGCCTTTTCTACAGGAAAAAAGAAGCAAAAATTGCAGAATCGGCTTCGTTCCCACAATGGGCGCGTTGCATGATGGTCACCTTTCGCTGATTGCGGCTTCCAAAGAAAAATGCGACTTCACCATTTGCAGCATTTTCGTGAATCCCACCCAATTCAACGATGCGGAAGATTTCAACAAATACCCCGTTACTACAGATGCTGACGTTAAAATGCTTGAAGGTGCCGGATGCGATATTTTATTCCTCCCTGGTGTGGATGAAATTTATCCCGAAGGCACAAGTGAAGAGCCTGTATTTTCTTTTGGTGATTTAGAAACGATTCTGGAAGGCGCACATCGTCCGGGGCATTTTAAAGGCGTGGGGCAAGTTGTAAACCGGCTGCTGAATATCGTTGCGCCGGACGCTCTTTTTTTAGGTCAGAAGGATTATCAGCAATGTGCCATCCTTCGCAAATTATTGACGCTCACCAACCGCACTAATACAGAGTTGCACATCTGCCCAACCATCAGGGAGGAAGACGGACTTGCCATGTCATCCCGCAACCGCCGGCTTAATAATTCACAAAGGCTGCTTGCTGCTGTTTTGTACCAATGCCTGGTTTCCATTCAAAGCAAAATGGGTACGGATAATTTTCAGAAAGTGCAGAAGGAATGCATGGAGTTAATGGAGCGAAAAGGCATCGAACCGGAATACCTTGCCCTTGCCAAAGCGGATGATTTGACTTTACTGGACGACTACCAAACAGAAACCAAATTGGTGGCACTAATTGCTGCGCGGGTCGGGCAGGTGCGCCTGATTGACAACATGCTGCTGAACTGATTTTTACCTGCGGCGCGAAGGCACGGTCGGCAATTGCTCATCTTCATAATCCATAGCATCGCGCGGGTCTGTAAATCGTTGGCGGTAAAGTGTTATTGTTTCCCTGAAAGCCGGATGCAGCCTGCTTTTGGCGGTAAACGTTACTTTGTCAAAAGTCTTGTCGGGCGCAATCCATTCCATGCCTTCAATCTTCCCAATGTCAGCGGTTAACTCCACCGCATCTGCACCTAAAGGAAATATGCTGCCGCCTAAAAAAACACCTTCCACGTTCACGTAATAATTCAGAATGGGCTTAATGCTGTCGGTGTATAAATGATATCGGATGCCGGTTAAAACAGGCAATTTCAATGGAAGTGAAATGCTTTTCCCAGCCACGGTTACGTCCACCAGAATGCGTCCGTTTTCTGCAAGCAAATCTTTTTCAGAATAGCTCAGTTCTCTGCCTCGCAGTTTCCCGAAATTGGTGCGTAGCCGATAGTTTTCAGAAACCTCACGCCATTCATTTCCTGCCTTTTGCTGCAAAGAAATTGAGGTGGAATAATAAAGTTCGGGGATGGTGTTCGGGTCGTAAATAATACGGTATTCCTGTGCAGATGCAGAGCAGGAAATAAAGAGGGAAAGCAGGCAAATCCATTTCATGAAAACCCAAAAGGCAAAAAGCAAGCCGAAGCTTTTCCGCACTAAAAAAAACGTCATTGCGAGGGCTTGCCCGAAGCAATCTAAAGTCAAACGGTGATTTCCGCCGCTCTTTTGATTGCTTCACTTCGTTCGCAATGACGGCGGGTTTGGAAAAAGATTTTCATTCGGTATTCAGGCAATTAAGCCACCACCGTAATCTTCAGCATGTTTGTAGGCAAATGTTCCTGAACAGGCAGACTTCCGGTATTAATTACCACGTCGCTTTTCTTAAGCAAGCCGCGTTTTGAAAGGAAGCTAATCTGGTCTTCCACAATCTCATCAAACGTTTCTTCTTCTTCATAAAAAAAGGCTTGTACGCCCCAACTAAGACTCAGTTGGTTCACCAGACTTTGTGTTTTCGTGAAAATATAAAGCGGCGAATGCGGACGATAACTCGAAAGCATAAAACCGGTGTAGCCACTCTGCGTCATCCCGATAAGGGCATTGGCTTTCACGTCCTTCGCAATTTCACAGGCAGTGTAACAAAGTGCATCACTCAAAAAAGAAGGCGAATGCGGCTGCGGCGTCAGGTTTCTGTTGTATACCATTTCTTCTTTTTCCACCTCTTCAATAATCTTCACCATGGTCTGGATTACGAGTTCAGGATACTGACCCATAGCAGTTTCGCCACTCAGCATCACGGCATCTGCACCTTCCAGCACGGCATTGGCAACGTCCGTTATTTCGCTCCGGTTGGGGCGCGTGCGGTCGATCATGCTTTCCATCATTTGCGTAGCAATAATTACCGGTTTGGCGCGGTGAATGCACTTGCGGATAATGTTCTTCTGTATCATCGGGATTTGCTCCAATGGAAGCTCCACACCCAGGTCGCCGCGGGCTACCATCACCGCATCGGAAGCCAATACAATTTCCCGGAGATGCTCAAGCGCTTCCGGTTTTTCTATTTTGGAAATAATTTTTGCCTCGCTCCCTTTTTCCTTCATTATTTCCCGAAGCTGATGTACATCTTCCGGACGGCGAACAAACGAAAGCGCCACCCAGTCTATCTTTTGGGAGATGATGAAATCCAAATCGCACAAATCTTTTTCAGAAAGGGAAGGCAAGGAGATTTTAGTATCGGGCAGGTTTACGCCTTTTTTAGGAAGCAATGTTCCCGCCGTCAATACCTCCACGCGCACGTTATTATCCTTCGTTATTTCTGTAACCAGCACTTCAATTTTCCCATCATCGAGGAGTATTTTTTCGCCGATGCGCACGTCTTTATAAAAGTTTGGGTAAGAAATATAAACGCCTTGCGGTGTGCCTTCGCAGGCTTCATTCGTGAAGAGGAATTTGTCGCCTTTCACGAGTTCCATGGCGCCGCCTTTTAAATCACCTACGCGCAGCTTCGGACCCTGCAAATCTGCTAGGATGGCAATGTTGAATGGGAAGTCTGCATTGATGCGGTTGATGTGTTCAATCACGGATTGGTGCTGCTCGTGGGTGCCATGACTGAAGTTGAGGCGGAAGACATTTACACCCGCCTCCACCAGTTCAAGGAGCTTTTCGTACGTGTTGCAGGCGGGGCCTACTGTGGCAATGATTTTCGTTTTATGGAGCATGGCGGCTAAGGTCGGTGCTAATCAAAAAAGGGCGGGTTATGAAAATGCTATTTAAAAAGTGCGGACGTCATTGCGAACGCAGTGAAGCAATCTGAAAAGCGGACAATTTGAATTCAGATTGCTTCGGGCAAGCCTTCGCAACGACGTTTTTATTTTGGGGACATTATAAGTTTGATTGGGTTTTACTCCCATTTCACCAACACCACACCACCCAAATCCGCCATCGGGCTCACGTCGTCTTTTGTGTTTAATGAGCCGCCAATCCTGTCAAAAGCAACTTTCATTTCACAGCCTTTGCCCTGCACTATCATTTCCATATCCTGCCTTTTTACCGAAACGGAATTACCGCCTTTGCCATATTTTTTGGTGAGGCTCAAAAATAAATTGCGCGGGTCAACATCCTGCGTAAGCCGTTCTTTTCCTTTAAACAATGCAAATGCCTGATTGCCCTTAAACACTAAATGAACGGCGGTAGAATCAACCCCAGTTTTATCATACCCATATTGCTGCAGCGGCAAAAGCAAATCATAACCCTGAATGTTTACCGGCTCATTTCTGCCCACATCAAAGGATGTCCAGCGGTTGTTTTCCTCATCTGCCCGCGTGGCATATTCACTCACATACTCCACGTTTACTTGCTTCAAAACCTTTTGCGTGTTTTCATATCCGCTCCATCTTTCATCCTGCAAACTGTCGGTTTTAAAATAAGGCTCAATGCTTTTGTTGCCGTGTTTTTCAAGAAGGTATTGAACGGTGCTGCTCAGGTTTTTCCTTTGGCTGAAAGTGAGTGCGTGCGGGGGTTTCACGGCTTTGGTGCCTTCCAGCATACCATACTTTGAAAGCGCTTTTCCCAGCCGCGCATATTGGTTTTGATGGCTGATGGAAAACGCACTAAACGGACCAACGCTCACCAAAATAGCGACCAGTGCAAGCGTTGCCGGAATCACGCGGATATCGCCATTCGGGCGCAGCAAAAAGAAAATGGCAATGCCTGCAAGCCAGATGGCGAGCGCCAGCACAAACACGCGTTCTTCCGTAAATCCATAATTGCCGATGCGCGTGCCGATGGCTACAAACATCAGCGCAACCAGCGGCAGCAGCAACACATAAAACCATCTTGAAAACTGCGCAATCCATTTATTTCCACTCATGCTGCGAATGGGGTACATCAATAAAATGCTGAGAATGCCCACAATGCCATAAGCCAGAATCAGGTTGCTGACCCACCCATTTGGCAAGCGCCACTGCACGATAATTTTCGCTTCGTAAGCCAGCAGAATGCACAAATAAATACCCACCAGCGGCATCAAAACAAACTGCGTAAACACCTTTAAAACTTTGGGATAATCATGCTCTGTTTCAAGCTGCGTGGCATTTTCAGGAACGCCCGCCAAAAAGAAAACGGTGTTGAACAAACCCGCAATCCAAATCCATAAACGGGCATACCAGCCGCCATCAATATGAATGCTGAAAAGCGCGTCCATAGCGGCTATGGCGCCTGCAAGACCGGTAAACAATACGCCGCTGAAAATGACCGCCGTGATGATTCTTAAAAACAAATGGCGGTTGAATTGCCAGAAGGCATCTTTACTGCCCCTGCCCAAAAAACCGGCGCAGGCAACCAGCAAATGCGCAGCTACAGAGAGGCACGAAAAGCGGATAAAGTCTTTATCGGAAGGCGGTGTTTTTTGGGTGACGAAAAAGAGGAGAAGCACGCCAAGAGCTCCTGCATATTCCATCGCGCGCCTGCTCCATGAAAAATTGCGGTAGCGCCCGCGCAGCGTTATTGCCAAAAACGCAGGCAGCGCCAGCGCCGCCGTCATGAGGATGCGCACTAAGTAATCTTCAAAAACCTTTGTGTTGTGGTAAGTGGCTTGCGTGGCGGCGTATGTGCCGATGACTACAGCCAGCAATTCCATGGGGTAATTGCGGATTACGGATTTTGTTTGCTCCGCAATTTGGTTGAGGGATGGAAAGCGCATGGTGAGTTTGGTTATGTGGATGGAGTGAATAAAGGAAAGATGCCTGAATGCTGCAAATTGCACAGAAATATTTTTGGCGCGGCGCATCATGTAAAAAAAAGTGCGCGAATTCTTTTAAAGAAAATTCGCGCACAATGCAAAACACGGTATTATCCGGGCTATTTTTTCTCCGTCTTTTTATGGATGTCATCCACTTCTTTCATGAAGGCATTGGTATCGGCGTCAGAGTAAGGTCCGTATGCGTCAATCAAAGTTCCTTTCTGTCCGTCGGCAGTTTCAATAACGTAAAGAATAGTGTTATCCCCCGGGTCGCTCTCGCCTTCAAACCGGTAAAAATTCTGAACGCAAACTTCTTCAGGCGTATAAAGTTTGTCTTTTGTGCAGGAATATAGACCTTGTCTTTTAACCTTAAAGCTGTCCGTATAACCATCCTTTACTACTTTGTTTACGCAGGCAGTAAGAGTATTCATAAAAGAGGCTTTGTCGTTTGCCTGATTGTATTCAGGGCTGTTGTCTGGTGCGTTCATAATGTATGTTTTTTAGTGGTTGAAAGAAAGGTGTTTAAAAAATGCTGCCAACTCCGTTTCTAATATTCAATCGGGGGTTGAGTTTGATAAAAATAATCATTTCGCGCTTAGCTTCTCTTGCAGTTTCTGAGACTTCTCCAAATGCTTTTTCAAGACGGGAAGCTGGTTTTCAATCATTGCTTTTAAGGTAGAATCCACTACTTCTATTTTTGACTCTTCAAACAAACGTGCGAGCCGTTCCTGTTCATCTACCAATGTCTCCTGAAAACGCTTATCCCAATCTTTGCCTTTTTCATCATCAGCAAATTTCAAAACAATGTTTGTCGTGTCCACATCCTTAAGGGAAAGGTTGTTTTTTTGAAGATAGCTGAAGAATGCTTTGGCTAACTTTTTATGGTCTGCAAGCAGCATTGCAGCTTCTTTTTTTACCTCAATGCCCCCTTTTTGAATGCCTTGCTTCAGTGTGTGAACTTGCGTTGTGTGCAGCTCCGTAAAATCTGTAAGGAAGTTTTGGTCAATATTTTCATTCCGGTTTATCAGCGTGTCTATTCTGTTACTGATGTTATCCATTCCTGCCTCCACTTTAGCCGCAATGGTATCTGCCTCGTTTTGGATTTTCTGACTGCTGTTGTTACCACAGGACGCAAGAAATAAAGGGACAGAAACAATTGTGAGGAAGCTTTTTGGGAAAGAAGAAAAAATCATGAAAATAAAAACGGAAGTTTTTAGTCAAGAGATGCGTGTGCGTCTCTGTATTTTTTAATCAGGTCGTGGGATTTCTTTTGAGCATTGTATTGCTCGGTAATCAAAGCTTTTACCATCGGGTCAATGTCGGCAGTGGTGTTAATTCCCTGTTCGTAGGCGCGCCTCCAGGCATCTTCACCAAATTCGCAAGAGGAAAGAATGCTTTTGCGGTCGCTGCCGGTGAAAGTAGCTTTCACGTCCATCCATGCTCTGTAAATTTTTCCGGAGCTTGTAGTGCTTTCTTCCGGAACGTCGCCTGTTTCTACGTTTTTGTCGTTTAGTTCAGCTTTGTAGGTTTCGCTTTCACGAATCATCCCTTCAAACACGGCTTTTAGGTCCACATCCAAATCCTTTGATTCATTGATGGCGCGTTTGTAACCTTCAATCCGGTCGTTGTTGATTTTGATAAGGTCGTTTAAGATTTCTACTGTTGCTTCATTGCTTTGCATGATAAAATGGTTTTGATGTTTCAAGGGAAGCGAACAAAAAATTATGCCACTTCAATTCTTGTTTCGGCTTGTTTGGGCACCTGCGGATTATCCACAGTTTCCTTTCTCCTTAAATTCCCTTAGCGCGAATGCTTTTAATTTGCGCCCTCATAAAATCCTGAATGCAAACCACGCTTGAGATACTTAAATACACCCTTCCGGCAATCATTGTGCTGCTGGCATCTACCCTCACAATAAGAGGTTTCTTACGAGCAGATTTTAAAGAAAAAAAACTCGCTCTGCTGCGCGATAATCAGGAAACAACGGTGCGGCTTCGGCTACAGGCTTATGAGCGGCTTGTGCTGTTTTTAGAAAGAATCCACTCCCGCCAGTTAATCCCGCGTGTGTATTATCCCGGCATGCAAGTGGCAGAATTACAGGCTGCTATGACCGCCATGATTCAGGCTGAATTTGAACACAATCTTTCCCAACAGATTTACGTAACAAAGCAGGTTTGGAACACGGTGCGCGGCGTTAAAGAGCAAGAGCTGAACATGATTAACCAGATAGCAAAACAACTTCCACCTGAAGCGCCCGCCAAAGAAATGCATCAGCGCATGGTGGACTATTTACTGACGGTTGAAGAACTGCCTATTGAAGTGGCATTGCAGGTGATAAATGAGGAGGCAAAAATGGTGTTGTCGTACGGCGCGGGCGTTTAAAATTTTAAGCAGAAAAGCATGGAAAATAAAAAGTTCAGCACCAGTTCCGGTATTGAAATCAAGGAAGTGTATGAAGGTCCGGTAACGATGAATGAGCAGCCGGGCGAATTTCCTTTTACAAGAGGTGTGCATTCCGCCATGTATCGGGACAGGCTTTGGACGATGCGGCAATACGCAGGTTTCAGCACGGCAGAAGAAAGCAATCTCCGCTATCATTTTTTATTGAATCAGGGCGTAACGGGCTTGTCGGTAGCGTTTGATTTACCTACCCAAATTGGTTACGACAGCGACCATGAAATGGCAGAAGGCGAGGTGGGCAAAGTGGGCGTTGCCATAGATTCCCTGGAAGACATGGAGTTGCTTTTTAAAGGCATTCCACTCCAAAATGTTTCCACTTCTATGACCATCAATGCAACGGCTTTTATACTCCTTGCATTTTACATTGCGCTGGCTAAAAAACAAGGTGCGGACGTCAAAAAAATTCAAGGCACTATCCAAAACGACATCCTGAAAGAATACGCTGCCCGCGGCACTTACATTTATCCGCCGGCACCATCCATGCGGCTGATAACCGACATTTTTGAGTATTGCAGCAAAGAGGTTCCGAAGTGGAACACGATTTCAATTTCGGGTTATCACATTCGCGAAGCAGGCTCTACTGCCGTGCAGGAACTGGCTTTTACATTGGCAAATGGAAAGGCTTATCTGCAAGCGGCAATTTCCAAAGGACTCGACATAAACGTGTTTGCAAAAAGGCTTTCTTTCTTTTTCAATGCCCACAATAATTTGTTTGAAGAAGTAGCAAAGTTTCGCGCGGCAAGGCGCATGTGGGCGCACATTACACGCACATTAGGCGCCACAGATGAGAAAGCGCAAATGCTTCGTTTTCATACACAAACGGGGGGCAGCACGCTCACCGCGCAACAACCGAAAAACAATATTGTGCGTGTGACGTTACAAGCGCTGAGTGCTGTGTTGGGCGGCACCCAATCGCTCCACACAAATGGCTTTGACGAAGCGCTTTCTTTACCTACAGAGGACGCGGCAGGACTTGCGTTGCGCACCCAACAAATCATTGCTCATGAAAGTGGCGTCACCCAAACAGTGGACCCTTTGGCAGGTTCCTATTTTGTAGAAACGCTCACCAATGAGGTGGAAACCGAAGCCTGGAAACTGATTGAAAAAATTGACGGAATGGGCGGAGCGGTAAGAGCTATTGAGGCAGGTTTTATTCAGGAAGAAATAGCGAGGTCGGCCTACAAGTATAATCAGGCAATTGAAGATGGCAGCAAAATAATAGCGGGAGTGAACGCCTATACCGCAGATGAAACTGAAGCCACGCCTGTTTTTAGAATTGATGATTCCATCCGCAAAGTGCAATCAGAAAAACTGAAAAGCCTAAGAGCAAAGCGCGATAGTGAAAAAGTAAAAGCTTCTCTGGAAACAATAAAACAAACAGCACTTACTTCTGAAAACCTGATGCCTGCTGTGATTGAAGCGGTTGAACGTCTTTGCACGTTGGGTGAAATTTCAGACGTGCTGCGCGAAGTGTGGGGAGAATATCAAGGTTGATATTTCTTCTAAAAAAGATTAGGGAATGGCAATAAGCTGCCTCTTCACCTGCCGTTTGCGATGCTCCCATTCCCATGCACTCACCGCCACGCGGTTGTAACTTTCAATGCCATCTTTCTGATGGTGCAGGCGCAGATAGCCATCATAAATAAGCCCGCTGTATTCACTGATATCGCCTTTATACCTTTTGCGGATTGCTCTCAATGTATCCAAATGAGCAAGCGTTAATGGATTTAATTCTTTGCGAAGATTTTTTGCGAGCACACTGTCTTTCATTTTAAGCCTTGCATGGTTGTAAAGCCAGAGATTGAAGTAAGCAGAATAACGAAACACACTATCACGGGGAGCAGCAGTGCTAACTGCATAGGATAAAAGGTTGGCGTCATCTTCCGCTGCAATGCCCGCCTGGTGCGCCATTTCATGGCAAATAACAAAAGGAAGCATGAACGTGGGGAGGAAACGATTTACCTGCGCTTCTCCGGTAAACGGGTTGTAATATCCCTGAATGCCTAAGTGTTGCATCCAAAATCCAAACAGCGATGATTTCACTTTGATGCCATGTTCCCGCGTGCGACTGTCGGTGTATTTCCGGTAATATTCCTGAGCGCGTTTGTCAATTTTTTTGAAACGCATTTCATGATAGCCCGGCGCGTAAGCGTTTATACGCCCCATCAGGAAGCGGTCGAATTGCACCATACTGGAGTCGTTGTAACTGGTTTGGTTTAGCTTCCAATAATCAGTGAGGGACGGCTTGTAATAATTCCCTCCCCACCCTAAAATGAAAATAATGTAAATGATACCAAAGGTGATTATACTGTGCAGAATAGAAGCGGCGAGATAATGCTTGTGGGTGGGAAACCGAATGAGAAAATACAACCAGCGGACGAGCATTACCAACAGCATAATAGCGCCAAAAATGTAAAGCAAATCGCCCACGCTGATGGGAACAACACTGAACACTACATTTCTTACCGACTGGAAAGGACGAAACACATACGTATCATAAAGCTGCACCACTTTGCTATGCGCCGGCAATACAAACTGAATGACTGTAAGCACAGCCATCACAATTAATACCGCAAGTAATTTCCTTTTATAACGCATTCGTGAATGGGGGAGTGGAATAATCTTTAAGAAGGTAAGGTTTTATAGAGGGTTTAAGATAAGAAAAAGGGTGGAATTTTTGAAAGCAAAAATAACAAAGAAGATGCCAATATCTGAATCCATCCCGCTTATCACTTGTATAACTTGACAAGCGTCACACAATTATCTTCCAACCCCAATAATCTTTTCCGAAAATGGGATTAATTACCCTCACCAAAAATGGTTTGTATTGCAGCAAGGGAGACTTTTATATTGACCCATGGGGAGAAGTTCCGCGGGCAGTTATCACCCATGCACATTCTGACCACGCACGGCGCGGAAGCGCATCTTACTTCGCACATACCGACAGTTATTTTTTGCTAAAAGCGCGACTTGGCGAAGACATAAATCTGGAAGTTGCGGATTATGGAAAAGGTTTTGAAAGCAATGGCGTGAAAGTGTCGCTTCATCCGGCGGGGCACATTCTTGGGTCGGCGCAAATTAGGATTGAATACAAGGGTGAAGTGTGGGTGGTGAGCGGCGATTATAAAATTGAAAACGATGGCATCACACCGCCTTTTGAACCCGTAAAATGTAACACGTTTATTACTGAAAGCACTTTTGGTTTACCCGTTTACCAATGGAAACCACAGTCAGAAATTTTTGAAGACATCCACCGGTTTGTCCAAAACAATCAAGCACTTGGGCGCAATACCATTCTCACCGCCTACAGTCTTGGAAAAGCACAACGCCTGATTTTTAATCTGCTGCCTTATGGCTATCACTTTTTTGTGCACGGCGCTATCCACAATATGCATGAAACCGTGCGTAAGTTTTTCCTGCTCCCGGAGGTTACTTATCTGCGACCAGACACACTAAAAGAGGACATCAAAAAAGGAATCATCATTACGCCCGGCTCAGCGCTTGATACGCCTTGGGTGAAACGCTGGAACCCATATGCAGTGGGCGTTTGCAGTGGTTGGATGCAAATAAGGGGAGCGCAGCGAAGAAGAAATGCCGATGCTGGTTTCCCGTTGAGCGACCATGCCGATTGGCAGGGATTGCTGGATGCGATTGATGCAACAGAGGCTACAAATATTTTCGCAACGCACGGCTTTTCTGCACAACTTGCCCGCTATTTAAATGAAACCCGAAACGTGAAAGCCGACATTGTAAAAACGTTTTTCGGGGAGGAAGAGGAAGAATAAACCTGCCTGCAAAACGGGAAATTCTTACTCCGCACAAGCCTAATTTTGCAGCTTCATTCATGAAATCATTCAACGTTCCGGTTCAGTACAGAAGTCCGCTGGTGACAGCCATAAAACAGCGACGCAAAGCGGCGGACAAAATGAAAAAGGATTTCTCCGCCACGGTTATTCATGCAGGTACGCTGGAAATTTATTTAGCGCGGCACTTTGGATTTTGCTATGGTGTGGAGAATGCCATTGAAATTGCTTTCAGAGCCGTGGAAGAAAATAAAGGCAAGCGCATTTTTCTGCTCAGCGAAATGATTCATAACCCGGGTGTAAATGCAGATTTGCAGGCGCTTGGCGTTCGCTTTTTGATGGATACTAAAGGCAATATGCTGATAGACTGGGAGGCGCTTTCACCGGAGGATGTGGTGATTATTCCAGCCTTCGGGACAACGCTGGAACTGGAAGCAAAACTGCGCGCGCATGGCATCGAACCAACGCACTATGAAACCACCTGCCCGTTTGTAGAAAAAGTGTGGAATCGAGCAGAAAAAATCGGGAAAGAAGGCTATACGATTGTGGTGCACGGCAAGCCGAAGCATGAGGAAACCCGCGCAACATTCTCTCACAGCAAGGCACACACGCCAACCGTGGTTGTGAAGGATATGGACGAGGCAAAACATCTTGCAGACTTCATTATGGGCGTGCTTCCTGCCGAACAATTTTACCATGATTTTGAAGGGCAATATTCAATGGGTTTTGAAGTAGAAAAAGACATGCAGCGCATTGGCGTAGTGAACCAAACCACCATGCTTTCCACCGAAACACAAGGCATTGCCGACTACCTGAAAACCGTGATGCAACAGCATTATAGCCTGGACGACCAAAACACGGCTACGCGATTTGCTGACACCCGCGACACGCTTTGCTATGCCACTTCTGATAATCAAAGTGCCGTGCAAGGCATGCTCGAAAACGATGCGCATCTTGCTTTGGTAATTGGTGGTTATAATTCCTCCAATACTTCCCATCTGGTTGAGCTTTGCGAAAATGCATTGCCCACCTTTTTTATTGAAAATGAACATTGCCTTGAAAGCGCTTACCTGATTGCCCATTTCAATTGGCGCACACACCAACATCTGCAAACCGAAAACTGGCTGCCCAAAGAAAATCCTTTGAAAATCATGATTACTTCCGGCGCTTCGTGCCCTGATGCACTGGTGGAGCGGGTGATGGAACGGCTGGCGTTTTTAACTGGGAATGTTTTGGAAATGGAGACAGCAGCAGCGGGGATTCTTAGCGAGGATTGAGGAAATCTGGATGAAGCTTGGGAAAAGTAGAGAAAGATTGTGGCTGTTTATTAAAATAATTTCCGGATTCAAAGATCCTATGGCATTGTAAATCTCATCTATATTCAATCCAATTGCTATTGCAATTTCCCTAAAAAAACACCCTAAGTTTTCATTTTCAGAGCGCCGGAACGGCGGGATGGTACCCTGAGTTTTCATGATAGGGCAACGCCATGGCGGTGTGCCAAAAATGAATTTTCTAACTAATGTATATTGATAATAATCAATAGTCAATTTACCATTGATTATTGTATCAACCGGAAATACGCCTTCCATTCCATTGTTTTAAACAAATTTTCCAGTTGCGGAAAGTTTTGCTGATCCACAATACGGGGATACATTTTTTTCAGCAAAGAATACTTCATTGATTCTCCTTTCAATCGCGTAGCCAATACAGCAGCCTGGCGGGAAGTGAAACAATTATCCGGCACTTCCTTCATCAAATAAAGAATGCGCTTATCGTCTTCCTCTTTGCCGATGGTAGTCTGGTAAATTTCATCAAAAGCCTTGTCTGACAAAGGATTTGGGCAATCACTATTAATAATGGCAGCAGTAGGCGTTCCGAATTCAAATCCCGGATCCTGCATTTGTTCATTGCCTTCATTCCGCGCAACCGGCTGCGGCACCTCCCTGCGCACCGGCTCAGGAGGCATGTTGTAAGCTTCTTCTTTTTTGGTAGCGGGAACGGCATTTGAACCCGATACCTGCTTTTGAGAACGGGGATAAGCGGGTTCATCCAATGCAGGCTCATCTGCAATGTTCACAGTTTTGGGTTGGGGTGCCTCCCGAAGCGGCTCCTGATAAACAGGCTGGCGCACGGGCTTTTCAATCACACGCGGCTGCGGTTTTTGAATAGGTTTTTCAACAATTGGCGCGGGGTGATTATTCTGAAATTCAATGTCGGGGAGAAACGGCGGTTCGGTGCTTCCGGTTTCTAATCCTTCCACTACTTCAAGCGGCGGCGCGGTGGTTACTTCTTCAGGCAAACGATCATCACCGGCAGGGCCCGGAAGCAAATAAAAATGTTGCTGCACATCATAAAGTGCAAAGCCGTTGTCTTTACGCGTCAGCAAAAAACCGCGATAGCTATTGTCAGGAACGAGGATGGTAAATTCCTGCTGCTGATATTGGTTTTGCTGAAACAAAATGGTGACGTGCACCCTGCCCGCTTCCAGTTGCGGAATGATGCAATAGTTTTTGCTGTATCGCGGCATCATAGCGCCTTCCAGCTTCACGTAAAAAGGGATTTGCTTATCGCCCTGAATGTAGATGTACGACCAGTTTTGCGCTTTGGCAACAAAAGGAATTGTAGCAATCAGGCAAAGAAAAATGGAGTAAGAAAATCGTTTCAGCATGTATTGTTTTAGAAAAGAAAATTTAAAAAGAGGCGGCAATAGTTTAATCCATTTCCATCAGCACGGCGCCTTTTTCCACTGCCGATTTTTCGGACACTTTAATGGATTTTATGGTGGCATCGTGGCTGGCTTTAATTACGTTTTCCATTTTCATGGCTTCGAGAATTAATAGCCCATCGCCTTTTTTGATTTGCTGCCCCTCGGTCACCAGTATTTTGAGAATCATTCCGGGCATGGGTGCTTTTACGGGTTCAGCTTTTTGCGCCGCCTTCAAATCCATGCCCATGCTGCTTAGCAATAAATCAATCTTATCCTGAAGCGCTACCTCATAAGTCTGTCCATCTATGCGCAGGGAAATGGTTTTCTCTTTTTTATCCACATTTTCGATCATGGCGGTAAAACTTCTGCCTTCGTAAAGCACGCTCAGCAAGCCATTTGGCAGCCATTCCACATTCCAATCAGCAATGGCATTGTTTAAAAACCACTGATCATTTTGTTGTGTGACTTCAAATTTTTTATCCTCATTTACCGTAGCCTGAAGCATGTATAAAAGCCGTTGTGTTAATGCGCGTAAAAGTAAGTGAATAAGGCGTGCAAGGCTGTTTTGCGGGCGTTAATGGTTTGAAAGAATAAATAGAAATTGCTGCGCCTGCCGCACGTATTTTTATCCGCAAAAAAATCCAAACTGCAATGCGAAAGCTTTTTGAAATAATGGGTGTAGCGCTTTTCTGCGTTTCTATGAATGCATGTTCTTCTTCCAAAAAAACTATAGTGCAGGAAATTCAGTTGCCGCCCATCACCATATCGCTTGCCTCACCAATTAACGAATACAGAACAACACCCGCGCGCATTTGGGACATTACACACACCGATATTTTGCTGAAAGATTTTGACCTGATTCGCAAAACTGTGCGCGGCAAAGCAATTATCAAACTGCACCCTTACGCCGCTGCGCAAAGCGCTTTGGTGCTTGATGCAAAAAGCATGAAGGTGGAAAGCGTGCAAAGAAAAAATGCTGGCGGCCCGGTGGATTACAGGCAGGAAGATGATTCCCTGATCATTCGCTTCGGACAAAACTTTGCTCCAAAAGACACGATTGAAATAGCCATTGATTACGTTGCCATGCCTTACGAAAATCCAACCGGCGGCAGCAAAGCTATTTCCGACGATCGCGGTCTTTATTTCATCAACACAGACAACGCCATTGCAAATAAACCTGCACAAATATGGACGCAGGGGGAAACTGAATCTAACGCGCATTGGTTCCCCACAATTGATAAGCCGAATGAGCGGTTTACTTTTTCCCTTTCGCTCACCGTTCCGGATAGTTTTATCACGCTTAGCAATGGTTTTAAAAAAAGCAGCGAAAAGGCTGGAAGCGGCTTACGGCGCGACGTGTGGGTGATGGACCAACCCATCCAAACCTATGCGGTGATGTTTGCCATCGGTAAGTTTTCAGTGGTAGAAGATTTCCCGGCTTTGGGCAAACCGGTGAATTATTATGTGGAGCCGGCGTATGCACCTTACGCTAAAAAAATGTTCCTGAACACGCCGGAAATGATCGAATATTTTTCGCGGATTACCGGCGTTCCTTACCCCTGGAATAAATACAGTCAGGTGGTGGTGCGCGATTATGTTTCGGGCGCCATGGAGAATACTTCTGCCAGTTTGTTTGGAGAATTTATGAACCAGAACAACCGGCAGCTTCAGGATAAAAACAATGAAGATGTGGTGAGTCATGAACTGTTCCATCAATGGTTTGGAGACTACGTAACTGCAGAATCATGGAGCAACCTGACCGTGAATGAATCGTTCGCAACTTATGGGGAGCAACTTTGGCGAAAACACAAACACGGCACCGATTATGCCAATGAACTGGCCACACAAGACCTCTTCAAATATTTATTCAGTTCGGAAAATAATGATCCGCCGCTTGTTCGATATCACTACGACAGCCGGGAGGATATGTTTGATAGAGTGAGCTATCAGAAAGGAGCAGCCATTTTGCGCTACATGCATGGAATGATGGGCGATACAGCCTTTTTCCGCGCCATGAAAATATACCTCACCAACAATGCTTTGCAACCTGCCGAAGCATCTGACTGGCGAAAAGCTGTGGAAGAATCTACCGGTGAAGACTGGCATCCGTTCTTTGACCAATGGTATTATCGGGGTGGACATCCGAAGCTTGCAGTGAGCTATCAATACGATGATGCGAATGCAACACTTTCAGTAACCACAAAGCAATTACAACCGGACAGCAGCTATGCGTATGCCTTGCCACTAAAGGGTTTGATGCTTTTTGATGATGACAGCACATTTGTTGACTGGAATGTAGAAAAGCGAACTTCCACGCAAAAATTTAGCTACTACAAAAAGAAAAGACCAGTGTTTATTCCGGACGTTTATCACTGGCTGCCGGGAACTATCGAAGAAAAAGGAAAGACACCGGAACAATGGTTCACGCAATTTCTGCGCGCGCCTGACAATGCAAATCGCAGGCAAGCGATGGGATACGTTAACCGCTCTAATAACGATTCTCTTTTTAAAGAGATGCTGAAGTTTGCTTTTAAAGACCGACAAACGAACATCCGCCAGCGGGGCATTGTGTTCTTACTGATGCGGCGCGACACGAAATTAAAAGAGACTTTCAAAAATGAAATCGCTTCACTGGCAAAGTTTGATGCTGACAATCAGTTGCGGGCGTTAGGTTTTGAACTGTTAGGAAAATGGAAAGTAGAGAGCAGTAAAGAGCAAATGCTGGAAGCAATAAACGACAGTTCCTACCTTGTTGCAGGCGAGGCGCTGAGTCAGCTTTTTAAAATGGATTCTACACTTGCCACAGAGAAAGCGCACCGTTTTTTAAACACTAATCCTCAGGGGGCACTTTACCATGCTGTGTGGGAAATTCTTGCAAATGCTGGAAACCCTAACGACCTGAACGCCTTTAAGACAGAGGCTTTGAAGGCATCGGGCACTGATAAAATTGGTTTTGCAAATTACCTTGCTGAGTATGCGACACGCACCAACGACCCACTTGCATTTAATGAAGCGCTTCAAACAATTACTGAAATGGCAAACCATGAAAACCTGAAAGGATACCGCTTTGCAATTGGCGCCGGCATTTGGGAAATGGCGAATGATTATCGGAAAGACACACGCTCAAAAAATGAACAAAAAGCTGCGTTGGCAAAAGCGAGGCTGATAAAACTTGGTGCTGTAAAAGATCAAATTCTGAATGCAGAAACTGACCTTGAAAACCAACAGGAATACCGGAATCTGGAGAAAGAGTGAGGATAATTTGATAATTAGGCAAAGAGGAAATTCGACGATGATGGAACGCAGATTCTTATGGTCGTTATGATTTAAAAAGATTCTCCCGTGCACTATTATGAACCTACGAACTTGTGAACTTTCCTTCCTCCCCCGACTTGATACTTGCTACTTACTACTTGATACTTCCAAAACATGCTCCAACAACTCTTCCGCACAAAGTCCATTACGCAAATTGAAGAAGAAGCCGCCCTCGGGCTGTCCGTTCCTGAACACGGGGGCATTGGTCTGAAAAAAGTTTTGGGCGTCCGCGATCTCACATTAATGGGCGTGGCGGCAGTAATTGGCGCTGGCATTTTCAGCAGTATAGGCAAGGCATCTTATGATGGTGGTCCGGGCGTGGTGTTTCTCTACATTTTTACTTCTATAGCCTGCGGTTTTGCAGCGCTTTGCTATGCCGAATTTGCATCTACAGTGCCGGTGAGCGGTAGTGCTTACACTTATTCCTATGTTGCCTTCGGCGAAATTTTTGCCTGGATAATTGGTTGGGATTTGCTAATGGAATATGCCATCGGAAACATTGCCGTTGCCATTTCCTGGAGCGATTATTTCACCCATCTTCTTGATGCCGTAAACCTTCACATCCCCGACTGGCTTACGATGGATTTTGTTACGGCAAAAAGTGGTTTTACGGAAGCTGCAAACGCCCTTGCATCCGGCGCATCGTTGCAAAGTCTGGATGTCGCCATTCAATCCCGCTACGCCGCCTGGTCGTCTGCTCCGCAAATTGGTGGGCTGCATCTCATCCTTGATATTCCCGCGTTGATGATTGTCGCGTTTATCACTTACGTTGTTTACATCGGCATCCGCGAATCCCGCGCCATGACCAACCTGCTCGTTATCCTGAAAATGATTGTGGTGTTGCTGGTGATTTTGCTTGGCGCATTTTACATCAACCCTGAAAACTGGGTGCCATTTACGCCCACCGGCTTCACGGGCATCATGAAAGGTGTGTCAGCTGTATTCTTTGCCTACATTGGGTTTGATGCCATCAGCACCACGGCTGAAGAGTGTAAAAATCCGCAGCGCGACCTTCCCCGCGGGATGATTTACTCCCTCATTATTTGTACCGTGCTCTATGTTTTGCTGGCGCTCGTCCTCACCGGCATGGTGAATTATAAAGACCTGAACGTGGGCGATCCTTTAGCAAAAGTGTTTGACGATGTGGGGCTGAAAGCTATTAGTGGCATCGTAGCTGTGAGTGCTATTGTGGCAACTGCAAGTGTGTTGCTCGTGTTCCAACTGGGGCAGCCGCGCATCTGGATGAGCATGAGCCGCGATGGGTTGCTGCCAAAGATTTTTTCACGCATTCATCCGAAATATGGAACGCCTTCTTTTTCTACCATCCTCACCGGTTTTGTGGTGGCAGTTCCTGCACTTTTTTTGAACCTTGATTTAGTGTTGGCGCTTACCAGCATCGGGACGTTATTTGCTTTTGTGCTGGTGTGTGGCGGGGTGCTGGTGATGCAACAGCGAAAAGACCGTCCTGTGGGTAGATTTCGCGTGCCACACGTAAACGGGCAGTTTATTATTCCGCTTTTGTTGGTCACTTCAGTTGTATTGATTGCGATAAAAGTGCCCGGTTATTTTTCAGGATTGATGAATGTGGAAGGTGTGCCGATGATAGGATTTTGGATAGTTGCGGTGATTATTGCGGCGTTTAGTTTTTTAAAGAAATTCAGCCTGATACCTGTTTTGGGATTGCTTAGTTGTTTTTATTTGATGGCGCAGGAAAGCTATACCAACTGGCTGCGGTTTTTTATCTGGCTGATGATTGGATTGGTTGTCTATTTTGTTTATAGCAGGAGGCATAGTAAACTAAGAGAAAAAGCCATTTAATTGGCACAAGAGGGGTTGATATTCATCCAAAACACCCGAACACATTACCTAGACTAGGATAAGTGATGCTAAATTCCGTGTAATTGGGTCTAGATGAGTTGATGCATTATCAAGACAATGATAAGTTGCTCAAGATTTGAAACAATTACCTCTTCGCCCTCTAATCCATAAGCTAGATTTCTCTATGTCTGACAAGACTGGGAACAATACGGTCTAAACTTGGTAAAACTAACGTTAGATTTAAGGTAAGTGACTCTAGATTTCATGCAAGTGGCTTTAGATTTCACGTAAGTGGCTTTAGATTTCACACAGGGGAAGATAGCAATGCTGCATAACAGCATATTATGTTCACATCAGCTCTAAGGAGACATTATACCAAATAGACATCTAGATTACCCATTCGGAACGTCCTTTAGATTTGCACCCTGCCTTTTTCTTTAAAAAGCCATTACTATTATTATAATTTTTTTCCTTGTTAATAACGCAGAAAATGTAGGATAACCTAACCCTCCGGCAGCGGCTCGCTATTCCACGTCAAGGCTACTTAAATGCCTATGCAATGATGAAGTCCGCTGCCGGTTTTTTCCCTTTGTGGCCATATAACAATTAGGGCTTTTAAGACCCATTATTAAGGACTAGGGCCGATGGGGCAAAAAAGGTTAGATCAATCCTGCAAATCTACAAATCTCAACACACAACATGAACCAACAAAACATGGTGGAACACTACATCGGAATCGATGTATCCAAACTGCATTTTGATGCTGCGCTAATGCGCGTCATCAATCACCAAAAAGGCGCTATTGTAAAACAACGGTTTGAGAACAACGCCGACGGGCTCGTAACTTTTGGCAAATGGATGAAAAGCCACAAATCCACCCCCGAAACCACGCTGCTCGTGATGGAAAACACCGGCGTTTACCACCGCCTGCTGTGGGGGTTTTGCTCTAAGATTTCGTTGCCCGTCCACATCGGCAATGCAGCCCACATTAAATGGAGCCTCGGCATCACCCGCGGTAAAGACGACCGCACCGATTCCATGCGCCTTTGCCAATATGCCTGCAAAGAAGCCGATGCCCTCAAAGCCGCGCCCACACTGCATCCTGACATGCTGCAACTCAAAGACCTCTACACCTCCAGAGCCAGGCTGCTTGCGCAGTTTTCGGGCAACAAGGTTTATCTGAAAGAGTTGAAAAACGTGAGCCCTTCAGCCACTCAAAAAGCCTTGGAAGCCTCCTACAAATCAACGCTGGAGGGACAGAAAAAATCCATCAAATTGCTGGAAGCGCAGATAAAACTGCTGCTTGAGCAAAATCAGGAGCTGAATGCCAACTATAAGCTGTTGGTTTCGGTGCCGGGCATTGGGCATATAACCGCAGTTTATCTGCTTTGCTGCACCTGCAATTTTATATCCCGCCCCACCGGCAAACAGTTGGCAAGCTATGCCGGCGTGGCACCCTTCGGCTACACGAGCGGCAGCAGCATCCGAAGGAAGGATCATGTCCATAAAATGGCCAACAAAGAGCTGAAAAAGCTGCTGTTCATGGGCGCTATGTCAGCCATCCAATACAACGCGGAATTACGGCTTTATTACGAACGCAAAGTGGGTGAAGGGAAGCATGGCTGGAGCGCTTTGAATGCGGTGAAAAACAAGATGCTATTACGGGTTGCCGCAGTTGTGAATAACCAGCGACCTTTTGTGGATAACTTTCAAAAAGCCGCCTGAAAAACAAGCAAAAAAGATTTGGTCAGGTCATAACAATCATTGCGAACGCAGTGAAGCAATCTGAAGAAACGGGGAAGATAATGAAATCTTTAGTTGACTTCAGATTGCTTCGGGCAAGCCCTCGCAAGGACGTGGGGACTAGATTGGGTGTTTAAATGGTATTATTTCGATCTTAGATTATTCAAATGCAATTAAGCACATTTAAAAACTGCCTTATAAGATTGCCATTTTACCTGAAGGTATAAATTTCCTGAAGTACAAATAAAAAAGACGAAATCGCAGGAATGCGATTTCGTCTTTTAATTAGTTTTTGAAATAAATTATCTTACTAAAACAACCTCCCCTTTCTGCTCATAATATTTACCATCAGAGCAAAGGAATTTTACGTAATAGAAGAATGTACCCATATCCTGCTGCTTACCGGCAAATGTGCCATCCCAACCACGGTCAGGGTCAGCATTTTCATAAACTACTTGTCCCCAGCGATTTTGAATGCGGAAGTTGGTGATTTTATGATTGCCTAAGCCAATCGCACGGAAGTAATCATTTCTTCCATCACCATTAGGTGAAAATGCTGTCGGGAAAGTTACCTCGCAACATGGCGCTGCATCAATCGCTATGCTATCAGAAGATTTACAATTAAACTGGTTCGTAACGTTCAGCGTAACAACACGGGAGTAATCAATCACACCGTATTGGTTATACTGACTTTGCTCATTGAAAAATTGAGAGGGCAACCATTGATAACTATAATTAGGATCAAAATATGCCGTAAATAATATAGAATCACCTGTACAAACTTTATTAGAAGAGAAGTTCAATATATCCGCTACGGGACGATCATGAACTGTAATGGTTTCGCTAACAGGCAGTGACAAACAGGCAAGATCACCTGCATCATCTCCCCTATCACTAGCTATTGCTGTAATAATTTTATCACCCGGCGTGTGCCATACAAGTCCAAAGGGACCTAAAGCTTTTCCGCCCGGCTCTGCACCAAACAAAACATCACCTCCTGCAAAATCCCAAAAGAAGGTATCAATGCCCGGCGTTGCATAAGCTACAGATAAAGTGGTTGGCTGATCTACGCAAATTTCTTTTGGAACATCAAGCGTTAAACGAGGGGAAAGCCTTACCGTAATATCAGCAGTTGCTAATGGGCCTGTGCAGCCGCCGTTATCAACCAACAGTGTTACTCTTCTCACACCCGCACTGTCAAATCTCACAACGACAGGTCCTTGTCCTGAACCGCTAATTTGTGTAGCTCCGGTAGGGAAGGTGTAAGTATAAGTGGCGGTTGGAATAGCATTTCCAAAATAATTAATACTGATGGTATCGTATTGACAAACATAAGGGCGGGAAACGCTTATGTATGCATTGGGTCGGTAATTAACGTTTACTACAATTGGAACTCTAATACTTTCACAACCATTCAACGATTGAGAAACATAATAGGTAAATGTGCCTTGAGCAAAAGAACTTGGAGATGGAGTAACAGGCGTACCAATACCGCCAATGGGTGTATTGTAAAATAACAAATTACTTCCGTTTGCTTGCAAAGGCAATGTAGCATCACCCTGGCAATAAACAATTGGAGAAGTAACCGTAGGAGGACCTACAGGCGGCACTACATTAATAATCACTTGTGCTCTTTCACTTTCGCAATTAGATAAGGAAGTTTGAGAAGCGTAAAAAGTATCTGATCCTAAAATAGAGGTGTTAACTGTAGGAGGCATTGATAACAGATTCCCCATTGCATCAAACCATTTTATATTAAGCCCATAAATGGAAATACTATCAAACGGATTTCCCACACAATAGTTAATCACAGATGCTACGCTTGGAGGCGGAGGTGTCTGGTTTACATAAATGCGAAATTTGGTAACACCGGATGTATCATCAGCACCGCCGGCACAGGCAGAAGCGGATATGGCACGAACGGTATAAACGCCCCTTTTTGCAGTATCAACATTTGGAAAACTAATGGTATCAGCTGTCGAAGTAAATCCGTTCGGACCTGTCCAAATATAGGTTGGGCTGGTAAGCGCTGTCGCGGTAACGTAAAACTTTGCATCTTCACCGGAACAATAAATAGTATCACCTGTTACGGTGGGCGCGTATAGGATATTTACAAGATAATCTTCTGTTTCGCCATAGGTGTAAGTTCCACATGCGGAAATACTATTGGGTAAAGCAATCTCCTGATTTACGATACGCATTCTGGCAAGACCTTCAGAAGCAGTTTGCGGAACAACAAAGCCGCCAAATTCGGTATGTGCTCCTAACACACTAGCAGGGGAAGAATAGACTTTTTCTGTAAAATCAAACGTTCCGTTTCTGTTGTAATCAATCCAAATAGCAATGCCACTTGCTGCAGCGCCCGGGCAGGCACCTGTGCTAATTGTGAATGGAATGGCATTTCCTTTTGAGAGGCGGATAGCCGGAATCGTGTCTACATAATTAGAGTATTGATTTTGTTGACTTCCGGCTCCCGGTGCGATAGAAGTACAATTGGAAGTATTAGTTACGCCGTTAACGGAGACGCTAAATATATCTGAACCGGAAGCGTTTGTGGCGTTTGACGTACAATAACAAGGCGTCAAAGAAGTAACAGTTAAGACATTGGAGGTATCTGTCTGATTGCTACCTGTACAAACTGTGTATATTCGGAATTCAGAAGGAGCAGGAATGGAGGAAATATTGTAACTCGGTAAGGTTGCACCAGATATATTGGTCCATGTTCCATTACAAACTAATCGACTCTGCCATTGAAAGGCTAATCCACAAACTAATGGGTAATTTACTAATTTTGCAGTATATGCAGAAGTAGGGCAGTTGGATAATAAACTGGCTACGCCTCCAGCAGGTGAGCCTGTACAAGCTGGAGCAGGAGTGAATCGAAGTTGCGTGTTTGGACGATTTGAACTACTACTACCAGTTACACTCGGGCAAGCAGCAATATTATCGCTGTTAAAATATAGCATCCTATTTGTCGCGGCTGTGTATTGGACAGTTCCGGTAGAATAATAAGTAGGATTAATAATGTCCCAACAAATATCAATAAGAATATTGTCAATTCCATTCCATGACCAAGGAGCATTAAAGGTGTAAGAATTCCATCCAGCAACAGGTGAATTTGTAGGTGTTGTGTAGACAGTTGTAAAGGGGCCAGGATCATAAGTGGTCAAATTTGCAACGTTCGTAGTTTTTATTTTAATAGTCCAATTGGGAAGAGCAACTGTAGGTAGGCCAACAACATTAAATCCAATTTGATCTAAAGTTTGAGGACATAAAATGCCTAGAGCATTTAATTCAGCGACTGTGTAAAGTATTTGAATTCGATAATTTCTCCAGTAATTATTAACAGGAGAAACTATAGTTCCACCAGTTACAGTCGTTGCAGTTCCAACTTGAATTGTAACCTGTGCTTTTGATGTGTAAGTCAACAATCCTGCAATACACAATAAAACTGAAGTAAATAATCTATTCATGAAATTAATTTTTAAAAAAATGGGTAAGTCAACACCTTTTAGCAGACGCACCTTTACCGTAAATGGTTGGGTATTATTACCAAATGTGCCCTAAATTTAAAGTAAAATATCCGAACCTATCTGGCTAATTATAAAACGCCCGAAGAAAATAACGGTTATTGCACCATAAACCTGTGCGTTTCGCTTCCTTCCCCTGAAGTTACCGTGCAAAAATACAAACCCGCCGCCAAGGATAAGGAAATTTCTGTCTGAAGTTGATTGCCGTTGATTTTTTTCTGGTAAAGTTTTGCGCCCGTAACGCCTGTAATCGTCACGAACACTTGCTCACCATCTTTTGCAAACCTCTGAGACCAGGCAATATTCAGTTTGTCTTTTGCAGGATTGGGATAAACCGAAGTAAATTTTGTGTTGCCGATTGCCGTTTCAACAATGCCCAAAACTTCCTGACTTCTGAACATTGTAATCCCTCCAAAAACATTACCTAGCACAAGTTCCAACTTATGGTCGCCATCAAAATCAGCAATAACAGGCGCACTTCTGAACCCTGAATAAAGCGTGAGTTTTGAGTTAATCAGACTGTAGGCAGAATCCTCTCTTTGAAATGGCGCAGTAACATTTCCGTTTCCAAATCCCGAAAACCGGTAAAGAAGTCCTGAGCTGCTGCCCGTCAATAAATAATCCTGGCCAGAATTATCCAACCTGCCAATAAATGGCGTGCTATATCCCGAAACCAAATTTTCAGGGTCTGCTTTTGCCAAACCAAGTTTGCCTGTAACGTACTGTAGTTGCAGGTTTCCTGCAGTGGTGCTTATGTTTTTGTAGAAATAAAACCATCCTGTTTGCACACCAATTATCAGGTCTTTTTTTCCGTCTCCATCCAAATCATAAATAAATGGTGAAGCCACATTTCCGGAATCAATGTTGTTTCCTGAAGCATCTTTCATCACCAAATCGGTTAATTGCCATCGCGGAATATCGTTGTTGGAAGTCGCTGTGTTTTTATAAAAACTCAATGAACCATCGCCGTGCCCAATCACCATGTCGTCCTTGCCGTCATTGTCTAAATCTCCAAAGGACGGCGCAGCTCCGCGAATGTTCAGCGAATCCACATTGGCAAAATTCAGCGACTTCATTTCAAAGGAAGGATTGTTGGGAGTGCTTGTATTTTCGAAGTAGGCGATGCGCGCTTTCAGCGTTCCGTTGTTTTGATAAAAACCATCAGCGCCAACAAATAAATCCGGCTTTCCGTCTTTATTAAAATCATAAACTGCGGGGTGAGAAGCCGCGCCCATGTCAATCGTTTCTTCCACTAAAAAAGTATCGGAAACATACTCAAACACGGGTGCCGCATCCGTTGCTGTGTTCCTGTATAAGGCTATGGTTTTATAATTTTCTGAAGCATTTTCGGCGTGCGGAGAGAACAGCAAATCGTGGTCGCCGTCGTTGTCCATATCCACCCAAAAAGGCGCAGGCCATTGGGTGAGGTTAAGCTGATGCCCATTAGATTGCCACATTGTGTCTTCGCTAATCATCGTATCCCTTGCCGCATTTAACTCCACTCTTCCGTTTTTTAAAAATTGCACATCAGGAAAGGAAATACTTCCGTTGAAATAATCGTAATCACCGTCTCCATCTACGTCTGCAAGGCAAAGCGTGTTGCCGGTGTGCAAGGTTGTTTTGCTTTCGCTTTCTAATGGAATGGGTGGTGGAGCCGGCGTTCCTCCCGCTGCGCAGGAATAGCCTAACGTTTGTTCTCTAACAAAACCCTGCAACACTTTTCCCCAACAGGTACTTCCTATTGAAATCCGGACACTATCGCAAGGCAAACCATCTTCTACCTGCATGTTTTTATACCAATAAATCGTTCCTCCGGTAATGTCATAAGCTAAGAAATCAAGGTCGCCATCATTATCTACATCGGCTACGGCAGGAATATCAGAAGGTTCAGAATAGGCATTTATCATCCCCCCGAAACCGGGATAAAAGAGGTCTTTGTAAAACTTAAAACTCAGGACGTTATCGCTGTTATAATATCCCTTCCAGACTGCAAAACCAAAATAACCGCGCTGAATAAGGTCGGGCACATTATCGCAATTATAATCAGCAAGTTTTAGAAAATGATATACAACCGGGAAGCTGTCAGCATACTTTGGGATGTATTTATAATCAGGGTTTCCGGCAGTTCCGAAGTTGATGAAAGTGCGCACCAACTGCGTTCCGTTTTCATAAACAACGAGGTCGTTTTTACCATCATTATTTAAATCGCCAACGGCAAATTGAGGATTATTAAAACCGCCTGCCAAAGCCAGTGTCTTTTCATCACCGTTAGAAAAAACTTTTGTGAGCGTATCAGGATGAAAAATTACACCGCCGGATTGTGCTTTGGAAAAAATGGGTAGCAAAAAAAGAAGGGTAGCAAAAAAATAATGGAGCCTGAAGTTCATTTTGAAATGGTTGGTTTTTTAGACCTTGATAAGACGTAAATAATTAGTGTTTAGTTGGGTGCTTTTTTTGAAGCGGAGAGCCTGGCTCAGCCAAAAAATGTTTGTACACCAGTTTATCTGCCAGTCGCGGAAAGAAACGGTTTAAAAGCACGGTTAGTTTTCCTTGAGTTGTAATAATGAGGGAGCGTTTTCTTTTTTCAATAGCGTTCAGAATAATGTGGGCGCAGGCTTCGGCAGTCATTAGTTTCGATTCCTTAAGCGGTGTTTCCTTTTGCGTTTCTCCATTTGCATTTTTAGCGGTGTTTCTAATGTTTGAAGAAGTAAACCCGGGGCTTACCCACATTACGTGAACGCCAGATGGTAACATTTCCGTGCGCAATGCTTCTAAAAAACCCTGCAATGCAAATTTGGATGCAGAATATCCCGTCCTGCCCGGCAAACCACGGTAGCCTGCAATGGATGAAATGCCCGCCACTACGCCTTTTGAGCCGATAATAAATGGCATCGCAGCTTTGGTACAAAAAACGGCTCCCCAAAAATTGATGTCCATCAGTTCGCGCACCACATCCAGCGCCACATCTTCAAACAGTGCCCTCATGCTCACTCCGGCATTATTTATCAACACATCTACCCTGCCCCATTTTTCAATAGTTGCATTTATCAAAGCAATACAATCTGCCTCCGCGCTCACATCTGCTTGCTGAAGCAATAAATTTTCAGCCGGAGCATTTTGAAAAGAAGCTTTCAGATTTTCAATACTTCTTGCACAGGCACATACAAAAGCACCGCGTGATAACGCACCCTCTGCCAAAGCTTTTCCAATGCCTGAAGATGCGCCGGTAATCACGATTACTTTTCCGGAAAGTGAAGCCATTTAGGAAGTGAAAATCAGATTTTAGGTTTGCAAGATAATTGCCAATTCAATGTTACTAAGCCTAAAAACTTTTGCACATTTTGTGAATAACTTTTGGAGAATGGTATGCTTTTAGAAGTCCCGTTGTTTTTAATTTCACAAGCGTAGATTCTTAAAAATTCTGTTTACCTCTAAAAAACAAAACTCCCAAATTGACTGAAGCAATCATCAATCTCGAAACCGTAAACCCCATAGAATTCTTCGGAATAAACAACAGCAAGTTTGATTTGCTGAAACGAAAATTTCCCTTACTGAAAATACTGTCAAGAGGCTCCCACGTAAAGCTTTCAGGCCAGCCGGAAGATGTGGCAGTTGCACAAGGGAAAATTGACCAGGTCATTAAATACCTCGAACGAAACGGACATCTTTCTGAAAATTATTTCTCCAAAATTTTAGGTGAGGAAGACGGTGAGGAAACAACCGTAAATAATGATGCAACAGCCGGCAATGACATCCTCGTTTTTGGACCGAACGGAAAAGTAATCCGCGCCAAAACTGCCAATCAAAAACTGATGGCAACGTCTTCTGAAAAAAACGACATTTTGTTTGCCATAGGGCCTGCCGGAACCGGCAAAACCTACACTGCCGTGGCATTAGCCGTTCGTGCTTTAAAAAACAAGGCAGTGCGCAAAATAATCCTCACCCGCCCCGCTGTGGAAGCCGGTGAAAGTTTAGGCTTTTTACCCGGCGATTTAAAAGAAAAAATCGACCCTTACCTGCGTCCGCTGTATGATGCGCTGGATGACATGCTGCCTTCTGATAAGTTGAACTATTACATGGCAAACCGAATTATCGAAATAGCGCCGCTGGCTTACATGCGCGGGCGCACGCTCGATAATGCTTTCATTATTCTGGATGAAGCGCAGAATGCCACCGACCTGCAAATCAAAATGTTTTTAACCCGCATCGGCTCCTCCGCAAAAGCAATTATTACCGGTGATTTAACGCAGGTGGACCTTCCGAAAAATCAAAAATCCGGATTGCTGAAAGCTTCGCGCATTTTGCGAAACATAAACGGCATTGCTTACGTGGAACTGGATGAAGCCGACGTGGTGCGACACAGGCTTGTGAAGCAAATTATCAGAGCTTATGAAAAGGAGCAGGAGCGCGAAGAAAAATTGAAAGATGAAGATGCTGCAGCAAGACATCAACCCAAAACTGTCTCCTGAAAATTATTTCTTAAAAATCCTGAAAGCTAAGCCTGCGCTGCCTCCGGCGAGGTAGTGAGCATTCTGAAAGCATCTTCAAGCGTGGCTGCATTTAATTGTTTGCGCAAGGTTTCTATCTCTCCGTTTGCCACAATATTTCCGTTGTGAATCACGATTACGCGGCTGCACATTGCCTGCACTTCCTGCATTATGTGGGTGGAAAGCAACACGGTTTTTTCTTTCCCGATGCTGGTGATAAGTTCCCTGATTTCAAGAATCTGATTTGGGTCAAGTCCAGAAGTTGGCTCGTCCAGAATAAGCACTTCAGGATTGTGAAGCATTGCCTGCGCTAAGCCTACGCGCTGCTTGTAACCTTTGGAAAGTGCTCCAATTTTTTTATGTGATTCTTTGGTGAGTCCCGTTATCTGAATCATCTCCTCAATTTTGTTTTTAGGATTTGCAATGCCATGAATTCCGGCACTAAACTGAAGATATTCCCGCACGTACATTTCAAAATACAGCGGGTTTGATTCCGGCAGGTAACCAATTTTTTTACGCACTTCCATTGGTTGCTCCACCACGTTAAAACCACACACAGAAGCATAGCCATTAGTAGGCGGAATGTAGCCGGTTATCATTTTCATGGTGGTGCTTTTGCCTGCGCCATTTGGCCCAAGGAAACCTACAATTTCTCCCTTTTTTAAAGCAAAGGAAATGGCGTTGACGGCTATCTGCGAATCGTAAATTTTGGTGAGCTCGTTTACTTCAATGGACATGGAACAAAGATAGCCGGAAGCAAAATCCTGCCGGGCAAAAAGCTTTTCTAAAAAAACCCTTTTGCATAAAAAAGCCCGCACCATAAAAAGCGCAGGGCAGTCATTTTCTAAACTAAGTTTTCCGAAAATTATTTAAAGCCAATAAACTGGCAAACAGTTTTATCTCCGGTATTTACGTTGAAAATTTCTTCTGACGAAAAGGTGAGTTTATTATTCTCACTCACGGCATTAAACGTCCTGCGGTAATCTCCGGCAGTAATCTCATTGATGATTAAATCCTGTCCTTTAGCAGTTCCAAACAAAGTATCCATCGGGCGGCTGCGCTGAACCAGTTTTACCTGATCGGGGTTTTTTACGAGTATGATTTCGACGGTGTCTTTTAAAGGAGGCAAAGCGCCACATTTAATGTTGCCCACGTAAAATCCAACAAATTTTGTAGCGGCTTTTATCTGGCATTCTGCGCCTTCGTAACCTGTTTGGCAGCGGCAAAAACCTTCCGCACAAGAGCCGGCATTCTGGCAGGTAAGGTCCAGGCAACTATCTTGCTCACAGGCTGAAAAAAGAACGGTTGTGGCGATGGCTAAAAAAGCAAATGCGGAGAGGAAAGAGGTTTTCAAAAACTTCATTTTAAAATTGTTGGTGCCGAAATTACTAAACTTTTAAGCGTAGGAATGAGAAAATATTTTTGGTTTAGTTAAATGCATTCCAGCCTTGTGCTTTCAGAGGATGGTCGTTCCCGCTTTTTGTTCGCAAAACTGTTTTTCCTGCTTCCGTCATGTGCCCTATCACACTGATGAGGCTGTTGCCGGAAAGTTTTTCATAATCGCTCTGTTTTATCGTGAAAAGCAGCTCATAATCTTCACCGCCGTTCAATGCACAGGTTGTAGGGTCCATGTGAAATTCGTAAGCCATTTCCTTTGCTTCAGGATGGATGGGGAGCTTGTCTTCATAAATAATACAACCCTTTTCGCTTTTGTGGCAAAGGTGCATCAGGTCAGAGCTTAGCCCGTCGCTCACGTCAATCATGGCGGTTGGCTGAATGCCCGCTTCTTTTAAAAACGAGATGATATCGGCCCGTGGCTCCGGTTCAAAAAAGCGTTTCAGAATGTATTCCTTGTTGTTGAAATCCGGCTGTGCGCCGTTCGTTTCGAGGAAGATTTTCTTTTCACGCTCCAGCAATTGCAAACCCAGATAAGCCGCGCCCAAATCCCCGGAAACGCAAATTAAATCTCCATTTTCCGCGCCGCTTCTCGAAACAAATTCATCAGGCGCCACCTCTCCAATTGCGGTTACGGAAATAACGAAACCTTTCAGAGAACTACAAGTGTCACCGCCAATTAAATCAACACCAAACTTTTCGCAGGCTTCATACACGCCGGCATAAAAATCATCCAGTGCTTCTACAGAAAAACGGTTGGAAATTCCGATGCTTATTGTGATGTGCGTGGGTGTTGCGAACATGGCATAAACGTCTGAAAGGTTTACTGCCACTGCTTTGTAGCCAAGGTGCCGGAGCTTTGTGTACATCAGGTCGAAATGAATACCCTCCAAAAGCATGTCGGTGGTGATAATGGATTGTCTGCCAAACTGGTCAATCACAGCGGCATCATCCCCCACGCTCAGCAACGTGCCTGCCTGGTATGTTTCCAGATTTCGGGTCAGGTGGTCAATCAAACCAAATTCTCCCAGTTCACTTATTTCTGTACGCTCCTCACTCATAAATTTTCAAGCAAATTTTCTTGTGGATTTTTTATTTGCACCAGCATTTCTTCATGGATTAATCCGTTTGTAGCCAGCGTTTCTTTGTCATACACATCATAATCGTTGCCGCCAAAATTGGTAACTCTTCCGCCCGCTTCCATCACAATTAAATAACCCGCTGCCACGTCCCAGGCGTTCAGATTATACTCCCAAAATCCATCGAACCTGCCACATGCCACCCAGCATAAATCAATGGCAGCAGAGCCTAACCGACGGACGGGTAAACCCTGCAAAATAAACCGTTCAAACACTTTTATGGGATGCTCCTTCGTGTCTTTAGGCCATTTATAAGGAAAGCCTGTTACAAGGCATGCCTTTCGGAAATCTGCTTTTTGGGAAACGTGAATTGGCACATCATTTAAGAAGGCGCCTTTTCCTTTTTCGGCGAAGAAGAGTTCGTTCATCATGGGGTTGTAAACCGCGCCAAGCAAGAGTTTATCAGAAAGCGTAAGGGCAATGCTGACGCAGCAAATAGGAATGCCGTGTGCAAAATTTACGGTGCCGTCTATCGGGTCAATAATCCATTTGTAAGGAGAATTTGTTTCCATCAACCCTACTTCTTCGCTAATAATTGCGTGGTCAGGAAAATGACTGCGGATTACTTCGATAATTTTCCCTTCCGCTCGTGTGTCCACTTCGGTAACAAGGTTGTTGATACCTTCTTTATTGCTTACTGAAAAACTCCCCTGAAAATAATGCTGGATAATCTTGCCTGCTTCTTTTGTGGCAGAAAGTAAAACCTCTTTATAGTTGTTCATCAATGGGTTTAAAGTTGAAGTTCCTTGCCAAGATAATAGTCTATCACCTTGAGCTTAAAAATGAGATCGTATTTGGCGCTCAGCAAATTGGCTTCGGCAACAAACTGGTTGTTTTGAATAACGAGATAATCAACCGTGTTGGTGATGCCGAGGTCATACCTTTTCTGAGAAAAATAAAATGCCCGTTGTGCTGCCTGCGCCGCCCGGTCTGCCGCTTTGTATTTCTGCACGGCATTTTTTGCTTCATTAAATGCTTTGTAAACATCCTGCCGCAGTGTAAGTACGGCATTGTCTGTATTCAATTGCTGATTCAGGTAATTGAGCTTCGCGTTCCGCAAATTATACTGCGCCTGCCAGCCGTTGAAAATGGGAATGTTCAAGGAAAAAGCAATCGTTTGCCGAAAGTTGTTTTGAAACTGCTGCCCAAAAGGAATTTTTCTTGTTGTAAAATTATAAGTAGGCTGAAAGATGGGAAACTGCAGCGTATCATTTAACTGGATGAACGCAGGCGTGGCTTCGGTGCCGGTGATTTGTGCATTGGAAATTTCTGTGAGCGTGGAAGAATAATTGGTGCCGAACTGCGCAGACAAGGAAAGCTGCGGATACAAAGCCCCTCTTGCTGCGGAAACATTTTTCTCATAAGCCAATGCACGCAACTGCGGTGCTTTCACGGCGCCAAAATGCTTAGAGGCTTCTTCAAAAACGATCGCCGGTGTCAGGGTCGCCAACTGAAGTTCATCTGCCAGTTTTACTACTGGCGCTTCAGGAATAAAAGTGGTTTCAAAATCAAGATTCAGGATGGCTTTAATGTCGATGATGGAGCTGTTATAATTCGAAATAGCGCTTATCAGGTTGGCGCTATCGTTTGCCAGTTGCGATTCAAGCTGCGCTACGCTTAGTTCGGGAAGTCTGCCTGCCTCTGCAAACTGCCTTGTCTGGTCAAGCTGTGCTTTCGATAATGCCACCTGCTTTTCATTAACATTTATTTGCTCGCGGGCAAGCAATGCTCTCAGATATCCGGTGGCAACGTTGAGGGAAACATCATTTTGCAACTGGTCGAGATCAGCTCTGGAAGCTTCGAGATTCAGCTTGTTGGCGGCAATGGTATTTCTTCTCTGGAACCATCCAAAAAGCAACACATCCGCGCTTCCTGAAAGACTTGCAAAATCATAACTGGCACCATTTACAAACTGATTTGTGGTGGGATCAATGGAGCGTCCGTAGCTTCTGCCAACGGAGGTGTTGGCGTTTACGGAAGGCAGTTGTGAAAGCCTGCTTTGCTTCACAATCAGTTCAAAACGGCGCTGGTTCAGGTCACTTTGCCGGATGGAAATGTTGTGGTCAAGCGCATACTGAACGGCGCGATGCAACGTCCACACTTCATCATTTTGAGCGTAACAGAAAAACGGGAAAGAGAAAAAAAACAGAAAACAAACCTTATAGAAAAGGCGGCGCATGGCGCAAAAATACGGACTCAGGCATCACTGCCCGACGTGCCATTGTGGAAGCAATGCCGGCAACGTGCCTCATACATTTCACCATCACCCAATAAAATTTCACGCTCCACATTTGCCGTTCGGTAAGAAAAATTAGCAGCATCCCCGCACACTGCGCAAATGGCATGGAGCTTCGTAATAAATTCAGCCTGCGCTAAAAGATTCGGCATAGAACCAAAGGATCTTCCTTTAAAATCCATATCCAAACCGGCAATAATTACGCGTATTCCTTTCAATGCGAGCGCTGCCGTAACCTGTTCAATTTCGGGATCAAAAAACTGCGCTTCATCAATGCCTACAACATCCACATCAGCTGCGAGCGGTAAAATTTCAGCAGCATTTTTTACCGGCACAGAAACGAATCGCGAAGCATCATGCGACACAATATCAACAGCATCATACCGAACATCAATGGCCGGTTTAAAAATGGCGGTTTGCTGATGGGCAATGCGGGCGCGTTTTAACCTGCGGATCAGCTCTTCCGTTTTGCCTGAAAACATGGAGCCGCAGATAACTTCCGTCCAACCACGGCGAATGAAGGAGCGGTTTGGTTCAATAAACATTGGGATTGAAAAATCAGGTGGTGCGGTTAAAGATAATTGCCGCTGTTTTTAAAATGAATGTAGCATAGCCCTGAACGAACAACTATTTTTGAACCACAAAACTGATGGAATGGAGCCGATAGCATTGCTGCTTGAAAAAATAAAAAAACTTATTGACCAGCCTTCTTTGCATTTGCTGGATGTGGAGCTGATGCTGGATTACACTAAAGATTTGTATGCTGCCCTGCTTACGCAAAAAGACCAGATGCAAACTGAGGAGGCAGACTGGAAAAGCACTGACGGAACAGAACTTCATTTATCCGAATCAGCAATTAGAGAAGTAAACCATTTGCCTGACGACCCGAAAATAGAATTAGTGGAGGCTTTGGAAATGCGGGCAGCAAACCTGGAAGCTCCGAAACAGCAAACGGATAGTTCTACTGAACAAAAAATGGAAGCGGAAGACGAAGCAGAACCCGCGGAGGCAACCCGAACTATTGACTCACAGAAAGAACCCGAAACCGAAAATGCACCACCCGAAGAAAAGCTAACACTCACCATTCCGTTGCAAGTGCCCACTTTTGTTTCCGCCCCTGTGCCGCCCGTTGACATCCGTTCCTTTATAGGCATCAACGACAAGTATCAATACATCGAAGAGCTGTTTAAAAAAGACAAGGACGCGTATGAAGAAACGCTCCAGGAAATCAACACTTTTGAAACAGAAGAAGAAACGCTTGAATGGGTGAACGCCGCTATTGCAGATGCATACAATTGGAACGAAGAAAGCGAAACGGTGCAGATGTTTTACAAACTGATTCATGATTTTACGACCCGCAAATAAGCCATGAACGCGGATGTGGCTCCCCCATTTGAAACCACATAATTACGGGCTGCCGAAGCACTCTTTTCATAAAGCGCTTCATCATTTTCAAACTGCTTTATTGCCGCCAGCATTTCGTCCGCATTTGCTACAACCCTGCTTCCACCGTTTTGTAAAAGTGCAGTTGCTTCGAGATAATCGGAATACTCAGGCCCATGCAAAACAGGAATGCCATATACTGCCGCTTCCAGCACATTGTGAATGCCCGACTTACTGAAACCTCCGCCCACAAAAGCCAGTTTTGCATAACGATATAACGAAGCAAGCAAGCCGGTTTTATCCACAATCAACACGCGCTTGTGGGTATCCTCTTCCGTCCCTTCACTCCAAAGAACCGCCTCATTTCCAAACTGATTTTGCAATGCGCTGATGTGGCTTTCAAACACTTCATGCGGCACAAGAATAAGTTTCCAATCATCGCCTAAACGGTTCATTACCGCCTTCAAAACTTTTTCATCGGCACTCCAGGTGCTGCCTGCCACAATCACTTTTTTGCCTTTGCAAAACGCATCTGCTTCAGGGAAATTTTGCGCGTTTTTACTGATGACGAGCACCCTGTCGAAACGGGGATCGCCCACCACCGAAACCGCCTGAATGCCAATACCTGCAAGCATTTGAGCCGATTGTTCATCCTGCACTAAAAGATGCGAAAAGCAGTGCAGCATCTGCCGGTGCAGTGTGCCATACCATTGAAAAAACGGTTGCTTTTTTCGAAACACAGCCGCCAACAGATACGCAGGAATACGCTTAGCTTTTATTTCTTTCAGTAGAAAATACCAATACTCATACTTTACAAACACACACCATTTAGGATGCAACAACTTCACCAGTTTGCGGGCATTTGAAGGAGTATCGAAAGGAAGATAAAAAACATGGTCAGCCATGGGTTCCTTCTGCGCAGCAGCAAAGCCCGAAGGGGAAAAAAACGTGAGCACAAGTGCATGATTGGGATAGGCTTTCCTGCATTCCTGCAACAATGGTTTGCCCTGCTCCAGCTCCCCGGCGGAGGCACAATGCATCCAGATACGCGGACGGGAATCAGCCGATAATGCTGTTTCTATTTTTGAAAATAAATGCCGTCGCCCTGCAATTGCCAATTTTGCTTTGGGATGAAACCATGCGGCGATGCGGATGCTTAAAAAATAAAGAGCCGTTACAAGCCTGTAACAAAGGATGTACATGGGCAACTACTCAAAAAAGAGTTCTTCTGATTTGCGTTTAAAAAGGGGAATGTACCAACTGCCTTTGATGCCGAGCAGCACGTCGAAACGCTTGTCTGTGCCGGGTTTCACGACGTCGAACAGGAAATCGCGGCGGCCTTGCGTGAAGCCGGCAAGTGCATTGAAGCCAATATTGAAATTGAGAAAACCCTGACTGCCGAGATAATTATACCCCACAAACTGCTCCACAAATAAGCCGTTGGTGAGCCGGTCGTAGCCTTTTTTATAATCGCCCCGAAACTGCGGAACTTCATTGAACTTATCGAAAATGAGAATCTTGTGCTGGATGAAACCAACGGTGGTGAGGAGCAGCAAACCATTGTCGGGACTGCGGGAAAGAATGTGGTTAAAAATCTTTCCTGCCTGAAGACCTACGGCATATCCTCTTTCAAAAACACCGAGGCGTTTGCGGGTTCCGTTTTGATCAAGTGCGGAGAATGACCCATCGGGGCTGACATTGCCGAGGAAGCCGGGTTCATTTATTTTATTGCCGAGGATGAAATCGAAATTGGCGCCGAAAAGCCAGTTGGAACTAGTTTTATAGAGCAATGCCGGGCCGAGGCGGTAATTGACGCCAAAGCGGGTAGCCATGTCGGCTGCGGGGATGTCGAGATTTGCATGGGCGGAAATGATGAAACCTTTTTTGGGGGCTTTCTTTTCGGTGCCGAAGAGATCATCCTGAGCGGTGGCATTGATGGAGCAGATGCAGAGTGTGAGGAGAAGGAGTTGGAGGGATTTCATGAGGAGTAAAATTAGGTTGATAAGTTGGTACGTTCATAGGTTGATGAGTGTTTGTTGGGGTGGATTGCAAATCCGCATTATCCCTGAGTTCGAGATGCCCTGCGAAACTTCTCAAACAGCGTATTATTAGAAATATACTATTAATGTCACAAATAAATTATGCACCTTTATGGGCAACTTAAAAACTAATTTTACGTCTGAAAAATCCTGAACGCTAACCCAGAAAATTTTTGGTTTTTTAGTCAATGTGCTTACATTTGCACTTTCAAACCAATGCCTGTTAATAGTTCCATTGTGTAAAGGTAGCACAACTGATTTTGGTTCAGTTAGTTCAGGTTCGAATCCTGGTGGAACTACGCTTTAAATGAGAGACCGTCTGAAAGGGCGGTTTTTTTATGGATATATTACAGCCTAAATTATAAAATATATAAATAATAATCGTTATGCAAAAAATCACAAGTGGCAAATGTAGCAGGTCTTTCTTTTGATTTATCCCAACTAAAATGCCTAAAGTGTTCTTCTTTTGATACTATCGGCAAACCCAACACCGTGGTTATTGAGTTTAAGAAAAGATTTGAGTACTTTTTTAATCCTGCAACGGACCAATTTGAGAAGGAAGAGATAACTGATTTCACTGAAATTGAATTTACAAACTGGGATTTATTTCGTACCTATAGAAGAGAGCTTGAAGAAATATGGGAGGATTATCTTAATAAAAATAGCTAAAGTATCTAAATTTCAATTGATAAAAGTTTTTATTAGTTATTTCCGGCACAATTATTACATTTAAAGCGGAAATAAACTTTTTCCATGCGAGGACTTTTAGTATTAGCAATCATCGCCCTGATAATATTTTTCTTTTATTACCGCTCCAAACAAGCGCGCAAAGCCCAAATCGACCAATATAAACTCCCCAAAATAGCCCGAAAGGTTTTAGATAAAGAGGTTGTTTTCTACCAAAAACTTTCCAGAAAAGAAAAAAGAGAGTTTCGCGAACGCATACGAGACTTCTTAGCCCGCACCAAAATTACCGGCGTGGGGAACTTAAAAATTGATGACACTGACCGGATTTTTGTAGCCTGCAGTGCCATCATTCCCATTTTTTACTTTAAAGAATGGCGCTATAATAATATTTCCGAAGTGTTGCTTTATAAGGGCACGTTCAGTAAAGATTATCGAACAAAAGGCACTGACCGCAATGTGTTAGGCATGGTGGGCAACGGAGCTTTAAACCGGCAAATGATTATTTCCCAGCCTGCCCTGCGTCAAGGTTTCCAAACACATGGCAACCCTAACAATACCGGCATTCATGAATTTGTGCACTTGCTGGATAAAGCAGATGGCGCAACAGATGGCATACCCGAATATTTGATTGATAAAGACCACCTTACGCCCTGGCTTCAGGAAATGCATCAGCAAATGAACCTAATTAAAAATAATGATTCAGACATTAATGAATATGCCGCAACAAATGAAGCCGAATTTCTGGCGGTAACAGCCACTTATTTTTTCGAAAAACCTGAACTATTGCAAGAGCACCATCCGAAATTATACGGATTATTGAAAGAAATGTTTCATCCGCAAGCGGTAGAACAAGCGGGATGATTAGTGAATTTCGTGCACTTCTGTTTTCTTCCCGTCTTTAATGTAAATGGTTTTAACGCGGAAGGTAAAATTTCTTTGAGATATGTAACTAAAAACAGCTACAATTGCCGTGGTTAGCATTTTTGAAGGCGTGGGATACCATTTGAACCATTCTACAAATAATTTCAAGAAAAAATAGTTCAGCATAATGCACATGCTCACCAATACGATGTAACGAAACAATTGGATACGCCCTCTTAAAGTCGATTCAGTGAACACTACGTATTTAGACAAGGCAAACCCCAATGGAAAACTGATGCTGAACGAAATCATGAAGGCAGCAATGTGCGGGGTTATCGTAAATCCAGCTAATACTACATCTTGTTTTTGCAGAATATAGTTATAGGAGATGAAATAAATCAGAATATCCAGCACCGTGTTGGAACCTCCACAAGCCAGGTATCGAAAGGTTTGCTTATCTATCCACCGCGCAAAAGGCTGATGGAAAAAATCGATAATGGAGAGGATGATATTTCTTATTGAATACGGCAACAATCAGCAAAAATTGGGGGCAAAAGTAGGGAAAGAAGTCGCAAGTCTTTGACAAAGCAAATTGGAAATATTTATTTAGCCGCTTCCTGTTCCTCCACCAAATTATTCTCACGTTTAAAAAACGGAACGGGTCTGTTTAGCCGCTTTGCCATTTTTTCAATCGTCAGCCCCTGCACAACAATGGAGAATATTACAACTATATACGTTATGGTTACAAACTCATTACGATACATTTCTGCCGGTAATGAAAGCGCCATAGCAACGGAAATCCCGCCTCTTAATGCGCCCCAGGTAAGTATCGGAACCGTATTTTTCTCGAATTTTGTAAACAGCTTTAGTATAGAAAGCGGAATATATACAGAAACTAACCGCGCCATCAGCACAACCAGAATTATTATACAACCCATAATCAAAATCTTGCTCTCCGTTTCTACCACCAGCATTTCAAATCCCAACAGCAGGAATAAAATCGCATTAAGCAACTCATCAATTATCTCCCAAAACTTCCCCAGGTAATCGCGGGTGGTTATAGACATTGCTAATTCCTTTCCTTTGTTTCCAGTAATGATGCCCGCCGTAACAATAGCAATAGGTGCCGAAACGTGAATTACAGAAGCTAATAAATATCCACCCATCACCATTGCCAAAGTAATAATTACTTCCGTTTGATAATGGTCGATGGAACGCAGCAAATAAAAACCTGCATAGCCAAGCAATAGTCCGAAACCTAAGCCACCGCCGGCTTCTTTCACAAACAACCAGCTTATTTCGCCGTAATTTATGTTCTCCACACCTGTGCGGGCAATACTTATTAAAGAAAGGAAGATTACAATTCCCACTCCATCATTAAATAACGATTCACCTGAAATTTTTAGTTCCAGCGACTCTGGTATTTTTGCTTTTCTAAGGATGCCTAACACTGCAATTGGGTCGGTGGGGGAAATAAGTGAACCGAAAATGAGGCAGTATATAAAATCAACATGATAATGAAAAGCATCAAACAAAAAATAGACTAAACTGCCAATAATGGTGGTAGATATAAAAATCCCGACAGTTGCCAGCAGGATAATAGGAAGGCGGTTTTCTTTTAATTTGCTGGCATTGATGTGAATGGCACCTGCAAATAGCAAAAACGAAAGCATGATATTTAGCAATAACACTTCAAAATCTATCGCGCCAACACCTTTTTTTACCAAAGCCGCAAAGGAGGGGAACAAATGCCCGAAGAAAATAATAACTGCTGATAATGCCAAAGACAATATCATAATACCTATAGTTGCCGGAAGTTTTATAAACCTGAAATTCAGGTAAGCAAACAACGCTGTTATTACAACAATTATCGTCAGTAGTTCATAGGAAACCATGCGTGCAATTTAGGCGGTAAAACTATTCTTTCTTTTCCAACCCTTTGAAAAAATCAAAATGGTGCAATGCGGAAAATTTTTATTCACAAAAAAACAAAACCGAATCGGAGGTAGGGTATCATTTTTATACTTTCACGGCGTGACGGCGAGCAGCAAAAAAAGTGGATTCCCGATGCATAGAAACAGCGCTTTTGTTTTGCTAACCTCCATGTTAGACCCGCAATCGGAGCAGGCAACGCACATCTACCATCTCACCAATTATTTTTTCATTGCCGCTGCTTTTATTCTGCTTCTCGTAAGCGTCCTCACCATCGTTTTCCTTTATAAATTCAAGGCAAAAGCCGGCGATAAAGAACCCGAACAACAGAAAGGAAACAAGAAACTGGAACTCCTTATGGTGGGCGTGCCTTTGGCAATGGTGGTGGTTTTCTTTTTCCTGATGCTTAACACGATGAAAAAAGTGTTGCCGCCTGCCGGTGATGATGCCATTCCGGAGGTCATCATCACCGGACATCAATGGTGGTGGGAAGCAAATTATCCCCAAAGCGGCGTGGTTACCGCCAATGAAATTCATTTGCCTGCGGGAAGAAAAATTTTGCTGCGCTTCCTTTCTGCTGATGTAATTCACGACTGGTGGGTGCCGCAATTGGGCAATAAAATGGACCTTATTCCCGGGCGTGAGAACCACCTTTGGCTCACCATTTCAAAGCCCGGTTTTTATGAAGGCGCCTGCAGTGAATTTTGCGGGGAAGAACATGCCTGGATGCGCATCCGCGTGTATGCCGAAAGCGAAACCGATTATCAGGCATGGCTGCAAAAAAACAAAACAGCCGCTGCCCCACCCGCTTCTGCATTGGCACAACAAGGCGCTTTGCTTTTTGAAACAGAAACCTGTGCAGGCTGCCATAAAATTGAAGGCACAAAAGCAAATGGAAATGAAGGCCCCGTACTCACCCATTTTGCTTCGCGAAAAACAATGCTTACCGGATTGTTGCAGAACAATGAAACCAACCTCAACCTTTGGCTCGACCATCCTCAAAAAATAAAACCCGGTGCTTACATGCCCGACTTCCTTTTGACTGAAAAATCAAGAAAAGCATTGGTAGCTTACCTCCTCACACTCCGATAAAATGAAAGAATGGATTGCCATACCGGAAGGTGAAAACCCGCTCCCCGCGCCTAATACGAGGCGTGGCATGTTGCTGTGGCTTTCCTCTGTTGACCATAAGCAGATTGGCATTATGTACCAATGGATGGCGCTGCTTTTTTTCATTGTCGGGGGCATTCTTGCTCTGCTGATGCGCACGCAGCTTGCCTTCGCCAACAATCATTTTTTGCCGCCCGATATCTACAATCAGTTCTTCACCATGCACGGCACTACCATGATTTTCTTTGTGCTGATGCCCGTGTTTATCGGGATGGGTGTTTACCTCGTTCCGCTGATGATTGGCGCCAATGAAATGGCTTTTCCGCGGATGAATGCTTTTAGTTTCTGGATTACTTTTTTCGGCGGCTTCCTGCTTTTCTTTTCCTTTTTTACAGATGGTGCGCCCAATGCCGGATGGTTTAATTACGCGCCGCTCAATGAAGTAGCTTACTCTTCTGAAGGCATCAATTACTACTGCATGGGCTTGCTTTTGGCAGGCATCGGCAGCGTGTCGGCGGGCATTAATTTCATCGTAACCATCTTAAAATACCGCGTTGCCGGGATGACTTTGAAACGCTTACCCGTGTTTGTTTGGATGATGCTGGTGACGGCATTTCTCATCATCGCGGCATTGCCTTCTTTAAATGCGGCGCTCTCCATGCTGTTGCTCGACAGGCTGCTGAATGCACATTTTTTTACCACCGGCAGCGGCGGCTCTGCTTTGCTTTGGCAGCATCTTTTCTGGCTGTTCGGGCACCCTGAAGTCTATATTCTCATCCTGCCTGCCTTCGGTATTTTCTCCGAAATTTTTCAGGTGTTTTCGCGCAAGCCCATCTTCGGTTATGGCTTTGTTGTAGCCTCCGGAATTGCCATTGCATTGCTGGCATTTGGTGTCTGGATTCACCACATGTTTGCCACCGGATTGGGCAACACGGTGAATGCTTTTTTTGCCGCAAGCAGCCTGCTGATTGGCGTCCCAACCGGCGTAAAGATTTTCAATTGGCTGGGCACCATGTATGGCGGCTCCATCCGGCTTTCTGTTTCCATGATGTTTGCCGTAGCGTTTTTAATAGAGTTTACCATCGGCGGTTTAAGCGGCGTTATGTTTTCCATTGTGCCGATAGACTGGCAGGTTACGGACTCCTATTTCGTGGTGGCGCATCTGCATTATGTGTTTATTGGCGGGTCTTTATTTGGTGTGTTTTCAGGGTTGTTTTACTGGTTCCCGAAAATGAGCGGACGCATGCTGGATGAACGAATTGGAAAATGGTTTTTCTGGTTGTTTGTGCTCGGTTTCAATCTCACCTTTCTGGTGCAACACTGGTTAGGGATGATGGGGATGCCGCGCCGTGTTTTTACCTACCCTGATTTACCGAATTATACGCTACTGAATTTCCTTTCCACCATAGGTGCTTTCCTGATGGCAATTGCATCTGCAGTGCTGCTTTTCAATATTTTCAGAAGCCTTAAAAAAGGAAAAATTTCCGGTGCTGACCCTTGGGATGGTTACACTTTGGAATGGTGTGCCGATGCGCCGCCTGCGCTCAAAAACTTTGAAACATTGCCTCCCATTTACAGTCCCCGCCCGCTCTATGATTTGAAACATGCATCCTCCACTCAAAACCAAAATGAACCCTGATGGAAAACAAATTGATGATGCGCCTGTTTATTGCTTCCGAAGTTTTTTTCTTCCTGTCGCTCATCGTTGCGTATGTCTATTTCTGGCAGTCGGCGCATTTTAGGGAAGAAGCATTGCAGCATCTGGATATTAAGTCCAGCGCGGTTTTCACGGGATTGCTTATTGGCAGCAGCTTTAGTTTTATGATGGCAGAAAAGCAACACCAGCTTTCTAAATGGAAACGTGCCAACATGTGGTTATTGCTCACCATCTTGCTTGGATTGGTGTTCCTCGGCGGGCAGGCGCATGAATATTACAAGCTCATTACCCACGACATGTCGCTTAGTAAAGATGAATTCGGAACCAGCTTTTTTACGCTCACCGGTTTTCATGCCTTGCACGTTTTGCTTGGGTTGATTTTACTGTCGGTGTTGTTTGGTATATCAGCAAAAGGATTTCTCAGAAACAACAAATCATCCGTGTTTTCCGTGGCTGGCATTTACTGGCATTTTGTAGATGTAGTCTGGATTTTTGTGTTCACCCTCATTTATGTAATCCCTCATTTCACCGGTTTATGAACTCCGTTTTTTCGCTTTGGCTTTGGGATGTGCCCACAATTGTTGGGATGGCTTTGCTGACGCTGCTTTTCTTGTGGCTGCATCAATTCCGTTTCTCTAAAAAATTATTGCCATTTTGCATCGCTTTGGTATTAATGGTTATCTGCCTCATCTCGCCATTGGGGCTGCTTTCAGCGCATTATTTATTCAGTGCCCACATGGCGGCGCACGTTATTTTGCTATTAATAGTTGCGCCATTACTGGTGCTTTCATTGCCTGAAAAATTACCTGTGCCTTTGCAAAATCTGTTTGGCTTTTTTACGGCGCATCCCTGGCTGGCGTGGTTCACTGGCGTGGGCATTATGTGGTTCTGGCATATTCCCGTGGTCTTCAATTTAATGATGCAACACAGCAATCCCTGGCACTCCGTTATTCATCATTTTGAAACCATCAGCCTGCTCATTTCAGGGATGATTTTTTCTTTTCCGGTACTGAAAAAACGAACAGCAATGCATCCGCTTGCAGGAGTTGTTTACCTCGCTTCGGCTTGTGTGTTTTGCTCTTTGCTTGGCTTGATGATTACGTTTGCACCCGCAGGTTTTTACTACCATTATCTCGCCTCTAATGACCCTTATTTCCTCAATCCCATCATCCAAAAACAGTGGCATATTTCGCAGGCGGACGACCAACAGGCAGCGGGACTTATTATGTGGGTACCCTGCTGTATGGTATATCTGACGGGCGCTTTGCTGCTTTTGAAAAGTTGGTTTAATGCGCCTGATGGCGTTGCTTCTTCTGAAACATTCAATCCTAAACACATCATCTCATGAATCAAAAAAACGAAACGCCGCAAGGCGAAACCGCCCGCCCGCAGCAACTACCGAAGCCTACTTTTTACCCCTTTCTGTTTGCATTTTCACTACTTTTTTTTGGGTGGGGATTTATCTCTTTATGGTTCATTTCCGTGGCGGGTTTTGTGGGCATGTGCGCATCGCTTGCAGGCTGGATAAACGAATTGCTTTATGAGGGAAATACCGGTAACTGACAAACAGGAAATAAGCCGCAAAAAATTCCTGACCTGGCTTAGCATTGGCAGCGGCGCCTTTGCAGCATTGGTGGTGAGCATTCCGTTTTTCGGTGCCCTGCTCGATCCGCTTTTGCGCAAGGAAAAAACAGTTTGGCGCAAGGTGGGGAAGGTGCAGGATTTCCCTTTGGGCAGCACAAAGCTTGTGGTGTTTGTGAATGCACAACCGAAACCTTACAGCGGCTCCAGCGACCGCTCCGCAGCATGGCTTCGCCACGAGGCGGAAAACATTTTCATTGCCTTTTCAGTGAATTGCACGCACCTTGGCTGCCCCGTTAGATGGGAGGAAAAAGCCGAACTTTTTATGTGCCCCTGCCATGGCGGTGTTTATAATAAAAACGGAAGCGTAGCCGCAGGGCCGCCGCCGAAAGAATTGCAGCAATACGGCGTGCGGATTAACGGTGAGGATGTTGAAATTGCTACCGGTGCGCTGCCGCTTACCGGGTTGAAGGCGTGAGGAGTGATGAATTATGAGTGATAAGTTTGGAGGAGGTTTTTATGGAGCAGATTACAATCCGCTTTTTCCCTGTGTTCGAGACCCTGCGGAACTTCTCGAACAGCCGGATTTAAAAAAGTTGGAATGACGGATGACCTAAATGGAACGGCACTGTTTTCTGAAAGCTGACTTGTTTTATTAAAATTGCTGTGTTCAAGTTTTTTACAACTTTATACTTTAATCATTTCCACCCAATGCAACCGGACACTCTTTCACTTTATCAGGAAATACTGCGCCTTCGTCAGGAAAATGAAAGCCTTAAGCGGCAGCAAATAGATGACGTCACCGCCTTACAATCTGAAATCGAAAACAGCTTATTTACGCCACCAGAAGGTAGGTTTTCAAGCAGCGAAAGTGCGTTCGATTCAATGAGCGCATCATCGCATCCTAGCGAAAGTTCGCCAGAGGAATTGAACGCACCATCAGAAGCAAACAAAGGTGCGCCCAATGATTCCAGTACACTTTCGGTATTTCCCGAAAGTGCGACCATAAAACCCAACGCTCCATGGTTCACTCCCGATGGTGTGCCCGTTATTGTGGCTGCACCATTCCGTAATTATTTTATCCCTGAAAAGCACTTAATCAAATAGTGAGGGCTTTCCGATCCAAAAATGATAAACAGCAGCACGCATTTAGGGTGGAAAGCCTCAATGCGAATGCAGAAAATCTGAGAGCGTTTTCAAAAACCTTTAATGATGCGATGCAAATGGTGCAGCAATTTGGCGGAAAATATGCCTCGGATTTGGATACTTTACACGCTGCGGTTTTAAAACAATACCAAAAGGTGGAAATGGTGCATTTTGAAAAAACGGTATCAACAGAAAAACTGGCGAGGATTTTAAAAAAGAATTCGATGAAGGGAAGGTTGCAGCGTACGTGCGAGACTTCTGCAGGTTTTCTCCTTTATTTCTGCACTGCTTCCGTCCCTCATTATGATGAAATGACCGCACTTGCAGACGTGAAAGACCAGCGGGGATTATACCGCTACGTAAAATTTTTGGTGGAGGATGGATTGTTGAATCGTGTTAACCGGTCGAAATATTTTGTCACTGAAATGGGAAGGGAGGCATTGCGGGCGGCGGCGAAATAAAAAGTAAAGCATCAAAAGCTGATTAATATCGCAGTTAGTGAGGCGCAGTTTTTTATCCGTCATCTTCTTTCCATTCATTCGTTCAAATCCACTCTTATTTTGTTTCGAAATTTTTTCCGTTTCGCTCCGCTTTTTTTGTTGATAAGCAGTTGTGCCTTTGTGCCTCTAAAACGTTCTAAAAATATCACTTACAGCCCTCCTAATTCCGCTGAAAACCGCGCGGAGCAAAAGCTTGACGTGGCTGCACCCCGCTTGCGAAACGGGAAAAAACTACCGGTTCTGATCTTTATTTATGGCGGCAACTGGACTAGCGGCAGGCGCGGACTCTACAGTTTTTTCGGCAACAGAATGGCTCGGAAACATGTGGTAACCGTGATTCCTGATTATCCCAAAAGCCCTGAAGCACAATACGATGAAATGACGATGGACGTAGCTAAAGCCGTGCAGTGGGTGAAGCAAAATATTGACAAATACGGTGGGGACACGGGACGCATTTTTATCTCCGGGCACAGCGCCGGTGGCGGTTTAGCGCCGCTTGCCGTGCTTGATGAGCATTACTTTGATGACCTCAAAATGCATGACCCAATTAAAGGCTTAATCCTTATAGACCCTGCGGGGATAGACATGTATCGCTACATGAAAGAAGTGGATTACGGCCCCGATAGTTCTTACCTCGACGTGTTCACTAAAGACCCTAAAAACTGGCGCGATGCTTCTGCAATGTATCATCTGAATGGCAGGTTGCAACCCATGCTTATTTACACCGGCGAAAAAACATACAAAAGCATTGCTGTAGGCACGCAAAGGTTTGTAGATTCTGTGAGATTGAATGGCGGCACGGTAACCTATAAAATACTGAAAGGGAAACATCACATCCCCATGATTACGCAGTTTTTTAAAACCTGGAACCCAAGGTTTGATGAGATAACAACCTTTATGAAGAAGTAAATTGCGCCCTCACTAATCCAAAAATCCAAATCAAATGGGGTTTGATCAATACCATGAACCGGCTGAAGAATTAAGCCAGCAAACACGCACTTTCGCCCGCATGATAATGGGCGTTATTGAAGAAGCCGAAGCCATAAGCTGGTACGAGCAACGCATTTCCGTAGAAAAAGATGAAGCCGCAAAAGCCATCATGGAAAATGCACAGCAGGAAGAGTTTAAACATTTCGGGATGGACCTTGAATTTCTGCTTCGGCAAAAACCAAAATGGAAAAAAATTTTGCAGGGCATCTTGTTTAAAGAAGGAGACATTGTGGAGAATGGTGAAAAAGCGGAGCATTCAGTTGATTAAATAAGCCGCCGAAACTTCGTGAGGAAAAGCGCAGGCATTTGTGAGGTGATGCTGGCATTCTGGAACCATTTTTGTTTTAACTGCGTAAATCAAACTTTTAAAACAACACAATTATGTCGAAATCCCTTTTATTAACCTTCACGGTTTTAATTACCCTTTCCTGCAACAATATTTCCAAAAGTCAGGACGTGCGCAACGTCCCCCTGAAAGCGCCAAAAGGCAAAGCTATTGCGGCTTTCGCTGAGGGATGCTTTTGGTGCAGTGAACACATTTTTGAAGCCGTAGTTGGCGTTGATTCCGCAGTAAGCGGATATGCAGGCGGCCACACTAAAAACCCGACTTACGAACGCGTGAACACGGAAACTACCGGACACGCTGAAACCGTGTTGGTGTATTACGATCCTTCCAAAATTTCTTTCGCAGAGTTGATGAACGTATTCTTTGCTTCGCAGGATCCAACGACGCCTGAGCAGCAAGGACCGGATAGAGGAAATTCTTACCGCTCCATTGCTTTTTACAGTACGCCAGAAGAAAAAGTGGCAGCAGAAAAAGCGAAAAAAGAATGGGCGAGCCATTTTAAAAACCCAATCGTTTCTGAGATCAAACCGCTGGATGCATTTTATCGGGCTGAAGGTTATCATCAGGATTATATTGAGCACCACCCTGACGTTTCTTATGTAAGAGGCGTATCGGTTCCGCGTTACAATCAATTTTTAAAAACCTACAAAGGCAAGCTGAAAAATCATTGATTTTTTAAGAGCCACAACATTCATTTTTCCGAAAAAAGCGTCTTCCATTTTGGAGGCGCTTTTTGTTTTTAACAAGACTTATCAGCCCATTCTTTTGCAGCCTAAGCTTATTCTTTTACTTTAAACCGAATCACCAAAATCCCAAATTTTTCATGACTGAATTATTAGCGCTCCGCCATCACCTGCATCGCCATCCTGAAGTTTCTCAAAACGAATACAATACCCAAAAGCATCTGCTTCATCTCTTTAAGAACCTATCTATTGACCATCTTGAAAAAGTAGCAAACACTGGGCTGCTATTGCATTTCAAAGGAAAGGAAGCTGGCGTCAATATTTTATTTCGGGGCGACATGGATGCGTTGCCAATTGAGGAAACCATTACTACCGGATACCGGTCTGCAACACCGGGCATCTCTCACAAATGCGGACACGATGGGCACACCACAATTCTTTTTGGGTTGGCAAAACACTATGCAGATTCACGTCCTGAAAGTGGTGATGTGTTTTTGTTTTTTCAGCCGGCGGAAGAAAATGGGTGGGGCGCAAAAGCGTTAGTAGAAAGCAATGTGCTGCCACAACACCGAATCGACATGGTGTTTGCGCTACACAATCTCCCGGGTTATCCGCTGCATAAAATCGTGTGTAGGGAAGGGAGTTTCACATCAAGCGTCGTGAGTCTTGCCGCTAATTTTAAAGGCTATACCGCCCATGCCGCTGAACCCTGGAACGGAAGAAATCCGGCAAAGGCAATGAGTATGTTTTTGTTGGACGCTTTGGAAGAGAATATAGAAAACAAGCCGCAACATGAATTCGTAACTGTAACCCCTGTCTATTCAGAATTAGGGAGCAAAGCTTACGGCATTTCAGCAGGAGAAGGAACGGTGCATCTCACTATTCGTGCCGACATTCCGCAACGCATGGAAGCGGCTTTGAAAAAAATTGAGGCAACCGCAAAAAGCATTGCAGCAGCCGAAGAACTGGAAGTGACTTTTGAATACATTGAGCCTTTTGATGCCAACATGAATGCACGGGAAGCGGTAAAAATTATACAGCAAAGTGCGGAAAGTTTAAGTTATGAAATGGAGGAACGGCCCGAGCCTTTCAGGTGGGGAGAAGATTTTGGATTGTTGACGAATCGCTATCCTGGTGCGATGTTCGGCGTAGGTTCAGGAGAAGATTGTTATCCTTTGCATCACCCTGCTTATGATTTTCCTGATGCTATTTTGGAAACCGGAATCAACATGTTCATCACCATTCAAAAGGAGGCACAGAAGCAATGATGTCATCATCCACACTCACCCTTTCAGAACCCGCATTGCAACAAAACTGGAATTTCCTGCGAAGCTATTTTGGAAAAGAAATAAAAATCAGCGCCGTGGTAAAAGGCAACGCATACGGGCATGGCATTGAAGAATACATTCCTCTTGCAGAAGCTTGCGGTGTGCAGCATTTCTCGGTCTATAATGCCGGTGAAGCGTACCGTGTTTTTAAAGCTTGTCATCTGGACACCACCATCATGATAATGGGTGCCATGGATGCTGAAGACATTGTGTGGGCGGTGGAAAACGACATTGAATTTTTCGTGTTCGACATGCATCGTTTTGATGCAGCACTCAAAGCAGCAAAGCAATGTAGCAAGCGCGCGCTCGTGCACATTGAAATGGAAACGGGGATGTATCGTAGCGGCTTCGACCAATCCGAAATTCCTGAAATAATAAAAAGGCTGAAGGAAGAACCGGAGCATATTTGCTTTAAAGGCTTGTGCATGCACTTTGCCGGGGCGGAACACGTTGCCAACCACGTAAGGTTAAAAAAGCAGAAAATTCTTTTCAAAAAAATCCACAAAGCCTTTGTGGCAGCGGGTTGTGAGCCTGAAATGATTCACACTTGTTGCTCAGCCGCCGCCGTTCGCTTCCCTGACATGCGGTATGATTTGCTGCGGATCGGCATTATGCAATATGGTTTCTGGCCCAGTCCGGAAATAAAAGTGGAGTACATGAATGAGTTGCAAAAAAGCGGAACAACAGCGTCAGAAGATACCGGTCTGCATCGCGTGATCCGGTGGAAAAGCAGCGTGATGAGCATAAAAGAAGTACCGGCCGGAGCGTTTGTTGGGTATGGTTACAGCTTTTTAGCGCCACGCGAAATGACGATTGCAATTGTTCCCGTCGGGTATGCACATGGTTTCAGCAGAAGTCTCAGTAACAATGGCTTTGTGTTGATTCAGGGTTTTCGTGCACCGGTTATTGGCATTGTAAACATGAATTGTATAGCCGTTGACATTAGTATGCTGGAGGGCGTGAAAACTGGTGATGAAGTGGTGATGATTGGTACGCAAGGCGGACTTGAAAGTTCTGTTGCTTCTTTTGGTGAAATGTCGAACATGCTGAATTATGAATTGCTGACGCGCCTTCCTACGCACATTCCGCGGATAGTGGAAAGAATTACTGAAAGCCGATAAAATAAGGAAAGGAAAAAACATTTCTTCCTAAAGACATTGAATCTTATCTGGCAGGCTAAAGATTACCTATCGATATCCTATCTCCTTTTAAAAAAAACAAAACCATTGCGCTCCCCTATTTCTTGCAGCGTAGGCATGTTGCGGTAGTTTTCTGCACTGGTGATTTTACAGATGAAATAGGCAGGTTTATCAATTGCTCCGGCAAGAAGCCAGGCTTCATCTTTCCCTTTTGGCAGTACGGTTTGCGGCGTTTTTTCTGTGTAAAATAATTGCGCAAAACTCTTGTAGCCCAGCACTTGCACATACACATCTTTGCCTACAAAACTTTTGAAATAACGGATGGCTACACGCTGCGAATAAGCCTCAATTTTTGGAGTGAAATGGAGAATGGTGATTTGCATAATGATGATTTGCGTAGCCGCCAGCACCAACATCCCTCTGCGGAAATGACGCTTCATGAGGAAGGCGGCAATCCAGATTCCGATGAGGTATAAAATCCCCCAAACCATTTCTGCATAATGCCATTTAACGGCTGCCTGAAGATTGCCGACGGCGAAGGGGTCATCAATTAGGGGAATTAATTGGGCTTTGTGCAAACCAACAACCGGCAGCAATGCGATCACCAAACCAAGCAAAGAACCGATGAACAGAAAAAGGAAAAGCACCCCTTTTTTAAACTTTATTTCGCGGGCATCAAGCTGATAAATTTTGAGCGCAGCAAGGAAGGTGAGCGGGAAATAACAGAGGGAAGAATAATGAACGATTTTAGTTTTGACGATGGAAAAAAGCAGCAGCGTGACGATGAATAGAATCCACATCCAGCGGGTGAAATCGCGGGGTTGCTCTGTGTCTGTACTTCGGTTTCTTCCAAAAAGAAAAAGAAAAGGCGCGGCAGGGAAACAACCAATCAGCAGCACGAGAAAATGATAGAAAAAAGGGCCTCCATGGTCTGCATCTTCCGTTTGGAAAAGCCGGATTTGGTAAGTGATAAACTCCTGCATAAACCAGCTTCCATATTCCCATCCATGGGTGAGAATGGCGGCACAAAACCAAATGCCAAAAGGAATAAATGCTGTAATGAAAATGAGGAACAAATACCGGAAACGATACCCCCATATCCCCTTATTGATGACGAGGTAAACGACACCGCAAAGCCCGAAAATTAAGGCAGCAACGGGACCCTTTGTGAGGATGGCGACACCGAGGGATAGCCCTGCCAGCGCGGCATGCAGCATTTTGTTTTTCCCGAAGCGGAGGAGGTGCAACTGAAAAAAAGCGAGGAAAATAAAGTAGTTAAACGTCGGGTCGATGATGCCTGATTTAAAATAGAAATGCGGCAGCCAACTGATGGCATAAAGCACCGTCCACCAGGTAGCAAGGCGTTCATTCAGCACTCTTTTGCCGGCATAAAAAATGGTTAGTAGCGTTACGATGCCCACCATTGCATTGGGGAAGCGGGCAGCAAATTCATTCACGCCAAAAAGCTTCATCGACAAAACCTGCAACCAAATGAAAAAAGGCGGTTTTTCCCAGAAAGGCTGAAAGTCGATTTGCACCATCAGATAGTCTTTGCTGACAATCATTTCACGGGCGCATTCGGCAAAGTTTATTTCATCCCAGTCAAACAAATGAACATTACCGAGGAAGGGAATGAAAAGCAAAGCAGCGAGGATGCTAATACCTGCGTAACGCACCAGAACCTGACTGTTCATGACTTTACTGCTTTTGTCTGCTGAAGAAATATTGCGGATGCCTGCGCATCAGCAAGAGCACCAAAATAGTGAAAAGCACACCGATGATGCTTCCCACATACACATCTACAAAGAAATGCGCAGCGAGATACATGCGGGTGTATGCCACCAGAAGCGCGAGAAAAAAGAAGAGCAACCCAAACCATTTGTAGCGTGGCGTGAGAATGAAAGCAAGAAAACAAAAGAGTGCAAAAGCAGCGGACGTGTGGCCTGAAGGGAAGCTGCGGTGCATCAGCCGGGGCCATTCGGGAAGGGTGTGGATCCAGGAAGCGTTTGTAAAAAAAAGCAGCGGGCGCGGAGCATTAACGGCGCTCTTAACCCATTGCACCAGCAGCGCAGGCACAACGTTACAAAGCAAAGCTGCGGCGAGATACCACCAGTTTTTGAAACGAGAAAAAGCTAAGGGCAACAACAAAACAATGGTTATAAAAATGCCTTCGCCCAGTTGGGTGGCGCCATACATGAATCCATCCAACCAAACCCTGTGGTGCGTGTTGAAAAAAGCGAAAAGCGTTTGCTTATCGAAACAAATTTGCGCGATGCCACCCGCAATTAGCCACAGAATAAATGGCACGAGAAAATACTTATTGAAAGAAGTAAACGGAGGCTTTACGTGCGTCATGCAATCGCCGGTTTTTGAAACAGGGATTTAATGCTGAGCCAGATTTTGGCGTACCAGTCTTTCCTGAAAATATCGGAATCCTTACGCGCGGCATTAATGAGTATGAAAGCAATAGGCAGCAACATTCCAGTAGCCATCCACATGCCAAACAAGGGACTTAATTCATTGCTCAGGGAAAGCTTTTCGCCGGAAATGGAAAGGATATGGAACACAATAAAAAAGGCAATGGCAATTACCAAAGGCATACCCAGCCCACCTTTTCGGATAATGGCTCCTAACGGCGCGCCAATCAGAAACAATAAAATGCATGCAAAGGAAAGGGTGAATTTTTTATGCCATTCTACATTCATTTTCAGCACGTTTTCGGCATGGATTTTTGCATCGGCAGTTGTGATATCAAGCAAACCTTTTGAATTGCGCACATGGCTGATAGCGAACTGCGTGACTTTTGCGAGCTGCGAATCAGGAATCATTTCCAGGAAGTTATTGCGGTAAACGGGTAACGGTTTTGCGGTTGCTTTTTTAATTTTTTTCCGGAGGCTGTCGCTTTCATTTCCCGCCATGGAAAAGGTGAGGTATGGACTTAGATAACTGCCCACATTTTCTATCACTTTTGCTTCCTTCATTTTCAGGCTGTCGATGCCTTCGTTTAGTTGCCGCACGTTCATCATCTGGTAAGCACTTTTAAAAAGGCCTTCGTCTGTGCGGCTTAGTTTGAAGGCAGAGAGATCAAAAACCTTGTCCCAGGTTTTAAAGTGCATGCGGGTTTGCTGGTAATTATTTCTTCCACCCTGCACGGCATCATCTTCATAACGCCATCCGTTTTGCAGTCTGAAAATCATGAAGCGGCTGTCTTTGGGAGTGATCATTTCCCCTTTTTCGGCAAGCACTACTTTATCATTTCCGAAGCCTGAAGTCTGGTCATAAATAATGACGTTGCGGATGGTGTGACCGTCTTTATCTTTTTCTCCTACACGGATGATGTAGCCATCAATGTCGCGGTTGAATTGCCCAGCGCGTATGTTGAGCGTAGGTTTTGAATTGCGCAGATCATATAAGAGGGAATAGGCTTTAAGATTGGCGACCGGAATAATGTTGTTGCTGAAAAGAAAAGCAATGCCGCCAATGCCGCAGATCACGAAAAAAAGTGGTCTTAAAAAGCGGAGTAAGGAAATGCCGTTTGCCTTAATGGCTACGAGTTCAAAATGCTCCCCCATGTTTCCGAACGTCATGATGGAAGCGAGGAGAATGCCCAAAGGAAGGGCGAGCGGCACTAAAACTGCCGACATGAAAAAGAGCAGTTTGAGAATAAGGAGGATGCCTAAACCTTTGCCAATCAGCTCATCCATGTAGAGCCAGAAAAACTGCATTACCAAAACAAAGAGGGCAATGAAAAAAGTGACGATGAACGGACCGATAAAACTGCGGATGATGAGGAGGTCCAGCTTTTTGATCACAGGGAGGGGGGGAGTATCAAGTAGGAAGTATCAAGTTGTTGGAGCGAGGAGTTCACAGGTTTATAAGGTGGGGTAAAGTAGGATGTTCGAAAGTTCACAAGTTCATAAGGTTGGGGGATGCGTAGCAAGGTTTAAAGTTCACAAGTTCATAAGGTTTGCAAATGAAAAAATGGAAATCAGCACGCGAAGAATAAACTAATGAACAAGCAATTGCGGGTTTGCAGGTTTAAGGTTTAGCTGCCGAGGCGGTGTTTGAGTTCATTGATTTGTGAAATCCAGAGTTGCTCCTGATCTTTTTGTTCGCCTTTTTCAGCAAAGTCTGTGATGCGCAAAATGGTTTCGCTGGTTACGTCGCTCTGGTCAATGCGGAACTCAAAAAACTCATCGTCGGTGTAATGATCCCAACGATAAACCACCAGTTCATTTTCTACTTTTTCCACCACCTGCGCTTCATCTGTTGAGCCATTCCACGTGAAGTAAATGGTGCTTTCGCGCTGATCTACTTTATCCGCAAACCACTCCTGCAAGCCTACGGGCGTGGCAAGAAAAGAATAGAGAATTGCGGGCGAGCAGCGGATGGGAAATTCAAGCGTGTACATGGTTTTCTTCTTCATCGCAGAAAATGGGGGAATAATGTGGGGTTGATGAGGTGCAATAATAAAAAAAGCGGGGAACTGACAAAATTTTATTGTCTGCACTATGTTTTCTTTGTGATTTTTACCTATAGCGGGGCGCTTTAATTGCCTGTTAAGGCACTCTTAATTTTATTTGGATAGTTTCTTTTATGCACTTAGTTTTGCCACCGAATAGTCAGCAGAGCATTCTTACAAAAATGCTTTCACCTTTTTCTTCACTAAAAAATACATACAGATTCCATGTCGATGCGCCAGCTAAAAATCACGAAATCCATTACCAACCGGGAAAGCCAATCGTTAGAAAAGTATTTGCAGGAAATTGGAAAAGTGGACTTGATAACGGCGGAGGAAGAAGTGAGGCTTGCCGTTTTAATTAGAGCAGGAGATACGAAAGCACTGGAGAAACTAACGAAGGCAAACCTGCGGTTCGTAGTGTCTGTTTCCAAACAATATCAAAACCAGGGATTATCCCTTTCTGACCTGATTAATGAAGGCAACTTAGGGCTTATAAAAGCGGCGCAACGCTTTGATGAAACGCGCGGTTTTAAATTTATTTCCTATGCCGTGTGGTGGATTCGTCAATCGATTTTACAAGCGTTGGCAGAGCAATCAAGAATCGTGAGATTACCACTAAACAAAGTGGGTTTATCCAACAGAATAACAAAGGCTTTTTCGCAACTGGAGCAGGAGTTTGAAAGGGAACCTTCCATTGAAGAAATTGCAGAATTGCTGGCAACAAACAAGGATGAAATAGAAACTACAATTGGCGTGGCTGCAAGGCATATTTCCGTAGATGCGCCTTTTGCAAATGGCGAAGACAACAGCCTGCTTGACGTGCTGGTGAACCCAAATGCAGAATCAACAGATTCTGAACTGGAACACCTGGATTCGCTGCGTTGTGAAATCAACCATTCCCTGAGTGTTTTAACTGAAAGACAAGCGGATATTGTGAAACTTTACTTCGGTATTGGTGTAGAACATCCACTTTCGCTGGAAGACATTGCCGAGAAATTTGACCTCACAAGAGAGCGCGTGCGGCAGATAAAAGATGCTTCCATAAAATCATTGCAGGAAGCCAGAAACTGCAAGGACCTGAAAATTTATTTGGGGTTCTAAAGCCTCGCCTTTCCTTCCGAAAAGCCTCACTGTTTACTCCATAAAGCCTCCCCTATCCCCTCCGAAGGAGGGGGAAATGTTAAGGACAATTTTGTGTGAGATTGTGGGGATTACTGTTTCTCCGTCCAGGTTTTTTCAAGCGTTTGCCGGTGGTTTGCGGAGAGCTTCGTTTCATCAAAACATCCTGCGACATGCCTTTGCCTGAAGGCTTCATAAAGACTTACGGCACAAGCCACAGAAATATTGAGCGACTGCACCATCCCCACTTGCGGAATGATAAAATTGCCGGTGCAAAAACGCAGCGTTTCTTCCGTGATGCCGCCATGTTCGTTGCCAAAAACGAGGGCTGTTTTCTGCACAAGATTTAATTCATAAAGAGAAGTGGAAGACGCGCCGAGATGGGTCGCAAAAATGTGGTCGCAGCGTTTGGTTACTTCTTCAAAACAGGCGGCTGCATTTTCAAACTGATGGATGGTGAGCCATTTTGCCGCGCTTGCGGAGGTCTTCTTTCCAAATTTTTCATGGTGCTGAATGCGTGTGTTCAACAAGAAAATTTCCTGAACACCTACGGCATCGCAACTGCGCATAACGGCTGAAATATTGTGCGGATCATGCACGTTTTCAAGCACCACACAGAGGTCGGGTTGGCGATGATTGAGGACGTGGTTTATTTTTTCCTGCCTTGCTTCAGTCATTCTTTCTAAAAATAAAAAGCTACACCATCATCTCCCTAAACCTGAAACACTCCGCTTTTCCATTCCTTTTCAATGGGTGCATGGTTGGCGGCTGCAATGCCTTCTGAAATGCGGCGGCGCGTGTCGGCAGGATCTATTATTTCATCTACCCAAAGCCTTGCAGCGGCATAATAAACTGATGTCTGTTCGTTGTATTGATCCGTGATTTCTTTCAGCATTTCCGTTTCTTTTTCGGGGGCTATTTCTTCTCCTTTTGATTTGAGAGAAGCCACTTTTATCTGCAACAATGTTTTGGCTGCCTGCTCGCCGCCCATCACCGCAATTTTAGCATTCGGCCATGCATAAATAAACCGCGGATCGTAAGCCTTTCCGCACATGGCGTAGTTGCCCGCGCCGTAAGAATTGCCGATGATGATGGTGATTTTAGGGACTACGGAATTGGCTACGGCATTCACCATTTTAGCACCGTCTTTAATGATGCCCGAATGCTCACTGCGGCTGCCCACCATAAAGCCCGTAACGTCCTGAAGGAAGACGAGCGGTATTTTTTTCTGGTTGCAATTCTGGATGAAACGGGCGGCTTTGTCGGCGCTGTCGTTATAAATCACACCGCCTAACTGCATTTCTTTTTTACCGCTTTTCACGATGGTTCTTTGGTTGGCTACGATGCCCACTGCCCAACCATCCACACGGGCATATCCGCACACAATTGTTTTGCCGTAGTCTTCCTTAAACTGGTCGAGGGTGCCTTCATCCACCATGCAATTAATGACGTCAACGACGTCGTATGCCTTGTTGTTTTCAATGCTTATCATGCCGTAGATTTCCTTGCCTTCTTTGGCGGGTGCAACGGCTGGAATGCGGTCGTAGCCTGCGTTTTCCTTATGATGCCCCATTTTATCCATGATGCGGCGCACCTGGTCGAGGCATTGCTGCTCTGTGTCAAATTTGTAGTCGGCAATGCCGCTGATTTCTGTGTGGGTTTTGGCTCCGCCGAGGGTTTCATTATCTACATCTTCGCCGATGGCTGCCTTCACCAAATAAGGACCTGCAAGGAAGATGGAACCGTTGCCTTCTACCATCAATGTTTCATCGCTCATAATGGGGAGGTATGCACCGCCTGCCACGCAACTTCCCATCACGGCGGCGAGTTGGGAAATGCCCATGGCGCTCATGATGGCATTGTTTCGGAAGATGCGCCCGAAGTGTTCTTTGTCGGGGAAGATTTCATCTTGCATGGGGAGGTAAACGCCTGCGCTATCGACGATGTAAACGACGGGCAGATGGTTTTCCATGGCTATCTCCTGCATCCGCAAATTCTTTTTGCCGGTGATGGGAAACCAGGCGCCTGCTTTTACGGTGTTGTCGTTGGCGATGATGATGCACTGCCTGCCTGCCACATAGCCGATTCCTGCGACGGTGCCTCCGGCAGGGCAACCGCCATCATCGGGGTACATATTCCAGCCGGCGAAGGAGCCAATTTCCAGGAAATCGGAGTCTTTGTCGATGAGATAATGGATGCGTTCGCGGGGGGTCATTTTGCCGCGTTTACGGTTTTTTTCGATAGATTTTTTGCCGCCGCCGAGGGATACTTGTGCGTGCCTTTGTTTCATCTGGCTGATGGCGAGGCGCATTTCATCATCCTGGCGGTTGGTTTCTAAATTGGACATGGGGGAGATTTTTTTGGGAATGGAGGCAAAGATAAGCGGGCGGTGTGGGGGGATGGAACGCGGATATTTATGATTGGGATGATTGGGGCGAGGAGATTTTTGGGAGGCAGATTTGCGAATCCGTTTTATCCGTGTGTTCGGGATAACGCTGCGGAACATCCGAACAGTTTGTTTTTTATTTTTAAAAGATTATAAAGGGGAAATTAGTGCATGAGCCCACTGCGGGAAGCTTCCGTACGAAAAAAATAGCTTTCCGTGGATAGTTTGGTGCAATTCGATACCAACATATTACTCCCGTGGCGACGGGAAGCCAACCAAACCGTACGACGGCTTCCCGTGTCCACGGGATGGAAAAAAAACCGTACGATGGTTTCCCGTGGCCACGGGAACGAAACCAAATGGTGCGGCGGCTTACCGTGGCTACAGGAAGAAATGGAATGTGCGGGAATTGCCTTCAATATGTTAGTGCATGTGGCGGCTAAGTTTAAATTGATATTTTGAGTGGTTATGAGCAGTTCATTAATTGAAAAAATTGTTTCTGCTGATTGTGCGCGTTAGGGATGGCAGCGGACATCCTTTTTGCTGCGGCTGCATCTTTTGGGGGGCGGGGCAAAAAGATGGGAGCGTACAGCCCGACCCGCCTTTTTCAGGCGGGGAACGCCCTTAAAAAACGCTCCGGTAATGCTCAACTCGGCTTAATTAAATTCAACTGCGGCGTTATAAACCTGTTATTGCGGCGACAGATTTTTTGAGAACGCCATTCGCATGTTTTCTTTGAGGCTTCATTTCTTTCTTCTCCGGCATCTATGTCTTCTCCTAAAGTTTATTTCCCTAACCTGAATGGTGTGCGCTTTTTAGCTGCGTTGGTGGTGATGATTCATCATATTGAACTGACGAAATACTGGTTTGGGCAGGGGAATGAAATCTACACGAAGTCGTTTATTGGCGGTGTGTTTGGAGACCTGGGGGTGATTTTATTTTTTGTGCTGAGCGGGTTTTTAATTACTTATTTGCTGCTAGCGGAGTATGCTGCGGACAAGACGATTTCTATCCGCAACTTTTACATGCGGCGCATCCTGCGGATATGGCCTTTGTATTATCTCCTTATTGTGCTGGGGCTTTTTGTGTTGCCTTTGTTTCATTTTTTTGATGTGCCCGGCATGAGTGAAACAGTGCATCAGCATTTTGCGCAGAAGGTGTTTTTCTTTTTTGCTTTTATGCCGAATGTGCCTTACGCGCTTTTTACGCATGTGCCTTTTGCGGAACAGGCCTGGAGTGTGGGCGTGGAAGAGCAGTTTTATTTGCTATGGCCTTTGCTGGTGTTGCTGGGTTTACGCACTAAGCGGCTTGGGTTTTTGCTGGGTGCGATGATTGGCGTTTACCTGGCAGTGAAAGGCGTGGCGATGGTGCAGGTGGCTAGGCTGGGAGAGGCTGGTGCGGCAATGGAGTTCTTTCAGTTTTGGCATCACTTCAATATTGATTGCATGGCTATTGGCGGCATTGGTGCATACCTGTTATTTTTTCAGAAAGAACGTGCGCTTAAGCTGATTTTTAGCCGGTATTTTCAGGTGGGCACTTATCTGGTTTTAGGGTTCATGACTGTGCGTGGATTACAAATGCCCTTCATCACTTTTGAGTTTTCGGCGTTGCTGTTTGCGATAATTATCCTGAACCTTGCTGCCAATGTCAGAACCATTGTTTCACTTCAAAATAGGGTGTTGGATTATCTGGGGAAGATTTCTTACGGGCTTTACATGTTTCACAACATTTTGCTGGTTTCGATGCTGCAATTGATAAACAGGTCAGGGATTATTTCGGTGGAAAGCAAGTGGGGCAATGTGCTTTATTATGCCTTGTGTATTTCCGGGACTATCCTCGTAGCGGGCGTTTCTTATCAGTTTTATGAGCGGCGGTTTATAAAAATGAAAAGGCGGTTTACTACGGTGGTGAGTGGTGAATCGGCCTCCCCTACCCCCTCCGAAGGAGGGGAATGTGGCACAGAGAAACTTGCGGGAGAAAACTGTCTGGCATCTGTAATTGGCTAATTGCTATTCCTGAAAAACGTTGAAGATTCCTAATTAGCTAATTGCCGAATTGTCAAATTTGCCAAATTGCTTTACCCGGGCATCCGCGCAATGTATTTAGTCATCTCTGCAATCTGAGAAACGACCTGCGGGTTTTTGGCTTTGAAGGTTTTGGCTTTCTGAAAGTATGTTTTAGCGCTTCGGAAATCACGACGCTGAATGCACAGGCTTGACAATTGGAGGTAAGCAGTTGCGGCATTATCCGCATCTGGAATTCCGAGCTTCACGGCTTTGCGCAGATTTTCATACGCGTCTTTCATTTTTCCCTGCTGCATGGCAATGCCACCTAACTGCAGGTATGCCGTTCCTTCCATGTCTTTTTCAGGCATTCCGGTTTCAAGGCTTTTGCGGATGTCGGCTTCTGCTTTATCTAGATCGTTGTTCATGGTGCTGAGGTTGGAGCGCAGCATGTAAAAAGAAGAACGCACGGGTTTATAAAGCAGGTTGGGATATTTCACGCGGTCGAGGAGGCGTTGGGCACCTTCCATGTCTCCGGCTTCCACGTAATTCTGGATGAGCGTCATTGGCCCGATGAGGAAGTGCGCTACAACCATCAGGATAGCGAGCAGGAAAGGAATCCAGGCGATCCACCAGGTAACTTCAAAGCCTAATAAAAACCCCAAAAGCAGGAGTGCGATGGCGATGGGAATGCGATAAAAAACGAGGAAGCGACGGATGTTTGGATTCATGGGCGCGAAGGTAATTGTTAGGGCTTATGATTGGCTGCCTGCAAAATTCCCTGCCATTATTTTTTCTAAAAGAAAGCGCAATAAACAAGACGGTTTAAATAGTTAAGGCATTGTGTGAACTACTTTTACGGCATTCTCTCAAACAATTTAATCTCCCTTTTAAAAAATGAAAAGCATTTTTCTAAGCATTGCTGCCATTGCTATGCTCTGCACGTCAACGAATGCATGGGCGCAGGTAAAACTGGTAAAAAAAGTAACCAGAACCGGAAACGAACTGGTGATTCCTTTTGAAGAATACAAACTTCAGAACGGACTGACACTGATTGTGCATGAAGACCACAGCGACCCGATTGTGCATGTTGACGTAACATATCACGTAGGCTCAGCGCGGGAAGAAATTGGCAAGAGCGGCTTTGCACACTTCTTTGAGCACATGATGTTTCAGGGCTCCGACAATGTGGGCGATGAACAGCATTTCAAAATCATTTCAGAAGCAGGAGGCACACTGAATGGAACAACAAATCAGGACCGCACCAATTATTTTGAAACCGTGCCTTCCAATCAGTTAGAAAAAATGCTTTGGCTGGAAGCTGACAGGATGGGATTTCTGGTGAATGCTGTAACGCAAAAAAAGTTTGAAGTGCAGCGCAGCACTGTGAAAAACGAACGCGGGCAGAACTATGACAACCGTCCCTACGGGCTTGTAGGCGAAACGGCGAATCGCAATTTGTATCCTTACGGACACCCTTATAGCTGGCTTACCATTGGCTATGTGGAAGACCTGAACCGCGTTAATGTTGAAGACCTGAAAAACTTTTTCCTCCGCTGGTATGGCCCCAACAATGCTGTGGTAACCGTGGGTGGAGATGTAGCCACAAAGGATGTGGTAAAACTGGTGGAGCAATATTTTGGCAGCATTCCGGCAGGTCCGGAAGTAAAGCCTGTGCAGGTTCCTGCGGTTAATCTCACAACAGACAGATACGTGAGCATGACCGACCAGTATGCGAAACTTCCGATGCTGGACATTGTGTATCCGACCGTACCAAATTACCATCCTGATGAAGCGCCATTGGATTGCCTTGCAGATATTTTAGGTGGCGGCAACAATTCAATCTTCTATAAAAACTTCGTAAAAACACAACAGGCAGTGAATGCATCCGTGTTCCATCCCTGCACAGAATTATCAGGAGAAATGAACATTCGCATCGTCCCTTTTCCGGGCAAAAAACTGAGCGACATGGATAAACTGGTGGACGAAAGTCTGGCAGAATTTGAGAAGCGCGGCGTGAGTGAAGCAGACGTTACGAAGTTTAAAAACGACATGGAAAGCCAGATGATTTACAGCCTTGCAAGTGTGAGTGGAAAAGTATCGCAGCTAGCATCTAACTACACTTTTACGGGAGATGCCAACTACATTGGTAAGAATCTGAAACGCTACCAGGAAATCACAAAGGAAGACGTAATGCGGGTGTACAATAAATACATCAAAGGCAAGCATGCTTTGCATTTAAGCGTATTGACAAAAGGCAATGAAACCAACAAGGCGGCGGACGATAACTATGTGGTGAACACAGCAGGTTACACGCCTCCGGATTATGGCTATGCAGGTTTGAAATACAACAAAGCGACAGACAAATTTGACCGTAGCAAAATGCCAGGGAACGGTGAAAATCCGGTGGTTAAAGTGCCTGCTTTCTGGAAAAAAGAATTACCTGGAAACGTGCACGTGATAGGTACGAAGGATGCTGAAATACCTGTAGTTACAATGGTTTTGACGTTTAAAGGAGGCAGGATGATGGATGCTTATACGCCGAATAAAGCCGGGACGGCCAATCTGTTTGCGAACATGATGGAAGAAGACACGAAAAATTATTCTGCCGAAGATTTCACCACCGCATTGCAAAATTTGGGTAGCAGTATTTCATTTAACCCTTCGCGCGATGGCATTCAAGTGCAGGTGCAGACGCTCAGCAAAAACCTGAAACCTACCATGGCATTGCTGGAAGAAAGACTGCTGCGTCCAAACTTTACAGAAGAAGCATTTGACAACAACAAACAGCGAACACTGGAAGGTATTAAGAACGCCAATCAACAACCTTCTTATGTAGCCAATAATGCTTTCAGCAAAATGATTTACGGTAAAGACAACGTGCTTAGCTGGCCTACACTCGGCACAGAAAAAACCGTAAAAAACATTGAATTGGAAGACATGAACAACTACTACAAAAAGTACATCAGCCGCAATGATGCGAAAGTGGTTGTAGTGGGCGATGCAGACCAGGCAGAAATTGAGAAAAGCCTGGCATTTCTTCAGAAACTTCCTGCAAATGAAGTAACGCTCCCTACCCTGCCGGCTTTGCCAAAAAGCAACAAAACAAAAGTGTACATCTTGGATATTCCAAACGCTGCACAATCAGAGTTTAGAGTAGGGTATGCTACGAACATGAAGTACGATGCGCTGGGTGATTATTACAAGAGCAACGTGATGAACTTCCCACTGGGCGGGGCTTTCAATAGTCGCCTTAATCTGGATTTAAGAGAAGATAAAGGCTGGACATACGGCGCGCGTTCCGGGTTTAACAGTGATAAATACAGCGGCATTTACCAGTTTTCAGCAGGCATTCGCAGTGATGCAACTGACAGTGCTATGCTTGACATTGTGAACATCATGAGCGATTTCCGCGACAAAGGAATGACTTCCGAGGAACTCGCTTTCACGCAAAAATCAATCGGGCAAAGCGAAGCGCGGAAGTACGAAAGCGGATATGATAAAGCCGGTTTTCTTAGCCGCATTCTGGAGTACAATCTGCCTTCTGATTATTCTAAAAAGCAGAACGATATGCTGAGCAAAATGAAAACAGACGATGTAAATAAACTGGCTGCCAAAAACATCCCCGACGTAAAAAACATGACCATTGTGCTTGCTGCCGATAAAGCAAAAGTGAAAGACAAACTGGTAGCGCAGGGTTATGAAGTGGTGGAACTGGATCGCGAAGGCAACATCATTTCTGATAAGGAAACCATTTACAAACCGTATGATAACCGGTAAAAATTCCTTTGGAATTGTTTGTCTGGTGAACAAACCTTTTTAAAAACCGTCATCGTTTATTTCTTTATAGAATGACTGTACTTTGTGCAGTCATTCTTTTTTTATGCCCAACGCCATCATTTCCGGAGCCACCCACGGCATCGGCAAAGCCATTGCCGAAAAGTTTTTACAGGAAGGTTTTTCCATCGCCATTTGCGCGCGTTCTGAAAAAGATTTAGCTGCCGCAGAAGCCTATTGGAACGAAGCCTACCCTGCCGCTTCCATCTTCACCTTCGCGGCTGATTTAGGCAATAAAAAAGAGGCTTTTGCCTTCGGCAATTTTTGCCTGGCGCAAATGGAAACCATAGATGCACTGGTGAACAATGCAGGCATTTTCCTCCCCGGCAGCATCGCAGAAGAACCGGACGGGCAGCTCGAAAAAATGATGGACGTAAACCTTTTCAGCGCTTACCACCTCACGCGGCAAATCCTCCCTAAAATGAAAGCGCAGCAGCAGGGGCACATCTTCAATATTTGCTCCGTTGCCAGCCTGATGGCTTATGAAAATGGCGGGGCTTACAGCATCACTAAATATGCGTTGCAGGGTTTTTCAGAAAACTTAAGACTGGAGCTAATGCCGCACGGGGTAAAGGTTACAGCCCTCATGCCCGGCGCCACATGGAGCAGAAGCTGGGAGCACAGTGGCTTGCCAGAGAGCAGATTAATGCAGGCAAATGACGTAGCCGACGCGGTGTGGATGGCATTCGATCTTTCAAAAAACACGGTGGTTGAAACCATTGTTTTACGCCTTTAGAAGGAGATATATAAAGTATTTTAAGGGAGAATTAACAGCGGAGAAAAGGTGTGCAAGGGCTGCGAAATTATTTTTGTAACCCTTCGGTTTATGACGCGTTTCCCTATTTCTTTTTTTCAATCACTTGCCTGCCTGATGCTTATTTCATGCGGCTTTGGGACGATGGCACAAACATCCTTTTCAGCCAGCGTGAGTGCCGAAAAAATAGGCGTTAAGGATCAGGTGCAGGTGGAATACAACATCCAGAATGCCCAAAACCTCCGCACCATTTCCCGCCCCGATTTTAAAGATTTCAACGTTTTGGGAGGCCCTTACCAACGCCAAAGCAGCAACGTTTCTATCTCCGGAAACACGATGGTGCAGTCCGAATCATACACGCACACTTACATCCTCCAGCCAAAACACACCGGCACATGCACCATTCCCGCAGCCATTGCAAAAGATGTGGACGGGCACCAGTTTCAATCAAACAGCGGTACCATTCAGGTGGTGGATGGCTCGGTAGCTCCGGCGCAAAAGCAACGCTCCGCGCGGGATCCGTTTGATGATCCTTTCGACAGTGATCCCTTTGCCGCATTGATGCAGCAGCAGCGGCAGATGATGCAAAACATGATGCAGCGCAGGATGCCCCAACAAGCGCAGCCTCGCCAGCAGCAGGATGCACCGCCTGCCGTTACCAAAATGGCGGATGTTTATAAAAACCTGTTTATAAAGGTTGATGTGGACAAAACAAAAGCGTACGTGGGCGAGCAAATAACTGCGAGTTATAAGCTCTATGCGCGCATCCCAATGAACGTGGGTATTTCTAAACTGCCCTCCCTCAATGGCTTTTGGACACAGGATTTTGACATGCCCGACAAAGGTGCCATCAAGCCCGTGGAAGAAACAATTGACGGCAAAAAATACCAGGTTTTCACGCTTAAAAAATCAGCGCTTTTTCCGCAGCAGACCGGCACCCTCACGCTTGATCCTGCACAGGCAGAAGGCAATGCGCGGATAATGCAGCAAGTGCGGCAGCGCAATCCTTTTGGTGATGATCCCTTCTTCAATGCTTTTGGTAGTTTGATGATGAGCGACCCTTATTTTAATGATGATGCTTTTGGCGGGATGGGTTATAAAGATGTGCCCGTGAGCCTTAAAAGCACTCCGGTAAAAATCAACGTAATGCCCTTGCCGGAAAACGGTAAGCCGGAAAGTTTTGGTGGTGCCGTGGGTCAGTTTTCCATTAAATCAAGAGTCGATAAAAACAAACTAACCACCGATGATGCGCTTACTTACACGCTCATTATTTCCGGCTCCGGCAATTTTAAACTCATCACCGCGCCATCTTTAAATCTCCCCAACGGACTATCTACTTACGACCCGCAAGTGATTGACACCATCACCGGAAGAACCAATACCATTGCGGGTTCTAAGATTATTACCTACACCATTTCTGCCAACACGCCGGGCAATTTTTCCATCCCCGCTGTTCCGTTTTCCTTTTACAACTCAGCTACACATTCTTACACCACACTCACCACCCAACCGGTAAATATCAGCGTTGATAAAGGCAAACATTACACGCCTCCTGTTGCCATTCAAAAAGGCATGACGGATATACACCCCAATGTAACCGCACCCTTAAAAACGACTGCTTCCATTTCTAAACCACTTGTTTATTCTGTGGGCTATTGGTCGCTGTATGCCGTGCCCCTGTTTGCTTTCATTGGGTTGATGGTGTGGCGCAGGAAGGATGAAGAACTAAACAGCGACGTCGTAAAACTTAAAAATAAACGTGCAAACAAGATTGCATTGAAGCGCTTGCAAACCGCCGGTGCGCTTTTGAAAAAGCAAAGCGTGCAGCCGTTTTATGAAGAAACCTCCCGCGCCATTTGGTTGTATTTAAGCGATAAACTGAACATTCCACTTTCGGAACTGAACAAAGAAAACGCCGCAAACATTTTGATGCACCGCAACATTGATGAATCCCTTTTGCAACAAACAGAGCGCGTGATTAATGATTGCGAAACGGCGCTTTATATGCCCGGCAATGCCTCCGGCGAAATGCAGCACACTTACGCAAAAGCGGTGGATACCATCAGTAAACTGGAGGAAAAGCTTTGAACAACATAAAAACAGGGTGGCTTTTTTGGGTTGCAGTTTTTTGCAGCGTTGCCTCTTTTGCGGCTGCGCCGGATAATTATTCCTGGCAAAAAGGCAATCAGTTTTTTGCAGCAAAACAATATGATAGCGCTGCCTTTTATTTCGAAAACATAGCCGCAAAAAAACCCGCTGCCCTTGAAGTTTATTACAATCTCGGCAACAGTTATTACCGCCTCAATAATATTGGTAAAGCGGTGCTTAATTACAGTCGTGCGCTGGCAATAGACCCGGGTTTTGAAAAAGCAAAAGATAATCTGGAGCTTACGCAAAGCCGCATTAAAAACTCCCTGCCCATTCCGCAGGATATCTTTTTTGTGAAGTGGTGGAAAGCTGCTACCCGCGCGGCATACACGAATGTTTGGGCGATTTCGGGGTTATTGTTTTGCTTTATGTTCTTCGCTGTTTTGTTTAGAAAAAATTTTCGAAAATCAAGCGCCATTCCGCCGCAGCTTCCGGTTATTTTGGTGTTGCTTGTTTTGGTGTGTATTATGATGGCTATTTTTTCTTCCCAACGGGCAACTGCAAATTTTAGAGCCGTGGTGATGGAAGACAATGCACTGTTTAAACCGCTTACCGATACCGCACAAAAGCAAGTGTTTATTCCCGAAGGAACGATTGTGAACTGGGAAGAAAATACGGGCGATGCATTTGTGAAGGTGAGCTTACCGGATGGACGCAGCGGGCGCATGTTGCAAGCCGACCTGGAGAAAATACAGGCGTTCCGTTAAGCTGCTTTTTTGTTGGTTTGCATGATGCGCCCTTACTGGATTAAAACGCCGCGCTGGCTTCCCTTTCTTTTTCCTAAGCAATTTATATGGCGCATTCCTGCTGAAAAAAAACCTGTTGTTTACCTCACGTTTGATGATGGTCCGCATCCTGAAATAACGCTTTGGGTATTGGAAACATTGAAAGCATGCGAAGCAAAGGCTACCTTCTTTTGTGTGGGTGAAAACGTTCAGCAATATCCTGCAGTTTTCGAAGAAATCATCCGGCAGCGACATGCAGTTGGCAACCACACCATGCATCATCTTAATGGCTGGAAAACCAATATTGACGCGTATTTAAAGGATATTGAAGAAGCAGAAAAATGGATTGATTCCACGCTTTTCCGTCCGCCTTATGGTAGAATAAGTTTGAAGCAGGCGCGTAAAATGATGGGTGCTACTCCACCACATAAGATAGTGATGTGGGATATTTTAAGCGGCGACTTCGATCAAAAAATTCTCCCTGAAATTTGCCTTCAAAATGTGTTGAAAAACATACAGCCCAGCTCCATAATTGTATTCCACGATAGTGAAAAAGCGAAGCGCAACATGCAGTACGCACTTCCCCGCGTGCTTCAATTTTGCAAAGACAAAAACTGGGAACTAAAAGCCTTACCATCATGAATTTTATTGACACCCACGCCCATCTTTACGACCCGCAATTTGATGCCGACCGCGATGCCATAATGCGCAAATCCATTGCCGCAGGCGTTCATAAAATATACCTTCCCAATTGCGACAGCACCACGATTGCGCCCATGCTGCAACTTGCTGATGAGTGGAAAAACAATTGCTTCCCAATGATGGGTTTGCATCCTGTTTACGTAAAAGAAAACTTCGAGCAAGAGCTTGACATTGTGGAAGAATGGTTGAAGAAAAAAACCTTCAGCGCCATTGGTGAAATTGGATTAGACATGCATTGGGACCTGACTTTTCTGGAACAACAGCAGCATGTTTTTAACCGGCAAATGGATTGGGCACTGGCGTACAATCTACCAATCGTTATCCACAGCCGGAATGCCACGCAGCAATGCATTGACCTGGTGCGCAACAAACAAAACGGCAAATTGCGCGGCATTTTTCATTGTTTCAGCGGTACGGTGGAAGAAGCAAAAGCAGTTACTGAACTCGGATTTTATCTCGGCATTGGCGGGGTTGCAACTTTCAAAAAAACAAACCTTCCTGAAGTGATCCTTGCCGTAGGTATTGACCACATCGTACTCGAAACAGACGCGCCTTATTTAGCGCCGGTTCCTTATCGTGGTAAGCGGAATGAAAGCAGTTATATTCCTTTAGTGGCGGAGGCGGTGAGCAATGTGCTGTCTATTTCTGTTGAAAAAGTGGCGGCAATAACTTCTGAAAATGCAGAAAAAGTTTTCGGAGGGTAAGATGGAATGGTTACTTTTGCGAGCCTTTTAAAAAAGGGAACCGGAGACGTGTCCGAGTGGTTGAAGGAGCACGCCTGGAAAGTGTGTATACGGGAAACTGTATCGCGAGTTCGAATCTCGCCGTCTCCGCTGCAAGCTGCCTGAATTTTGGGTGGCTTTTTTTATACCTCATGCAAAGGATGGAACGCTGATTCTTATGATTTTTAGGATTGAAAATGATTTTCTTTTCCCAACGACTTGCTACTTGATACTTCCTACTTGATACTTTTTTGACCTCACCCCCGGCCCCTCTCCAAAAATGGAGAGGGGGGACTTTCGGGTTAGATTTTGATGCTGTTGGTTTTGTCTTTTGACACTAATCTTTTCACTTTCAGACTTGCTACTTGCTACTTCCTACTTGATACTTTTTTCACCTCACCCCCGGCCCCTCTCCAAAATGGAGAGGGGGGACTTTCGGGTTAGATTTTGATGCTGTTGGTTTTGTCTTTTGACACTAATCTTTTCACTTTCAGACTTACTACTTGGTACTTACTACTTGATACTCGCGCAGCGTCAATACTTCTGCAACAAAATATTCGCCAGCGCAACCACGCCTTCTTCCCTGCCTACAAAAGAAAGATGTTCGGTGGTGGTGGCTTTGATGGAAATATCCTCGATAGAAAGATGAACAATGCGGGCAATGGTGCTTTGCATTTGCGCTGCATACGGTCTTATTTTAGGTTCCTGGAGCAACAAAGTGCTGTCAATATTTACAAGCCAATATCCCTTTTCCCGCACCATATTATAGCAGCGACGGAGGAGCACTTTGCTGTCAATGTTTTTATACGCCGGATCCGAATCGGGGAAGTGTTCGCCAATATCGCCAAGACTAAGCGCGCCAAGCAATGCATCGCAAATGGCATGGAGCAACACATCGGCATCTGAATGCCCGAGACAACCTTTTGAATGTGGAATTTTTACGCCGCCCAGCCATAAATCTCTGCCTTCTACAAGCTGATGAAAATCGATACCCTGTCCTATTCTAAACATGGCTTGCAAGTTAGGCGCAGGAAGGATAAAGCACAAAAGCAGGAAATAATTTCCGTTGGATTTAAAGGGCGTGCAGTGCTTCCATTTCTCCTGAATATTTTGCAGGCTTCATTTTTATTAAGACCTTCTCAAAATCAGATTTTATGGTACAGGCATTTGAGTGGAAAAGAATGTTTTTAGGAGATCACCACACGCTTCTTTTTTTATTAGAAGTCATTTTCCGGTCGGGGTTTATGTTCCTGATGATGGTGATTTTTTTCAGGGTTAGTGGCAAGACGGAAGTAAAGCAGTTCAACATTTTCGACGTGATAATCATCGTTGGTTTAGGCTCTGCCGCCGGCGACCCAATGTTTTATGAAGACGTGCCTTTGCTGCATTGCATCCTGGTGTTTATTACTGTGCTTTCGCTCTATAAATTCTTTTCAAAACTCGCCGATAAAAACAAAAAACTGGACAAGATTTTGGAGGGACAAATCCGGTGTGTGATGGCAGGTGATAACATCATTGATCTAAAAGGATTGAAGAAAGAAGGTGTGTGGTACAAAGAGTTTTTCAATGCCTTGCGGATGGCAAATGTGTCGCAGCTCGGGCAGGTGGAGCGGGTGTATATTGAAGTATCTGGTGAGTTCAGTATTTTTTTCAGGGAGGATGAAAACGTCTGTCCGGGTTTGCCCATTTTTCCGGAAGAACTGCAGTCAGGAATAAAACATATTGATGCCGCAGGAACCTACAGTTGCGTGGATTGCGGACTAACAAAAAACTTTGAACAGCCCGCTGCACAACCGGTTTGCGATTCTTGCAAAGGCATTAACTGGGTGAAGGCAAGCACGCGGAAACGGATAACGTAAGATTGTTTAAAGGAAAAGAAGGAAGGCTTTATCATTGATTAACGGAATGCAGGAACTAATAGCATTGAGTGCGTTTTTACTGGAACTTAGACGCATTCCAATCTTATCAAAGCAGCACACAATTGCACGCCTTGATTTACTAGCCTAAAACTTTATGATGAACTGGGAGCGCGTGCAGGAGAAACTGAATATTCTTTCCGACGCAGCAAAATATGACGTGTCGTGCAGCAGCAGCGGCAGCAAAAGAAGCAATAAAAACAAAGGATTGGGAGATACTACCGGCATGGGTATCTGCCACAGTTATACGGAGGATGGGCGCTGCATTTCTTTGCTCAAAATTCTCCTCACCAATTTCTGCATTTACGATTGTGCTTATTGCATTTCCAGAAAATCAAACGACATAAAACGGGCTGCATTCACGGTTGAAGAAGTGGTAGACCTGACCATTAATTTCTACCGCCGCAATTACATTGAAGGATTGTTTTTGAGCTCGGGCATTTTTAAAAATCCGGATTTTACAATGGAGCGTTTGGTGCGCGTAGCAAAAACGTTGCGGCTTGAACATAGATTCAATGGCTACATCCACCTGAAAACCATCCCCGGCGCAAGCGAAGAATTAATGCACGAGGCAGGACTTTACGCAGACCGCTTAAGCGTGAACATTGAAACGCCAACGAAGGAAAGTCTGAAAATTTTAGCGCCCGATAAAAACATTGCGGACATCGTGAAACCAATGGCTTACCTGAAAGATGCTATCGCGAATGCGAAGCAGGAAAAGGCTTTGGTGAAATATGCACCGAGTTTTGCACCCGCCGGACAAAGCACGCAAATGGTGATTGGCGCTACGCCAGAAACCGACAAAGACATCATCCACACTGCCAACAACCTTTATAAAAACTACAAACTGAAACGCGTTTTTTACTCTGCCTATGTGCCGGTTAGCAATGATGCGCGGCTTCCGGCATTGCAATCGCAGGTGCCGATTTTGCGGGAGCACCGGTTGTATCAGGCAGATTGGCTGATGCGCTTGTATTATTTTAAGGCAGATGAAATTGTGAATGAACAACATCAAAACCTGGAAACGGACGTTGACCCAAAGCTTGGCTGGGCGCTGCGCAATCCGCAGGTTTTTCCGGTGGATGTAAACACGGCTGATTATGAAATGATTTTGCGGGTGCCAGGCATCGGGATTAAATCAGCAAAGAAAATTGTAGCGGCAAGACGCTTTGAAAAATTGAACCTGGAGCAACTTTTAAAAATCGGCATTGCTTACAATCGCGCGCAGTATTTTATTGTCTTCAAAAACATTCGCACCGCTTACTTAGAATTGCAGCCCTCCATTATTCGCGAGCGGATACTGAAGAATGTGCACTCAAAATTTGCTGCGCATTACCAACCGCAATTGAGTTTGTTTTAAGATGACCATCCTTAGTTACGATGGGAGTTTCGGGGGATTTTTAAGCTGCGTTTTTGAAGTGTATGAACGCAGGCTCAATGAGGTGAGCATTCTTGCAACCGCACATTTACAAGCGCAATTTTTTTCAGAAAAATTAATTATCAAAACCGACCCTAAAAAAGCAAAACGGGTGTGGGATGGACTGAAGAAAAAACTTTCCGGTGAAGGCTTAAATAATATCTGGTACGCATTCCTTTCTGAAATGGATGGCATCGAAAACAAGCTTTTGGAGATGATTAAGTGCGTGTTTTCTTCCGATAAAAACATTGAAAAGAATTACGGCAATGCAGCCATTATTGACATTGCCCAAACTGCCCGGAAAGTGCATCGCGAAAAGCACCGGATGGAAGCATTTGTACGGTTTCAGCTTTTGAAAGATGGATTTTTTTACGCCGGCATAGAGCCTGATTTCAATGTGCTTCCCTTAATTCTTCCCCATTTTAAAAGCCGCTATGCCGACCAAAACTGGCTGATTTACGACATCAAAAGAAAATACGGCATTGCCTACAGCCACACATCCGGGAAGGTGAATGAGGTGATGATTGAATGGAAGGAGCACACCAACCCGGTGAAAATATCCGGCGATGTGCTTTCTGAAGATGAATGCTTTTACCAGCTTTTATGGAAAGATTATTTCAAACACACCGGCATCCCGGAACGGAAAAACCTGAAGCTGCATATTCAGCATGTGCCGAAGCGGTATTGGAAGTATTTGACGGAGAAGAGTTGAAAATAAGAAACATAACATTTACATAGCGGGTTTTTACACTTCGTCATTGCGAACGCAGTGAAGCAATCTGAAGAAATGGTGTTTCCGTTTGTTTGAGTTGTCTTCAGATTGCTTCGGGCAAGCCCTCGCAATGACGTTTTTTTTTATAAAGATTTTAGTTGTCAAGTTTGTATTATCACGCTGCATACACTCGTATTTTTGTCAGTAGTTTTTGGGCGGGCTTGAGGTGCTTTTAATTTTAGTGCTAATGTAGGTTAAATTACATTAATTGTATGAATAAACCATACTGAAGAATGAAAGATCCCTACAGCGATAGGTAAGATTCCTACACTGAGAGGAAAGATTCCTACATCGAGAGGAAAGATTCCTACACCGAGAGGAAAGATTCCTACATCGAGAGGAAAGATTCCTACATTAGAGATAAGAACCCTATAATGGTAGGTAAGAGCCCTATAATAGAAGGTAAAAGCCCTATCTAAGAAAGGGGAGATTCCGAGTTTGGGTGTTTGGAAAAAAGAAGTTAGCTTAGGCATAAGTTTAGCTTACGCCGCAGTCAAATAGCAAGAGGTAGACGACGTAGGCACAGCCTACGCCTAGCGGGGTTTTTGGTTGGTTTGTGTATATTTGCGGGCGGGAAAGGAAATTTTATTTGAATCTATTCCCGGTTCGACGTATTTACGTCGCCAGCAAATGAATCTGCATAAAAAATAACGACGTTGGCTCAGCCTACGTCTGACGAGGAGACTCTTCATAAATGGACTAAACTATCATAAAATAAATGAGACCAAACATTTTCGACATCGCTACAAAAGAACTTAATCAAGGATGCCTTCATAACGTGGCTTCTACAATTTGCTGACGACAAATATCAGTCGGCAGACCCAAAATTAAATGGCTGCGGAAAGGCATTTATATCTCAACTTATAAAAAAGCAACTGCCAAATTTTGACGAGCAAATCAATAAAATTGAAGCTGGCAGACAATGGGAGAACATTGATGTTTGGGCAGAAGTGAATGACAAATATCTTATTATCATAGAAGATAAAACACATTCATCGCATCACTCAAACCAACTACAACGCTATAAAGAAAATTCTGAAAAGTGGTGTACTCAAAACAACTACGAAAAGCCAATTTGCATTTATCTTAAAACAGGCAATGAAAGCCAAAGTAGCTTGACACATATTGAAAAACAAGGCTTTTCAATTTTCAGCCGGTTAGACTTTATCCATTTACTAAATCAATTCAAAGACAGCGATAATAATATTTTTACAGACTTTTACGAACGACTTACAAGAATAGAAAAATCAAACAACGAGTTTGAGAACAAATTAATCAAAGACTGGAGCGGAAATGACTGGCAAGGCTTTTTTCAGTTTTTAGAAAAGCAAATCAGTATCGAAAACTGGCATTATGTTAATAATCCAAGTGGTGGATTTTGGAACGCTGTTTTAAATAAGGATTATTGGGGCAACTATCCCGCATACCTGCAATTAGAACAAGGAAAACTTTGCTTTAAAATTTCGACAGATCCAGACGAAGTTGATGTTCCTAAAAATCAAACAAGAGCAGAGATAAGAAATCAGCTTCACAACTTGATTATTAAAAACGCAAACGATTTTGGCTTTAAGCACATCAGACGACCCGACAGATTTGGTAACGGAAATTATATGACAGTTGCAGTCGTTGACAGAGAAAATTGGTTGGGCGCAGACACTCAAACAATAGACAAAGAAACTATCGTCAAGACACTAACAGACTATCTAAAATTTTTGAGAGATACAATTAGCGAACCCGTTTCGTCGTAGGCTGCCGAGTTCCCCACTACTTTCGTGCGTGAGTCTCCTGCAAGGGACTCGCGCACAATTTCCTCTCCCCTGCTTTGCAATTCCTCGATATAAAGCTCAATGGCTTCTTTAGTCATTGCAAGCGCTTCATCAATATCCTCGCCCCAGGTTATACAGCCCGGTAGCGCAGGAACAATTGCTGTGTAGCCACCTTCCGACTCCTTATTCAAACGAACTTTATAATTGTACTGCATAGCTTTTTGTTTTTTAGTTTAAGAATAATTACTCAAATCCCCAATCCAAACTCCTCCGCCGTCTCCTCCGCAATCTCATACCCCGCATCCGCATGTCGTATCACGCCCATAGCAGGGTCGTTGTGGAGCACACGCCTAAGCCTTCTTTCTGCATCTTCGGTTCCATCCGCCACAATCACCATCCCGGCATGTAAAGAATAACCCATCCCAACGCCACCACCATGATGAAAACTTACCCAGCTTGCGCCGCCTGCGGTATTTATAAGTGCGTTTAAAATAGGCCAGTCGGCTACGGCATCACTGCCGTCTTTCATGGCTTCGGTTTCGCGGTTGGGGGAGGCTACAGAACCGGTGTCCAGATGGTCGCGACCGATAACGATGGGGGCTTTTACCTTGCCGGTTTTTACGAGGTCGTTAAACAGCAATCCTGCTTTTTCCCTTTCGCCCATGCCCAGCCAGCAAATGCGCGAAGGCAATCCCTGAAAGGCAATTTTTTCTTTCGCCATTTTTAGCCAGCGGTGCAAACCCACATTGTCAGGGAATAATTCCATCAGCGCCTTATCAGTTACGGCTATATCTTCTTCATCGCCACTCAATGCCACCCACCGGAAAGGACCTTTGCCTTCACAAAAAAGCGGGCGGATGTAAGCAGGCACAAACCCGGGGAAATCAAAAGCATTCTCTACGTTGCGCTTATCATGTGCTTGTCCGCGCAGGTTGTTGCCATAATCAAAAGTGATGGCGCCGCGCTTTTGCAGTTCCAGCATTTGGTTTACGTGCTTCGCCATTGTGTCGAGCGAGCGTTTCATGTATTCATCTGGATTATTGCTGCGCAATGCATTCGCTTCCACAACTGAAAGTCCTTCTGGAAAATACCCAATCAGTTCATCATGCGCAGAGGTTTGGTCGGTCAACGTATCGGGCGTAATGTTCCGGTCAATCATTCTTTGCAACAAATCCACCACGTTGCAGCAAACGCCAATGGAAATCGCTTCCTTATTTTCTTTCGCCTGCAAACTCCAGTCGATGGCTTCATCAATATCAGCCGTCCATTTGTCTAAGTAGCGGGTTTCAATGCGCTTTTTGATGCGCCATTCTTCCATTTCTGCAGCAAGGCACACACCTTCATTCATGGTGATGGCAAGCGGCTGCGCGCCGCCCATGCCTCCAAGACCGGCAGTTACGTTCAGCGTGCCTTTCAGCGAACCGTTGTAATGAATATCCGCCAGCGAAAGATAGGTTTCATACGTGCCCTGCACTATTCCCTGCGAGCCAATGTATATCCAGCTTCCGGCGGTCATTTGTCCGTACATCATCAGTCCTTTTGCTTCCAGTTCGCGAAAATGTTCCCACGTTGCCCAGCGACCCACAAGATTTGAATTGGCGATCAGCACACGCGGCGCATCTTTATGAGACCGGAGTACGCCCACGGGTTTGCCACTTTGCACCATCAGGGTTTCATCCTCTTCCAGATTTTTCAGGCATTCTAAAATCTTGTCGAAGCTCTTCCAGTCGCGGGCTGCCTTGCCGATGCCGCCATACACCACAAGGTCTTCGGGGCGTTCTGCTACTTCGGGGTCGAGGTTGTTTTGAATCATTCTGAAAGCGGCTTCTGCTACCCAGTTTTTGCAGTTTAGTTGGTTACCACGTGGGGCGCGGATTATGCGGGGGGTGGTGGATGTGGACATTTCGTGTAATATCAATTAAGAAAGGTGAAATTGTTAAGTTATAGGAAGCGCTCAGGTTCATGTTTGCGCATAGAGAATGCAGTCTTGTCCATTTTAGGAGGATTCTGCCTGTCAAAATTATAAGCGACTGAATTCAGATAAAAGGCTATTTCTAATCTTTCTAAATAGCTCAGATGGGAAAAGGTTTTTTGTAGATCTTCTTCTATATGAGATTGCATCGAGAATGCTGTTCTGTCAAACTTAAAATCCATCAAATCAGGTATAATTTTTCAAAAATTCAGGGCAAAAATCAAACCCATTTTCCCAATAAATAAAACCATCCATCACCATTACCTGTTTAAAATACGCTTCATCTTTTAAAGCGGATGAAATGCCATTTTTAATGAATGGCTTCATGTCTAATGTTTTAGTTTCACCATCCTGAAAAAGAATTTCAAGGAAAAAATTTTCTTTAGGAATCGCGTTAGTAACAACGGGAATATCATGAATATCTTGCTTCATACTAATGGTTTTATTGCAATTGGTTTTTTTTCGTTGCGCATTAAATCCCAGTCGTTAATTAGTTCTTCCCTGTGGTCCAAAGCCCATTCCACCACTAAATTATAAACTTTTTTAGGCAACTTTCCTTTTTTTATTTCTAAGGTTTCAATCAAAATTTCCGCCTGAAAATCGTTGTAATAAGCATGAAAATGTGGAGGATTGTGTTCGTTATAAAACATCCTGATTATGATACCCAAAAAACGAGAAATTTCCGGCATTATCTATTCCTCAAAAACTTTTACCAAATCAATTTCCAAACCTTCTAAAATGCCAACCGGTATCATTTCATCATTGCTATAAATTTTACGGTTCTGATATTTTTCAGTCACTAAATCAAAAACCGCTACGGTTTCATCATTCATGAAAACTACCCAATATTCCCGAACGCCATTTTCTTCATACAGTTTAAATTTCGTTTCCAATTCTTTCTTCGTGTTGCCTTTGCTCACAATTTCAATAATCCAGTCGGGCGCGCCTATGCAGCCGCGGTCATCCAGTTTTTCTTTGTCGCAAATCACACAAATATCCGGCTGCACTACGGTGAAAATATCTTGATCGGCAGTGCTTTTCTTTTTGTTTAAAAAACGAACGTCAAAAGGTGCATGGTAAACTTCACATGTCTCATCGTCCATAAAACTCCCAATCTGCGTTTCAAGGCGGTAGGAGATTTTTTGATGTCGCCGCATGGGTGCCGGCGACATTCTGTGCAACCAGCCTTTAATTAATTCCACGCGTTCGTCCATCCGCCATTGCATGTAATCTGCGTAAGTGTATTGCTTTGAAAAATCAAGTTGGTTGATGTCTGTAATCATTGTTTAAAGAATCTACAAAGTGCCAATCGTTTCAGGCATGGGTGGCAAATGCGAAGCGGCTTTTATCAATCCTTCTTCCAGTTCTTTTTCTGAAAGTGGCTGCGGTTGAAAATTAGTTCCGGTAAGCTGTTCAAACAATTCAACGTAGCGGGCGGAAATCATCTTCACTATGTCATCCGTCATTTCAGGAATCACATCGCCCTCTTTTCCCTGAAAGCCGTTCTCCATCAGCCATTCACGCACAAATTCTTTTGACAATTGCTTTTGGGCTTCGCCTTTTTTCTGGCGTTCTTCAAAGCCATCTGCATAAAAATACCGTGAAGAATCAGGGGTGTGGATTTCATCAATCAGGTAAATGGTGTCGCCAATGTGCCCGAATTCATACTTCGTGTCCACCAAAATCAACCCGCGCTCCGCAGCTATTTTTTTTCCTCTTTCAAAAAGCGACAGCGCATATTTTGCAAGCTGCTGATAATCATTTTCTGACACCAAACCCTGGCTGATTATTTCCTCCCTCGAGATATCTTCATCATGCCCTTCATGCGCTTTAGTGGTAGGTGTGATGATAGGCGTTTCAAAAAAATCATTTTCCCTCAAACCTTCGGGAAGCGCCATGCCGCACAAATTTCTTTTACCGCTTTTGTAAGTCCGCCACGCATGACCGGTTAAATTTCCACGCACCACCATTTCCACCGGATAGGTATCGCATCGATAGCCGACCGTCACGTTTGGAAGAGGTGTATTGATTTTCCAATTGGGAAGAATATCTTTTGTGGCGTCTAAAAAATGAGCGGCAATCTGATTTAAAACTTGTCCTTTAAAAGGGATAGCACGCGGCAAAACCACATCAAACGCTGAAATACGATCGCTCACCACCATTGCTAAAAACTTATCGGCTATGGTATAAACGTCGCGCACTTTGCCTTTATAAAATCCGGTTTGGTTGGGTAGCTGAAACACGGCGCAAAGATAATGGCAGGGTTGCTTGGGTATTTTCAGTTAGTTAGAACTGCCTGTTTACAACTTATGTTTTCGAATCCACTTCCGGTGCGCGTCCAGTAATTTTTGTTGTGAAAAACCAAGATAATACATGCTCCAGATCAGGAAAAAAATGCCTTGCATCCGGTAAATGCCATTGTCCAGATATTTTCTTGCGGAAGTAATAACCGCGCCATTCATCACTTTAAAGCGCCCATGTCTTTTAAGGCGATGGATGATTTCCTGGTCTTCCATCATCAGCAAATCTTCCCGGAAACCGCCTGCACTTTCAAACACTTTTTTGGTCACGAAAAGGCTTTGATCGCCAAAGCGCACCGCATTCACATCAAACCGCGTGAACCAGCAATTGCCTTTCAGAAACCAGTGCTGAATGTCAAATTCCAGCCGGTAGCATCCGCATTTAAAACCATTTTTAAGCGCTGTTTCAATGTCTTTTAAAAAGAACTTTGGCGGTTGAGAATCAGCATGGAGGAAATACAACACTTCCCCGGAAGCTGTGCGGGCAGCGGCATTCATCTGGCGGGCGCGTCCTTTTGGGGTATTTAAAACTATGGCTCCTGCTTCTGATGCTTTAAGGCAAGTGTGGTCTGTGCTACCACCATCGGCAACCATTATTTCTGCATTTTCAGGAAGGTTGGCGCATTGCTTTATCCGTTCAATCGTTTGAGCAATATGGTCTTCTTCATTAAAAGCCGGAATGATAATGGAGATGTTCAAATCGAAGAAATAATTTTGCCTTGAGGGGGTTTTGCCTACCTTCCGGTTTGTAGCATTTGGGGTGAAATAGAATGTTCTAAAAAAAGTGGGTGGGCTGCAATATATCCTTACCAAAGCAGTAATTAATCACGTTTTCCTAAACAAATTAAATGAAGAACAGACGGAAAGGTTTTAAGGTCGGCGCGTTCGCTTTCTGCGTTTTATTAATTATCAGCTTTGCCTTTAAAAGCCCTGAAACGCCCGATGGTGCAGCGTTGTACAAAAAAAACTGCGCCCGCTGCCATGGCGATGATGGCACGCGCGGAAAGTTCAGGGCTAAGAATTTACAAACCAGCAAAATGCCTGACGGCGAAATATTGGCGTTGATAAAAAGCGGTAAGAAGATGATGCCTTCCTTCAACAAAACGCTAAGCGATGCGGAAATCAAATCGGTTATTGCTTACACCAAAAAGCTGCGGAAATAAAACTTAAGCAAGGTTGATTTTCATTCCCTGATTCATGGTTTCTTCTTCGGGTAAAATCTCACAATTATCCCAAATGCCCGTCCGTAATGTTTTGGCATATTCAGCAGGCAAGCCATTGGCTTCCATCAATGCGGCTGCGCTTTCAAAATCGTAATCCAACCGGCAAAACTGAGGTTGTAACTGTTGCGCATCATCCAAATCCATCAGCAAATACCACACGCTTGTTTCGCCATCATTAGCGGGCATTCCAATCACTCCCGCATTCAGCCAGGTGTAGTAATAACTTTTGTCGATGAAGGGAAGTCCGCAATGGCCGGCAAGAATTATTTGCGCCCCCGCCGCTTCAAAATTCCTTTCTTTTTCTTGCCAGGGGGTGGATTTAAAAATGAAATCAGCATTGTGAAAACAAGAGCCGTGCAGCACAAAACATTGCCGTCCTCTATAATTAAAAGAGATAAAATCAGGCAGGGCAGCTATCCATTTTTTTGAAGCTTCGCTGATGTTTTTTTTAGTAAAAGGAAACCAGCTTTTGGAAAGTAATTCACAGCGCCCACCTTCTGAAAATTCGCAACCGCAATTATCGGCACCGGCAGTAAGTTGCTTTTCTACGTTTCCCGCAATTGCCTGTATGCCCCACTCCATCAGTGTTTGAATGCATTTATCCGGCGATGCGCAATAGCCCGCAATGTCTCCGGTACAAAAAATATTCGAGGGAGGAATGTTTAAAGCTTCAGCCGTTTTTCTTAAAGCTGCAAGTGCTGGATAATTACCGTACACGCCGCCAAACACTAAAATTTTTCCTTCCGGAACTTTCAATTGTTTAACAATTCCGTTTATCTCCATACCCAAATATAAACGGTAAGAAAAAACAGGCTACACAAAGCACCGTGCCCACAATATTTAAGCTCAGCAGGTCGCCATATTTTCCTTCAAACCACACCAGCCACCCAGGAGTTTTGCCGGTAGCCAATAAAATGCCGGTGGCAATGCCTGCCCACACAGACAGGTGGAAAGAGATTTTAGGCGCTTTGGTTTTCCAAAAAATAAAAACAGGCGCAAGCCCAATTACCATGGTGCCGCTGATGGTGGTGGCGCTTAAAATACTGGCATTGAAAAACACCGGAATGGTGCCGGCAATGGCAAGCGCAGTCATGAATAATCTGCCTGTTCTTATTTGCCGGAATTGTTGCTTTCCAAGGTCAATGGTGATGAGTTTTGAAAACGAGGAAAACGTAGAATCAATGGTGGATGCGGCGGATGTAATCATGATGAGATTCATGGCAAGCATTGCGCCTGCGCCAAGCAATTTGCTCACTTCCACAGTTGCCTGTCCTTTCAATCCGGCAAAGCCTGCAAAAATGCCAATGCAGCTAAAAAGCAAGATGCATACGAATCCGATTATTGCTGCGCCGATGTAGCTTTTCAAAGTTGTTTTTGGCGGACTGATGAAGCCGCGGTCTGTTAGCACGGGATCATGAAAAGGATAACTAAACACCTGCAAAACGACGGTGAATAAAAGGCTCAGCCCACCTTGCATTGTCCAACTTCCGGAGCTTAAATACTGAACAGGCGAGTAGTTGCCTTTTGGCAAAATGAAACCAAGCAAAATGAACAGAAGGATGCCGAAGAAAAACATTTGGATCGTGTCGGTTATCAGGGAACTTCTCATTCCGCCTTTCAGCGTGTATGCCAGTGTGAGCGCGGTGAACAGCAGGATGGAAATGTAATAAGGCTTGCTTCCGGCATCTCCAAAATAAGACCCGATAACCATGGTGTTGCTCCACACTTCATTGTATAACCGGAAGCCTATCAGCAGCGAAAAAAGCCGCACGGCATTGCTTCCATATTTGCTTCGCAGAAAGTGATGAATGCTTTCAAAATTCCCTTTGGCGCGCAGTTGGTAAATGATGATGCCGCCTACCAGAAAAGAGAAATAATACATTGCATAAGCCAGCCCGCCCACGATGCCAAATTCAAGCCCCAGATTAGCCGCATTGGTTATAGACTTTGCGAAAATCCAGGCGATAACGAGGCTGCTGGTGAGCATAAAAACGCCCGGTGATTTGCCTGTTTTTGATGACGCTTTGAAGAACTCTGTGGTCGTTTTTGCGAGTGGCGACACGATGAGGAATATCACCCCAAAAGCAATAAGGATGAGCCATTGGAAAGCGGGTTCATAAGATGATAAGTTCATGTGTAGAGGTTCGGATGGGAGGAAGCCGGGCGAGGTTTGATAACGTGGATAAAACTGGAGGACGTTTGATTAGGTTAGATAAAGTGGGTCGCGAAAATACTGGTAAAGGAAAATCGAAGCGGAACTAAAAAAAATCGCGGACTTTGCGGATTGTTGGATTTTGCGGATTGTTTTTGGTCGTTTAATCATCTGCGTAATCTGTACAATAATTTTTAAAAACCACAACTCAAAAATTTTATCAAACCTATTCCTCTTTTTGTTCGTTATCCAGTTCAAAGTTGAGTCTGTCCTGCTCAATAAGTTGTTTCAATTCTTCTTCTTTTGGGAGGTACAATAAATATTTGCTGGCAAACAGATTATTTTGGTCGTTCAAAACGGAGTATTTTACGATGGTTTCATCTTTTTCAGAACAAAGCAAAATGCCAATGGTGGGATTATCGTCAGCACTGCGTTTCAGGTCATCGTACATGCGCACATACATATCAATCTGGCCAATATCCTGATGCGCCAGGTTCCCTGTTTTAAGGTCAATAATGACGAAACATTTCAGCAGGTAATTATAAAAAACGAGGTCAATAAAAAAGTCGGAAGTATCGGTAACAATGTGTTGCTGGCGCGCTACGAATGCGAAACCTTTCCCAAACTCAAGCATGAATTTTTGAATGTGGTCGATGATGGCGGTTTCTATTGCAAATTCTGTATTCCTGACATCGGGCATTAAACCTAAAAATTCAAAAATGTAAGGGTCTTTTATGAGGTTGTGGATGGTGGGTTTCTCAGATCCCGGTAAATGTTTTAATGTTCTTTCAAACGATAAGCTATTGATTTGCCTTTGCAGTTCGCGGCTATTCCAGTTAGAAGTGATGGATTCTGTGAGGTAGTAATTTCTTTTTTGTTCGGAATCAAGTCTGGAAAGCAGTCGGTAATGTGACCAGCTCAATTCTTGACGCAATGTGTCAACATTTGGAAAGGATAAATAGAACTTCCGCATGTTGGTAATATTGGTGTAATCAAAGCCCCTCCCAAACTCAACCGTAAGCTGTCTTGCAAGGTTTTTCAGCGTCTGTTTTCCATATTCAGCCTTCGCATTTCCATCTTGTTCATCTTCTACAATTATTTTCCCTATCTGCCAATAGGTTTCGAGCAAAGCAGAATTTGCCATCCTGTACACCCTTTGGCGGGAGTGGATAATAAGTTCTTTAATCGACTCATATACTCTAACTTTTTGAGGTTCCATTTGTAATAGTATTTACGGGATAAATAGAAGCGCCTATAACTATCAAATCCCCAATTCTCCTCTCACATAACCGGGCAATGCCTTCCTGTGCAGCAAAAAGCCGGTGGTTTTATATTGCACATAAGCTCTTGTAACGTAAATAAAGCCTTTGTAATCGTTCTTATCGCCCCAACTGTTTTTAACCATGTAATATTCTTTTCCATTTTGGTCTTCGGCAATGCCTACGATGTGCATCCCATGATCGTCGGTAGTGGTGTAATTATCTAATCCTTGCTGCCTCATGCGCGTGGTGATTTTCCGTTCCGGCTTCGGTCCGTCGAACATGGCTTTTTGCTCCTCTTCGTTCATGTCTTCCCAGTCTTTTTCAGGTACGTATGCCACACCGTTTTTCCAGCTAAATGATTTCTCACTCACATCTGCCGCCCATGTCACGGTATATCCTTTTTCCAAAGCATTGTCAATAATATTGGTAATGTCCTGCATTTTCACATTGTACACGCGGTCGAAACTCCAGTTGTCCGGCACCATCAGAAACGTTTTTTCATAGTAGGGCCGATTGGCAAAGGAGGCGAACTCGAGATAATCATCCGCGTCTAAACCCACCACTTCGCGGGCAAAAGTTTTGGGTGTGTATTGCGCACCTTTCCAGGTAAATTTTTCAGGCACTTTGCCGAGGTAAGCATCCAGCACGGCATCAAAAGCAGGTTTCCAGTTGGGCGTCAGTTTTCCGTTGGGGTTTTTAACGATGGCATCCAGCATTCCTTTTAGCACTGCCTGCATTTCGGCAAACTTGTTTTTGGAGGTTCCGTAGTTCAGTCCGTCATACACTTTTTGAGGCACGGCGCCATATTTCCGATACATGTTTATCACGTCGTGGCATTCGCCTCCATCGCCCCATTCCACGTTTCCGTGCATTTGCACATAGTTGTCAGCTTTGTCGGAATACACATTTCGGGCGGTAAAAATCTCCGCAATGTCAACCGGTTTTTTGCCCATCCGTATCATCTCACTTTCAAGGAAGGAATTGGTGGAATAACTCCAGCAAGTGCCGCTGCTGCCCTGGTTTTTTACGTCGGTGCACTCAATGTTGATAACGGGTGTGAAAGTGAATTTCTTTTTGGCGCTGTCGCTTTTGTTGGCGTCCAGTTTTTTAACGAGGTCATCCTGCGCATGAAGGAAGAGGGGAGATGCCACAGCGAGCATTAAAAGGAGTTGTTTCATTGAAAAAAAGTTGGAAAATTTTTAGTGTCGCGAATGTAAATCAATAACTAAACAACCGCTTGCGCCTGCTTTACCTTTGGGCAAAATTTTGAGGTAAAAAATGCAGCGTTTTGGGGTTTTATTTTTTTTAGGGTTGATGCAATTGCTGACGCTGAATGTCGGTGCACAAATGCTTTCCGATGCACCTTTAAAAGTGGTAAACTGGAACCTCGAATATTTTGGGGATAATGCTTCGCAACTGCCGGAGGAAATGGAAAAAACCACCGTCATCATGAACCAACTGAAGGCAGATGTTTATGCGCTGGTGGAAGTAGTAAATGTGGATTCATTAAAGAGTTTGGTGGATGGGTTAGAAGGCAATTATGGCTTTGTGGTTTCAGGGTATGGAAGCTTTGCCGATAGTCCTGCCGACCCTGATTATGCGGACGCGCAAAAACTGGCTTTTGTGTATAACCGTAAGGTGATTAAAAACGTGAAAGCACGTCCGTTACTGAAAGGGAGCAGCAGCGCTTATTTCAATTTTGCAAGCGGCAGGTTTCCATTTTTGGTAACTGCAAACTGGAAGGCTGACAGTGCCACTACTATTCCGTTCACATTTGTAATCCTTCATGCAAAAGCGCAAGCCGACCCTACTTCCTGCGATAAAAGAGTGAATGCCTGCCGCGAAATGAAAGACACGCTTGACCAGCATTTCTCAACAGACAGGCTTATTATTTTAGGGGATTACAACGATGATTTTGACATCACCATTTGCCACAATTATAACGTCAGTAACTATCAGCTTTTGGTGAGCGACAGCACCGATTTTAATTCTTATGAAGCCGTTACGCTGCCACTTTCCAAACAAGGATTATCCAGCATTGATGGCTATCCCGGCTTTTTAGACCACGTGGTTATCAGCAACGAAATGCTGCCGTTTTATGTGCCTCAAAGCGCGCGGCTTTTAAAGGATGAAGTGAACAATTGGGTGAGCGGTTACAATCAGTTTGTGAGTGACCATTTTCCGGTGACGACAAGCTATGAGTTACCAATGCCTTCGTTTATTACTTCGCTGGAACACACGTCTTCCTTTTCCATCTTCCCCAATCCTGCCCATGATTTTTTCAGCATTCGCCCAGGCAATGAAACGATGCAGTTTTATGAGGTGAAGAACATGTTTGGCGCTTCGGTTTTAAAAGGAAATTTTACCGGTGAAAGCACGCTTGTAAATACGTCCGCCTTGCCGGCAGGGGTTTATTTCATCACCCTAAAAAGCGAACATCAAATAGCTACGCAACCCCTGATTATTTCAAAGTAAAAACGCTCTTTCTTAAAATATTCTGCTCCATGAAAAAACTTTTTACCCTCCTTGCTCTCTGCTTTTGCTGCGCAGTTTCGAATGCACAAACGCCCGTTCCAATGGCTGCGCAGCCCATGCTCACCTACGTTGAAACCTTTGACAGTATTGGTTTTTGGAGTAACGGTTTTACATCCGGCGCAGGTGCAAATCGTTTTAAAGCAGTAACGCCACAGGGCACAGCCGCCATTCCTGACCCCACGCATACCACACACAATACTTCCTTTTTTGCAACGCAGGGCGGTGGCGGCGTACAGCGGGATTCAGTGGGCGGCAGATTGCTTTTGCTGGCAACCGGAACCACCGACAACACAAACGCAGCCGCCATTGATTTTTTCATGGATTTTTCGGGCATCAACGCTGGCACTTTAAGCTTCGATTGGGCAACCTTTTTTAATGGCACCAGCAGCAGCGACCGCAAAGGTTCTTTAAGCGTTTATGGAAGCATTGACGGCGTTACGTTTACCGAATTATCGGGCGCAGAAGTGTTGAATCTCACCAACTATGTTCCTGCTTCGGGCACCATTCTGAATGTGCAAATGCCCGCCATTTTCAATAATGCGCCCACCGCCCGGCTTCGTTTTTATTATTACAATGGCACCGGCGGAACTACAGGTTCAAGACCATTTATTGCACTCAATAATCTGAAAGTAACTGCTTTCGGAACGCCTTGTGTGGTGCCGCCTTTTCAGCCATCCAATTTGGTTTTAAGTTCCACTTCAGCCACCACAGTTCAGGGAAGTTTCAATGCTGCCACTCCCGCGCCAGACCAGTATTTGGTGGTATTTACAACGCTTTCAGGACTTACCTCAAATCCGGTGGATGGCGTGGTGTACAATACCGGTGACATTGTGGGCGATGGAAAAGTGATTCAAAGTAGCAGCGCCACCAGTTTTATTGCCGACAGTTTACAGCCTAACACGCTCTATCATTTTTTCGTGTTTCCGCTAAATGTTTTTTGCAATGGCACTGCGCGATATAATACCATCAATCCCTTAAACGGAACCGTGATGACGCCTGCCGGTCCGCCTTGCATTCCGCCTGCAACGCAACCCGTAAATCTTCAGTTTAGCAACATCACCACAACAAGCATATACGGCACGTTTTCAATCGTTACCGGGGCGAGTGAATACCTGGTAGTTGCAAGCACAAACAGTTCGCTTTCTGCCGCGCCGCAAAATGGAATAGTGTATCAAAACGGAGATGCACTTGGCGGTGGAACCGTGGTTTACAAAGGCGCAATAAATGCGTTTACCGCAACAAACCTGAACCACAGCACGCCCTATAATTTCTTTGTGTTTGCGCTGAATAATTATGCTTGCAGCAATGGCCCTGTTTACAATTCCAATCCACCGCTTACAGGACAACAAAGCACCACCACATTGCTTCCATGCCTCACACCTTCCGGCGATGCACACGACCTTTTGCTTTCCACTTTCAACAATGGAATTACCGGATTTTTTACGCCTTTTGATGTGAATACGGATGGGTATCTGGTGGTGATGAGCAGCAACAGTTCTTTAAGCGCATTGCCTGCTGATGGAAGTGTTTATAACCCGGGAGATAATCTGGGAGGAGGCACCATTATTTCCAAAGGGAGCAACTACAGTTTCCATGCTTCCCCACTTCAAAATGGCGCGACTTATTATTTCTTCGTTTTCGCTTACAATGCAGTGTGCACTGGCGGCCCGTTGTATCGAACAACTACTTTTTTAACCGGAAACCACACGCTTGCTCCCAACAATAATGAGCAGTATTTTTTCGGAAATCTACACGCCCATAGTTCCTTTAGTGATGGTAACAAAGACAGCACTTCTTACACGCCATCTGATGATTATGCCTTCGCTAAAAATTCGCTTTGCATGGATTTTCTGGGCATCTCTGAACACAATCATTACACAGCTACAAATAACCCCGGCATGTTGCTTCCTAAGTATGCACCGGGCATTAGCGAAGCGCAAAATTTTACGATTGCCAACCCAAACTTCCTGGCGATGTATGGCATGGAATGGGGCGTAATTTCAAACGGTGGACACGTAGTTATTTATGGCGTTCCGCAATTGCTTGGATGGGAAACATTGAATGGCATGCCCAACTATGATATCTATGTTCCGAAAAGCGTGTATCTCTCCGACAGTGGCTTGTTTCGCACCATCAATAATTTTCAGCAAAGCAATGCCTTCGGCTCTTTGGCGCATCCTTTCTGGACCGACTATGATAACCTGGCAAACCTCCCTTACAATGCCTCCGCCGATAGTGCTATTTCTGCAATTGCCGTAGAAAGCGGGCCTGCATTCAGCACCAACAAAAATTACTCAGACCCTGGCACCGACATGGAATTTCTGCCTTATTACGAGGTGATGCTTTCAAAGGGATATCACGTTGCGCCCATCATCGACCATGATAATCACTACACCACTTTCGGACGCACGGCTTACACCAGAACTGCCGTAATTGCTTCGGCACTTTCTGAACAAAATTTGTTGCAGTCGGTGAAACAAAAACATTGCTACGCCACCCAGGATTGCGATACGCGGGTGAGCATCAAAATTCAGGGGGCAAAAATGGGCGACAGCATTACGCATGGTTTTGCGCCGGCAATAAGTATTTCCGTGGTTGACCCGACTAACATTACAGCCATGGTGCCGGTAATTAAGCTGATGTCAGGCAAACCGGGAAGCAATATTTTACCTGTGGCTATTGCTTCTGAAACAGGCTTTTCATTAAACCTAACCGATGCTACCCTTTTCGATGATAGCCTGGCTTACTATTATGCAGACATTACTTACGGCGGACATCGCACTATTTCAGCGCCCATCTGGTATCACCGGAAAGACCCGCCACCAAACGCTATTCCATCTATCCAAAACAGCAAAAAAAACAACGCTTTCACCATCATTAATAATCCGGCGCAGGAAGTTTTATGGCTTCAATCAGCAACTGCAAAAGGCGGAACTGCAACCTATGTAATCCGCAATTTGAGCGGGGTGATTTTGAATCGCAAAACGCTGAAAATAAATGCCGGAACGGGGCAACATGCTGTGGATGTTTCTGAATTGCAACCCGGGATGTACTTGTTGGATATCACCTTAAATGGTAACCGTGAGGTAATGAAGTTTGTGCATTGACCCCACTGCGAGAGGTGCCATAGCGCAGGTTTTAAACGCTCCGCAATTCTTATTTTCGCGGCATAAAATCTTCTAAAAAAATGCAGCAATCCGTTTTCGAGTTAATGCAATCTATGGGGCATGAGCAGGTCGTTTTTTGCCATGATCCCCACTCCGGGCTGAACGCCATCATCAGCATCCACAACACCACTCTTGGCCCTGCCCTTGGCGGCACCCGCCTTTGGAATTATAACAGTCACGAAGAAGCCATTATTGATGCGCTGCGCCTTAGCCGCGGAATGACTTTCAAAGCAGCCATTTCGGGATTAAACCTTGGTGGCGGCAAGGCAGTTATCATTGCCGACCCAGCCCAGAAAAGCGAAGCGCTTTGGCGCCGCTACGGCAAGTTTGTAAACAGCCTGAATGGAAAATACATCACCGCTGAAGACGTGAATACTTCTGCCCGCGACATGGAATTTATCCGCCTCGAAACTTCCCATGTTACCGGCGTTCCTGAATACATGGGCGGCAGCGGCGACCCTTCTCCTTTCACGGCTTACGGTGTGTTTGTAGGGATGAAGGCAAGCGCCAAAAAAATTTGGGGCAGTGATGATTTGCACGGCAAAAAAGTGGTGGTGCAGGGCGTGGGGCATGTAGGCCAATACCTTGTGGGGCACTTGATTGATGCAGGCGCAAAGGTTTACATAGCCGACATAAACGAAGAAAAAATCAGGCAGACGGTAGAGAAATTCCGCACGGTGGAAGTGGTGAATAACGATTCTATTTTTGATTTGGAGATGGACGTTTACGCCCCTTGCGCATTGGGCGCCACGGTGAATACGGAAAGCATCGGGAAGATGAAATGCCCCATTATTGCCGGCGCTGCCAACAATCAACTGGCGGATGAAAACGTGCACGGGCCTATGCTGATTGAGAAAGGCATTCTTTACGCGCCTGACTTTTTGATTAACGCTGGAGGACTGATAAACGTGGCTGCGGAACTGGAGGGATATAACAAAGACCGCGTGATGGGCAATGTGGAAAAAATCTATGATCGCACGCTGGATATTTACAAGCTTTCAGAAGAAAAAGGCATTCACACCCAACTGGCAGCTATGCACATTGCAGAGCGGCGGCTGGCAGATATTGCAAATGTGAAGGCGCGTTTGTAGAAAGGATTTTGAAAGAAGCAGTTCTGGGGAGTTTCAATTTGCACAGCTGAAGTATTGATTTGGAAATACCAAAGCGGTTTTCTTTTTTAAGTTTAAGACTGAACCGTGGGCAGACCCGAGAGTGTTGCGCAAACGCTCGAACTTGTGACAACTGAGAATTACGCACGCTCTAATTACATTTCATTTGCAGTTGTGAACATTATATTCTCTTCATTGTAGAACTCTAGTTCGCCCCTATCATTTAGAATAAAGTATTCTCCATTAGTTCCGCCATCTTTGTAATCGTAACGGTTAACTGTGCCTACCTTTTTCTTTTTAAGTTCTTCATCAGGCATTTGTCCTCTTTTATAAATTGTTCTAAGGAAAATTTTATTGTCTTTTTTAAAGATGATATAATTGGCAGAAGTATTTTGCTCTTCATGCCATTTACCAACAATTTCTCCTTCCACTATATTTGCTAAGCTATTTGCATCGGCTTCTTCTTGCGATGTTGCACCAATAATTTCAATTTTTAGGTCTGGATCGAAATGGCTAATAGCCCACGCCCCGGAACCTACCTTCATCCCAGGCAATAAATAATAAAGATAGAATCTACGCTGTTTGTCTTTTGATTGAAATAATTCTTCAGCTAAAGTAGCTATCTGTCCTTCCGTTAATTTCTTATTAATTTCAACAGTTAGCTGGTTTTTTTCTAAGGATAGATTGCTTTCATCTTTTAGGATGTTGTATGAAAAATCGTTGGGAAGCGGTTGTTTAACATAGCCACCAAATTTGTTGTCGTCGCAACTCGTTATTGCAATGAGGAGTACAATCAGCGCACTAAAAACTTTCTTCATTTTGTCTATAATTATTACTCTGTTGCCGTAATATGCGCTTGCTTCCCTTCTTTCCTATCGTATTGTCCGCTGTAGCGTGACCAATCGAAATCATCTTGTTGAAACTTCTCAAAAACTTACCACCTACGGATTTTCAGGTGCATCACCACCACCCGAACCGGAAGATGGTTTAGATGCCAGCTCTTCTGTATGTTTTTTAGTAAGCGCATTCAGCGTGCGTGCAATCGTTAGCCATCTGCCTTCATATTCGGCTTCGTCGAGCTTTGCATTAACGCGACGGCGAAGGCGGTCGTGCGCAGCATCGGTAGCTATGCGCAATTCTTCCACGCTTTTATTGTTGCTTGCTCCATGCGCCGTTTCGCGATCTACGTAGGCACGTTTCACGTTTTCGTTGTGCGTTCTTAAAATGGTTGCCCACGGGCCAATTCCCAAAGTCACCACGGCGGCTGCCAGTTCGGGTTTGTTAGCCCAGTCGTCTAAAATGCTGGTGAGCGTAGAAGTTTGTTTTTGATAAGCCAGATTATTCAGGTTTACGCCATACAGTTCAATGTTATCGCGAAGCAGTGTGCCTGCATTTTTTGCCGCCTCATTGCTTGTGTGGTAAGTGGCTCCCTGAACGGTTAAGTATATCCCTGAAAAATTGCTGTCGCGGAGTTTATCTTCAGCAGAAATAACGGCGGTGAACGGGCTTTTCATCGAAATTTTCCAGCCGGCATTCAGGTTTTGAAACGCAGTTTCCAGTGGTGCAAAAACATCCAATATGCCCAACTCTTCGGGGTCGGCGTCGCGGATGGTGGTAATGTGGTCGCCTATAAGTGCCATGTATTCCGGCGTATCAAAGCATGAATAACCGGGTTTTAAAACTTCATAAACTTCAGCCATCGTTTTTCGTTTTTGTTCCGGCAAATATAGCAATTACGGGGAAATTGCAAATAAAACTTTTCTGCCTTTTGCTGCAAAGGAAAAAATTAGTTGGGCGGCTTGCCGTGGGTAGTTTGGTTCCATCCAATGCCAACATATTACTCCCGTGGCGACGGGAACGAATCCAACGCGTTTGGCGGCTTCCCGTGTCCACGGGATGGAAAAAAATCTGTTTGGCGGGTTCCCGTGTCCACGGGATGGAAAAAAATGCGTTTGGCGGCTTCCCGTGGCCACGGGAACGAAACCAACGTGTTTGGCGTGTTGCCGTGGCCACGGGAACGAAACGAAATGCTGCGGCGGCATCCCGTGGCCACGGGGAAGGAATATGCTGCGATAAAACTGGTGGCGTTAGGTTGTTAGCGGGGGCGATGGGTTTTAAATGGATGTTTTGAGGAGGGGGGGTGCGCCGGTTTTTGCGGAGACTCTCACGCACGACGAAGTAATTTCCGCAATCCTACCCTGCCAAAGGCAAACCTACTGCCCGATGGGTTTTAATTTACCCTCTTGAATTTTAGTTTGAATGTAGTTTTTCAATTCTGCAAACGTCATGTCCTGGGTTTCAGCGCTCACTTTATCCCGAATGTCACGCATCATTTTTACTGCGTCAAAAGTCTTTTCTTTTTTAGTCGTTTTCATAATTTATTAGGTCTTTTGGACTTCTTATTTCTATCAAAAAATAACCAAACCGAAGATTTACGGCGTTGTATCCTTTAATTCTTAGTTAGGCGTAGGCTGTGCCTACGTCGTTATTTTTTTACACATTTTATTTACTTGTGACGTAGGCGCAGCCTACGCCTAACCGCGGTCAATCATCTATTGTCCGTACGATTTTGATTTTAAGTTAATGCTATAGTCTGTCAAGATGCTTTCAAGTTTCTTTCTGTTGTTATTACTTTTAGGTGCTTTATTTTCAAGTTGTTTTGCAAAAGCAATAATTGCTGATAGGATTTCTTGTTGGTCGCTTTTCAAAACTTCTTCTTTTTCCGTTTGCTGCCTTTTTCTATCCAAACTATTTTTTGCAATTTTCATAATTTCATTTTCGCTGGCAAACTGAGTAAAAAGGTCATCAATTAAAAGCTCTGGAATCGTATGTCTTGAGGCAAGGTCAGCCGATAAAAGTCCACGGATGCAATAAAACGCTGTCTTGTAAGTAAGCTTTTTCCCGGTTTGCATTAAAATGATGTTTCCTTTTGCAAGTGAAATATAATGGTGAAATAGCGCTTTAAAGTCAAAATTCATTATTATTTTATGTTGAAAGGCTGGCCAATCGGGAAGTTCATTGAAGTAAACAATGTTTGCTCTAACCCATTCAAATACAGTCGGATTGCTTTTCGCTAAAAGTCCAAACATTTTATCAACATCATAGGAGACAAAGTCGAAATCGCCGTCCATCTCTTGAATAATATCGCGGTGTTGTTTAAAGTCGAAATATTGGCGCTTTGACTGAATATGAAAACCACGAACATCATAGTCACTATCTGGGCTGGCTATTCCCCAAAGCCGGCTTCCGCTTTCAATATAAAAAAGTGGCATTTCGTCAATGTCCTTAAATAAGTTGAGTATTTGTGCTGTCATACTTTTTGCCTCTTTTGTTTCGTTTTTGAATCTTGGGAGGGACTCGCGCATCCAAAAAATTCCAGACACAAAATTAATCTCCCCATCACACCCCCTCCCAAACCACATCCATAAACCACCTGTTCGAATCATACAAATACTGCACAGGCTTAAATCCATTTTCAGCAGCCATTAAATCAGTTTCTTCCGGTGCGTATTTCTGAGAAACTTCCATGAATATGGGTTCATACGCTTCAAAATCAAAAGATTGATTGCCGATGTTCACAGTTTGGTCTTTCAGGCTGATGAGATAACTTTTGCATGCGCCCGAAACGGGATTGTAGGTCGCGAAATGGTCGAATTGGGTGAGGTCAAAACTGCCGTCCAGTTCATTATTGATGCGCGTAAGCAGGTTTAGGTTAAATGCTTTGGTGACGCCTGCTTTATCATTGTAAGCCGCAAGTATCTGGTGCGGATTCTTTTTTAAATCAAAGCCCGTAAGCATTAAATCTCCTGCAGCCATCAGACTTCTTATTTTATCTAAAAACTGATACGCTTTTTCAGCCGTGAAGTTGCCGATGTTGGAGCCTAAAAACAATATTAATTTAGGGCGGGATGACTGCTTGTAAGCCTGACCAATCATCTCAAAATAATCACCGTTTAAGCCCACCACCTTTAAGCCTTCCATTTGCGCAGGCAGTTTCTTTTCAAGATTACGGATAATGTTCTCCGAAATGTCAATAGGATAGTACGTGAAATCCACCTGCTTTTCAAGCAACTCCTTCAGCAGATGTTTGGATTTTGTAGCATCGCCTGCGCCTAATTCTATAATATCAAACTGATTGCCTAAGCGGGATAAGGTGGAGACAATGGTTTTGGTGCGCTTCTTAAATATCTCCAGTTCGGCTTTGGTGGGGTAATATTCCGGCAGGGTCATTATCTGCTGAAACAGTTTGTCGCCTTCTTTATCGTAAAAGTATTTCGACTGTAAATATTTGGGAGATGCATTTAAGCCTTTAATTACATCTTTGTAAAAACCGGATTGCTGCGCGTCTATTTCGCTAACCTGAGTCCTGTGAACTGCCATCGAAGTGAGGGGTGAAAAAAGTTTCTGTAAGTTGTTCTGCTATGATTTATTGCGGTGGCTACAGACGCGCCGCGAAGCACCATCTGGTTCACCATAAATTTTCCGTTGTATTCGCCAATGGCACCCGCTGCTTTTTTAAATCCGGGATAAGGCAGGTAGGCGCTTTCCGTCCATTCCCAACGCTGCCCCCAATCTAATTGCGGTGCCGCTACTTCCCATTCGGCTTCTGTGGGCAGGCGCAATTCCTTCCATGCAGCAAAGGCGCAGGCTTCGTAATAATTAATATGGCAAACAGGCTCGTTTAAATCTAAATGGCGCAAGCCGGTAAGCGTATAATATTGCCATTCGCCGTCAATGAAATGCCAGTATTGGGGTGATTTAATATGGTTTTGATTTACCCAATCCAACCCTTCGGCATGCCAGTGCATGAAATTTTGATAGCCACCTGCGTTCATAAACTCCAGGTAATCGCCGTTGGTAACAAGGTTTTTAGAGATTTCATAAGCAGGGAGGAACACTTTGTGGGCATTCAATTCATTATCAAAACAAAAGCCTTCGCCCTTAAAACCGATTTCATAAATGCCTTCATCTACCTTCAGCATTTCGTCGGTACTCTTGTAGCCATAAAGCAAAACGCCTTCATCATTGTAAGAAGGGAACAGCGGATTGTGCCCTAAAATGTATTTTATATCCGTAACCAACAGTTCCTGATGCTGCTGCTCGTGATTTAATCCTAACACCAGTATTTCCTCAATCTCCTGCGTTAGTTTTTTAGGGATAAAGATGTTCATGTGTTCATCCACGTAAGCGCGGTAGATGTAAATTTCATCCACTGAGGGGCGGCTTAAATTACCACGGTCTGTGCGAAGCACGCGTGCACCAATAGTTTCATAATAGCTATTAAATACAAAGTTAAACTCCGGATTATATTCGCGGTAGCGGGGATAAAATGGTTTGAGGATAAATGTTTCAAAAAACCAGGTGGTGTGTCCCAAATGCCATTTTGGAGGGCTTACGTCAACGATGGGCTGCACCACATAATCTTCCGTTTCAAGCGGAGCGCAAATGGTTTCGGTTTGTTTGCGGATGAGGTTGTATTGGTTGAGTAAATCCATTTAGTTTTTTTAGTGAAGCAATAATGTTTCAAAATGGAATTGCCTGATAGAACAAGGCGGCGCAATAATTGTTCAGCAAGGGAATAAAATCATACCTCTTTCGTGTTTTACCCACGGCTGTATCAAAATGCAAAGCCCTTATTTTAAAGAAGACGGAATTAAGGGCATTTTTTCGACATTATGTCTTTAACTGGCACTTCTTTAGCCTTAATACCTTTGGCCACATATGTTACGTCTGTAACTGAGAACAGGTTAAGGGGGGTTTTTGAGAGCCGCAATTTCAAATTTATTTAGTTTTCTTGCCCATCATTCGTGCTAAGCCATGA